>JAWPMR010000001.1:1905961-2541281 GCA_033344815.1 Paracoccaceae bacterium | reverse complement strand
CGAAGTTTGCGATGATCCGGATGCCATTAAACTCGGCTTTGACGAATTCAGCGCAGGCGATATTCTTGGAACACAGATCGACGGGGTCACGATCTCTGCCATGGGCGGATCCGGCGACGCGATGATCTTCGACAGCCAAAACCCAACAGGCGGTGACGGCGATTTGGAAACACAAGTTGCGCAATTGGGCAATGTGCTGATCGTTTCTGAGGACGGTGACAGCTCTGACCCAGACGATGCAATCGGCGGCAAGATTACATTTGACTTCGACACGCCGTCCTCTGTTTTTGACCTCAAGGTCATCGACACGGAAGAAGGCGGCACAATCACTCTTACTTTGGCGGATGGATCCACCGAAACCTTCGACATTCCGAACCTTGTAAATGGTGGTGTGGGCCAGGTGGTCATGGATGTGGACAACGTGGTGAGCATGGATGTTCAGCTGAACGGCTCTGGCGCGATTGATGATCTTTGCTATGTGCCGGGCGTTGAACCTTTGGGCTCTCTTTCGGGGCGCTACTTTTTTGATACGAACCGTGACGGGCTGGACAATGACGCAAGCAATGCCATTGCTGGTGTGGACGTTGCATTGTTGGATGAAAACGGCGATCCGGTTCTGGACGGTGGCACGCCGGTTACGACCACAACCGATGCAGATGGCAACTACTCTTTCGCTGATCTGCCAGCGGGAACCTATGGGGTCAAATTTACCGACACCGTATCTGGCGCGGCTCTGGTTGAAGCAAATGTTGGTGGTGATGACACAATCGACAGCGATGCGATCGACCTGAACAATGGAATGTCGGAGATCACAGGCATTGTTGTAAATGCGGGCGCGGACACACCAGACAATGACGCGGGTGTTGAAGATCCCGGCACTGCGGCGCTCGAAGGTCGTTACTTCTGCGATGAAAATTTCGATGACGTGGACAACAATGAGCCCGGAATCGCCAATGCAACTGTCACGTTGCTAGATGCCACCGGAAACCCGGTCATCGTGAACGGCAATCCTGTGACCACAACAACTGACTCTAGCGGCAATTATGCGTTTACTGGGCTGTTGGCTGGCACCTACGGCGTTTTGTTCGCTGCAGATGCAGAAGGCAAAACCTTCGTCGCGCAAAACGATCCTGATGGGAATGGCGACGACACCAATGACAGCGATGTTGATGATAACGGCGTTATCCTTGGCATAACTTTGGAAATCGGAGAAACCTCGTCTGACAATGACGCGGGTGTCGAAGATCCCGGCACAGCAGCTCTTGGCGACAAGGTTTTCATCGACGCCAACGGAAATGGTCAGCAGGATGTCGGTGAAGTCGGCATTGACGGTGTGGAAGTCACACTGTTTGACGCGGACGGAAACGTTGCGGGTACGACAAGCACAGCGAATGGTGGTATGTACCTGTTCGATGGTCTCAGGGCGGGTGATTACACCGTGGGCTTTGAGGAAGTGGACTCGTTCGACTTCACCGTGGCTGACACGGGACCCGATGTCACGGACAGTGACGCAAACCAACAGACTGGCCGGACGGATACAATCACGCTGGACATCGGTGAAGTTAACTTGACCGTGGATGCAGGTATCGTTGCTGAAAACAACACGCCTGAGCCTCAGGACGACGCAGGCATCACCTGCGCGGACGACGAAGTAACGGTCGACGTTCTGGCCAACGACGGGACCGCAGACGGGCTTGGCAACATTGTTGATGCGGATGGCGACATCCTGAGCATCACCGAAGTTGACGGTCAGGCGATCAGTGAAGGCAATTCCGTCACGACGGGTGCCGGCACGGTTGTCACGCTTGTCGGTGGGCAGTTGGTGTTTGATGGCGAAGCAGCTTATGCAGCGCTGGATATCACTGAAAGCGCGGTCGAAAATATCAGCTACACGGTGGATGACGGCCAAGGCGGTACAGCCACAGCAAACGTGGAAATGACGTTCAAGGGGGATGCGAATTCTGTAGCCAGCCTGAGCGAAAGCCTGCCTTCCTCGGTTGTCAGTTACCAGATTGCGGACGGTTTTGCGGGAAGCGCACCATTCGGTGATTTTGGCTATGACATCCGCATCACGGATGCAGGTGGCGATGCCCGTTTCGAAGGCGTTGTTTTTGAGCAGGCCTATTGCCTCGATCTGTTCGATCCTGCCGCGGGTGCGCGTCTTTTGGATGACAGCCCGATCAGCACCGCAGATTTGTTCGGCGCAAACGAAGCCGAAGCAGCCTCGGTGTTTGAGAACAACAAAGTCGGCATCAATGGTGAAACCGCCGCCGACAACCTCGACCTCATTAACTATATCCTCAACCAGGATTATGAAAACGATGGTACGGGGTCCGTGGACGGCAATTTCACGGGTTGGGAAGTTCAGTTCGCAATTTGGGAACTCACCAATGGTATCAGCAGTGATGTAACTTTCGACGTTGCGCCGGAAATTGGCCAGATCGATGACGTCGATTTCATCATTAGCCAAGCACTAGCGAATGGCGAAGGGTTTGAGGCTGGTGTTGGTGATATCCTCGGCGTGATCCTTGATCCTAACCCTGCGACATCCACGAATGCGCAACCGTTTATCATTGGGATCAACTTTGAAGATTACGACTGCATCTGTTAGGCAGTCTTAGAAATGGCTGGTGCCCGAAGCTCGGGCATCTGACCTAGGCGGACCCCCCGCCGATCAGGCAAAATTTTGTGACCCTGATGTAACCGTTAAAACAACAGAGAGAAAATTGATGAAAAAAATCGCTTTTGCCGCGACCGCACTGGTCGTTTTGGCTGACACAGCATTGGCTGCTGTGAGCTGCCCTCCCGGCCAAGTCTGTACAGCAGTGCCAGAAATCAGCGCCCTCGAAGGCACCGCTGCAATTGCAGCCATTGCTGCTGTTGTGATGCTGGTTTGGGAGCGTAGCCGCCGCGCTGCGTAAACCAAAAACAACAAGATCAGGCCCGTTTCCGGTTCAAGGAGGCGGGCCTGTTCCACTTTTAGACCCTTCGTTAACCATAAGAGGTGCGAGACCTATGGCTATGACAACTGAACATACTTCGCAAACCAACATTAAGTCTTCTGCTCTGCCGCTTGTTCTGATTGCGGCATTGTTGTTGGTTGAGTTGACGGTCATTGGTACATTGTTCAAACATCTCATAGATTTTGAATGTCTCGCGAACTGGCCCAGCTGGGCTTGCCGAGGTTCCAGTCTGGCGACCGTCGCGATCTACTGCCTGCTAGGCGTGGCCGTCTTGTTGTTTATGTTGCGTCCCACCCCGATAGCGACCTTAACTCAAACAGCAGGTAAACGCCTCCGGCCTCTCATTATGAATGCTGCAGGTTTTGTGATCGCACTGATCCCACTCGCCCTTCTCAATGGCGCCACTGGCGGGTCGAGCGTCCTTCCTGCCCTGTCTCTTTGGGTCATCGGCATGAGCCTGATCCTCGCGGGTGTAGCTCTTTGCATCGCACCGCTCCCACTTTGGCGCGATTACGTCGCCAGTGAATGGACGGCATTGGTGCCCGCAGCGCTTGCTGCTCTTGCGGCCCCATGGCTATCTGTACGCCTGCAACCCATCTGGTCAATCGATTGGATCGCCAGTCAGACGTTCAATGCAGTTGCTTGGCTAATGAGCGGCGTGGGTTATGAACTCTATGTTGACCCCGTGAAAAAAGTAATCGGTGCCGGAGATTTTTTCATCTCGGTCGCCAATGTATGCTCCGGTATCGAAGGCATTGCGCTCGTCGTTTTGTTCGTGACACTTTACTTATGGCTGTTTCGCAACGACCTGCGCTTCCCTCTGGCATTCCTGCTTTATCCGATTGGGATCGCGACATCCGTAGCTTTCAATATACTGCGCATTTCAATCCTGTTGTTCATCGGGCTTGAGGGGAATCCCGAACTCGCCGTCGGCGGTTTTCACAGCCATGCAGGTTGGATGATGTTCACATTGGTGGCGCTTGGCGTGATCGCATTGGCACAAACCGTCCCCGCGCTGCGCAAATCCTCCACTCACACCCAGAAACAAACGCCTGATGCTGTCCCACCGTTTTGGCAAGACCCCTTGGTGGCGCAAATTTTACCATTTATTGTGTTCATGTTCAGCGCACTCGTTGCATCTACGCTTAGCCAAACACCATCGGCAGTATATCCGATCCGCGTGGCAGTGATGATCGCCGTGTTAATGATGGTCTGGCCTTACTACCGTCGCCTGTCATGGCGCGTGGATCCCGTTGCAGTTGGCGTTGGGGCATTCATTGCCGCCTACTGGATTTTGATCCCAGTCGCAGCTACAGACGACCCGCCACCTTATGGTGAACTGGCAGGTGCAGCTTTGGTCGGGTGGTTCATTGCCCGTGGCTTTGGCACAATCGTCCTCATCCCAATAATCGAAGAAGTGTTTTTTCGCGGTTACCTTGAAAAGCGCTTACGTCTGCGTGCGGGGCCTTTGTGGATCATAATCGCCGCGATTGGTTCGGCTGTTTTGTTCGCTGCCTTGCACGGCCGCTGGGCTGAGGCTTTCGTCGCGGGGCTTTTGTTTTCATGGGTTGCGTGGCGACGTGGTAATATCACAGATGCGATTGTATCCCACAGCGCAGCGAACGCTCTGATCTTTGGAGCAGCGGTCGCTACCGGTAATATTGCAATGATATAGTATTCGGTTTTGCAAGTATCAGGACCCTTCGAGACTCTGGTTAAAATCAGATGATTTTAAAAAGTGTTGAGGTCTTGTTTGTGAGCTATCCTGGGCCGGTTGCCCTTTCTTAAATTGACGCCGTGTGGTGGGGCGACAGTCTTTCTTCGTTCGTGGAGAGACCAACGACAAAGACGAATTCGTGGCAGACGCCGGGCACGTTGTTTTAGAAATACTCTTTCCTAGTTGCGCGGTGTGTCTCAAAATCTTTCAAATGGTTCTTTTCAGGCGGTGCATCGCAGGAATTCGGATTCAAGGCTTTCCATGTCGGACGTGTTTGCAACTATGGCGTTGGCCCAAGAGAGCCCCACAAGTTGAATTCGAAGTAAGGCGGTCTAGAGGTTACAGGAGCGGCCAAGTTGTTTGCTGTCACCTATGAAAGCGCGCTGCGGCCGAACCCTTGTGGGGGGTAAAATGCTCGACAGTTTTGTCCTTTCAAGGGTGCTGGGAAAGAGTTGAAAACGCCGACTTCGTGGCAAAAGACAAGGTTTGAGGCGATGCGGGATCATGATGGCTTGCCGCGCCCGATCTGCCATCTCGTTGTCTGTGTTTCCAACACTATCCGGTGCGCTTGCCCGCCAGATAGTCATAAGCCAGTTTAGAGATGATGGCTATCGCCCGCGGCGCTGACGGTTTGGTTATCGGTGGATCCGTGCGATGCTGAAGTGGAAACGTATGATCGTCAGGTCTAAGACGCTGTCTTGATTGTGCGCAAGGGAAAAATTGGGTGTGCGCCGGGGGCGTATACGCTCATCTGAATCAATCGCGCTTTAGCCCGGCGCTGATTTGTCATTTGATTTCATGGGAGAACGTTTGGTGCATCACATCACATCGAGTTCTTGCGGCCCACGACGAAAGCTGCCGCGAGAACACCTGCGTGATCGCTGGTGTCAGCACAATTCCAGCTTTGAACGCTCAAACATTGTCGCAAAAGGCGGGATTGCTGAGCGAGAACCTGTTCGACAGCCGGAACGACGCCTGTCGAAAACTGCCGCGCTGGCAACCCGATTACAAGCAAGTCAGGCCGTATCCATCTGAGGACAGATAAAACATCAGCAAAACTGCTCAGAACGCTGGGGCAACGTGAAGCGCCGCGCAAGACGCGCGCGTAAACTGAAATCGCGGGATAGGACGTACAATCCCAGAACGTCCCATTGTGAAAGGGAAGAGGCTAGATGGGTTTAATGAAGCAGAACTTCTTCAGGCAGTCGAGTTGGCGCGGATATGCCCGTTGGATGGCCCTGTGCCACGAACTCTCCTGAGTATCAACTCTAGTTGAGTGAAGCTGTTTCTCACACTTTGCGTCTCGACTCGCGCGAGAAAAGCGTCCAGCTCGGGCCAGATTTGAACTGCCGCGTCAATCTCTGCGTCGCTTCCGGTAGAGTACAGGCCAGCTCTAATCATCATTGCGTTGCGGTCATAAACTGCTAACAAATTTCGAGCCTTTGCCAGGAGTACATTTTCTTCCTCAGTGGCCGCCGCTGGTAGGCTGCGAGAAATCGACCGTAGCACGTCGATCGCAGGATATCTGCCGCGTTCGGCAATCGAACGATCCAATACGACATGTCCATCCAGAACACCGCGCAAGATATCAGCAATTGGCTCATCCATATCAGATCCGGCCACAAGAACGGTGAACACAGCTGTAATGTCACCCTGCACACCTTGGCCGGGGCCTGCGCGTTCACAAAGTGACATGATTAAATGTGCAGTGGACGGTGGGTAGCCACGAAGTACTGGAGCTTCACCAGCCGCAACCGCCACTTCGCGATGCGCCTCGGCAAACCGCGTTACAGAGTCTGCCAACAGCAGAACCGAGTGGCCCTGATCGCGGAAATGTTCGGCAACAGACATTGCGGCCCATGCGCAGCGTCGCCGAATCAAGGGAGACTGATCCGACGTAGCACAAACGACAACCGCTCGTTCCAAGCCTTTTGGCCCCAACACATTTTCAATGAAATGTCGCAGTTCCCGGCCCCGTTCACCTATCATGGCGATAACGACAACGTCGGCCGTCATATTCTGCGCCAAATGTCCCAATAAGCTGGATTTCCCAACACCCGATCCCGCAAAAAGACCGATTCGTTGCCCCTGCACGACTGGCAACATTGTGTTCATGCCAGCCATACCAGTATTCAGGCGATCTCCCATTCCGCGCCTCATAGCCGGATCAGGTGGTGCTCGTTTCAACGGTCTGTCTTGTGGGCCTTTGAGCAATGGCAAACCATCCAACGGTTTGCCAAATGGATCAACAACCCGCCCGATCCAAGAGTCAGCAGGCGCTATGCCACGGGCTTCCAACAAAGCCGCTCGATCGTTCAGAGCAACGCCATCTGGCGCCTGATCGGGAAGTAAAACCAGTATATTGCCATCAAGTTGCAATACCTCGCCGGACAAAGGTGTACCTTGACGATAGACAACAATCAGATCGCCAATACGTGCCTTGCCCGCAAGGCCGGTGACGTGAATCACGCCTCCATCTACTCGGGTCACGCGCCCAACATCGTGGACAGGTTCCAAATCTTTGATCTGTGAGGTCACGCCTTCGAAGTTTAGAGACTGGCTCATTGTAATCCTTTGGTGGTCGCAAACTCTTTCTAAAGGAATCAGGGTTAAGCCTTGATGAAACCACACAAGGGAGAAGCCCTGATGTTTGAAAATTTAGAAGTCTTCAAGATTTCTCATGCGATGGCGGTGCATGCCGGACAAAAGCAAGCTGTTGCTGCGCAGAATGTCGCAAATGCTGACACGCCTGAATATAAGGCGCGCGACGTAACCCCTTTTGCACAATCCTACGAAGACAATATGGCGAACCGCGACGTATCAGGTCAGCGCTCCACGCGTGTCAAACATTTGCATGGCGCACCATCTGGTTCAATTGCAGCACCAATAGTAGACGAATCATCCGTAGCATCGCCAAACGGCAATACGGTTTCTTTAGAGGATGAAATGCTGAAATCGCTTGGCGCAAAGCGTCAGCACGATCGTGCGATGGCCATTTATAAATCGTCACTGACCATTCTGCGCGCGACGCTCAAACGATCTTAATTGGGGAACGTATCATGAACGATTTTGCAAAAGCTCTTTCCGTGACATCGAGTGGCCTCAAGGCGCAAGCCACACGTCTGCGCCATCTTTCGGAGAATATTTCAAATGCTGATACACCCGGTTATCGCCGGAAGCTCGTTGCGTTTGAAACGTCATATAACGGCACCAGCGGTGTTTCCGAAGTCGAGACAAGCCGAGTGCGTCTAGACAAGTCAACATTGGAACGGGTCTATGATCCATCACATCCCATGGCAGATGACTCCGGCTATTTTGATGGTTCGAACGTCAATCTGATGATTGAACTTGGCGATGCCAGAGAAGCTCAGCGCAGTTACGAAGCGAACCTGAAGGTGTTCGAACAGACGAGAAAGATGTCCAGTAGTTTAATGGACTTACTACGCAAATAACCACAACCGACACGGTTAAAATTACCGTAAGACGATAAGGAGATCCAGAATGGATATGAAAGCTGTTTCAGCAATTCAAAAGTTTGCCGACGCGAGAGCGACAACGGCCATAAGCAATTATGTGCAGGCTCGACCGGCCACTGAGCCAACACCAGAAGAACCCAGCATCATACAGTCTGCAAGCACCGCTGCGCTCGATTTTGCGGAAACACTTGCGCAAAGCGAAGAGACCGCAAAGCAATCGATGATTGGCGATGCGGACCCGCATGCGCTGGTTCAAGCCCTGGCTCAGACCGAGTTGGCTGTCGAAGCGGCTGTGTCAGTGCGTAACAAAGTTGTCGAAGCATATCAGGAAATTTTACGGATGCCCGTTTAACATGCTGGACGAGGTTATCTTCTTTGACACACTGCGGCAGGGTCTATGGATTTCTGTGATTATTTCGCTGCCGATCTTGACGGCCGCACTCATCACCGGGGTGTCCATCGGGTTGGTTCAGGCTCTGACTTCAATACAGGAGATGACCTTAACGTTTGTTCCGAAACTTGCCGCCATTGTTATCGTTTTCTGGATTTCGATGGGCTTCATGACGCAGACGCTCGTGTCATTCTTCCACAACCGCATCATTCCACTGATTACTGGAGGTTAAGATGGAAAACACTGGATACACCACACTAACGCGGCAAGCAGGCCTGATGCGGGAAATGCGGATAGTGGCAAATAACATCGCAAATACAGCCACTTCCGGGTATCGGCAAGAAGGATTGGTCTTTTCTGAATTTGTGAAGGCCGTTGATGGTGGATCAAGCCTGTCGATGGGGCAGGGCAACGTGCGCCACACTTCTTTTCAGCAAGGTGCATTGACCCAAACCGGTGGTACGTTTGACTTCGCCATCGAGGGGGAAGGGTTTTTTCTGGTGGAAACACCATCAGGGGAAAGACTGACAAGGTCAGGTGCTTTTTCACCTAACGCCGAGGGCGACTTGGTAACGTTTGACGGATATCGCGTTCTGGATGCTGGCGGTGCTCCAGTATTTGTTCCGCCGGGTGCGGCGGATGTTGCCGTTTCATCGGACGGGACGATTTCCAGTGAAGGGAATCCAATTGGACAAATCGGCGTTGTGCAACCACTGAACGCACGGGAGATGATCCGCGAGGATGGCGTCATGTTCCGCGCTGATGACGGGTACGAACCAGCTGAAAACGCGCGCGTGTTGCAGCGGTTTGTTGAGAATTCCAATGTCGATGCCATCACGCAGATCACGCGCATGATTGAAGTGCAACGGGCCTACGAATTGGGCGCCAGCTTTCTGGACGCAGAAGACCAACGTGTGCGTCAAGCATTGAAAGCACTGTCACAGTAAACACCAACGAAGGAGGTGCCAAATGCGCGCCCTGAAAATCGCTGCTACCGGAATGAGTGCCCAGCAAATGCGGGTCGAAACGATTTCGAACAACCTGTCGAACATGAGCACTACTGGATATAATGCCCGGCGGGCTGAGTTTGCAGACTTGCATTATCAGCAGCTTACCCGCCCCGGGACAATTAGCGCCACCGATGGCACGGTGATGCCAACGGGTGTCCAGTTGGGGCTCGGTGTTAGACCCGCCGCAATATCCGTTCAGTTGCAACAAGGCTCTCTCAGCGCCACTGGCGGTGATTTGGACCTGGCAATCGAAGGCCAGGGCTATTTGGAGGTCACACTTCCCTCTGGGCTATCCGCATATACGCGTGATGGGGGGTTAAAAAGAACGGGCGAAGGTTTGATCGTCACGTCCGATGGGTTTCCCGTCGAGCCGCAAATTGTCATTCCGGATGATGCTCGAAGTGTTTCGATCAATGCTTCGGGCGAAGTTTACGCCTATTTCGCAGACGCTCCTGAAGCCCAATTGTTGGGTCAATTCAACATGGCAGGATTTGCGAACTCAAAAGGCCTAGAGGCTCTGGGAAGCAACCTGTTTGTTGAAACGGAAGCGTCCGGACCATCACTTGTTTCGACCCCGGGAGAGGATGGCCTTGGCACAGTGCGTCAGGGTTATTTGGAAGATAGTTCAGTTGATGCAGTACGCGAGATAACCGAACTGATCGAAGCCCAACGAGGATACGAAATGAATGCAAAAGTAATCTCTGCGGCTGATCAGATGTTGGGCGCAACGACGCAAATCCGATGATACGTTTCATACTTCCTTTCTTGATGATGTGTATTGGCGCTGACGTTTTGGCAGAGTCGGTTGTCCCGACACGGACAATCCGGGCAAATGCAATCATTAGTGAGCTTGATGTGACAACAAAGGCAGGTCTGACGAAAAATGGTTTTGATCGGACATTGGACGTAGTTGGTCAAGAGGCGAAAACGACCCTATATGCGGGCCGTCCAATACTTTTTGATGACGTTGGACCGCCCGCCTTGGTGACGCGCAATCAAATTGTCATGCTTCGTTTCGAAACCGCAGGCCTTTCGATCACAACGGAAGGACGATCCTTGGAAAGAGGCGGGATCGGTGACCGCGTTCGAATTATGAACATGGATTCCCGAGCGACGCTGTTTGGGCATATTCAAGCCGACGGCTCTGTACACGTTAAAGACTAGGGGTTTTTATGAAAATTCGAAGCTATTCTACAGTACTTTGTTTGGTTTTGATAACCGCTTGCGGTCGTTCTGATCATATTGGCAAAGCACCATCTTTCACCTCTCCTAGGGGAACAAATGAGCATAACGCGATGCTCTCACCAGGACTGCCGTTGCGCGCTGACGCGCAAGGCCCAACTGAGCAAGCGTCTCTCTGGTCTGGTGCGCGTCAATCGCTGTTGGGCGACAGGCGAGCTGTGCAGCAAGGCGATATACTTACTGTTGTTATTGAAATTGACGAAGAGGCTGAAATTTCAAATGCGACCGACCGATCCCGATCAGGTTCGGAAAGTCTAAGTATCTCCGGACTCTTTGGTTTGCCGCAGCGGATTGATGAGCGATTGCCAGAAGGCGCGTCCTCGGCACAGGCGGTCGGAATCAACTCGAACAGCAGTTCTGCGGGAGATGGGTCAGTCAAGAGAAATGAAAAACTTACCCTCAGAGTGGCGGCAACTATTGTGGATGTATTGCCCAATGGCGTGCTTTCGATCGCAGGCAGTCAAGAGCTACGTGTTAATTTTGAAATGCGAGAACTGCTTGTTACCGGTTACGTTCGACCCGAGGATATATCCCGCCAAAACGAAATCACTTACGATAAAATTGCGACAGCTCGTGTCTCTTACGGTGGCCGCGGGCAAATATCTGATGTCCAGCAACCTCGCCTTGGTCAGCAAGTTCTTGATGCAGTGTTGCCCTTTTAGGAGAATGTGGACATGAAGAAATTATTACCTATTATCATGCTCTTGATCGGATCTGGTGCTGGCGTGGGGGCTGGGATTTTTATGCGACCTCCCCCAACGGCAGTTGATCAAGAAAATGCGATGATAGATCCGATAGGATCTGAGCAAGAGCTCGACGAGGTTGAAGCTTCTGCAAATATACCTGGCGCTGCGAGTTCCGCAGAAGGTATGGAATATGTAAAACTGCCGAACCAATTTGTCGTGCCGTTAGTTGAAAAAGATCGGATTTCCGCCATGGTCGTAATGGCGCTTAGTGTGGAAGTCGCTGCCGGAGCTTCAACAGAAGTAATTGATAAGGAACCAAAGTTGCGGGACGAGTTTCTGCGCGTTCTCTTTGACTATGCAACTATTGGAGGATTTTCCGGATCATTCATCAACAACGAAAATCTTGACGTCCTTAGAAGTGATTTGCGAGAAGCTGCGAAAAGGGTAATGGGATCAGATGTGGCAAACGACGTTCTCATTTTTGAAATTGCTCGGCAAGACTATTGATCCGTCAAATTACATGGTTTGTTAATCGCTTTCTATTCGAAAGCAACGAGGTCTTTCACTTTACGTTTCGAATTTTGCGGCGCGGATTGTGAAAACTTTTAAAAGCCTCCAAGCATCGCTTTAGGGCTTTTCGCGGCCTGCGCCAGATCAGCATGGTCTTCATGATTTGAGGAAAGTTTCAACCGCAGAATTTACTGTCCGTCGTCAGGGTTTTTGGCACCAAAGGCGGCCTAAGCTAAGAGAGAGTTTGGCTCATCTGGTTGGTTTGATTATGCGGCGTGCTGGCGGTGATGCAAGCGTCGCGCTTCGAGTGTCTTTCGTTTGATCTTTTCGCGTTGTTTTAGAATGGCTTTGTCACTCCCGAAGTAGACGTCAGCAGGTGTGACGTTGTTGATGCTCTCGTGATATCGCTGATGATTGTAATGATCGACGAAGGCTTCGATTTGCGCTTCGAGGTCACCTGGCAGGAAGTAGTTTTCCAGCAAGATGCGGTTCTTCAGGGTTTGATGCCACCGCTCGATCTTGCCTTGGGTTTGCGGATGATAGGGGGCTCCGCGCGAGTGCTTCATGCCTTTGTCTTTCAACCATTCCGCCAGATCCCCGGAGACGTAGCTTGATCCGTTATCGCTGAGCAGACGTGGCTTGTGAACGACATGGACCTGATCACAGCCAGACGCTTGCAACGCGAGGTCCAGTGTATCGGTCACGTCTTCGGCCCGCATGTTCGTGCAGAGTTTCCAGGAGACGATGTAGCGACTGTAGTCGTCCAGAACCGTACTGAGATAGAACCAGCCCCAACCAAGGACCTTGATGTAGGTGAAGTCGGTCTGCCAAAGCTGATTGATGGCCGTGGTTTTGTCTTTGAACTCGCTGGCGGCTTTCATGACGATGAAGGCTGGGCTGGTGATCAGATCATGCGCTTTGAGCACGCGATAGACAGTGGATTCTGACACAAAGTAGCGCTCTTGATCCGTGAACGTCACTGCCAGTTCGCGCGGTGACAGCTCTGTCTCTTTCAAGGCGAAGTCGACAACCTTGCGCTTCACGTCGTCAGGCACGCGGTTCCAGACATGCTTTGGCTTGGGCGATTGGTCCTGCAGACCAGCCTCACCGCGTTGAAGATACCGGCCGTACCAGCGATAGAACGTGGTGCGCGGAATGCCGAGCTTGGCTAATGTCAGACGGGCCGACAGATGCGACCCCTCGACCAGCCGGATGATCTCAAGCTTCTCAGATGCGGGGTACCTCATTCGTGGTCGCCCCCATCTATTACCCGGCAGGTGAATGTCTTGCATTCACTGAGAGGGCCCGAGCATGCTTTTTTTGAGAAGACGCAGTTCGAGCGTTTGTTCTGCCACCACCTCTTTGAGCTCCTTGGCTTCGCGGCGCAGTTCCTTGACCTCATCAGTGTTCGCAGCGCGTGCTGTATCCCCAGCTAGCCGCTTCTTTCCGGCCTCCATGAAGTCTTTCGACCATTTGTAGTAGATGCCCTGCGATATCCCTTCACGGCGGCACAGCTCAGCAATGCTGTTTTCACCACGCAGACCATCCAACACGATCCTGATCTTCTCTTCAGATGAATAGTGCTTGCGCGTTGCACGTTTAATATCTTTGACGATCTTCTCGCCAGGGCTCTTCGCTGTCTTTCTCATCGTCCACTCCTCGGTGGTTACGATGAGCAACAAACACTCCCTTAGCAAATAACCCTATTTGGATCCATAAGCGCTGACGTCAGACACTCCGTCTCGGAGGAGATTTTTTTGCGCTGTTTCCGCCCGGTCCAATTGTTCGATTTTCGACTTTTCACGCAAGGTCCGGTTCCCCGACAACATCTTTGTTGAACAGCTTTGGCAATTTCTCAGAAACGAATGCGTCTATCTGTACGCTTGGTGAGCCAGATTGGAGGCACGTGAGGGGATCATCAATTGGATGGATTTCCAAAACATGGAATGCTCAAATTCCACAGTTACCGGCAAAACACCAGCCATGATCTTTTGGCTGAGAAACGATTTAAACCAAATCGATCAGCGAGAGCAGAGAATAGCGTAACTTATGCGGAAAAATTTCCAAGGGTGGGGGCGTAGATCAGAATTTCACATTTCGACGGAGCATTAACATTCAAGCTCCACTACTCAAGACAGGATAATCATAACAATCTGATTGTCAGTTGAAAATCCGCATGGTTGTATCGACCGGCTCGAAAAATCGCTTCTAGAAGTAGCTCTTTACCAAGCTGCCGGCGATAAGGCTCCAACCATCGGCGATTACAAAAAACGCCAACTTAAAAGGTAGCGACACAATTACTGGTGGCACCATCATCATGCCCATTGACATAAGAACAGCGGCAACAACTAGGTCAATTATCAAAAAAGGTAGAAAAACCAGAAAGCCAATTTGAAATGCTCGAGATATTTCCGAAAGTAGGAAACTTGGAACTAGAACGGATAGTGGAGCTTCTGGCGACAGACTTGTGTCAATCGTGTCCGGTCGCAATTCCGCCATGGCAAAAAAGGTTTCTGAATCTATTCGAGCGGCCATAAAAATTCGAAATGGCTCAACAGTGCGGACGAATGCAGTCTCAATATCTATTATTTCATCATTCAACGGCACAATACCATTTGTCCATGCGTCTACAAAAACTGGTTCCATGACAAAGAAGGTGAGAAACAAAGCCAGGCTTACGATCAGCATGTTTGGCGGGGACTGTTGGAGTCCGATTGCTTGCCGCAAAATTGAGAGCACCGTTACGATAAATGGAAAACAAGTTACCATAATCGCCAAACCGGGTGCTAAGCTTAGAACCGTGATAAGTACAAAGAGTTGAATCGTGCGTGCGCTGATTGAGTCGCCGTCCCCTAACGAAAATGATAAGTCTTGAGCTCTGACCTCAGCCGGAAAGCTCAAAACAAACACTATCGAGATTGCAAATAGAACACGGGTCAACATTTTTGATCAGAGGCTCGCTTGCAGATCAACGATCTCTGTAAGACGAACGACTAGTTGTTTGTTTTTCTCGTCTTCGCTTTCTTCTAACACGCCGCGGGCAATTAACCTATCGCCAACATAAAGATCCACAGGGTCATCCACAGACCTGTCCAGTGGCAAAACAGCATTCTCACCCAGAGAAATCAGGTCCCTTATTAGGGGTCTCGCCTTGCCAACGCACACAGTCAATTCAATTGGAACTGATGTGAAAGGGTTGGCTCGATCTTTTGCGGGTTTCAAGTCGTTAGTTGTATCATTCATTTGTTTGGTCCTGTTTGGCTTCATGGAAAAATGCGGTCAAAGCTTCGGAAACCCCGAGGACTACTGAATCAACGTCAATACTTTTTTCATCCGAACCGATGCGAACATACGCTTGGCCCTGGCCGAGGGAGTGCTCTGCTATGATTTCAAATGCCTCAGTCAGGCCACTTTTGCCAAGCTCTTTGACTGTTTCGACATTTTCTGGTGCAACGACTATTTCGATGAGCTGGCCAGCTTCGGCTTTCACCATGTTATTCAGTTCGGATGCTATGTGCGCTCCAACAGCTTGACGGGTAACGGCAGGCAAAAGCCTATCCACGATTTGCGTCATCATTGGTTCTATTGAAAGCGTGAGTTTTGAAAGAGCTTCATGGTAGGTAAAAGACATGTCCTGCAGGTTTTGACCAAATTCTGTGCTGACTTTCATTGTAGCGTCGGTTTGGGCCTTCACTGCGTCGTCCCATCCAGCTTGATAACCTTCTTCGAATGACTGCAATTTTTGGTCTTCTATTCCCTCGGCAAGCAAACTTTCGTTGGTCGCCGGTTCTTCCTTAACGTCGCCGAAATTTCGGTATCTATGAGCTAAGGACATCAGACTTTTTCCTCCTTGTCTTCAAGCCAACCGCGCAAAATTTCAACTGTTTCTTCTTGACGTTCACCAATCATATTGCGCAATCGATCCACTGGATCGTCGGAAACACCACCAGCCATATTCAGATCAGGCAACCCACCCATCTCATCGCCGCCAAAGCCAGAAATTATTGGCAACTCCGGCATATCGAAATCTTCTGGAGTAACTTCGCCTGTCAGACCCGCTTCCTCTGTGTTTGGATCGCCGGATTCTAGCAACGCGGGTGCAGATGTTTCGGCTATCTGTTCTGGTTTCATGAGCAACGGTCGTACCACGAACAAACCCAGAATTAGTGTGACGGCGGCGAGTACTGCCATTTGAATTGCGGACATCAGATCAATACTGAGTACATCAAAAAATGATGTGCTCGCGGCGGTGCCTTGTGGAGAAACGCTTTGAAGCGCCATCGATTTTATCGTGATGATGTCACCCCGCGCCTCGTCAAAACCAACTGCGGATGAAACGAGGTCTCTTAGTGCTTCCAGTTCAGCTTCCTCTCGAGGCGCGAACGTCTGATCACCATTTTCTGAAGTAATTTGTGCTTCATTTACCAACACGGCGACAGTCAGCCGTTTTATCGCCCCAGGACTACGCAATATTTCGCGTTCTGTTTCTGACACCTCGTAATTAATTCGCTCACGGCTTTCACTATTTTGAGAGGATGAATTTTCCCCCGCACCGCCTTCTTCGTCAGGAAGGTTCGAGGCAACGGTTACATCCCCTCCTCCAGCTTCATTAGATGAGTTGGTTCTTTCTTCGGTGTCAGTGCTGATCGCAACGCGACTTTCGGGATCAAAGGAACGCTCTCTGATGGCTTCGCTTTCATTCACCGTGTCTACGCTGACCTCAACGACTGCATTGCCAAATCCGACTCTTGCTTCCAAAAGCCTCTGAACTTTGTCTTTGAGGAGCTGCGCCTTGTCATCGCCTCCATTGGATGGCGCCGCCTCATCGGAAGCACCAACTAATGAACCATTTGCATCAATTACGGCGACATCTTCTGATGCCAAACCTGCTACGGCGGAAGACACCAGAAATCGGATTGCTTTAGCTTGCTGACTTGTAATTGCCGGTCCCGATGGGGTCACGGCTACGGAAGCTTTTGGTGTTACGCCGCGTTGAAACGGGTTTGAACCGGTACTGGCGATATGTACTCTGGCCATGGAAATATGTGGACTGGATACAATCGTTCGGGCCAGTTCGCCCTCTTTTGCACGCCAATACGCGGCGTCAAACATCTGAGAAGTGGTCCCGAAACCCGACAATGTGTCGAGCAGTTCGTAGCCGCGATTCGAATTCTCCGGAAGGCCTTCGCTGGCCAGAGTCATCCTCAATTGATCTCTGTCTTTCGAGGACACAAAAATGGACCCGCCACGCACTTCAAACATGGCCCCACGTTGCTCCAGTGAACGCACAACATCTCCAGCGGCACCGTTTTCCAAACCTGAATAAAGCAGTGTCATGGACGGTGCCGAAGCCATTCTGGTCATCGCCAGGATTCCAAAAAACATCGCACCGGTAGCTACAATCACAATGATTTGTCGGCGCAGTTCTAGGCCGGTCCACGCGTTTAACAATTGCTGCACAATCACCTCCGTCAAACCGAACATTCTATTCGGTGATGGCAACAGCAATGAACGAACTGGCTTAACAATCGGTTAGTGCAATCGCGTCTATAAGAAATTTCACAACAGCAGATGGAAAAAGCATGGCGGACGCATCGGCAATCGAACCAACAGACGAACCAAAATCGTCTAAAATGCCCTTAATTGTTGGGATTGTACTGCTTCTGCTAGGGGCTGGTGCAGGATTCTACACGACGTGGAGTGGCATGATTTTGAGCAGCGAATCGGTTGATGTGGCAGACGTCGAAGAAGAAAGAGACCCCCAGGCGATAACTACTTTTATCCCGCTTGAACCGATTACAGTTTCTCTTCCACAACACAGTCAGCAAAAGCACTTGCGGTTTCGCGCTCAGCTAGAGGTATCGCCTGAGCATGCCGCAGAAGTAGAGCAAAACATACCTAGAGTAGTTGATGTTCTGAACACTTATTTGCGAGCAATAGAAGTGAGAGACATTCAGGATCCATCTTCTTTGGCACGCCTTCGCGCACAAATGCTGCGCCGCGTACAGGTCGCAACAGGCCGCAATCATGTCAATGATCTTCTCATCATGGAATTTGTACTGAACTAGGAGGGTCAAATGGACCTTATTGCAGATATATTTTTGGCTGCTGGAGCCTTGGGCGCAGGTGTTTACTGCTTCGTCTTGGGTCGCCGGTTGAACCGATTTAACGATCTTGAGAAAGGAGTCGGCGGCGCCGTAGCAGTCCTTTCGGCGCAAGTCGATGATCTAACAAAAACGTTGTCGTCCGCCCAAAATACTGCGGCAGGTTCCGCAGAGACTCTGACAAGTCTTACGGACAGGGCAGAAGATATGTCGCGGAAACTTGAGCTACAAATGGCGTCATTGCACGACATTCCGGAACAAGTTTCGGTTGAAACGGCACCAGAACGCGCGGCTTCGACTCCTCCACCTACAACAAGTGAACCGATGTTTGTTCGACACCGGACTGCGGAGACACACCAATGAAAACCAAAAGAGCTTTTCTGGCGCGAAACGGTCGCGGTTCTATCATCCTAATAGCGGGATTGCTGGTCGGTTCCGCTGTTGTTCGCATCGGTGCTGGCGCTGGTCAGGCCGTAGCAACAGAAAATCCATTGTTGCCTGCCGCTGATACACAAATGGCTCCCACTGATTCAGAGACAGCCATTTCTCTGTCGGGTGATGATAGAACAAAAATGTCTAAAATGCTGATCTCTTTTCAAGAACGCGAAGCGAGGCTCGTCAAAAAAGAAGAACAGATTGCTATGCGCATGAAGGCTTTGAGTGTCGCTGATGAACAAATCGAGAAAAGGCTTGTCATATTGGAGGACGCTGAAAGCTCCCTTAGAGGCTTGCTCGCTTTAGCAAACACTGCTGCCGAAGATGACCTGGCCAGACTAACAACAGTGTATGAAAATATGAAACCGAAAGAAGCAGCACCGCTTTTTGAGCAAATGGAACCCGCATTTGCGGCTGGTTTCTTGGGACGTATGAAACCTGATGCTGCAGCGGGAATCTTGGCAGGCCTTTCACCTCAGGTCGCCTATTCAATTAGCGTTATTTTGGCCGGCCGAAATGCGGACGTTCCGAAAGGCTAGTAGTTGCTGATGTTTTTTTAACCTCCTTTTGCGAACATGCGGATGTAATTTGAACCGGGGAAAAACATGATCGGATTCGTTGGAATAATTGTCGTGTTTGTTATGGTGTTCGGTGGCTATCTTGCTGCGGGTGGCAAAATGGGCATCATCATCAAGGCCTTACCTTTTGAAATGACTATGATAGGTGGTGCTGCCGTCGGCGCATTTCTCATAAGCAACAGTATGTCGGCCGTTAAGCAAACAGCTAAAGACATGGGCCGAGTGTTCAAAGGTCCAAAGTGGGCGCACGATGACTATCGCGATTTGCTATGTCTGCTCTTTGAACTGATCCGTCTTGCCAGGCAAAATCCGGTTTCCATTGAAGAACATATCGAAGCACCACAAGATTCTGATATATTTACCAAATATCCTAAAATTCTGAATGATGGGGAAGCTGTAGCGCTCATCTGCGATACGATGCGATCTGCTTCTATGAATTACGACGATCCTCATCAAGTTGAAGAAGTCTTGGAGAAACGCATGGAAGCAAACATGCATCACGCACTTCATTCAAGTCATGCCCTCCAGACAGTAGCAGATGGTTTGCCTGCTCTAGGTATTGTGGCCGCTGTTTTGGGCATTATCAAGACGATGGGTTCTATCGACCAGCCGCCTGAAGTGCTTGGAAAACTCATCGGCGGTGCTTTGGTGGGAACTTTCCTAGGCGTGTTTTTAGCGTACGGATTTGTTGGCCCGTTTGCTGCAAAAGTAAAAACGGTAACCGAAGAAGATGGCCATTTCTATCAACTGATACGAGAAGTTTTGGTTGCTAACCTCCACGCGCATGCAACGAACATTTGTATTGAAGTCGGTCGTCAAAATACGCCTTCTCATTGTCGTCCCAGTTTTTCGGAGCTGGAAGAGGCTCTAAAGTCGGTAAAACAGGCTGCCGCATGAAGAAGCAGTTCATAGTTTTTTGGCTCTTGGCTTGTGTGGTGAGCAATTTTGCACTAGCTGATCCAATCAGCGTAAGATCTGGTGATCATACCGGCTTCACAAGATTGGTTATGCGGCTTCCTTCGGAAGTGCAGTGGGAAGTCTCTGGTCAACCCGGTAGCCAAGTGATTTCGTTTTTAGGCCATGAAGACGGCTTCGATATCAGCCGCGTTTTTAACCTGATACCGAGAGACTACCTAAAAGAAATAAAAACGTATCCCTCACGTCTCGAATTAGAACTTTCGTGTGATTGTGATACGAAATTCTTCGTCGAAAAAGGCAGTTTTCTGGTTATCGATATTCTGGACGGCCCGCCTTTATCAAAAAATGCGCTTACCACACAGGGCTCTTACAAGAGCCTCAAGGCGCAATCAAATTTTGCTTTTGGTGAATTGCTTTGGCCAAGCGCGACCAGCGATGACGACCAGTTTCTTTTGACGCAAGAGCAACAAAGCCCTGAGTCAGAAAGTGGCTCCGCTCCGGTTTCAAGTTTATCTTCTCAGGAAATCGGCACCGTAGAAACTACCCGTCAAGAATTGTTGAGAAGTGTTGTAGACGCAACTTCGCGCGGTTTGGTTGAGCCATCAGTACCGAGCCTAGATGCGGCGGTAAAACAAGAAATGCCTGAGCCAGGAATCGTTATTTTTGATTCATCTGATCAGATGGTTTCGCCCACATTTAACGAAATCGTTAATCTGAGGATTACAAATAGTCGTGATGTTCCCCGGCGGGTCGACACAGTCGACCTGACGACATCCGGGGTTGTTTGCGCAGACCCTATCTCGGTCAATGTTCCGAATTGGGGCGATGAGACCAAATTCCACAGCCAAATCTCCTTGCTTAGGCAGTCTCTGTTTTCCGAACTTGGCCGGTTGGACGAAAAAGTAGCCATTGACTTAGCCCGAGCATACATTTTTTTCGGTTTTGGTGTAGAAGCGAAGCAAACGTTGCGGTTGTCCGACAAATTAGTTTTGGAAAACCCTGAACTTATGGACTTAGCGGATATAGTAGACATTGGATTCGTCCGAAATCCGCGGATTGTTCATCATTTTGCTGACTGCGCGTCTGATTTAGCCTTGTGGGGCATCCTCGCTGCGAGAACCTTCTCCAAGGATCAAGTTGCGGACGATCGCGCAGCGCTTCGCGCGCTTGTAAAACTGCCTCCACAATTGAGAGACTATCTTGCACCAATTTTAAGCAAGCGACTCGCGGAAATTGGAAAGACAGAGGCGGCGTCGGTTGCTCTTCGCCGGGTCAATCTGGATGCCAATCAAAGTGCACCAAGCACCGAACTAGCCTCTGCCTATATTCAACAAAATTCTAGCAATAATGCATCTGCGGCTAGGATTTTGTCTAACGTTTCAAACGCAAACAGTATCGATTCACCGGAAGCTTTACTTTTGTACGTTGAAAACAGACTGGCTGACCTGACACCTATCGACCCAGATACCTCTCTCTTGATAGAAGCGTATGCTTTCGAACTTCAAGACAGTAGAATTGCGCCCGAGTTGTCACGCGCGCACGCGATCGCTTCTGCGTTGTCCGGACAATTTAAAAAGGCCTTTGATGTTATCGAGAAAGATCAATTCTATCAGAACGCGGAGTCGTTAGATGATTTGCGATCGTCTGTCTTCTCCGTCTTGGCAAAAAATGCTAGCGATGTAGAATTTTTGGATATCGCGTTCGGCTATTTCCCAGAGAATAGCAGGTCAATTCGGCCGTTATCCGCTTTGGCTATTGCAAAGAGAATGAACTCGCTGGGTTTTGCGAGTGCAGCAGCAGACATATTGGCGGACATAGATAACACTGAGAGAAACTTGCAAGCTATACTTTTAGAAGCTGAGGTCTTACTCGCCTTGGACAAGCCAACAGAGGCGCTGGAGATACTGCAATCTACCCTTGGGCAAGAAGCAGACTTAATTCGCGCGCAAGCACTCTTTAGGATTGGGGAAAACGCCCGTGCAATCCAGCTTTTTCAGGCTGCGAACATGTCGGAAACGGCGAAACGTGCTGCTTGGCTATCTGATGATTGGGTGGAACTGGTTTCACAACAGTCTAATACATTCGAAGACATACGCGAACTGGCAAATGGCTCTGTGGATCCAGTAATAATTGAGGATGGAATGATCTCTGCAACCCAGAATGCTTTGGATGAAAGCGCTTCAGCAAGAACCATAGTCGCTGACCTTCTAAGAGATTTGGTAGTCACTTCACAATGAACCGTTGATAAAGAAATTTTATTTTGAGAATAGTAGTTACTCAAAATAAACCTTGATCGGATAACTTCAAATGACTGTAGAAAACAGTTGATGAAGGTTTTGAATGCCGTTTTGTAGAGCAATTGATCTGGCCGCATTATTCTTCATAGCTGTGCTCTTCCTACTTTTTGGTGCTGTTAGACTACACGCTACACCTTCAAGTGGAAATGTGTGTGATCAAGCCGCTGTGATTGCCTCGCACGAAACAAGTGTTCCACTTTCGGTGTTGCTGGCTGTTACCCGAACAGAAACCGGGCGATCACTCGGCGCCGGCTTGGAGCCGTGGCCTTGGTCAATTAATGTAGGCGGTCAAGGAGCTTGGCTTTCTAGCCGATCTGAAGCCGAAAGGGTTGCAAAAGAAAAGGTTAGCGATGGAATTAGGAATATTGATATAGGGTGTTTCCAATTGAACTATCGTTGGCATGGAGACGCCTTTTCTTCAATTTCTGACATGTTCGACCCCTTTACAAACGCTAAGTACGCGGCAGAGTTTTTGTCGCAACTTTTCCTAGAAGAGGGTGATTGGACAGATGCCGTTGGCGCATTCCATTCTAGAACGACCGAAATCTCAGAGCGGTACAAAAGTAAATATTCTGCTATATACGCAAATCTTCAGAATGAGTTGCCGTCGTTTGTGCAAAAAGGCGCGCGCATTCAAGAAGCAAACCAGTTCCCTCTTTTACAACAATCTAGCGTGCGGCCAGTGCGTGGGTCGTTGGTCCCATTAAACGATAATTTAAACAGGCGCAGCCTCGTCTCAAGAAGTGGAAATTAAAGGGAATGCAGAAGATTGCTATAAACGCGTTTTTCAATCCAACGATTATGCTTGCGGTTGCATTGATGGCCGTAATTGTGATGATGATTTTGCCTATGCCATCTTGGATTTTGGACATTGGGTTGGCGGCTTCGTTCGCCTTAGCAATTCTGATTTTTACGATTACTTTGTTTATCGAACGCCCATTGGACTTTTCGGCATTTCCAACGATCCTACTGGCATCATTGATGCTGCGGCTTTCGTTAAATGTTTCATCAACCAAACTCATTATTGGCCAGGGTCATACCGGAACTGATGCGGCCGGCGGTGTTATCGAGGGCTTCGCTCAGTTTGTAATGGGAGGAAGCGTTTTTCTTGGCCTAGTGGTCTTCTGCGTACTTCTGATCGTTAACTTTATGGTCATTACCAAGGGCGCGACCAGAATGGCCGAGGTTGGAGCTCGATTTGCTTTGGACGGAATGCCCGGTAAACAACTCGCAATTGATAGTGACATGTCGGCCGGAGCCATCACGCATGCAGAAGCAAAAGAACGGCGTGAGAGAGAGCAACAAGAAACTACGTTTTTTGGGTCATTGGATGGTGCGTCGAAATTTGTAAAAGGCGATGCGGTCGCTGGACTTTTGATCACGTTGCTTAACTTGGTTGCAGGGCTAATCATGGGCGTTGCAGTTCATAGTATGCCATTGGGACAGGCTTTTGAAACTTACGCAATGCTGACAGTTGGAGATGGCCTTGTTTCGCAGATCCCGGCCGTGGTTATCTCCATTGCGTCAGCCCTGCTTTTAGCACGAGGCGGCGCACAGGGTGCTACAGACTTGGCGGTGTTTAGTCAGCTAGGTAAGCACCCTTCCGCACTAGCAACCGTGTCTGGGTTAATGATTTTGTTTGCCCTGTTCCCTGGTTTGCCATTTGCGCCCTTTTTGTTTGGTGGTGCAGTATTGGGTTTCGTCGCCTTTCTGGTGCATAAAAAAGTTAAGACGAAGATGGTCAAAAAGATTGAAGATGATGTCACTACCGATCTTCCAAAAGAAAAGTCTCTGGGAGACATCTTGGAACTCGATGACATCCATGTAGAATTCGCGCCTGATTTGGTCAACATGGTGCTAGATCCGGGAACAGGTTTGGATGCCCGAATATCGAATATGCGAACGCATGTCGCTTCAGTCTTTGGCTTGATCCTTCCGGAGATTCGCTTGACGGACAACGCAGTTTTGCCGGTTGGGACCTATGTAATTCGAATTCAGGGCGTGGAACAGGCGCGCGCACAACTCAACCCGGATCAAATACTCGCCCTTGTTCCGGAGGACTCCATGTCTCTACCAGGTGGTGTCGATACTACTGAACCCGTGTACGGCGCTCCCGCGAGATGGATTAACAATCGGGATCAGGAACGTGCCGCTCTTGATGGGCTGACGTTGGTGACTCCCGCGGAAATCCTAGCCACGCACTTGCTGGAGACTGTCAAACGCAACTTCAGTCGCCTGCTGTCACTCAAGTCGCTACGGCGTTTGCTTTCCGAAATGGTGAACGTTTCTGAACCGGCGCGCGCTGAAGCCAACCGAAAACTGCTGGATGAAATGATCCCGGACAAGGTACCGATTGACGTTTTGCATGCTGTATTGCGTTTGCTTTTGGACGAACAGGTTTCTATCAGGAATTTACCCCTTATCTTAGAAGCAACAGCGGAAGCACGGGCGCACAATGCGCAACCTGAGGCCATCTGTGAGCACGTCCGCCAGCGTCTTGGGTTTCAATTGATTGCAGATATGAAGCGCGAGGATGGAACACTCCCCCTCATTCAGTTGGCACCTGAGTGGGAAGACACGTTCAATACCTACCAAGTCGAAGCTGATCGAGGCTTGGACATTGCGTTGCCACCTGACCTTTTCAATTTGTTGGCTGAAAATATGTCAGAAAAACTGCTCGCTGCAAATCAGGATGGGATTAATGCGGCCATTGTGACCAATACGCGCCGGCGGCGTTTCTTGCGGACTGTGATGCGAGCAAAAGGAATTTCTAACCCTGTTCTTTCCTTTGAAGAAATAGGCTTGGACGCGCGCCCATCCCTCGTCGGTGTCGTTGCTGCATGACAGCACTGGCTGAACTAGCCCCATTGCTGAACAGCGCAATTTGGCATGGCTTTTTAGTCTTTCTGCGCGTTGCTGCACTGGCCTCCATGCTACCAGCATTTGGCGAACAGTCAGTTCCGGTCCGCATAAAACTTGCGGTAGCTTTGGCATTTACGATCATCGTTACGCCAGCTGTGCCAAATGTGGGTTTCCCGCAAGGAACCGGTGACCTGTCAATTTTGATCTTTACAGAAGTAGTGTCGGGTTTGGCGATTGGGATCGGGATCAGATTGTTCGTTCTGGCGCTTCAGACTGCGGGCACAATTGCTGCTAACGCAACTTCGCTTTCTCAGGTTTTTGGAGGCTCTGGAGTCGATCCGATGCCGGCAATGGGTTACATTTTGATTGTTGGTGGCCTCGCTCTGGCAGTGATGACCGGCCTACATGTCAAGGCTGCGCAACTGGTAATCTTGTCTTATGAATTCATGCCGATGGGTCGATTTACGCAAGCCTCCGTCCTCACCGATTGGGGCGTCGCACAAGTCGCTCGCGCATTCACATTGGCGTTCACGCTTGCTGCGCCGTTCGTTATTCTCTCAGTTCTCTATAATTTCGCTCTTGGTGCTATAAACAAAGCAATGCCGCAGTTGATGGTCGCTTTTGTTGGTGCTCCATTGATCACAGCGGGTGGTCTCTTCTTGTTGCTGATGTCGGCTCCATTGATACTCTCAGTCTGGGTAGATGCGATGGATGTTTTCCTGAGAAATCCATTTGGGACAACGCCGTGAGCGAGGAAGGTGACAAGACATACGATGCCACGCCTCAGAAGCTTCTTGAAGCTCGTAAGAAAGGTGAGTTTGCTCGCTCGACTGAACTGCTGACGGCATGCGCGTACTCTGGTCTGCTGATAGCTTTTTTGGTTGCGGGCAGTAGCGGATTGACCCTGCTGGGCACCTCAATGATGGTGCTGATTGAACAATCAGCGCAGTTGGCTCCCTTATTCTTTGATGGTGCTGCCGCTGCGCCGACTCAAGGGCTAATTCGCGCTGTTGCCTGGTCTATTTCGCCGCTGTTTCTTTTGCCTTCACTGGCCGTTATCCTTTGTTTGCTCGCGCTGAAGGGTATCGTCTTTGCGCCAAATAAAATCGCGCCTAAAATATCGAAAATTTCAATAATTTCAAATGCCAAGAACAAATATGGTCGTACCGGCCTTTTCCAGTTTGCCGTAAGTTTTTCAAAGCTATTGATTTATTCTGCGTGCCTCGCCTTATTCATAAATGCTCGCCTTGACGAGATGGTCGCTGTCCTGCAGACCAATCCGCGCATTGTCGTTACTTTGCTTGCAGAGATCTGCCTCAAGTTTCTTTTGGTGGTAGTTGTTGTTTCTGGCGTGATTGGTTTCATCGATGCCATTTGGCAGCATTTTGAGCACCTGAGAAAAAACATGATGTCTCGCAAAGAAATCATGGATGAGACAAAAAACAACGAAGGCGACCCTCATATGAAGCAAGAGCGCCGACAGCGCGCTCATGCTATCGCCAGCGCTCAAATGATGTCTGAAGTACATTCGGCGGATGTCATTATCGTCAATCCTACACATTACGCAGTTGCGCTCAAATGGGATCGAAAACCTGGTCAAGCGCCTGTATGTGTGGCCAAAGGTTTGGATGAAATAGCATTGCGTATCAGAGAAATTGCAAATGAAAGTGACGTACCAATCCATAGCGATCCGCCAACGGCACGCGCGATCCACGCGACTACGGACATTGGCGAACAGATTTCGCCTGACCACTATCGTGCCGTAGCGGCCGCTATTCGGTTTGCCGAAACAATGCGTAACAAAGCAAAGGGTAGAATCTGATGAATCTGAAAGACTTAAAGGAAATCAGCGCGCTTGTTGAAGCAAAGTATGAAGTCAGGCGACAAGCTTTTCAAACTATAGTTGCGAAAGAAAACGACCTGCGCTCTGAATTACGACGCATTGATATACAGGCTCAAACTGCCCGCCAATCAGTAGTCCCATCCATGCAATCAATTGGTGCCGATGTCATTTGGAAGCGATGGGTGGGCAGAGCAAAGGCTTCCCTGAATACCAAATTGGCGTTGGTTTTGGCAGAAAAGGAACAGCATATTCGTCAAGTTCGGCAAGCATATGGAAAAGTCATTGCTGCAGAACGTCTGATTGAAGACCTGTCGGACCGGGACAGGAAAGCGCTCAACGATTTAGCGCTGGGGGAAGCAATCGAGTCCCAAATCTTTTCCCAACGACAGAGTTTGGACACTTTCAATACCGAAGTGCTCGCTGACGTAAGGGTCAAACGTTAAGGTCGACTGCCTGACGAGAGAAGTGATCTGCGATGAAGAAACGAAAGATCCATTCTCCTGAGTTCAAAGCCCAAGTTTCACTTGAAGCGTTTCGCGAGGAGATAAGCCTGACGGAGTAGCCCACGCAATACGGTGTTCACCCAACCCGGATTGGCACTTGGAAACGTGCGGCCTGCTCGTCGTTAGAATTTTTGGCACCAATGGCAGTCTAAACTAAGGGAGAGTTCAGCCCATCTTGTTGGTTTGATTATGCGGCGCGCTGGATGTGATGCAAGTGGCGCGTTCCGAGCGTCTTCCTTTTGATCCTTTCCCATTGTTTTATAATGGCTTTGTAACGCCTGAAGTAGGCATCGGCCGGCGTGACGTTATTCAGGCTCTCGTGGTAGCGCTGGCGGTTGCCGGCTGGCGTTTCACTACTCTCGGCCGCGGCTGTGTCCTTTGTTGGTGCCGTCGCTTTCGTGGGCCTTGTGGGGCCACATATCGCGCGGATGCTTGACGGGGAAGACCAGCGCGGCTTCCTGCCACTCTCAGCCCTTGCCGGTGCGCTGATCCTGTGCGGTACCTCTATCGCCTCAAAGGCCATCACCCCCGGCGTCGTCTATCCTATCGGCATGATTACCTCGCTTATCGGCATTCCATTTTTTGTCTCGCTGATCCTCAGCCAACGAAAAAGGCACTGGCAATGAACGCGCTTCAAGTTACCGACCTCAGCTTTGCCTACGGGTCGCGCGCCATCCTGACGGGCGCTTGCGTCGCACCGCTACGCCCCGGCAAACTGACCGCCTTGATCGGCCCAAAAGTGACGCTGTCGCCTGACGCGATATGCAGGATCGCAGGCTCGAACACGTTGATGACGTTGGCATCGTTACAATCGGCATTGAGCATCATGACAGAGTGGTGATCGCTCTCACGGAACCGACCGTGCCGATTCTTGGAAAAAGTCGAATGATCTGGAAGGCGGTCTGTCAGATCAAGGCGGCAGAACCAGCGATACCTGCCATTCGCGCGCTTCGTCCCGCTTGGGAGTAAGTAGGGGATTTTTTTAACGTCAGACCTGTGAATGCTCCGAAAGAGCTTTGTCCGCTTCAAAAGAACAGCTACCGTGCCTATCAATATTTTCTATCCATGAGCCGAAAATGATCAAAAGTCAGATCACTCTCAAACAGCTGGAGGCGTTTGCCTTTGTCGTCGATACCGGCACATTTCGTGCTGCGGCGTCTGCGCTTGGAACCACTCAACCCAATATTTCAGCACGGATCATTGCGCTTGAATCCGCCCTTGATGAGACGTTGTTGGTACGGGATGCCGGATCGGTTCGTTTGACTGTAAATGGTGAGAGGTTACTTCACAAAACACGTGAAGTGTTGTGGGCCGGAGAAGCGCTCATCGAGGAAGCTGGCCGTCGGGAGCTGATTGAGGAAACGCTTCGACTGGGCGTGACAGAGCTTGTGGCCTGCACTTGGTTGCAAAGTTTCTTGCGGTTGATGAGAGAGGCCTACCCAAAGCTGCGCATACAGCTGGAGGTCGACCTTTCAACAACGATTGATGCACGATTGATGGAAGGGCAGCTTGATTTGGCCCTTCAAACGGGCCCGTTCAAATCGAAAGCCTTCGCAAGCGAGACTTTGGGTCAAGAGCATTACTGTTGGGTTGCGAACACTGATTTGATCCAAAACGTCAGCACTGAGCCTACCCTGTCCGAGCTCTTTGAGCTGACAGTTCTAACGCATGCAAAACACACTCAAGCCTGTGCTGCGCTTCATAATCTGGCTGCAAAGCAAGGCTTGCGCCGCGAACGGATTGTCCATTCCAGCGCATTGTCGGCCTGTGTCCCGATGGTGCTTGAGGGGCTGGGCGTCGCCCTATTGCCCGAACGACTTGTGGAGGCAGAAGTCGCTGCTTCGGATCTGCATAGAATAGATACTGATTGGCATCCTGAGCCTTTGTCGTTCTTCGCACGATACGCTCCTGCACGTGCTGCCCTTTACGTTGAAAAAGCGGCTCAGATCGCAAAGATCGCAATACGGTCCCAGTAGATCATTAAAATTGATCAGGGTGAAAGATTTAATCGATTTGATTATTTGAAAATTCTCGGGCCATCTGCATGTGTAATTCATTGCAGGAGCCTCAGATGGCAACGACCTCTATC
This sequence comes from Paracoccaceae bacterium, assembly GCA_033344815.1. Lineage (NCBI taxonomy): Bacteria > Pseudomonadati > Pseudomonadota > Alphaproteobacteria > Rhodobacterales > Paracoccaceae > Paracoccaceae bacterium. Next base: position 2,511,657 of record JAWPMR010000001.1, on the reverse strand, counting down.
CGCCTTGGCGTCGACATTGGCGGCACATTTACCGACGTGGTTCTGGAAAAAGGCACGGAGGTTTTCTCGACCAAGGTGCTGACGACCTATGCCGCGCCCGAAAATGCGATCATCGACGGGATGCATCAGGTCTTGGACAAGGCAGGAGTTGCCCCAAACGAGGTCGATCAGATCATCCATGGCACGACCCTTGCGACCAATGCGCTGATCGAACGGCGCGGGGCGAAGACAGCCTTGATTACAACCGAAGGGTTTCGCGATGTCATTGAAATGCGCACGGAAAGCAGGTTTGAACAGTATGATCTGAACCTGAACTTGCCCGACCCGCTGCTACCGCGTCAGATGCGGTTTACCGTTGGTGGACGTGTGGATGCCAATGGCGCGGTATTGATCGATATCGACCGCAACGAGGTTGAAGCCGTTGTTGATCAGATTGCGAAGGCTGGCTTTGAAAGCGTCGCCGTCGGGTTGATCCATTCCTACCTGAACCCCGCCCACGAAGAGTTGGTGCGCGATGTAATGGCCGAAAAACTGCCGGATGTTGCGGTGTCTATTTCGTCCGAGGTCTCGCCGCAGATGCGTGAATATGAGCGGTTCAACACCGTCGTCGCCAACGCCTATATCAAGCCTCTGATGGCGTCTTATCTGGGCCGCCTTGAGGATCGACTGAAGGGCGAAGGTGTGGCGTGCCGTATCTTCCTGATGCATTCTGGTGGTGGGATCATCTCGATCCAGAATGCGGCTGACTTTCCCGTGCGTTTGGTCGAATCCGGCCCTGCAGGTGGCGCTGTGTTTGCGGCCCATATCGCGGCGCGCTACGGGTTGGACAAGGTACTGTCGTTCGATATGGGCGGTACCACGGCCAAGATTTGCCTGATCAAGAACCAAACGCCCAAGACGTCCCGCGTGTTCGAAGTTGCCCGAACGTATCGGTTCAAAAAAGGCTCGGGCATGCCCATCTCGATCCCGGTGATTGATATGGTCGAAATTGGTGCGGGCGGCGGTTCTCTGGCACATGTTGATGCGATGCGTCAGATCCGTGTTGGTCCCGAAAGTGCCGGATCAGAACCTGGCCCTGCCTGTTACGGCCGCGAGGGCACCCGCCCCGCAGTCACCGACGCCGATTTGGTGCTGGGTAAACTCGATCCCGACAATTTCGCGGGCGGCTCGATTAAACTGCACCCCGACGCATCCAAATCCGCGCTGTTGGGTCATGTGGGCGATACGCTTGATATGGATGCGGTTGAGGCGGCGTTTGGTGTCGCCGAAGTGGTTGATGAAAACATGGCCAACGCGGCCCGTGTTCATGCAGTCGAGAATGGCGAGGATCTGTCAGAATATACTATGATTGCTTTTGGCGGGGCAGCGCCGCTGCATGCTGGGCGCTTGTGTGAAAAACTGGGCGTCGACCGTTTGTTGGTGCCGCCGGGGGCTGGAGTCGGCTCGGCTATTGGCTTCCTGCGCGCACCATTTAGCTTTGAGGCCAACCGCTCGGTTTACATGAAGCTGTCCGATTTCGATGGCGATCGGATTAAATCGTTGCTCACGGATCTAAAGGCTGAGGCCACTGGGTTCGTCCGCACCTGCGATGCGATCAGCCCGATCCTGTCGGAGTTCAAAGTCTATATGCGCTATACGGGCCAAGGTTGGGAAATTCCCATTGAGCTGACGGAAGACCAGGCGATGAACCCTGATGCGGTGACGTTTGAGGCGCGTTTCATCGAGGATTATTCCAAGCTGTTTGGCCGCCCCGTTGCGGGCATGGATATCGAGATCACGGTTTGGTCGGTGAACGCCACAACACCTCCTGAAAAGGTGGCGCGCATGGATGAAACAGACGGTTCCGGTGTTGCGGCAAGTGACGGGGATCGACAGCTTTTTGATGCGGCGGTCGGAAAATACCTTGATGCGCAGGTCGTGAACCGTTTCGACATGGCCACCGGTCAGCGCGCGGCGGGCCCAGTCGCAGTGGTCGAAGATGAAACCACCATCATCGTGCCTGCAAGTCGGGATGCAATCCGCCAGCCAGATGGCTGCATCGACATTGTATTGAAAGGATCAGCGCAATGACCCAGCATTCAAAAGTCGCCTATCAGGTCATGTGGAACCGCTTGATTTCCGTCGTTGAGGAACAAGCTCAGGCGCTGGTCCGCACAGCGTTTTCAACTTCCGTGCGCGAAGCGGGCGATTTGTCCGCTGGCGTCTATGACCTCCACGGTCAGATGCTCGCCCAAGCGGTCACAGGTACGCCGGGCCACGTGAATGCGATGGCCGACGCCGTGGCGCACTTCATCCGCCGTATCGGGCGTGACAATATCCATGATGGAGACATTTACATCACCAATGACCCGTGGGAAGGCACCGGCCACCTGCATGACATTACCATGGTAACGCCCTCTTTCCACAACGGCGCACTGGTCGGGTTCTTTGCCTGCACCGCCCATATCGTGGACATTGGCGGGCGAGGCTTTGGTGCGGATGCGGCCAGCGTCTATGAAGAAGGTCTTTATATCCCGATCATGAAGTTTGCCGACAAGGGCACAGTCGATGAAACCCTCACCCGCATTATTCGCGGCAACGTGCGTGAACCAGATCAGCTGATCGGCGACATCTATGCGCTGGCGACCTGCAATGAGATCGGTCACCGCCGCCTGATCGACATGATGGAGGAGTTTGCCTTGTCTGACTTGAACGGCATCGCCACCTTCATCCTGGACAACTCGCGCCGCGCGACGGTTGAGCGGATCGCGGCTCTGCCACAACAATCCGCGGAAGGTGAGATGACAGTGGACGGGTTTGATCGCCCTATAACGCTCAAGGTCAAGGTGAGCGTTGAAAGTGACAGGATCGTCTCTGATTTCACCGGCTCATCCGGGCTCGACAAAAAGGGCATCAACTGCCCGCTGGTGTACGCCAAAGCCTATGCTTGCTATGCATTGAAAGTTGCAATCGCGCCAGAAATTCCGAACAACGCGGCGTCCCTTGCTCCGTTTGAAATCACCGCACCCGAAAACTCCATTGTCAACGCGTTGCACCCTGCCCCCGTGGCACTGCGCCATATCGTGGGTCACTTCGTGCCAGACGCCGTGTTTAATGCTTTCGACAAGATCGTGCCGGGCCTCGTGCCGGCCGAAGGAGCGGGATGTCTGTGCAATTTTCAGGTGTCGCTGCGCCCGCGCACGGATGCGCCAGCCCCTTTGAGCGCACGGCGGTCCGAAGTGCTGACGTTCAACTCTGGCGGCTCCGGCGCGCGGCCTGAACATGACGGGTTGAATGCGACGGCCTTCCCTTCCGGTGTGATGACCATGCCGATCGAGGCAACAGAACACGCAGGCCCCGTGATCATCTGGCGCAAGGAATTGCGGCCCGACTCAGGAGGGGCAGGCAAGACCCGTGGCGGCCTTGGCCAATATATGGAAGTCGGCGCGCAAGAAGGGCATGAATTCGACATCCAAGCGATGTTTGACCGGGTTGATTATCCTGCACGTGGCCGTCGAGGTGGCAGTGCAGGAGCGCCCACAACTATTTCCCAAGACGATGGCAGCGCGATGAGCGGCAAGGGAAAACAGTTCGTGGCCCATGGTCGGCGCGTCATCATGGCCTTCCCCGGGGGTGCGGGCTACGGCAATCCATCCGAGCGTTCCGTTGAGCTCGTGAAACGTGATCTGGCACGCGGCTATATCTCGGCTGAGGTCGCGGCCGAGGACTACAATCTCTCCGCGGCAGACATCGCAGAAGTCCAAGCCGCTGTTGCGCGAGGAGACAAGATATGAAAACCCAAGCGCCGCAAAATACATCCTATGACGTCGTGATCATCGGCGGGGCCATTATGGGAGCCTCAGCCGCTTGGTTCTTGTCTGATGACAAAGATTTCGACGGGAAGGTTTTAGTTGTTGACCGTGATCTGAGCTATGAAAACACCTCGACCATGCACACAAATTCATGCATGCGCCAGCAGTTCTCGGGCGAATTGAATGTGCGTATCAGCCAATTTGCAGCGGATTTCGTCAAGAACCTGCCGCGCTACATGGGCAACGATGATCGTGTGCCCGCGCTATCGATCCGGTCCTTCGGCTACATGTATCTCGCCGATAACGACGCCTTTGCCGACGTGCTGCGCGAAAGCCAACAGGTACAGGTCAACGCGGGTGCCGCGACGCAATTGATGACACCGGATCAGATCAAGGCCGCTTATCCGTTCTACAATGTCGACGATATCGTTCTGGGGTCGATCAACCTCGTTGATGAAGGATTTTGGGATGCTACCGCTGTGTTCGACTGGTGGCGCAAATCTGCGCGCGAACGGGGTGTGGAGTACGTTGAGAACGAAGTCGTTGCGATCAATAAGAACGCTGACGGTACGCGCGTTGAAAGCGTGACGCTGAAATCGGGTGAGTTTATCGCTTGTGGGCAAGTGCTGAACGCATCGGGCCCGCGCGCTGCGCGGACAGCTGAAATGGCGGGCATCGATGTGCCGGTCGAGCCGCGTAAACGGTTCTCTTGGATCTTCTCAGCTGAGAAACCACTGGATCGTGACCTGCCGCTGACCATTGACCCCTCGGGTGTCCACGTACGCGAAAATGGTGGCGGCACGTATCAATGTGGCGGCCATTCCGATATTGATCCGGCCGTGGATTACGACGATTTCGCCATGGATCACAGCATGTGGGAAAACCACGTCTGGCCGATCCTTGCCACGCGCATTCCGCAGTTTGAAGCGATCAAGGTCCAGTCAGAATGGGGTGGGCATTACGCGATGAACACCTTTGATCACAACGCCATTTTAGGTCCGCATATGGAAATTGAGAACTTCTTCTTCCTCAACGGCTTTTCGGGGCATGGCTTGCAGCAATCCCCCGCAATGGGGCGCGGCACGGCCGAATTCATGGTGCATGGCGCATATAAAACGCTGGACATGACGCAATTCCATTTTGACCGTATCCCAGCAGGTCGCAAGATCATCGAAAAGGCGATCATCTGATGAAACTTGCGCCAAACCGCTTCACCCATGCGCTTGGCGCAGGTGACAAACAAGTTGGCCTCTGGATCAGCCTGTGCAGCAATTTCGTAGCCGAAGTCACAGCACACGCTGGCTATGATTGGGCGCTGATCGACATGGAGCACAGCCCCAACGACTATTTCAGTGTGTTGAGCCAGATGCAGGCCTTTGCCGCCAGTGACACGAAAGCGATTGTGCGGGTCGAATGGAACGACACGGTCGCGGTCAAACGCCTGCTCGATCTGGGCGCGCCGGGTATTCTGTTTCCGATGATCCAATCGGTAGAGGAGGCTGAAAAGGCCGTCGCTGCAACCCGCTATCCACCCCACGGAGTGCGCGGTGTATCGGGTGCGACACGGGCCACCAAATTCGGGCGTGTAACGGATTACGTCGCGCGCATTGAAGAAGAAACAACCGTCCTTTTGCAGCTTGAAACACGCGCCGCTGTTGAGCAGGCCGAAGCGATTGCGGATGTAGACGGTATTCATGGTATCTTCTTTGGACCCGGAGATATCGCTGCCGACATTGGAAAAGTTGGCATGCCGATGGACCCTGAAGTGTGGGCGTTGATCAAACCCGCCGCACAAAAGCTGATAGCGAAGGGAATTCCTGTTGGTACGCTTGTTCTTGATCCGGCATTTGCAACCGAATTGCTTAACGAAGGGTTCACTTTCGTTGCCTGTGGAACGGACGCAAGCCTTCTGGCAAAGGCATCAGACCATCTGCTCGCCACCGTCAAAGATGGCCTGTCATGAAGTTTGCATCATCCCGACTTGACCCGGTAAAACCCTCCGCTTCTGCATGGGTCAGCCAAGCCGCAAAAGAAGCCAAGGTCCGCGGCGAAGACGTTATTGACCTTGGGCTAGGCGAGCCGGATTTCGACACGCCTGCTCATATCATTGAGGCGGCGCATGAAGCCGCCTTGCGCGGTGAAACGCGTTATCCGCCTACGGGCGGCACGCTAGAGATGCGCCGCGCGGTGGTGGATAAGCTCGCCCGCGAAAACAACCTGAGTTACGCGACCGACGAAGTGATCGTGTCCAACGGGGCGAAACAGGTGTTGTTCAATGCGATGATGGCCACATTGGAACAGGGCGATGAGGTTCTGATGTGCGCGCCTTATTTTGGGCAGTACAAGGACATCGTGCTGATCCTTGGTGGGCAAGCCGTGGCGCTGAAATGCCCTGCCGAGAACGGCTTTCGGTTGGCCCCCGCACAGCTTGAGGCGGCGATTACGACCAAGACCCGCTGGGTCATGCTGAACCTGCCTTCGAACCCGGCGGGCGCGGTTTATTCTGATGAAGATTTGCGTGCCCTTGGCGCGATTCTGGAAAACCACCCGCACGTGTTGATCCTGTCGGATGAAATTTATGAACACATCTTATTTGATGGCCGCACGTTTCTGTCTTTTGCCGCGGCCAATCCATTACTGAAAGGTCGCACGCTCACAGTGAATGGTGTCTCCAAAGCCTATGCCATGACCGGCTGGCGCATCGGTTATGGTGCGGGACCAAGGCCGTTGATTGCTGCAATGACCAAGGTGCAAAGCCAGATTTGCTCAGGTGCCTGTGCCATCGCGCAGGCTGCTGCCGCTACTGCGTTGAACGGACCGCAGGATGACGTGCGCCGTTTCTGCGCCGCATTCGAAGAACGTCGTGATTTGGTTGTGGACCGCATCTCGCAGATCGACGGGCTAACGCTTGATCCGCCCGGCGGGGCATTTTACGGCCTGATCGGTTGTGCTTATTTGATCGGGGCGCAAACCGTGGATGGTGACACGCTGACCGATGACGCTGAAATCACAGCCTATATCCTGAACGACGCAGGCATCGCTGCCGTTCCGGGCAGTGCCTACGAGCTGTCCCCGTTTTTTCGTATCTCAACCGCTGCCTCGACGGATGTCCTTAGGCAAGCGATGGACCGTATCGCGACCTCTGTCGCCAAACTCAAAAGAAAGACCTGAGCAATGAAATTGAAGAAACTTGTTCTGACCGGTGCCGCTGGCCGTCTTGGATCCTACCTGCGCGAACCGATGACAAAGATGTGCGATGAATTGGTATCCACGGACATCGTTGATGATATCGGCACGCTTTATGGCGGCGAAACCTATGCCAAAGGCGATCTGACGAGCCTTGAGGAAATGATGCGTGTTCTGGATGGGGCCGACATGGTCGTGCATATGGGCGCATATGCCGATGAGGGGCCTTTTGAAAAACTGCTCGGCCCGAACTTTGTGGGTGCCTACAACATCTGGGAGGCCGCCTATCAGCATGGCCTTAAACGCGTTGTTTACGGTAGCTCTATTCATGCAGTCGGGATGCACCCAAAGAACGATTTTATCGGCACCGATGTACGCCACCGCCCCGATACATTCTACGGTCTGGCCAAATGCTTCGCAGAAGATCTGGGATCGATGTATTGGGACAAACGGGGCCTTGAGAGCGTGCACATGCGCATTCTGTCCTGTGCCCAAGTGACCAACGCGCGTGCGCTTGGGTCGTGGTTATCCTACGATGATCTGATCCAACTGGTGCAGCGCAGCATCGAGGCGCCTGTGACTGGCTTCTCTATCGTCTACGGGGTGTCCAACAATGACCGTGTACCCGTTGATAACGCCAAGGCCAGCTTTTTGGATTATCGTCCAGCCGACAATGCAGAGCAATTTGCCGACGCCATTCTGGCCGAGACCGAGCCTATGGATACCCAGGATCCTGGCAACATGTGCCACGGTGGGCCGTTCGCGGCTGTAGAGCTTGGCAATAGTGGGGTCGCTAGGATGAACATCGTCGACGACACCAAGAAAACCTAAAAGGAGACCAAACATGTCTGACGTAAAAGTAGCACTCATCACCGCCGGTGGGTCCGGCATGGGCGCAGACAGCGCGCGCGCTTTGGCCGCTGATGGGTTCAAGGTTGGTATCTTGTCATCATCGGGCAGGGGCGAGGCTTTGGCCAAGGAGCTTGGTGGCGTTGGTATCACCGGCACCAACAAATCCGAAGAAGATCTGCAAAAGTTGGTGGATGCCGCCATGGATCACTGGGGCCGCATCGATGTGCTGGTGAACTCTGCCGGTCATGGCCCGCGCGCGCCTGTGCTCGAACTGACGGACGATGACTGGCATGAAGGCATGGAGGTTTATTTCCTCAATGCTGTGCGCCCAACGCGTTTGGTGACGCCGATTATGTTGAAACAAGGTGGCGGCACGATCATCAACATCTCGACCTTCGCCGCATTTGAACCAAACCCTGTATTCCCCACCTCCGGCGTCATGCGCGCGGGTCTCGCCTCTTACAGCAAGCTGTTCGCCGATAAATACGCGGCCGAAAACATTCGTATGAACAACGTGTTGCCCGGATTTATCGACAGCCTTCCTGAAAAAGAAGAGTTTCGTTCGATGATCCCGATGGGGCGCTATGGCAATTCATTGAATGAGATCGCAAGTGTTGTCGCGTTCCTCGCGTCCGAGGGCGGAGCCTATATTACCGGTCAGAACATCCGCGTTGACGGTGGCATCACAAGGTCGGTCTAACACGCCCAGCAAGCTAGGCCACAATTGGTATTGAAAAGGGGCTGTCCCATGTCCGAATTGTTCACGTAGCTGCGTATCAAAGACGTCACCTTTAAGAACCGGATCGGGATGTCCCCGATGTGCCAATACAGTTCAACCGATGGTGTCGCTGGTCCATGGCACATGGTGCATCTGGGGTCGCGTACCGTTGGCGGCGTGGGTTTCATCATGGCTGAATGCACTGCCGTTTCCGCCAATGGTCACATTTCAAACGGGTGTGCCGGACTTTGGGATCAAAAACAGGCCGAAGCCCTGGAATCAATTGTCGCGTTTCAAAAGTCGTTTGGTGCAGTAACGGGCGCGCAAATTTCCCATTCAGGGCGCAAAGGTAGCGCGGGGACGGCACTTGAAGGCGGCTGTCACTTGGATGCAGGGAATGCATCCGCTTGGGAGACAGTTGGCCCGACCGATAACGCATTTGATCCCGATGGCACGCGTCTTTGGCGGCAACCTCGGGCGTTGAGTGTTGAAGACATTCGAGTAATTCAAGAGGAGTTTGTGCAATCGGCAAAACTTGCGCGGGATGTTGGATATGATCTGCTAGAGGTACATTGCGCACATGGGAATCTGTTGCATTCATTCCTAGCCGCAAAACGAGAGGCCCGCCCCAAGGCGTAGCCAACGCCCCAAATGCCGTGCGGGGGATAGCATACGGCACGCACAAGATCTCGCGCCTGATCCGCGCTATCGACCATTGGGATAAGAAGGCTTTGCACCCCGGCATCTAACACCTGTTTTATCAGATCACGATCGCCACTTGGCAAGCGCACGACAACATCACTATCGCTAGCCTGGAGGATACCAATTTGGTCGGAAATTGAACGCAGATCGTTTGGCGCATGCTCGCCATCAATCAAGAGCCAATCAAACCCGGCGGTGCCAACGATCTCAGCCGCGTATTGCGATGCTAGACCAACGCAACATCCCATGTGCGGGCGGTCGCCCTCGAGGGCCGCTTTGAATGTGTTCTTCGGCGCCGGCATCAGGATTCCTTCCCAATGGAGTAGGTGATCTGGCCAAGCGTGCCAAAGTCGCATTGGATTGTGTCACCAGGGGCGCCTGCAACTGGTCGGGTAAAGCTGCCACCCAAGACAAACTCACCAGCCTTCAGTGATGCGCCCAGTTTGTGCAATTCGCGGGTCAACCAAACGACGCCGTTAGCCGGGTGCCCGAGAACGCCAGCAGACACGCCGGTTTCTTCGATCTTGCCGTTGCGATACAGGATGCCAGGCACCATCCGAAGATCAATCTCATCGGGACGGACTGGAGTGCCGCCCCAAATGATCCCGGCATTGGCCGCATTGTCTGCGATTGAGTCCATAACCTTGAGAGGAGCACCGGTGTCCGGGTCGTTGAGATGCGCGCGACAATCGATCACTTCGATTGCTGGGATCACCCATTCGGTCGCATCTAGAACGTCAAGAATGGTGACATCAGGTCCTGACAACGCGGATTTCAGCTTGAAGCCAAGTCCGACCTCGAAGCGTGGGAAGATAAAGCGATTAGGCGCAATGACGGCACCGTCATCGATCACCATAGTATCGGTCAGAACGCCGTAGTCTGGAATGTCGATGCTAACAGCCAGCTGCATGGCGCGACTTGTGAGGCCTATCTTGTGACCAATGACCCGTTCCCCACGTGCTAAGCGTTGTTGCACCCAAGCCGATTGCACTTTGTAGGCGTCATGCATCGAGAAGTTCAGGTATTGGACGCTTGGCGCTCGGACAACCTGACGCGTGCGTTCGGCGTCATCGTAGGCAGACGCAAGCTGTGTGACCTGGTCGTTGGTCAGGGTCATGTCATTTCCCAAATTGCCTTTGGAATGCGCGTTTCCGCGCACCCTTTCTAATTAGGTCTCGGGAAACCATCCACCTACAGCTTTGACTTCGAGAAACTCTTCGAGACCCCAAAAACTGCCTTCACGTCCTGTCCCTGACTGTTTGAAGCCACCAAATGGCGCGCCTTTGGAGCAGAAGTTGCCGTTCATTTCAACCAGTCCTGATTTCAAGGCGCGCGCGACGCGATTGTCGCGATCTGGGTTTGTGGTCTGTACGTAATTTGTTAGACCGCAAAGCGTATCATTGGCGATCTCGATGGCTTCTCCCTCACTGTCAAACGGCATGACGCACAAGACGGGTCCGAAGATTTCTTCCTGCATCACGTCCATGTCGTTGTTCACGTCCGCAAAGATGGTGGGGCGTACGAAATATCCTCGGTTCATGTCCTGAGGACGTCCTGTACCGTCGGTCACAAGACGGGCACCTTCCCGAATACCGGTTTCGATCATCGCCTGAACTTTGTCGAACTGGGCTTTGTTGACCAAAGGCCCAATATGATCGCCTGATTTGGCGGCGGTATCCACACCTTGTTCTTCGGCGATCGCAACGGCTTGTGCGACGGCTTCGTCATAGCGCGATCGCTCAACAAGCATGCGCGTCGGTGCATTGCATGATTGTCCGGTATTGTTGAAACAGTGCAACGCGCTACGGCGGACCGCGTCTTTGTCTGCATCGGCGAACACGATGTTTGCGCCTTTGCCGCCAAGTTCCAGCGACACACACTTCACTGTATTAGCAGCGTTTTTCGTGATGGCGGTGCCGGCCCGTGTCGAGCCGGTGAAAGATACGAAATCCACATCGGGATGACCAGAAAGCTGCGTGCCGACACTCAGCCCATCCCCATTCACCAGATTGAACACCCCGGCTGGAGCGCCTGCTTCGTGCAGAATTCCTGCAAAGATCATCGAAGACATCGGAGATTCTGCGGATGGTTTCAGGATCATCGTGCAGCCCGCTGCCAGAGCAGCCCCCACTTTCCGGGTCACTTGGTTCATTGGCCAGTTCCACGGCTTGATCAGCGCGCAGACTCCGATTGGCTCATAGATGATGTGATCGTTTGGCGCGCCGTCATTCAGGGAACGTTCAAATTCCAAAGCTTCCAGTGCATCAATATACTCATCAAGGTGCACTGCGCCGATGCCGGTTTGAATACCGTTGGCGAAATCAATGGAAGCGCCCATTTCTTCACTCATGGCAGCTGCGATATCGGCGTGCCGGCTCAGATAAACCTCATGTACCTTGCGTAAAAGAGCGAGACGTTCGGCCTTGGTCGTAGCCGCCCAAGCGGGGAATGCAGCCTTAGCTGCAGCGACGGCGGCATCTGCGTCTGTAGAACTGCCAAGAGTGATTGTGGCAAAAGCTTCCTCTTTCGAGGGATTGACAAGAAACGCCTCGTTGCCGCCTTTTGAGGATACCCAGCTGCCATTGATGTAGAATTTGCGTGCGTCTTTTATTGTCGCAACTCCTGCGTTTTGACGAAAAAGAGCACAGATTGAAAAGAGTATAAAATATATAATTTGTGAGAGATGTGACATCTGATATATAAGCGCAGATGCTCGCGTATATATATTTTGTAGCGATATACGAACAAAGTTTATATTTTATATACTTATGCATTTGTGATTTTGTGTTCATAGACGAGGGCGGCTCAGCAGCCTTTCAGCCGCTTTAGACAGAAAATCGTAAGTAGAAAGGTGATCCCGACATGTCGCTCAACAAAGGCCACCCGATCATGGCCATCCCGGGACCGACGGTTGTGCCTGAACGCGTGCTGAACGCGATGCATCGCCCTTCGGCCAACATTTATGAAGGTGAACTGGTCGAGATGACCGATCACCTTTTGGAACAGCTGAAGAAAGTTGTCCGGACAGAAGGCTACGCGGCGATCTACTTGGCGAACGGGCACGGGGCATGGGAAGCGGCAATCAAAAATACACTGAATGAGGGCGACAAGATCGTAGTGCTTAGCAATGGATTTTTCGCCCACAAATGGGGGGAAGTGGCCGCCACCCACAAATTCGAAGTCGAGTATATTGACTATGGAATGACATCAGACGCTGATGCCGCGCGATTAGAGGATGTTCTGCGCGCCTACACAGACGGTCAAATCAAAGCAGTATTAGCCGTACAATCCGAAACGTCATCCTCAGTCCGAAACGATATCCCTTCCTTGCGCGCGGCCATCGACACTGCGGGACATGCTGCGCTTTTCATGGTGGACTGCATCGCGTCACTGGGGTGTGACCAGTTCGAGATGGACGCGTGGGGTGTTGATGTCGCGGTGTCTGCGGGACAGAAGGGAATGATGAACCCAATTGGCCTATCATTTGTGTTCTTCAATGAAAAAGCTGATGCCGCACGCACCCACGCCAATCCTGATCAGTATTGGGATTGGACTGATCGCGCCAAATCGAAGTTTTTTGTATCTGCGTTGGTCTGGTAGCCCGCCGGGCCACCACATGTTTGCCCTACGTGAAACGCTCCAGATGATGCTGGATGAAGAGGGGATGGAGGCCGTTTGGGCAAGGCACGCCACAATTTCCCGGGCCGCCTGCGCCGCAGTCGACGTTTGGTCAGAAGCGGGTGCGCTTGCTTTGAACATAACAGATCCAACGAAACGTGCATCAGGTGTTACGACGATCAATACCGCACCAGGTGTTGCCCACAAGATCCGGCGTTGGTGCCAGGATGAAGCAGGGGTGACCCTTGGGAATTCTCTGGGGTTTCCCTTGGATGAGGTCGAAGATCATTTTCGCATCGGCCATATGGGCCATTTAAATATTCACATGGTGATGGGTGTGCTTGGCGCGATCGAAACAGCCATGATCGCGCATAGCATACCTCACGGCTCCGGTTCGCTTAGCACTGCTGCCCGTGTGCTTGCTGCACATGAAGCGGTTTGAACTGGAACAACGGAAACCAAAATGACTAACAAAACAGCCTTTGTTTGGGGCGAGAAATGCTTTTGGCATTTCGGTGGTAATTATGCTCTTCTTGCACCTGTAGGTGGATTGGTGCAGCCAATGGGTGCGGCCGGCTTGCCGGAGCCCCAGAGACCAAACGCCCCCTAAAGAACCTTATGGATGTAACTGGCCTGTCTGCAGAGCTTGACTTGATGAATGCGCCGCGGGCCAGCATGGGAGACTTGGCTCGCGTGCACCCGCAGGACTATCTCGAAACGTTCAAATCAAAATCTGACAATGGTGGCGCAGAGCTCGGGTCGCGCACACCTTTCGGACCATGCGCGTTCGAGATCGCTGCTTTGTCTGCCGGTCTTGTGACCAAAGCGATCGAGGTGGTGCAGACCGGTCAGGCGCGGAATGCATATGCTTTGTCGCGTCCACCGGGGCATCATTGTTTGCCGGAGTTCCCAAACGGGTTCTGTCTATTGGCGAACATCGCGATTGCCATTGAAACAGCGCGCGCGGCGGGGCTTGGGAAGAAGTTTGCGGTCGTCGATTGGGACGTGCACCACGGCAATGGAACCGAGGCGATTTTCCTCGATAGCAATGATGTGCTGACAATCTCGATCCATCAGGATCGGTGTTACCCTCATGACACCGGCAGCACAGATGTCGTCGGCGAAGGACCGGGGGCTGGGTTCAACATGAACATTCCGCTGCCACAGGGCTGCGGACATAAGGCCTATGTCGACGCGATGGAAAGACTGGTTGTTCCAAAGCTCAAGGCATTTGATGCCGATCTGGTGATCATTGCTTGCGGGTTCGATGCCTCTGGGTTTGACCCATTGGCCCGTATGATGTGTTCGCCCAAAACCTACAAACAGATGACACGGCAAGTGATGGAGGTGACTGGGGGCAAACTGGTTGCCGCGCATGAAGGTGGCTATTCAGAGCTTTACGTGCCCTTCTACGGTCATGCGATGCTAGAAGAAATGTCAGCGTCCGAAATCGTTGCCGAAGACCCTTTGTATGCGCGCATTACAGGCCAACAACCAGATCAACGTGCGGACGCCTTTCATCACGACGTGGTAACCCGCTTACACGCAGAGTTGCAGCAGGGTGGTGTGTTGTAGGGTCCTAAACCCGATGGCGACATCTGCAGAATTGGATGCCGACAATCATTGGGGTTCATCGACCGGTACCGATAGGTTGGGCACGTTCAAAAGCAGCTGTTTGAAATACATCTTGTTAGTGACGGAAACGCGGACTTTTCCGACATTGATGTTAGGGCATGTTGCTGACGCAGCATCCGCTTGCAGTTGCCGTACGCTTGTCGCTGCGCTGCAACCAACGTCGCCAGACTGGTCATTCTCCGGCGTCGATTTGCCCGAAACCGAGACCGTGCTTTCGCCGCAGCTTGGTCAGACAAGTATAACGCGGGACAATCTGTGAGCTCGGTGCATCAGCACCAATGTCCGTTCTCCTCGACTTCTCCTGGACAGGTAAGAGGCGTATCGGCGCAAGGGCGGCGGAATTCTGCCGGGGCTCATAACTTGTTGACAGAGGCGTGCCGTACGCGCGAGGCTAGAAACGGATTTCGGAGATTTCAGATGCAACCTGCACGATATGCACTTGCCTTAGTGATCGTCGCCGCGTCACCGGGTGCCGCGTCGACGATCAGCTCTGCGTTTGGCTTTGCGTCCATCGCGATCACTGCGTCCACCTTTGAGACCGATTTTGAGCAGGTTGATCTGATTGTGGATGGTCGCACCTCGGTCAGCGCCAGTGCTTTCGTGGACAGCGCCAACGGACGGGATGCTGATAGCGACAGCGCAACCGTAACCTTCACCAACCCGCTTGGTGAGGCGCTTGAGCTTTATGTCGAATACGAGCTTATGAGCCAGTCCTCGACAGAGTTTTTGGATGGTGTGGTGATCCGCGATGCGCGTTACGATTCGAACGCGTTTGTCGAGTTGGGCTTTCGGTCGGCCTTTACCTCCACGAACGGGAGGTATGACTGCACCGATGCCGATTACAGCTCTGCGGGCTTTGATTGCTTTGGCGTGTTCGACGACGATTTGCTGGATGTGTTTGACACACCCATTGACTACCTCGACCCGTTCGCAAGCGTGTCCTTTTCGCTTGAAGCCTCGGCGTTCGCGTTCATCGAGTCCACGCCGTCGCCGGTTCCGGGACCACTTCCCGCTTGGCTGCTTCTTTCTGGCCTTGGTCTTTTGGGGCTACGGTGCTTCAGGCGCGCCTAAAGTTTTTTGCGCACACCTCTGTTTGCAGACTTTCGGCAAGAATAGAGGGCATCTGCATTTAGCTTACCCATGTGTGCGACGCCGCTCCGCTCCGCCGCTGGTGGTCTGACCGGGCCATTCTACCCGCACAGTTGCGTTGGAGGCGTTGGCTTGAAACGCGACGGCAAGAAGTTCTGTGACCTGTGACCTGTGAACTGCGTCCTCTTTATTCGCCGCGTCTTGAACCAACGGCTGGTTCTCCTGCTGCGCCGCAGCGGCTAAAAACT
This sequence comes from Paracoccaceae bacterium, assembly GCA_033344815.1. NCBI lineage: Bacteria > Pseudomonadati > Pseudomonadota > Alphaproteobacteria > Rhodobacterales > Paracoccaceae > Paracoccaceae bacterium. The sequence continues at coordinate 2,495,818 of JAWPMR010000001.1, read as the reverse complement.
CGCACCTGTAGCGCTTTTGGTGCCGCCAGCGCTTGCAGCTTGATTTGGAGACTTCCGCGCCTGATACTTGCGGGCTCGCCAGTCTGGCGCGTTTCGCTTGGAATCGGAATAAGTCCGCTAAGTGTGCTGCATCTCTTTGCCGCCCAGACAGACCTAAAGGTCGTTCTCGTCATCCCAAGTGAAGTCAGATCGAGAGAAAGTTCCATCGGTTCGCTCGCCCTTGTCGAAGACGGGGATGAAGGGAAGGATTTAGTGCTTGAGTGCAAGCCAGACCAGATTGTTGGAAGACCCATATGCCGTATCGGCGGCAATCCAATCAAGCTTCACACGAAAACGTTCTTCCGTGTGATCGAGCATCTTGAGCACAGCACCGACCTCAGCGGTCTTGTTGGACCGACTGGCGTCCACAGCCACGATAATGCTGTGATCGGTGTCGATCAGATAATAGGTAGAAAACGCAAAGAATGCGGGACCTTTGCGTGCAGCTGTCCATTGACTGGCGGGGTCAGCATGGGCGGTGACCTTGGGTTTGACGGTGGTGGCTGTACCAAATGCTTCGTCATCAACGGTACCCAGGTCCTCGCGCACCGCTCGTGGCGCTGTCGTCGGATCGGTGTCGCGTGCTGCCCAGTCCTCCGGGTTGCTGGAGTTCTGTTTCTGGACGTCGGCGCTGATCAAACTGGCGTCCACAGCAAAACCTTGATCACCGACGAGCCCTTCTTCCATGCAGCGTGCCACGGTTGTCTCGAACACATGCCTTAGCAGGTCGCTCTCACGGAACCGACCGTGCCGGTTCTTGGAAAAAGTCGAATGATCTGGAAGGCGGTCTGTCAGATCAAGGCGGCAGAACCAGCGATAGGCTAGGTTCAGATGCACCTCTTCGCACAACCTCCGCTCGGATCGGATGCCGAAGCAGGATCCTACCAGCAGCATGCGGATCAGCAATTCAGGATCAATCGATTGGCGGCCCGTGTAGCTGTAGAAGTCCGCAAGAGCGGAGTGTCTGACGTCAGCGCTTATGGATCCAAATAGGGTTATTTGCTAAGGGAGTGTTTGTTGCTCATCGTAACCACCGAGGAGTGGACGATGAGAAAGACAGCGAAGAGCCCTGGCGAGAAGATCGTCAAAGATATTAAACGTGCAACGCGCAAGCACTATTCATCTGAAGAGAAGATCAGGATCGTGTTGGATGGTCTGCGTGGTGAAAACAGCATTGCTGAGCTGTGCCGCCGTGAAGGGATATCGCAGGGCATCTACTACAAATGGTCGAAAGACTTCATGGAGGCCGGAAAGAAGCGGCTAGCTGGGGACACAGCACGCGCTGCGAACACTGATGAGGTCAAGGAACTGCGCCGCGAAGCCAAGGAGCTCAAAGAGGTGGTGGCAGAACAAACGCTCGAACTGCGTCTTCTCAAAAAAAGCATGCTCGGGCCCTCTCAGTGAATGCAAGACATTCACCTGCCGGGTAATAGATGGGGGCGACCACGAATGAGGTACCCCGCATCTGAGAAGCTTGAGATCATCCGGCTGGTCGAGGGGTCGCATCTGTCGGCCCGTCTGACATTAGCCAAGCTCGGCATTCCGCGCACCACGTTCTATCGCTGGTACGGCCGGTATCTTCAACGCGGTGAGGCTGGTCTGCAGGACCAATCGCCCAAGCCAAAGCATGTCTGGAACCGCGTGCCTGACGACGTGAAGCGCAAGGTTGTCGACTTCGCCTTGAAAGAGACAGAGCTGTCACCGCGCGAACTGGCAGTGACGTTCACGGATCAAGAGCGCTACTTTGTGTCAGAATCCACTGTCTATCGCGTGCTCAAAGCGCATGATCTGATCACCAGCCCAGCCTTCATCGTCATGAAAGCCGCCAGCGAGTTCAAAGACAAAACCACGGCCATCAATCAGCTTTGGCAGACCGACTTCACCTACATCAAGGTCCTTGGTTGGGGCTGGTTCTATCTCAGTACGGTTCTGGACGACTACAGTCGCTACATCGTCTCCTGGAAACTCTGCACGAACATGCGGGCCGAAGACGTGACCGATACACTGGACCTCGCGTTGCAAGCGTCTGGCTGTGATCAGGTCCATGTCGTTCACAAGCCACGTCTGCTCAGCGATAACGGATCAAGCTACGTCTCCGGGGATCTGGCGGAATGGTTGAAAGACAAAGGCATGAAGCACTCGCGCGGAGCCCCCTATCATCCGCAAACCCAAGGCAAGATCGAGCGGTGGCATCAAACCCTGAAGAACCGCATCTTGCTGGAAAACTACTTCCTGCCAGGTGACCTCGAAGCGCAAATCGAAGCCTTCGTCGATCATTACAATCATCAGCGATATCACGAGAGCATCAACAACGTCACACCTGCTGACGTCTACTTCGGGAGTGACAAAGCCATTCTAAAACAACGCGAAAAGATCAAACGAAAGACACTCGAAGCGCGACGCTTGCATCACCGCCAGCACGCCGCATAATCAAACCAACCAGATGAGCCAAACTCTCTCTTAGCTTAGGCCGCCTTTGGTGCCAAAAACCCTGACGACGGACACACGCTTGCAATGGAATTGGAGCGAAATACGTTCTCCCGACATCACTTACTAAAAATCTGCTATCTTGCATTTTATTTTAGTAATTTCCTCTCCGAAGATTTTAGCTCACGGTTGGCGTCACAACTCAAAAAGTCAATCGGGGCTTCTCGCTCTTTGCGAGTTTATCTACCAAGCGCGCAGAAATTGAACATCATCAGCGGATGATTTCCGCAGCTTTGCTTTACCCGCTACGGGCGCGCCCCATCATGTTCCATAACTTGGTCCTAGGTTTGGTTCGAACGCGTCTGGACTGAAACTGTCGCCTGTCCCTGCTGCGTAGATTTCTACAGCCTCAACCAGCGTCAAATAGGTTCCTTTGTTTTCATGAATAAAATTCCCCTCGTGCAGGTAGATTGTTGTGATGCCCCAATTGTTGATCGGCGCGTTCTCAATTCGGCACACGACAACCAAACAGTTGCTTCTAAAATCGTGGCCGCCCTCGACGATAAATGATCGACCATATTCGTTTTTAGAGAATGTCTCTCCGAAACGTAGAGCACTCGCGTATTCGGAAAGCGACCCCCCTTCACCCGCTTTCGGACAGAGTGGAAATTCTGATGGCGTAACCCAATTTGCTTGCAAAGCACCATCCGTAAGCGCCTTCGTTATCTCAGGCAACTTGGGTGGATCTACTTGATTGCGGTGCTCAAATAACCATTCACCTAGGCTACCACCGGAAGACTTCTTCGAACTGTTTGCCCAACTTTCGAGCTTCGTCCGGCTAGCCGCTGCTTCATCACGCGAGACCGTTCGCATCCAATTAAACTGACCTGGCAAGGGCTGGTTTTTTGGCCTCGAGGGGTCGGCGAAGAATTGCTCAACTGAGCCATAAGCTTCGACGATGCGCTTAAGGGTTATTGGGTTGAGTAACATATTCTCGAGCTTTGTAATCCATCGAAGGTTCTCAGGCCGGTTATTCATTCTGTTTGTATCAATGTGATCAACGATATGCTGCTTGGTTGGTGGATCACCGTGAAACGCGGTGGCGACAATCCGGTGGACCGGGTCACTTCCAAAGTTAGCATAGCCGGTCTTTTCGTTTTTGGTCCCGAAGGTCCAATAATTGTCTAGCTTGCGGTGCCTGCCACTAAGGCGTCTTCTGCGTAGTATCGCACCGTTGTCTCTAACGTCGTAAGTGTCGTCTTTGTAGGTGCATGTTCGGATTTCTGTGAAGGTATTGATAAAGAGGTCTGACATAGTTTTACCGTCAATATTGGTATTGGTGTCTTGGCACGCGGCAGAGAACCGAACAGGCGGTTTCCTGTGGGTGCCGCGATCCAGTTCCCTTTGAGGCGACTTGCCTTTCAAAGGTGTTGTCTCGGAGGTTGATCTCTTTAAGTTAAGTTGAGTCAGGCATCTCAGCGAAGACCAAGTTGACCGGGAGACCTTGGCCCTGCGTTACGTCGCCAGACCTACTGTAAACCTCCCATGCAGCTGTCCTGTAAGGACCAACGAAACCTCCGTCGGATTTACCAATTGCTGGCCAGATTTTTCCAACAGGTGAAGCACGTAGCTGCTCATTTGTTCGGTATATGTAGACGACGCGTTCGCCCGCTCGAACGTCTGACTTCATTGCTTCGACTATTTTCTTGAAATCCTTGAGTAGCTGAAAAAGAGCTACCTTTGTGTCTTGTGGAAACGATTTTCGACCGGCCAAAATATCGCGTGCAAATCTATCGGAGAAACCCCCGATCTCCGCCAAATCTCGGGCGGAAAGTCCAAAGTAAGAGCACATTGTCGCGTAAGAGGCATCACGTCTGTGATTGGTCACTGTATTCTTCTCTCCTGAGAGGCGCGGCCCGGTGCCGTCTGCCATTTTGGGATTGTTCCGAATTCGGAACCAATCAATTGGTAGTTCCGAAAACGGAACTAGTCAATTCATATTCTCGGCAATTTGCTTTTGATGCTACAAAATGCCAAAAAAAAAATTGTTGCATCGAAAGTCGCTAATAGACTTGACCACATTTCCAAACAGAGAATAGTCGGCAAGCTATCTTTTGCCCCCGATACGACACACAAAACGTGGCCCTTACGACACACTTTCGGGTTTGACCGACTCTACAAAAAGACCTCAAAGCACTGTAATTAAACATTTTTTATAATCGCCTAGGAAGCCACCACCTCCTACCGCCGGAACCAAGCGGGTGTGCCAAGGGCCTATCTTGATATCCCTCGAAACTTGCGCCAAGTGATGCTGGTATATGAAGCGTGTGTTTGGGCTTAGAAATGAAACTGCAACGAATATTTGAAAATCTGTCCAGGCTGGCTGACCATAAAATTTTCCCGAAAGGTGTCATTGACGAGGGACGAATTTTTGAGTTGGGAACGTTTGAAAATTCCGAAGAGTTGCACGGTCGTGTGACTGATGTTGTAGAAGGTTTGAAAGACCACATCGGTCAACCGTTCGAGTTGCACCCATGGATCGCCATAGTTCGTCTGTCGACGATCAAGCAGAATGGTGATCCAAAACCACTGACATTCGTTGAACTCGTCGAGCCTCAGAAGAATAGGGCAGTATTTGTCACGCAATTGTTTGCTTTGCCTAAAGGTCTGCACAGAACTGCTTACTTCATTTACGAACACACTCCAGCTGGCACAACTATCAAAGCCAGAAATGCAGATGGAAAAAGAAGGGATGCAGAGCAAGCAAGTTTGTCGCTTTACCCGCTTGCCATTGCGGTGCTGAACACTCGTGGGTGTCGTGTCGACCTAAAGCGCGCTCCAAGTATTATCAACGCAAAACGAGTGAAGCGCGGGAAGCTGGCTATACCATCTCACTGGGATGTTGGAACCGCAGAATATCTGACGGCTCTTGGGGCCAGCAATAGAAGTAACGCTGTCGCCTCAGGCTCTCATGCAAGCCCGATTCCGCATTTGCGACGTGCGCACGAGCGTGAACTACAAAATGGTCAGCGGATTTGGGTATCTTCAGCATTGGTGAACGTTCGAAGCGAAGGTGATATTGCCTTTGTAGAACGCCGGAAAGGCTATCGCCATGACAAAGGACAACTCGCCAAAAGTTCAAGCGAAGAGTAAGCCTGCAGTCTTCACAGGTCCGCTTTAAGGGCATACCGGTGCAACTCCCGAACGCGCGCCGCTACGCTGCCGTAGACCCTGTCTCCGGTTGACTTGGATGCATGTCCAGCAAACGGGTCACGGGTGGCCTCTGAGGCTCCAGCATCGCGGAGCTTATCAAGTAGTCTGTGTTGCAAGCTGTGAACTACAATCCTTCGATCACCACCGCTCTCGGCGTGGACGTGCTTCATCAGCGTTTGTGAAAGATTAGAAGCCGCCGTATCTGTAGCGTTTTCATCATTTTTCACTTTTGCGTATGCGGGAAAGAGAGCATCACCCGGTCCAGCACCCTCAGCAGACCTCTTGGCTTCGTGTTGGCGTGCAGCTTCAAGGCCTCTTCCAACAAGCGGCAAGGTGCGCATTGTGGCCAAGTCTTTTATTCGTCTGAATTCATTCGGCCTAACATGAACCACTGGAATACCTCCACTTTGGCTTCCGTCGAGGTCGATGTCTTTCATCTGGAGGAAGCCAACCTCAGAGAGCCTACATCCGGTTACAGTGAGCATCTTCCATATTGTCAATAAATCTGGGACGCGGGCGCGCTGGGCTATTCGAGCAGTTATTGAATGCATCATGTCATCTGGCGTAGATGCCTTTCGCTCTACAGCCTTGATCTGTTCCTCTGAGGGGAAGGGAAGTTTCGTGAACGGGTTTGAAACTGGTTTGTCAAAGTCCACGTAGGTGATTGCATGATTCACAACGGCCTTCAGATCGTTCGTCATGCGTTTCATGGTGTCGACTGCATAGGGTTGCCCGTTAGCTTGTCGATAATCCTTCAGAGTATCTAACCACTTCTCTCCATGTTTCTTCTTGAGGTCCACCAATGCGATTTCCTTTGGGGCACCTATCGCTTCCTCCAGTCGGTCAAAGGCTCTGTCAATGCGCTGCATCTTCTTGATATTGGACCCAATGCCTTTGTCCTTCACATACTTCACGCAGGCGTCTGCCAACGTGTAGGCAGGCTTTGCGCCTTTTGGGTCCGCCAATACGCGCCGCGTCAAACTTTCGAACTGATCTCCGCTATGTTCGAGGATGACCGATACTGCGTCTGCCTCCGACAGGCCGACAACTCCATTCAGCAACTCTGCGCGCTTCTTGAGAGCTTCATTGTAGGCTTGCTGAGGTGAAAGCTCTGTCGCCTTTATGGACGCTTTGTAGGTATCCGACAGCGCTTTCCACTCTCGCAATAGCAGGGCATGTTCCTTCATGAAATTCTCAGAGGACAGGTCTTTACTCCGCATTGTAATTTCAAAGAACTCATGCCCGGTGGCTCTGAAGACTTTAACCGGAAGCCTGCGTCGAAACAGATAGGAGCCATTTTTGAGTTTGGTTACGTGCTTAATTTCCACTGATAGAGCCGTGATTGTATGTGCTTTGTATGCGATAATGTATGTGAAACCGCATCATCTCAAGTCGATAAGGCAAGTAAAAACAGCTATATAAGGAATTTTTGAAGGATAAGTGGTGCCCAGGAGAGGACTCGAACCTCCACACCCTTGCGAGTACTAGCACCTGAAGCTAGCGCGTCTACCATTCCGCCACCTGGGCAGGTGTCGTGAGCGTTGCGTTTAAGGCCAAGCTAGAGATCTGTCAAACGGAAATTGAAGGAATTTCCGGCTTGTCTTTGGCGGGCTCGCTGAAAGATTTTTCCACACTGTACCGCGATCAACTCTGCCCCTTGCGAAACGTGCGCACTCGTAATTGTACCTTGTTTCACGGTCTTCGCAGCGCTACATCGATTGCAGGCGATTGGATGGAGCGAGCTATGTCAAAACTGGTCACGATCTATGGCGGTTCGGGTTTTGTCGGGCGATACATTGCCCGTCGGATGGCAAAAGCCGGTTGGCGTGTTCGGGTTGCCGTGCGCCGTCCCAATGAAGCGATATTTGTAAAGCCATACGGTGTTGTGGGTCAGGTCGAGCCTGTCCTGTGCAATGTCAGGGACGATGCCTCAGTCGAGGCTGTGATGGCAGGCGCGGACGCTGTCGTAAATTGCGTGGGAATTTTGGCTGAATCGGGGAAGAATAAATTTGGCGCAGTGCAGGCTGAAGGGGCCACGCGTATCGCCCGGATTGCCCGTGAACAGGGCGTTTCCAAACTTGTGCATATTTCCGCCATCGGGGCGGACCCTGACTCAGACAGCGACTATTCCCAGACCAAAGCTTTGGGCGAAGCAGGCGTCCAGGAACACTTTCCGAAAGCTGTAATCCTGCGGCCTTCAATCGTTTTTGGCGCAGAGGACCAGTTCTTCAATCGCTTCGCTTCTATGAGCCGCCTGGGGCCAATCTTGCCGGTTGTTGGCGCGGAGACGCTGTTTCAACCTGTGTATGTAGATGATGTCGCTCAAGCGGCGGAACATGCATTGACGGGCGATGTCGACGCGGGCGTCTTTGAGCTTGGTGGTCCGGATGTAGCCAGTTTCCGAGCGCTAATGGAGCAAATGCTGGGTGTGATCCATCGGCGCAAGCTAATTGTTAACACACCATTTTTTGTCGCCAGATTGATGGGTGCCGGATTTGATTTGCTGCAAACACTGACGCTCGGACTGTTTAGCAATTCTCTGATCACACGAGATCAGGTGCGAAATCTTGCCAATGACAACATCGTCAGCGATGGTGCCAGAACCTTTGAAGATCTGGGTATAACGCCAGTATCATTGGCGTCTGTATTGCCTGACTATCTGTGGCGGTTTCGTCCGTCAGGTCAGTATGACGCGATCAAGAAATCAGCAGAAAACCTCCGCGCTCACGAATAGGCGTAGATCAGCAAGATAATGCCTAATACCACCCGATAAATAACGTAGGGCGTAAAGCTGACGCTGCGCAATAGGCGCATCATGAGGGTCAGCGCCAGGAGGGCTGCGACAAAGGCGAACGCCGCCGCGATGAGGCCGTCGCGCGCGATGCTCCAGTCCGCCTGCTGAACTACGTCAACGCCCAGCAGCATGCCGGATGCGGCAATGGTTGGGATCGACATCAGCATTGCAAGTTTTGCGGCGTCTTCGCGTGCGTATCCAAGGCGGCGCGCCGCAGTGATTGTGATGCCTGATCGAGATGTGCCCGGGATCAGCGCCAGAACCTGCGCAAGGCCCATCAGAACCGCATCTTTCAAGGACCAATTCGACGCTTTTTGATCCGTTTTCCCTGTTTTATCAGCCCAATAGAGAACGATACCAAATCCTAGCATCGTCCATCCGATGACGGTAACAGAGCGCATGGCCTCATCCAGTCCGCTCAACTTAATGGCGGCGCCCGCCAGAACCACAGGCACGGTGCTGATCGCCAAGCACAGGGCCAGAAAAGCCCCTTGCGTATCCACACGCCCCCGCAGCAGACGGGTTGTTCCCAAAAGCGCTATTTTGACGTCCGCCCAGAAGTAGGCAACCACGGCAAAGAGCGTTCCGACATGCACGGCGACGTCAATGGCCAGCCCCTGATCATCCCCCCCGGTAAGAGCCGGCAGGAGCACAAGATGCCCCGACGAGCTGATCGGAAGAAACTCGGTAAGCCCCTGTATCATGGCGACGAGAAAGAGCTGGAAAAGCGTCATCTAAAAGGCTCCGGTATGGCGCAGGTTTCTGTGGTATAAAGCGAGGGAATCAAAAGAAAAGCGCCAATATAGGTCCGAATCGGATTTAAAAATCCGTGAAATTTCAAAAATTGACGATTCCCAATTGCAAATTTCCGTATATAGGTAAGTACTGCTGACTTTATTTCCTGTTTAGGTTCGCGTAAGGGTGCGTTTCTGACTTTTGTGGAGGAGTTGATCGATGTCCGGACAGCCCATGTTAAAATTCGTGACCGTGGATCGGGATATGCCCGAGAAACGATCTGCAGATATGCGCCGGGAAGATTTCAATGAAATCTACGCAGAGTACGCTGAAGCCAAGGCGCAGGAGCAATCCAGCCGCTGCAGCCAATGCGGTGTGCCCTATTGTCAGAGCCATTGCCCCCTGCACAACAACATCCCCGATTGGTTGCGTTTGACAGCGGAGGGGCGCTTGCAGGAGGCCTATGAGGTCAGCCAGGCAACAAACACGTTCCCCGAGATTTGTGGCCGTATCTGCCCGCAGGATCGCCTCTGCGAAGGCAACTGTGTGATCGAACAATCCGGGCATGGCACCGTGACCATTGGCGCGGTGGAGAAATACATTACCGACACGGCGTTTGACAAAGGCTGGGTGCTGCCGATCTCCCCTTCACAGGAGCGCGCGGAGTCGGTTGGCATCATTGGCGCCGGACCAGGTGGTCTGGCGGCGGCGGATGTTTTGCGCCGGGCGGGTGTGCAGGTCACTGTCTATGACCGCTATGATCGCGCGGGCGGATTGCTGACCTACGGCATCCCCGGTTTCAAGCTGGAAAAAGACATCGTGATGCGCCGCAACGCCCAATTCGAAGAGGGCGGCGTCACGTTCGAGTTGAACACAAATGTTGGCGAAGACATCAGTTTTGCCGATTTGCGCGCCAAACATGATGCGGTGATCATCGCCACAGGTGTCTATAAAACAAGGGAAATCGAAGCGCCGGGTGTCGGTGCCAAAGGGCTTGTACGGGCCATTGACTTCCTGACCGCAAGCAATCGCAAAAGCTTTGGCGACGCTGTGCCTGAGTTCGACTCCGGCGAGTTGAACGCCGAAGGTAAACGTGTTGTCGTGATCGGTGGCGGCGACACGGCCATGGATTGTGTGCGCACTTCTGTACGTCAGGGAGCCACGTCAGTGAAATGCCTTTATCGCCGGGACCGTGCCAATATGCCGGGCTCGCAACGCGAGGTTCAAAACGCCGAAGAAGAAGGCGTAATTTTTGAATGGCTCTCCGCGCCCAAAGGGTTTGTTGGCGATCCGGTCACGGGCGTCATGGTGCAGAAAATGCGCCTCGGTGCGCCCGATGCCACCGGACGTCAGGCCCCCGAAGTGATCGAAGGTGCGGATTACATCGAGGACGCGGACATCGTGATCATGGCGCTGGGTTTTGAGCCAGAAGCCCTGCCGACCTTGTGGGATGAACCGGATTTGCCGGTCACCCGCTGGGGCACGATCAAGGCGGAATTCACCAGCGGAGCCACCGACCTCGACGGGGTTTATGCTGTGGGGGATATTGTGCGCGGCGCGTCGCTGGTGGTCTGGGCCATTCGCGATGGTCGTGACTGCGCAGATGCGATCCTGAGCCGATTTAGCGCCGCAGCACTGGCCGCGGAATGAGACGCACAGCCTGTACACACCCTGTACACAGCCTGTACACTGATCTGGTGCACGGCCAAATACGGGCCTCCGCCAATAGGGCGGCATCGCTGACCTATCCGAGGCAGCACAGGCCATGAGCGATGCAGCACTGATTGAAGGACGCTGCCTTTGCGGGGCGGTCACGGTAAAAGCGCACGCGCCCAACCCGCGTCTGCGCGCCTGTCACTGTGACATGTGCCGCCAGCATACCAGTGGTATGTTCATTTCGCTCGATACCGAACAGGACAGCATGATCATTGAAGGCCCGGCCAAGAGCTTTCGCTCCTCCGAGTGGGCCGAACGGGGCTTTTGCGAGACCTGCGGATCAACGCTTTGGTATGGCACCGTACATGACGGCGCGCGCCATCTGGCCGCCGGATTGTTTGAAAACGCCGCCGGTGGTGACATGAAAATGGAATTTTTCGCAGATCAATGCCCGCAAGGCTACGGCCTCAAAGGTGATCATCGCCGTTTAAGCACCGCCGAAACGATTGCGATGTTCGAGGGAGAGGGCGGATGAGCGAAGACGCAGCCCGCGAGGCGATCATCGCTCCCTACAAGCGGACTGGCCGACTGTCAGGCCGTTGCTTGTGCGGAGAGGTCACAATTGCGGTTGATGGAGACTATGTCGCGGCCATCGGAGCGTGCCATTGTATCATGTGCCAGCGGTGGAACGGGATGCTTTTCGGATCATTCGTCGCGGCGGCGGAGGCCGTGCATGTCACGGGGCCGGTGTCGAGCTATGCGTCATCGTCCTTTTCGGAACGCGGATTTTGTACAACCTGCGGCAGCGCCGTGTGGTTGAAGTCCACCGATCCCGATGAAGAAGAGATCGAGCTTTTTCCGGGCAGCTTCAAAGAGGCAGCCAATTTTGCGCTGATCTCTGAAATCTATACCGACCTCGCACCGGACTATGTCTGCCTGAAAGGCGATCATCGTCGCAAGACGCGGGCCGATGTGCAGGCGGCCCATCCATTCGTTGAAGGAGATAACTGATGACCACATATGATGACGCATGGGTCGCGCGCGAAGAAGCAAAACGCGCTTACATGGCTGAAAACGGTCTTTATGACACATCCGAGGAACATTCTTCCTGCGGTGTGGGTCTTGTCGTGTCCATTGACGGCGAAAAGAGCCGGGGTGTCGTGGAAAACGGCATCAAGGCGCTGAAGGCGATCTGGCACCGGGGCGCGGTGGATGCAGACGGCAAAACCGGCGACGGTGCGGGCATCCACGTGCAAATTCCGGTCGATTTCTTTTACAATCAGGTCAAGCGGACCGGGCATGACCCGCGCACAGGCGAGATGATCGCCGTGGGTCAGGTGTTTTTGCCGCGCACCGATTTTGGCGCACAGGAAACATGTCGTACCATAGTAGAAACCGAAGTGTTGCGCATGGGCTATTACATCTATGGCTGGCGTCATGTGCCGGTGGATATTTCCTGCCTCGGCGAAAAGGCCAATGCGACCCGGCCCGAGATCGAACAGATCCTGATTTCCAATGCCAAGGGCGTGGATGAGGACACATTCGAGCGCGAGCTTTATGTGATCCGGCGGCGCATCGAAAAGGCCGCTTTGGCCGCGCAGGTCCCGACATTATACATCGCCTCGATGTCGTGCCGGTCGATCATTTATAAAGGTATGATGCTGGCCGAGCAGGTTGCGGAATTCTATCCCGACCTGATGGACGAGCGGTTCGAGAGCGCCTTTGCGATTTATCACCAGCGTTATTCGACCAATACCTTTCCGCAGTGGTGGTTGGCGCAGCCGTTCCGCATGTTGGCGCATAACGGCGAGATCAACACGCTTAAAGGCAACCTCAATTGGATGAAGAGCCACGAGATCCGCATGGCGAGCGGTGCTTTTGGCGATATGGCTGAAGATATCAAACCGATTGTGGCCGCCGGATCATCCGACAGTGCGGCTTTGGATGCGGTGTTCGAGGTGCTGGTGCGCGCAGGACGTAATGCGCCGATGGCCAAAACCATGCTGGTGCCGGAAAGCTGGTCGAAACAGGCGATTGAATTGCCGCAGGCCTGGCGCGACATGTATTCCTATTGCAATTCGGTGATGGAACCCTGGGATGGTCCGGCGGCTTTGGCGATGACCGACGGGCGTTGGGTTTGTGCGGGGCTGGATCGTAACGGGCTGCGCCCGATGCGCTATGTGGTGACCAATGACGGGATGCTGATCGCGGGATCAGAGACCGGAATGGTGCCGCTCAATGAGGCAAATGTCGTTGAAAAAGGCGCGCTGGGTCCGGGTCAATTGCTGGCCGTGGACATGAAAAAGGGCGAATTGTTCCACGACAAGGCGATCAAGAACAAACTGGCCGCTTCCCAGCCGTTCGGCGATTGGGTCGGCAAGATCAACGACCTCGAAGAGGCGTTGGGTGATGTGACCGAGGCGCCAATTTTCACCGGCGCCGAGTTGCGCAAGCGGCAGGTGGCGGCGGGCTATACCATTGAAGAACTGGAGCAGATACTGGCCCCGATGGCGGAAGACGCCAAAGAGGTTCTTGCCTCCATGGGCGATGATACGCCCTCTGCGGTCTTGTCCGGGCAATACCGGCCCCTGAGCCATTTTTTCCGCCAGAATTTCAGTCAGGTGACCAACCCGCCGATTGATTCCTTGCGTGAATTCAGAGTGATGAGCCTGAAGACACGGTTTGGCAACCTCAAGAACGTGCTGGATGAGAACAGCAGCCAGACCGAGATTCTGACTCTGGACAGCCCGTTCATGGGCAATGCGCAGTTTGCCGAGCTGACCAAACACTTCAACGCCGATCTGGTGACGCTCGATTGCACCTTCAAGCCCGGTCAAGAGACGTTGGATGCGGGGTTAAAGCGCCTGCGTGCGGAGGCCGAGGACGCGGTGCGTTCCGGTGCCGGGCATATCGTCCTGACCGATCAGATGTCGGATGCAGATAAGGTCGCGATGCCGATGATTCTGGCCACATCGGCTGTGCACAGCCATCTGGTGCGCAAAGGATTGCGGACGTTCACCTCTATCAATGTGCGTTCGGCGGAATGCGTTGACCCGCATTACTTTGCCGTGCTGATCGGGGCCGGCGCGACCATCGTGAACGCCTACCTCGCCGAGGATTCTCTGGCGGACCGGATTGAGCGGGGCTTGCTGGACATGAGCCTGACCACAGCGATTGATCGTTATCGCGTGGCGATTGATCAGGGTCTGCTCAAGATCATGGCCAAGATGGGCATCTCAGTGATTTCCTCCTATCGCGGTGGCCTCAATTTCGAAGCCGTCGGCCTGTCACGTGCGATGGTGGCGGAATACTTCCCGGGCATGACCAGCCGGATTTCGGGCATTGGTGTGATCGGCATTCAGCGCAAGGCTGAGGAAGTTCACGCCAAGGCATGGGGGGCTGCCTCCTCCGTTCTGCCCATCGGCGGCTTTTACAAGGCACGTCAGTCCGGCGAAACCCATGCATGGGAAGCCACCTCAATGCACATGATGCAGATGGCGTGCAACAAGGCGTCCTATGCGATGTGGAAACAGTATTCTTCCAAGATGCAAAGCAACCCGCCGATCCATCTGCGGGACCTTCTGGAGATCAAACCGCTGGGCACATCGATCCCGCTGGAGGAGGTCGAAAGCATCACGTCCATTCGCAAGCGCTTTGTCACTCCGGGTATGTCTCTTGGGGCGCTGAGCCCCGAGGCGCACAAAACGCTGAACGTGGCGATGAACCGGATCGGGGCGAAATCCGACAGTGGTGAGGGCGGTGAAGATCCCGCACATTTCGTGCCGGAACCCAATGGCGACAACCCGAGCGCCAAGATCAAACAGGTTGCGTCAGGGCGCTTTGGCGTCACGGCGGAATACCTCAACATGTGCGAGGAGCTGGAGATCAAGGTCGCGCAAGGCGCCAAGCCCGGTGAGGGCGGGCAATTGCCGGGCATGAAGGTCACCGACCTGATCGCGCGGCTGCGTCATTCGACCAAAGGCGTGACGCTGATTTCACCACCGCCCCACCACGATATCTATTCCATCGAGGATTTGGCGCAGCTGATTTATGACCTCAAGCAAATCAACCCGCGCTGCAAGGTGACGGTGAAACTTGTGGCGTCCTCCGGGGTCGGCACAATTGCCGCCGGGGTGGCCAAGGCCAAAGCGGATGTGATCCTGATTTCGGGTCATAACGGCGGCACTGGAGCCAGCCCTGCGACCTCGATCAAATACGCTGGCCTACCCTGGGAAATGGGTCTCACCGAGGCGCATCAGGTCCTGTCGATGAACAACCTGCGCAGCCGGGTGACATTGCGCACCGACGGTGGTTTGCGCACCGGGCGCGATATCGTCATGGCGGCGATGCTGGGGGCCGAAGAATATGGCATCGGCACCGCAGCCCTGATCGCGATGGGCTGCATCATGGTACGCCAGTGCCAGTCCAATACCTGCCCCGTGGGCGTCTGTACGCAGGATGAATCCCTGCGCGAGAAGTTCACTGGCAATGCGGATAAGGTGGTCAACCTGATCACATTTTATGCGTCTGAGGTGCGCGAAATCCTGGCCTCGATCGGGGCGCGCAGTATGGACGATGTGATCGGGCGAGCGGATCTGCTGGCGCAGGTCAGCCGGGGGTCAGCGCATCTGGATGATCTGGATCTCAACCCGCTGTTGATCACCGTGGATGGGGCGGCGGACATCGTCTATGACCGGGCAAAGTCGCGCAATCCCGTGCCGGACACACTGGATGCGGAAATTGTGCGGGATGCGGCGCGCTTCCTGGAGGATGGCGAAAAGATGCAGCTGTCTTATGCGGTGCAAAACACCCATCGTACGGTCGGCACGCGCACCTCCAGCCATATCGTCCAGAAATTTGGCATGCGCAACAAGTTGCAGCCTGACCACCTGACGGTAAAACTCAGTGGCTCTGCCGGGCAATCGCTGGGTGCCTTTGCTGCACCGGGCCTGAAGCTTGAGGTGTCGGGGGATGCCAATGATTATGTGGGCAAGGGTCTGTCGGGCGGCATGATCGTTTTACGCCCACCCATGGCCTCGCCGATTGAGGCGTCCAAGAATACCATCATCGGCAATACGGTGCTATATGGCGCGACCGACGGATATCTGTTTGCCGCCGGGCGCGCGGGGGAGCGGTTTGCGGTGCGCAATTCCGGTGCCCACGTGGTGATCGAGGGCTGCGGATCCAACGGGTGTGAATATATGACCGGCGGTGTGGCGGTCATTCTGGGCGATATCGGGGCCAATTTCGGCGCCGGCATGACCGGGGGTATGGCCTATCTTTATGACCCTGAGGGCAAAGCGCCCGCGCTGATGAACATGGAGACGCTGGTCACCTGTCCGGTCACCGTCGATCACTGGATGCAGGAGCTTGAAGAGCTGCTGCAGGCGCATCTGCGCGAGACGGGCAGCCGACATGCGGCCGATATCCTGCAGCATTGGGACAGTGAGAAACACCACTTCCTGCAAGTATGCCCCAAGGAGATGCTGGTGCATTTGCCAGCCCCTCTGGAGATTGAAAATCAGGCGATGCCTGCGGAATAGATAAAGGGCCCTGCGGGGCCCTTTTTTATCTGTGGTATCCCGGATGCCATCGGGTTTGGCGGTTCAGGTGTCTGCGTAATTTATCATCCTTGGTTCACAACAGGACCGCGTCGCCCTATAGCTTGGCATATGGCAGCGCGCAGTAAAAAGAAGTCTCGTAAAACGACGTCCCGGTGGCGGGAAGGGCTGCGCAAAATGCGGCGCTATCTGCTGCGCGGGATGTTGGCCGTGGTGGCTATCGTGCTTGTTTTGATCGCCTTGGGGGCGGTGCTGAACCCGCCGACCACGCCCTATATGGCCGCTCAATCGCGCCAATTGGGCGGTGTGTCTCAGGAGTGGGTCGCAATGGAAGCGATTGCCCCGGTCATGGCGCGTGCCGTTGTGGCCGCAGAGGACGCAAATTTCTGCAATCATTGGGGTTTTGATCTGCCTGCAATCAAACAGGCCATCGCCGAGGGCAGCAACCGGGGGGCCTCCACCCTCAGCCAGCAGGTGGTGAAAAACGTCTATCTCTGGCATGGGCGCAATTACACGCGCAAGGCGCTGGAGGCCATCTTGACCCCGGTGATGGAGGCGATCTGGTCCAAGCGGCGGATTGTCGAGGTTTATCTGAACGTGGCCGAATTCGACACAGGCGTTTTTGGCGTGAAGGCCGCGGCGCAGCATTATTTCGGCGTCTCCCCCGATCAGCTGTCCGATCTTCAGGCCGCGCGTCTGGCGGCGATTTTGCCTGACCCCAAAGGGCGCTCTGCAAGTCGCCCGTCTGATTTTGTGCGCAAACGCACCCGCGCCATTCTGTCCGGGGCAGCAACAATCAGCAAAGATGGTCGATCGAGATGTTTCGAGAGTTGAATTTGATGTCGGTTGCGGGCATTGAAGGATGACCTCGAATAACCCGGATGTTCCCATGGCGCGCCTGTTTCATGTCCCTCTATCGCCGTTTTGTCGCAAGGTGCGCCTGAGCCTTGCGGAAAAGAAGATTGAGGTCGAACTCGTCGAGGAACGTTATTGGGAAGAGGACGCCGATTTCCTGCGCCGCAATCCGGCGGGCAAGGTGCCAGTGCTTAAGCTCGACGGGATCATGATGGCCGAGAGCAGTTCGATTTGTGAATACATCGAAGAAACCCGCCCGGACCCGGCCTTGATGCCAAGCGATCCGATTGCCAAGCAGGAAGTGCGCCGTCTGGTGAGTTGGTTTGATGATAAATTCCACCATGAGGTGACGTCCAAGCTGCTCTATGAGCGGGTCAACAAGAAGGTCATGAGCAAGGGTTATCCCGACAGTGGCAACGTCAAGGCCGGGGCCAAGGCGATCAAATATCACCTTGATTACATGACATGGTTGCTGGACCACCGCCGCTGGTTGGCGGGGGACAATATGACATTGGCTGATTTCGCTGCCGCTGCGCATCTGAGTGCGCTGGATTATATTTCCGACGTGGATTGGAACCGTTCGGATGTGGTCAAGGACTGGTACGCCAAGATCAAGTCGCGCCCGGCCTTCCGGTCGATTTTGGCCGATCAGGTGTCGGGGTTTCCACCGCCGCGGCATTATAATGACCTCGATTTTTGAGGCGGACGGCGTGCATGCATATTTGCGGAACAATGAAGCATGACGTCCGCGCTCAAGACACGGCTGGTTGATCAGGCATTGGCGGAGGGGTTTGTGGCCTGTCGGATTTGCCGCCCTGATGCAGTGCCTGAGGTGCCCGCGCGGTTAGAGGCCTTTGTCGCGGCGGGCTATCACGGGCAGATGAGTTGGTTGGCGGAACGCATGGCATGGCGTGGCAATCCCGCAGCGCTTTGGCCGGAGGCGCGTTCGGTGATCATGTTGGCCGAAAGCTATACGCCCGAGCATGATCCGCTGGAGGTTTTGGGTCATCCTGAGCGCGCCGCGATTTCGGTTTATGCGCAGGGGCGCGATTATCATGATGTGGTGAAAAAGCGGTTGAAACGGGTGGCGCGCTGGCTGATTGCCGAGACGGGGGACGCCACGCAGGTCAAGGTGTTTGTGGACACGGCCCCGGTGCCGGAAAAGGCACTGGGGGCTGCGGCCGGCCTCGGCTGGCAGGGCAAACACACCAATCTTGTGAGCCGGGATTGGGGCAACTGGGCATTTCTGGGCGCGATTTTCACAACGCTTGAATTGGCCCCGGATGCTGCAGAGGTTGATCATTGCGGATCATGCCGTTCCTGTCTGGATATCTGTCCGACAGAGGCATTTGTCGCACCTTATCAATTAGATGCGCGTAAATGCGTTTCCTATCTGACGATTGAGCACAAAGGTGTGGTTCCGGAAAACATACGCAAACGTATGGGAAATCGCATCTATGGGTGTGATGATTGCCTCGCAATTTGCCCGTGGAATAAGTTCGCCGAAACGGCGCGCGACATCCGATTGCTTGCGCGACCGGAACTCAAAGATGCGCGGCTGGCTGAATTGGCGCAATTGGATGATGCTGCGTTCCGCGCGTTGTTTTCTGGCTCCCCGATCAAGCGCATCGGGCGAGACAGGTTCGTGCGCAACGTGCTTTATGCGATTGGCAATTCTGGTCTGCCCGATCTGCGCGATGTTGCGATGCGTTTGAGTGAGGATCCGGACCCGGTCGTGGCGGATGCCGCGCGTTGGGCCGTGGCGCAATTGGATGTGACATGATGTTCAAGCCACGAACCAGACACCGCAAACCTGAAAGACGGAACGCATCATGACGGTTCTATTGGGCGTGGACACGGGCGGGACCTATACCGATGCGGTGCTGATCCGTGATGAAACCGAGGTCATCGCATCCGCCAAGGCGCTCACAACCCGCGAGGATCTGGCGATTGGCGTCGGCGGTGCGGTGCGCGCAGTTCTGGAGGCTGCTGAAATCCCGGCCTCTGATATTTCCATGGCGTCACTGTCCACGACCCTTGCCACCAACGCATTGGTGGAGGGGCAGGGTGGGCGCGTGGCGCTGATCTATATCGGGTTTCGCGAGCGCGATTTGGCCACCCAAGGATTGAGCGATGCGCTGAAGGGCGACCCCTATCTGGTTTGCGCCGGGGGTCATGATCATGCCGGAAGCGAAGCGCATGCTTTGGATGAATCTGCGATCCGCGCCTTTTTGGAAGCGCAAAGGGACCGGGTCAGCGGTTTTGCCGTGGCGGCGCAATTTGCTACCCGTAACCCCGCGCATGAACAGCGTGCTGCCGCGTTGATTGCCAAAATCATCGGCAGACCGGTCTCCGCCTCGCATCAATTGTCTGCGCGCCTGAATGGGCCTAAACGCGCGGTGACAGCGGTGCTGAATGCGCGGCTGATTGGTATGATAGACAGGTTGATCGGACGCGCGGAGCAAGTGTTGATCGACCTTGGCGTCAGCGCGCCCATGATGGTGGTGCGCGGCGATGGGGCGTTGATCTCCGCCACGCAGGCCCGCGCGAGTCCAATTGAGACGATCCTGAGTGGTCCTGCGGCCTCCATCGTCGGGGCGCGCTGGTTGACGGGGGCTGATCGTGCGCTTGTCAGCGACATCGGCGGGACGACGACGGATATTGCGCTGCTCAAGGACGGCAAGCCGATGATTGACCAGGGTGGGGCGCGCGTTGGCGGGTTTCGCACTATGGTCGAGGCCGTCGCCATGCGCACCACCGGTCTGGGCGGAGACAGCGAGGTTCACCCCGTGAGCGAGGGGCTGCAAGGGGGCTTGGTTCTGGGGCCGCGCCGGGTTTTGCCGGTGTCCTTGATGGCGATGGAAGCCCCCGACGTGGTGCACGCGGCCTTGGACAAACAGTTGCGCAACACGGTGCCAAGTGAGTTTGATGCGCGGTTCGTGCGGGCCATTATGGGGCTGTCGCGCGAGGGCCTTGATGCGCGCGAGACGGTGGTTTTAGAACGCATTGGCGCGGGTGTTCATCCGCTGGCGGAGATCTTGCGCGCCCGTCTGGAGCATAGTGCCTTGGCGCGGCTTGTGGGGCGCGGGTTGGTGCAGGTGAGTGGCGTGACGCCCTCTGATGCCTGTCATGTCCTGGGATTGTCCGAGGCTTGGGACGGGGCTGCGGCGCAAAAGGCGCTGGAACTTCTGGCACGTAAACGCGCGGGGTCTGGCAACTCTTTGGCCGGGGGCGCTGAGGAGATGGCGCAACAGGTCGTGGCGCAACTGCGGCACCAGACGCAACTGGCCCTGCTGGAGGCGGCATTCGCTGGAGAAGACATACCGTTTGAGGACCCGCCGGAGGTTCTGGCCGGGCATGAATTGATGCAGCGCGGATTGTCGGGAGACAGTGACTTGGTGCGGATCAACACCGGGTTGAATGTGCCAGTGGTTGGGTTGGGTGCCTCAGCGTCGAGCTATTATCCGCAGGTCGGTGAAGCGCTGGGAAGTGACATGATTTTGCCGCGCCACGCGGATGTGGCCAACGCGATTGGCGCGGTTGTCGGGCGTGTCACGATGCGGCGCAGCGGCACGGTCACATCCCCCGGCGAAGGGCAATTCCGCGTGCATCTGGAGGCCGGACCGCAGGATTTCGCGTCACAGGCGGAGGCCATGGCGCTGCTGGAAAGCACGTTGGAGCAAGCGGCACGTTCGGCGGCTGTGGCAGCTGGCGCGGCGGATGTTCAGGTGAGCGTGAGCCGGGACGTTCGCATGGCAGGCGTAGAAGCGCGTGAGGTGTTCATCGAAGCCCATGTGAGCGTTGAGGCCACGGGTCGTCCGAGGGTTGCCGCGACCGGGTAAGGGGCGCAGCGCGGTTCCTGCAGAAACCGCGCGTCACCTGCCAAAGGGGCGAGCGACGCGCGCGATCGTTTTCTATTCAGCCGCCTGCGTGGCCCGTTTCGGCAAGACCCAATCCGCGCGCGGGAAATGGCAGGTATAGCCCCCCGGCACGCGTTCCAGATAATCCTGATGCTCCGGTTCAGCTTCCCAGAAGGGGCCGACAGGTTCGACTTCGGTGACCACTTTGCCGGGCCAGAGACCGGAGGCTTCCACATCCGCGATGGTATCGCGCGCGACGTTCTGTTGGTCGTCATCCACATAATAAATCGCGGAGCGGTAGCTCATACCACGATCATTGCCCTGACGGTTCAGCGTGGTGGGGTCGTGGATCTGAAAAAACAGTTCCAAGACGTCCCGAAAGCTGATCACGGCAGGGTCAAAGATGACCTCGATCCCCTCGGCATGGGTGCCGTGATTGCGATAGGTGGCATTCGGCACGTCTCCGCCGGTATACCCGACGCGGGTGGCGATCACGCCGGGGCGCTTGCGGATCAGATCCTGCATGCCCCAGAAACAACCCCCTGCCAGTACTGCGCGTTGATGGCTCATGCCACATCCTCCACTTGATCTACGTAATCGCCGTATCCTTGGGCGGCCATGTCATCGCGGTGCACAAACCGCAAGGACGCTGAGTTGATGCAATAGCGCAGACCCCCGCGATCCTGTGGCCCGTCGGGAAACACATGTCCCAGATGGCTGTCACCATGGGTCGAGCGGACCTCGGTGCGTACCATGCCCATGGTCACATCCCGCAATTCGGTGACATGCGCGGGTTCAATCGGTTTGGTAAAGCTGGGCCAGCCGCACCCGGACTCGTATTTATCCGCTGAGGCAAACAGCGGCTCACCTGACACGATGTCCACGTAGATACCGGGCTCTTTGTTTTTCAGAAGTTTGCCGGTGCCGGGCCGTTCGGTGCCGCTTTGCTGGGTCACGCGATATTCTTCGAGTGACAGCTTTGAGACCGCCGCATCGGTTTTTTCATATTTGGGCATGAAACGCTCCTTTTGACCTTTGCCTATTAGATGGGACAAATCCGGGCAATTAAAAGGGCAAAACGATTGTGGTCACGTTCACGTGCCTTTGGTCCGCACGGCTCTATGTTACGGCCAAACGAGAGAGGAGCATTTTCATGATACGACTTATTGCACTGCTCACAGGCGGGATGGTGGCCACAGCGGCGGCTGGTGGCATCTCGTCTCATTCCTTTCCTTCCATTGATGGCGGCACCTTGAATACAGGGGATTGGGCCGGGCAGCCGGTGCTGGTGGTCAATACCGCGTCGCAATGTGGATTTACCGGGCAATACGCCGGGTTGCAGGCGCTTTATGACACATACCGCGATCAGGGATTGGTTGTGCTGGCGGTGCCATCTGATGATTTCAACCAGGAGTTGGGCAGTGCGGAAGAGGTCAAGGAGTTCTGCGAAATGAACTTTGGTCTTGATCTGCCGATGACGGATATCACCCCCGTTAAAGGCCCAGAGGCGCATCCGTTTTACCGCGAAGTCGCGGCGGACACCGGGTTCAAGCCGCGCTGGAATTTCAACAAAGTGCTGATCAGTCCGGAAGGCGAGGTCGTGGGCACATGGGGATCAGGCACCAAACCGCAATCGCCCAAGATCACCCGCGAGATCGACGCGCTGCTCCAGTAGCGCGCGTCAGATCCCGCCGCGCCACACCAATTTGCTGGACCCACCGTCCAATCCGGGGCTGATGCCAAAGGCGGCGCGGTAGCTTTTGGAAAAATGCGACAGGGATTTGAACCCACAGGCGACGCAAACGTCCGTTACCGAAAAGTCGGTCTGGCGCAACAGATCGCGCGCCCTTTCCAGCCTCAGCCGCATGTAGTGACGTTTTGGCGATAGCCCGACGTATTTGGCAAACAGCCGCTCCAATTGCCGCGTGGAAATCTCGACGATGTCGGATATTTCGTCCGGGCTCAGTGGATCTTCGATGTTGTTGTCCATGATCTGCATCGCCAGGGCGAGCTTGCCGTTGCGCACCTGCGTGCGCCGTTGCAGCGTCATGCGCTGCGCGTGATCGGGCAGACGCGGGTCGGTATAGACCATCTGATCGGCGACCCAGGTGGCCAGTTCCGTGCCAAAGTCGGACTTGATCCGTTCCAGCATCATATCCATGGACGCGGCACCGCCCGCGGTGGTAAATACCCGCCCGTCGATGGAAAAGATCGCATCCTCCATGATCACATCGGGCAGGATCTCTGTGAGGGCAGAACGATACTCCCAATGGGTCGTGACGCGCTTGCCCGCCACCAGACCGGCGAGCGCAAGGATATAGGTGCCCGAGGAGAGCGCGCCAAAATCCATCCCGCGCCGCACTTCGCGCCGCAGCCAGTTGATGAGCTTTTTGCTGGCGTTTGTGCTGACGTTTTCGCCCGCGCAGATGACTATGGTCTCATCGCGTTCCAGCGTATCCAATGGCCCGTCAACCTGTGTGATCACGCCATTATAGGCAGGCACGGGCGCGCCGTCCTCGCTGAGCAACCGCCAGCGGTAATAGGGCTCCGCGCCGGGATGCCGGTTTGCCAGAGACAGCGCTTCGAGCGCGCAGGCGAACCCGAGTTGCGAAAATCCGGGCACCAGCACAAATGCATAGGGTTTCGGCGCGTCCTGTGAGGTCATGTGGTCTAGGTCCAAGGCTGGCTGTTGGGCGGGCTGATCATGACCCTAGCCACAGACGTGCCGCATTGGATAGTAAAAACTATGCTTTGGATTGTCGCGACAGTTGAACGGCCAGAATGCCCAATGCGATGATTGCCACACCAAGGACATCGCGCGCCCCCAGGCTTTCGCCCAGCAACAAGGCGGCAATGGCAACACCCAGAAACGGGTTGAGAAAGTGGAACGTCGCGGCACGCGTGGCCCCGATGCGGTTGACCAGCCAGAACCACACAAATGTCGCCGCCAATCCCGGCACCAGCGTGGTATAAACAAAGGCCGCCGCCAGAGGCCAGCTTGGGTTGAGGCGCGGTGTTTCAAAGAGCGCGGTGGCGATGGCAAGGGCTGCGCAACCAACCAGCATCTGCAAGCCGACGATCATCAGGAAATTGCCGCCCGACGTGGCCCCGCGCACCGATAGCGTGGCGATGGTCAGAGCCAGCACGCCAATACCGCACAGCATCAACCCAAACAGATCCACGCCGCCGGTGATGCGGGCGCCCATGATCAGCCCAACGCCAATGACCCCGGCAACAAGCCCCGCGATGCTGAGCGGTTTCAAGGTTTCGCTGAGGAAGACCCAACCGGCAAGGGCCACCAGCAGGGGCATGGTGGAGGCGATGATGGCCGCCACCGAGGCCTCGATGGTTTGCATGGCCACAAAATTCAGGCCGAGATAGACGGCGTTTTGCAATACGCCAAAGACGATTGTGGCACGCCATTGCGCGGGCGTCAGGTGCCAGGACTGACCCAGCATGCGGGCGATCGCCACGCCCAACAACCCGGAGATCAGGTAGCGCAGCGTCAGCGCCGCAAGGGGCGAGGCATCCGCGACAATGATGCGTGCAGAAGAAAAGGCCGAAGACCACATGAGCGCAAAAGCAAGGCCTGCAAGGATTGCGCGTATGTCCATTTATGCCCGTGCCTTTGCCTTGCCCATTCGGCGCGACCCTTTCGCAAATTCAGGGCAAGGGCAAGCCGTGGCGGTGTTGTCGTGGTTGGTAATTGTTAATCGGGTACTGGTCAGCGGTGTTTCGGGCAGTTAGGCAGTGCTTGCCAGTTATTAAATTCCATCAGAGGGCCTGAAATGATCGCACCGGATGTTTTGTTTGTGTTCATTACCGCGTCTGTTGCCTTGTCGCTTGCACCGGGGCCGGACAACATATTCGTGCTGACACAATCTGCGCTCTATGGGCGTATGGCGGGTGTGATGGTGACCTTGGGGCTGTGTATTGGCGTGGCCGTGCACACCACGCTGGTGGCGCTGGGCGTGGCGGTGATCTTTCAAACCTCCGCGACGGCGTTCTTGGCCCTGAAGATCGTGGGCGGGTGCTATCTGTTATATCTTGCGTGGAAAGCGGTGCGCGCGAAACCGTCGGCAATTGGCACAGAAAAGGGGCTCGATATGAGCTATCCCAAGCTTGTGGGTCGCGGTGTCATCATGAATGTCACGAACCCCAAAGTCGCGATCTTTTTCCTGGCTTTTCTGCCACAGTTTGCTGACCCCGCACGGGGCGCCGTGACGCCGCAGATATTCCTCTTTGGGGCTTTTTTCATCTTATGCGCGCTGGTGGTGTTTGGCGCGATTGCCTGGGCGGCTGGATTTCTGGGGGCATGGCTGGCACGCACGCCGCGCGCGCAGGTGGTGATGAACAGGATTGCAGGGGGTATTTTCGCGGCGCTTGCGATCCGATTGCTCACAGCGCAGCGATAGGGTCCGGTTCAGGCCATAAAAAAGGGCCGCCCGAAGGCGACCCTTTGAAGTCTAGCATGAGAGGCGATTAGCCGTTCACGCTGTCTTTGAGCGCTTTGGCGATGGTCATTTTGACCACCTTGTCCGCGTCTTTTTTGAATTGTTCGCCTGTGGCCGGATTGCGTACCATACGCTCCGGACGCTCGCGGCAGTAGATCTTGCCGACTCCGGGCAGAGTGACCGCGCCGCCGCCGGAAACTTCCGTGGTGATCAGGTTGCAAACTGCTTCCAGTGCCGCGCCTGCGGATTTCTTGTCGCTACCCATCTCTTCGGCCAGGGCCGCGACGAGCTGTGTCTTTGTCATTGGTTTTGCCATGTTCTTATTCTCCTTCGCTGCCCGAACAGTAGGGCCTCATGTCCGAAATCTACCCGGATGTTGTGTATGAACACAACGATTAGTAGAGTAATGCAAGGAAAAAGGTGCAAAATTAACCTATTTTATTGGGTTTTGGCCCCTCAGAGGAAGGCTGTCTCCTCAAAGGAGCGTAATTTCCGACTGTGGATGCGTTCCAGCGGCATGGTGCGAAGGCGTTCCATGGCATGAATTCCGATCATCAAATGGCGTGAAACCTGTGTTCTGTAGAAGTCTGATGCCATGCCGGGGAGTTTCAACTCGCCGTGCAGGGGCTTGTCGGAGACGCATAAAAGTGTGCCATATGGCACACGAAACCGGTATCCGTTGGCGGCGATGGTGGCGCTTTCCATGTCCAGCGCGACGGCGCGGGACTGGCTGAGACGCTGCACCGGACCGGATTGGTCGCGCAACTCCCAGTTGCGATCATCATAGGTGGCGACCGTCCCGGTGCGCATGATCCGCTTGAGCTCATAGCCCTCCAGATTGGTCACCTGCGCCACGGATTGTTCCAGCGCGATCTGGATTTCGGCCAGAGCGGGGATCGGGACCCAGGGCGGCAGGTCATCATCCAGCACGTGATCCTCGCGCAGGTAAGCGTGGGCCAGCACAAAGTCCCCGAGCGCCTGAGAGTTGCGCAAACCGGCACAGTGTCCCACCATGAGCCAGGCATGGGGGCGCAGCACCGCAATGTGATCGGTGGCGGTTTTGGCATTCGAGGGACCAACGCCGATGTTCACCAGCGTGATGCCGGAGCCATCGGCGCGTTTGAGGTGATAGGTCGGCATTTGCGGTGTTTTGATTGGATCGGCCAGGGGCTGATCCCCGGCGGTGATGATCGCATTATCGGTGGAGACAAAGGCGGTATACCCTGAGCCCGGGTCATCCAACTGCGTCCGGGCAAAGGCTTCAAATTCGGAGACATAGAACTGGTAGTTGGTGAAGAGCACGTGGTTCTGGAAATGCGTTGCATCCGTCGCCGTGTAATGGGACAGCCGCGCCAGCGAATAATCTACGCGCTGTGCGGTAAACGGGGCCAGCGGGCCGATGCCATCGGGGGAGACATAGGTGCCATTGACGATGTCGTCATTGGTCGTGGACAGATCCGGGACATCGAACACATCACGCAGGGTGAACTCAGCCGCGCCCTCCTGAGGCACGGTGATGCTTGCGTCTGTTGCGACCGCGAAATGCACCGGCATTGGCGTATCTGAGGGGCCGATGCTGACGGGTTGCCCGTGGTTTTCTATCAAAAGGCCAATCTGTTGGATCAGGTAGCTGCGGAACAGGTCCGGGCGCGTGATCGTGGCGCGAAAACTGCCGGGGGCTGAAACATGACCAAAGCTGAGGCGGGTATCGACCTGCGCATAGCTGGAGGTTTTGAACAGAACTTCGGGGTAAAACGCACGGATGCGCTCATCCGGGGCGCCGTGGGAAAGGGCTTCGATGAAGTGCTTGCACAGGAATTGCGTGGCCTGGGTGTAGAGTTCTTCCAACCTGGCAACGGCAGCTTTCGCATCATGAAACTGTTCCGTGGCTGGCGCATTAGGTGTGTTGATATTGGTCATGACAGGGGCTCGATTACTGGAATGAATTCAAAGCTGCGCACATCGACCAGTCCAAGGTCGGAAATGCGCAGTTCAGGGATGACCACGAGGGCAAGGAGGGAGTGTTGCATATAGGCATTGTTCAGCGTGCAACCGCAGTCGCGCATGGCTTGCATCATCCGATCGGCTTTGGCAGCGACCTCTGTGGCGGGCCGGTCGGACATCAGCCCCGCGATGGGCAATTCCACCAGGGCCAGTTCCACGCCGTCCTTGAAGATCACAATGCCACCGCCGACATCGTTCAGGCGATTGGCGGCCATCGCCATGTGTACGGCGTCCGTGCCGACAACGATCATGTGGTGGCTGTCATGGGCGACGGTGGAGGCCATCGCCATCGGGCCTTCATAGCCAAAACCTGACACAAAGGCGTTTGTTACGGATCCGGTGGCGCGATGACGTTCAACCAGCGCGATTTGGGCCACATCGCCGGTGGCCTGAACGCGGCCCTCGGTCACCGGCAACTCAAATTGCAACGCTTTCGTGGGGGCTTGGTTTTCGACCACACCGATGACATTGGCGCGCACCGCATTGGCCCCGGTGGGCGCAGGCACGGCGAAATCATCCGCCACAAGCGTTTTGCCCATGTTGACGGTCTGGCGCGCGGTGTCGGGCCAGTCATAATGCGGGCATTCGACCAGACAGACGCCGTTCTCAGCGATGATCTGCCCGCGGGCCATCACTGTCTCAATGGGCAGGGTTTTGAGGTCAGAAGTCAGGATCACATCCGCACGACGTCCGGGTGTCAGCGAGCCAATCTCGCGCTCCAACCCAAAATGTGTCGCGGTGTTGATCGTCGCCATTTGCAGGGCGATCAGCGGGTCGCACCCGCAATCTATAGCGTGGCGCACAACCCGGTTCATATGCCCTTCATTAACCAGCGTGCCAGAGTGACAATCGTCTGTGCACAGGATCATGTTGCGCGGATCCAGACCCTTTTCGGTGATGGCCGTGATTTGGGTTTCCACGTCATACCACGCCGACCCCAACCGGATCATCGAACGCATTCCCTGCCGCATCCGCGCAATGGCGTCCGCCTCGCAGGTGCCCTCATGGTCATCCGCAGGACCGCCCGCCACATAGCCCGCGAAGGCGGGGCCAAGATCCGGAGAGGCATAGTGCCCGCCAACGGTTTTACCCGCGTTCTGGGTGGCGGCGATTTCGGCGAGCATCTTGGGATCGGCATTTGACACACCGGGGAAATTCATCATTTCGCCCAGCCCGATGATGCCCGGCCACCCCATTGCCTCGGCCACGTCCTCGGGTGTGATTTCAAAGCCGGTGGTTTCCATCCCCGGCGCGGAGGGTGCGCAGGAGGGCATCTGGGTGAAAATATTGACCGGCTGCATCAGGGCTTCGTCATGCATCATGCGCACGCCCTCCAACCCAAGCACATTGGCGATTTCATGCGGATCGGTGAACATCGATGTTGTACCATGCGGGATCACGGCGCGGGCAAATTCCGCAGGGGTCAGCATACCGCTCTCAATATGCATATGCCCGTCGCACAGGCCGGGGATCATATAGCGCCCTTGGGCGTTGATGATGCGGGTGTCCGGACCCATACAATGGGTGGCATCTGGCACAACGCAGGCAATGCGCCCCGCGAAAATGGAAATATCGTGGGCGTCCAGCACCTCGCGGGTATGGACATTGACCCATTTACCGCCCTGTATAACGGTATCAGCGGGCGCGCGGCCTGTGGCAACGGCGATGAGCTGCGCTGCGGTATCGGGCCATGTGGGAAAAGAAGCTATCGTCATGTCCCTAGGTGCCACGGGTTTCGGGGATGTTCAAGTATGGAGAGTATCTGATGGACTACGAAACCGTATCAGCAGAGGATTTCGGCAAAAGCTTGCGTGGTATCGGGCTGAACCTGCTGGTGCGGGATGTGCGGGCCACCGCCGCATTTCTGGCGGGCGTGTTCGATGTGGGGGTGCACCGGCTCAGCGAGGATTTCGCGATCATCACTTACGGTGCGGAGGTGTTTCAACTGCACAGTGATGGCACCTATGGAGCCAACCCTCTGCTGGGGCTGCTACCGGAAAACCCGCCACGCGGGGCCGGGATCGAGATCCGGTTTTATGATACCGATCCCGAGGAGGCCGTAGCAAAGGCGGAAGCACTGGGCGCGATGATCTTGCATGCCCCAACGGACAAACCTCACGGCCTGAGGGAAGCCTACATCCTATGCGCGGATGGTTATGCATGGGTGCCGAGTCGTCCGTTGTGAGCGAAAGCAAAGGTGGCGTAAAGCCCACCCTACGGCGCCCATCGTAGGGTGGGCTTTAGGCCACCTTTGTGGTGAGTTCCTGTCGAAGCCAATTGGTAAATGCCTGAGCGGCGGGCATGGCCTGGGCACGCGGCGATTGAATCAGGTAATAGGCCTCCTGCATTTCAGCGCGGTGCGCAAACGGCACGACAAGATGGTCGGCTTTGATCAAGCCTTGCACAATGATGTCATGCCCCAGTGCCATGCCGCCGCCAGCCACGGCAACAGACAGAGGAATGGAATAAGTTGTGGCATAGGTAACGGGTGGCGGGGACCACTCTAATCCCTGTTCTTCAGCCCAAACCGCCCAGGTGCCCATCATGTTTGAGCAATCATAGAGCGGTTGATCCGCAAGCGTTTCGAGCGTTACCTCATAATTTGGGGCACAGACCGGGTAATAGTGGTCCGTTGCCAGAAGTTCGGCGTGCACCTGATCGGAGGGACGCAGCGAATAGCGGATTTCGACATCAGCACCTTCGGCCATGTCGCGCGCTTCCCAGAGCTCCGTCATGAGGTTGATCTGAACCCCGGGATGCGCGTGGCGAAAGCGGGACAGCCGGGGCGCAAGCCATTGGATGGCGAAGGTCAGATTGCACTGGATTTGCAGGACATCACTTTCATTGCGCGTCAGAGCGCGGGTGCCATGGGCCAGCGTCCTAAAAGCATCACGCACCACGGGCAGGTAACTGATGCCGGTCTGGGTCAATTCCAGCGCACGCGCGCGGCGATGAAACAAGGGTCGCCCCAGAAATCCTTCAAGGGATTTGATCTGCTGGCTCACGGCACTCTGCGTCATGTTGAGATCCCGGGCCGCGCCAGTGAAGCTGAGATTGCGCGCGGAGGCTTCAAAGGCGCGTAACCAGTTCAGGGGGGGCAGCTCGGCCACTATAACTCATCCATTAGTGTAACTTATGCCTGACTTACGTTTTTTTTGTTGGTCAAACAAGGGGCGGGGGTGTTGTGATACGCGCAAACCGATCAGAGGAGTGACCGATGTCCGTAACTGAAATGCGCCCCAATCTGGATAACTGGCAGGAACGCGTCGATCTTGCGGCAGCTTTCCGCTGGACCGTCCGGCTGAATATGCACGAAGCTGTTGCAAACCATTTCAGCCTTGCGATCAATGAATCAGGCACGAAATTCCTGATGAACCCCAACCAGATGCATTTTTCGCGGATCAAGGCGTCTGATCTGATTGTGGTGGATGTGGATGACCCGGCAGCGATGGAAGGGCCCGATGCGCCGGACCCGACCGCCTGGGGGCTGCATGGGGGGATGCACCGGCATTGCGCCCATGCGCGTTGCGCGATGCATGTCCATTCGCCCTATGCGACGGCACTGGCGGCTTTGGCAGACAGCCGCCTGCCAGCGGTGGATCAGAACGCTTGCATGTTCTTTGACCGGGTGGTTGTAGATGAACATTACGGTGGGCTGGCCTTTGAAGAAGAGGGCGAGCGCTGTGCGCAACTCTTTGATGATCCGAAGAAAAAAGTCATGGTGATGGGCAATCACGGCATCATGGTGATCGGCGATACGGTGGCGGATACCTTTAACCGTATGTTCTATTTCGAGCGCGCCTGCCAAACCTATCTGCTGGCCCTGCAGACCGGACGACCCTTGCGTGTTCTGCCTGACGATGTGGCCGAAAAGACCGCCCGAGAAATCGAAGAATACCCTGAACAGGATCTGCGCCATCTGGCCGAACTCAAAGCCATATTAGACGAGGAAGGGTCAACCTATGCCCAATGATGCAGAGGCGCGCGAAGCGGGGCGCTGGAACTTTCGACCCCAGACACCGCTGGCGCAGAATCCGTTGTTTCAATGGCCGCCCCGGCCTCGCGCGATTTTCAAGTGGTATGCGGCGTTCTGGTTGGAGATATCGACAACAACCCTTTGTCTGGTGATCGCGCTGGGCGCGTATTTCGTGATTTTGCCGGATCTCGCCGAGATGCAGGTGCTGGCCTGGAGTTGGGTATTGAAGGTCTGGATCGCCAATCTGGTGCCGCAGGTCATTTGCGCAGGCACGCTGCACTACTGGCTCATCATGCGCAAAGGTCAGGGGGAGTGCACGAAATACGATCCGCGCGATCAGGCGCGCGATAACGGGAGTTTCACCTTTGGCAATCAGGTCCATGACAACATGTTCTGGCATATCGCCAGCGGCATCACGCTGTGGAGCGCCGCCCAGGTGCTGGTGTTCTGGGGCATGGCAAATGGCTATGCGCCGGTGATGCTGTTCCCGGGCAATCCGGTGTGGTTTGTGGCGTTTTTTGTGCTGGTGCCGATCTGGTCAAGCTTCCATTTCTATTGGATTCACAGGCTGCTGCATTGGCCGCCGCTTTATAAAATGGCGCATTCCCTGCATCACCGGAACATCAATGTGGGGCCCTGGTCGGGCATCTCGATGCATCCGATCGAACATCTGTTGTTTTACACCAACTTCCTGATCCACTTCGTGGTACCAAGCCACCCGATACACGTGCTTTTTCACGGATATGTGCAATCCACGCACCCGGTTTTTTCGCATTCCGGTTTTGAGGAACTTGTGGTCAAAGACCAGCGGCAGGCCAAGATGGGTGTGTTTTTCCATCAACTGCATCACCGTTATTTCGAATGCAACTATGGCACCGTCGAAATGCCATGGGATCGTTGGTTCGGCAGCTATCATGATGGGTCAGCCGCCGCCACGGATGAAACCCGCGCGCGCAAAAAGCAGATGTATACATGAATTTTGGGCTGAACGCCGAACACCAGATGATCGCGGAGACGGTCCGCAGTTTTGTTGAAAACGAAATCTATCCTCATGAGGCGATGGTCGAGCGGACGGGTGAGGTGCCACAGGAAATTGCGGATGAGATCAAGCGCAAGACACTTGAGCTTGGGTTTTACGCCTGCAATTTCCCAGAGAGTGTTGGCTGCGCGGGACTGAACCATCTGGAATTTGCGCTGGTGGAACGCGAATTGGGGCGCGGGTCGATGGCGCTTAATCACTTCTTTGGCCGCCCGCAAAACATTCTGATGGCCTGTGAGGGCGAGCAGGTGGAACGGTATCTGATGCCAGCTGTGCGCGGGGAGCGGATGGACGCGCTGGCCATGACTGAACCCGGTGCGGGATCAGACGTGCGGGGCATGAAATGCGCCGCCATGCGCGACGGCGGGGATTGGGTGGTGAATGGCACCAAGCATTTCATATCCGGCGCGGATCACGCCGATTTCATCATTGTGTTCATTGCAACCGGAGAGGATCAGACACCTAAAGGGCCGAAAAAACGCATCACGGCCTTTCTGGTGGATCGTGGCACGCCCGGGTTTAGCATTCGTGATGGGTACAAATCCGTCAGCCACCGGGGATACAAGAATATGATCCTCGATTTTGACGATTGTCGCTTGCCGGACGCCCAGGTTTTGGGTGACGTGGATGGCGGGTTTGATGTCATGAACACTTGGCTTTATGCGACGCGGATCACGGTCGCAACCATGAGCGTGGGTCGCGCGCGACGGGTGTTTGATTACGCGTTGGATTATGCCGCGGAGCGTGAGCAATTCGGCCAGAAGATCGGCAAATTTCAGGGCGTCAGTTTCCAGCTGGCGGATATGATCACGGAAATTGATGCTGCCGATCTTTTGACCCTGGCGGCGGCGGACCGGTTGGATCGCGACCTGCCTGCGAACCGCGAAATCGCCAGTGCGAAACTCTATGCCTCTGAAATGCTGGCGCGCGTGACCGATGCGGCGATCCAGATCCATGGCGGGATGGGGTTGATGGATGATTATCCATTGGAGCGGTTTTGGCGCGATGCCCGGGTGGAACGGATCTGGGACGGAACGTCAGAAATTCAACGCCATATCATCAGCCGCGATTTGCTGCGCGCCTTGGGGGCTTAAGAGATAAATGCCTTCGGCGAGAGTATTTCCAGCCAAAAGAAGTGCCGGAGGCGCCAGGTGAGCCGTGATTTGAGCCGATTGTTGCGCCCCCGCTCTGTGGCTGTGATCGGCGGAGGTGCATGGTGCGCGCAGGTGGTGGTGCAGTTGAAAGCGATGGGTTTTGACGGTGATATCTGGCGCGTGCATCCCGACCCGGCCCCGATAGAGGGGATTGCCGCGGTGCCTTCTGTGGCTGATTTGCCCGGCGTGCCGGATGCGGCATATGTTGCTGTGAACCGGCATCTCAGTGTTGGCATCGTTGCAGCGCTGGCCGAGGCGGGTACGGGTGGCGCGGTTTGTTTTGCCTCTGGTTTTGCCGAAGCGTCACGCGAAGACGCAACAGCATCTGACTTGCAGGCCGCTCTGGTGAAGGCAGCGGGTCACATGCCGATCCTTGGGCCCAATTGCTATGGTTTCATAAATGCCCTTGATGGGGTGCTTTTGTGGCCGGACCAGCATGGGTGCGCGCCCGTAGAAAGCGGTGTTGGGATAATTACCCAGAGTTCCAACATCGCCATCAACCTCACGATGCAGCTGCGCGGCTTGCCCATTGCCTGTGTCGTGACTTGCGGCAACATGGCCCAGACAAGTCAGGCAGAGATAGCGCTGGCGCTGCTGGATGATCCCCGCATTACTGCGATTGGTCTGCACATCGAAGGATTTGGCGATGGGACGCAGTGGCATGTGGTGGCGCTCAAGGCGCGGAACAAGGGTGTGCCGCTGGTGGCGCTGAAGGTTGGCGCGTCGGTACAGGCGCGACAGGCAACCGTGTCGCATACCGCCTCGCTGGCGGGCAGTGATACCGGGGCTTCAGCGTTTTTGCGCAGGCTCGGAATTGCGCGTCTGCATGATTTGCCAAGCTTTCTGGAGACGCTGAAACTGCTGCACGTTACGGGCGCGTTGGAGAGCAACGCGATGTCCTGCATCAGTTGTTCCGGCGGGGAGGCCAGTCTTGTCGCTGATGCGGCGGAGGGTTTGTCGCTTAGTCTGCCATCGCTCAGCGCCTGTCAGAAAGCCGCGCTCCATGATGCTTTGGGGTCTTTGGTTGCGTTGTCCAACCCGCTGGATTACCACACTTATATTTGGGGTGATGCGGATCGGATGGTGGCCGCATGGTTGCCCATGGCCGCAGATCACATTGGTTTGGTGATGCTGATCATAGATTATCCGCATACCGATGCCAGCGCCTGGGACTGCGCCACCCAAGCCGCGATTGCATTGCGCCGGATCAGCGAAAGACCCGTTGCTGTGGTGGCGACACTGCCCGAATTGATGCCACGCGCTGTTGCCGCGCGTTTTCTGGCGGCAGGCGTGACCCCGATCTGCGGGTTGCGTGAGGCCATGATGGCTGCGGAGGCGGCTGCAAACATGGGCACGCCACATCGTTTGCCGCTTTTAGTTCCCAAGGCTGCCGGACCCCTTGCATTGGTGGGCGAAGCCGAGGCCAAGGACCTGTTGAAGGCGCATGGCGTTCATGTGCCCAGGGGCGTTGTATTGGCTTCTTTTGATGATCCGGGACCGGCAGGCGATCTGTCGCCGCCGCTGGCGCTCAAAGGGCGCGGTCTTGCCCATAAGTCTGAGGCGGGTGCCGTGGCGTTAAACCTGTCGCATGACTGTCTTGCTCATGCAGCGGAGCCTATGGCAGCCGAAAGTTTTCTGGTTGAGGAAATGATTCTCGGGGTGGTTGCTGAGTTGCTTGTCGGGGTCACGCGCGATCCGGCGCATGGATTTCTTTTGACGATCGCCGCCGGCGGCGTGATGACCGAACTCTGGCAGGACTCGGTGTCCTTGTTATTGCCGGTCACGGCGGCGGACGTCGCGGACGGGCTGGCACAGCTCAGAACCTATCCGTTGCTGACCGGCTATCGCGGTAAACCGCGCGCTGATATTGCGGCCATTACTTCTGCGATTCTGGCGCTGCAGGTTTGTGTCGTTGCGCATGCAGACACAATTCACGAGATTGAGATCAATCCGCTGATCTGCACGTCAGACAGTGCTGTCGCTGCTGATGCTCTCATCACGATGGCCGCCCCTTCAATGCAAAAGGAAATGTAGATGGATCCGATTAAAACCAGTCGAAAAGGTGCTATTTTGCAGGTCACGCTGGATCGGCCCAAAGCCAATGCCATTGATCTCGCGACCTCGCGGATCATGGGCGAGGTTTTTGCGGAATTTCGGGATGATCCCGAATTGCGCGTGGCCATTCTGACCGGCACAGGCGAGAAGTTCTTTTGCCCCGGCTGGGATCTCAAGGCCGCTGCCGACGGCGATGCAGTAGATGGTGACTACGGTGTCGGGGGTTTTGGCGGTTTGCAGGAGCTGCGCGGGTTGAACAAGCCGGTAATTGCCGCGGTCAACGGGATCGCCTGTGGCGGCGGGCTGGAACTGGCGCTGAGCGCGGATATGATATTGGCGGCGGATCACGCCACATTTGCCTTGCCGGAAATACGATCAGGCACGGTTGCAGATGCAGCCTCCGTCAAGCTGCCCAAACGCATACCTTATCATATTGCGATGGAATTGCTGTTAACGGGGCGTTGGTTTGACGCATCCGAGGCCAAGGGCTGGGGTCTGGTGAACGAAATCGTCCGAGCCGGTGAATTGATGGATCGGGCATGGGCGCTGGCCGACCTGATCGCCTCGGGACCGCCGCTCGTCTATGCTGCAATCAAGGAAATCGTGCGTGATGCTGAGGACGCCAAGTTTCAGGATGCGATGAACCGGATCACAAAACGCCAGTTGGCATCGGTGGATCGGTTGTATTCATCCGAAGACCAACTGGAAGGCGCGCGCGCCTTCGCTGAAAAACGCGATCCCGTCTGGAAGGGCCGCTAAGGCAAAAGAGGCCACGGGGCTTGAACCTCCCGGTCGCTGCGTCCAATTTGGTGGAATGAAAACACTCCTCTCCATCGGTCATGGATTTTCGGCGCGTGCTTTGGCCCAGCTTTTGCTGCCAAAGGGGTGGCGCATCATCGGCACAACCCGCAGCGATGAAAAGGCAGCCCAGATCATGGCGACGGGTGTTGAGCCAATAATCTGGCCCGGAACGGACCTGTCAGAGGCGCTGGCGCAGTCCGATGCGCTGCTTGTTTCTGCCGGACCGGGGCCGGAGGGGGATCCGACTCTTGCCGCCCTGCGCGCGGAAATCGTTGCTGCGGCACCGAACCTTTCATGGGTTGGATACCTGTCCACCACGGGTGTTTACGGTGATCATCAGGGCGGGTGGGTCGATGAAACGTCACCGCTGACGCCCTCCACAAAACGCGGTCTCGCGCGGGTTGAAGCCGAAGCGGAGTGGCAGGCGATTGCGGGCCTCAATCTGCATATTTTCCGTCTGGCCGGTATCTATGGACCGGGGCGCGGGCCTTTCGCCAAGGTGCGCAATGGCACCGCGCGCCGGATCATCAAAAAGGGGCAGGTGTTTTCGCGCATCCACGTAGAAGACATCGCGCAGGTGCTTGAGGCATCTCTACGCAAACCCAATCCAGGCGCGATCTACAACCTTTGTGATGATGATCCGGCCCCCCCACAGGATGTCATTGCCTATGCCGCAGAGCTATTGGGCCTGCCCCTGCCCCCCGAGGTTGATTTTGAAACGGCAGATATGAGCCCGATGGCGCGCAGTTTTTATGCCGAGAGCAAAAAAGTGCGGAACGATTTGATCAAGCGTGAATTGGGCGTGGTGTTGAAATACCCAGACTATCGGACAGGTCTGGGGATGATGCTTCAAGGGTCAAAGATTGATTAGGGCATTCCTGCGCCAGTTCCATCCCGATTGGCCGCGAGAGATGTGAAGG
This sequence comes from Paracoccaceae bacterium, assembly GCA_033344815.1. Classification (NCBI taxonomy): domain Bacteria; kingdom Pseudomonadati; phylum Pseudomonadota; class Alphaproteobacteria; order Rhodobacterales; family Paracoccaceae; species Paracoccaceae bacterium. The sequence goes on along the minus strand of JAWPMR010000001.1, from coordinate 2,458,275 downwards.
CAACGGATAGATGCCCGTTTCGAGCCCAAAGTGCTAAATGCCGCGACCCGCACGACTGGCCGCTCCTCGTCTGCTCACAATCCAATGCCAGATCGTAAGCCGATGACGCATCCAGAAAGTGCTTTACTGCCGCGGAGCGTTCCTTTTGAGAGTAGGTATCTGCAATGCGTTCAATTTCGCCCGCAGCAGAACGGTAGAGCGGCCCAAGTGTCCCGGACAGGTAAGGGGTTGGATGCACGCCCACACCCCGACGGTCCGTCGGATCCCGTTCCCGTTTCACCAAACGGGCTTTTCAAGCCGATCCAGGAGGGTCGTGACAGACCCTGTTGTGAGTCCAAGCTCGGCGGCGATGATGTCTGGTTTCGCAGGCTCTTCCGCAAGTATGTTGAGACATTTGAAATCTTTCCGGCTGACGCCAACCGTATTTGCGGCCTTTGTATCAAGCCGGTCGATGGATACTTAGAGCCGCTCACAGGCCACCACAAGGTCTTCCGGTTTCGTGTCGTTTTGGGTTGTGTCATGTGTACCAAAATAGCTTGGCAATCAAGGTACTTGATATAGATCGTCACGCAACACACAGCGAAACGCAAGGATCGAGAAGTTTCCTGAATGGAAAGCATTGTGTACAGCCGTCTGGCTTTCGTTGTTTTGGTCGGAATCTTGTCTCTGATCGCGCCCACGCGGGTCGCATACACTGAAAGGATCACGGTCGATGCTCCGATCATGGATGTCTATGATGACATCCGCCTGCAAGAGCATCTGATGCGTTGGTCAACATGGCCGAAAGACACCAAATCGACCTGCACCGTTGAGGGACCGTACGGTCAGGTCGGCGCGAAATCAGCGTTCTTCACCAAGGGCAATCGCGTGGGGCATCTGGAGGGGATCAGCCTCAAGGAAAACGAGGAGGTCGCCCTCACTCTCGTCGGTCCCGGCCTGCCCCATCACCCGCGACTGACCTTTGAATTGCAGGCGATTGGTGAAAATCTCACGAAAGTTCTGGCCCCTCTTTCGTCAATGAACTGCCCCGCCCGTTCAATGCGATCTGGAAATTTACCGGATTGTCGAAATGGACGCGGGAGATACATCGCAAGGATTTAGCTGGCCTCAAGGCATTCTCTGGGCCCGCTTATCGGGACATGAGCGGACAGGTCGTGGGTCGCCCACCGCAAGGAACAAACCCATTCAAGCACAAAAAGCAGGCCGCATGATCCAAGAATGAGCTACTTCACCCATGAAATTTGTGGCGAGATTTCCCTGCATGGCGTGGGGAAGTCTCGCGTCATCACCTACAAGGTGTTGTTCATGCCGTAACGCTTTGAAGCCGAGTTACCGTTCAAGACATATCTTCGACTGCGCGTTGAAGGCGAAATCGCGGACGTTCCGGTGCGTGGATGCCGGTCGGCGACGGATGGCAATACTTCATCGTCTCGCCTGAGATCAAGGCGCAGACCGGTCTAGACGTTGGAGACGAGGTTGAGATGCGGTTTCGTGTCGATGACCAGGACTTCGTGGATGCCCCGAAAGCGTTGGAAGCGGCGGTCTTTGCCGATGCGCAGGTGAGCGCGCGGTGGGACAAGCTGACAGCCGGCAAGAAGCGCATGTTCACCAATCATGTGATGTCGGCAAAAACGCCGCCTACGGAGAAGCGCCAGATGGATGACGCCCTCACAGCGATTGGGGAAGGTATCACCCTCTGCGACCTTCAAAAGCGGAAATAAAAAGGCGTCCAAATGCAAGGCTCAAGGCAAGCGGGCGCAGGCACAGCTGACAGGATGGCAGGTTTGTCCCGCCCTTGAGCCATCAAAGAACCCAATGATGATCAACCTGCGCTCATTGTTTCAAAAGCAGCGCCCGTTTCGTGGTCCATCGGAAAATAGAGCTCGATCTTGAAGTCGTCGAGCATGACGTCTTCTGGTGTTCCGATCTGGGCGATGGTCGCAAACATAGACAGCCGCAAACCTCCGATGGTGACGATGGTTGGGATCACCGGGCTTTTGGCGCGCTCTGCCTGCGTACCGAATTGCGCGAGATGTGCGGACGCCCTGTCGAATTCCGGAACGCCCCCTTGGGCCAGGCTTTCAACGCGGAGGCGTGAGGCGGCAGCCTGCGCCACGACGGGCCAGTTTTCCACAATTTCAGGTAGGATGTCGGATACCATAAGGTCGATCAAACTATCTCCGACGCCAAACCCGAACTGACCAAAGAGACGTGTGGCCGTCTCGTTGGCCTGAACGATGCGCCACATGCGATTCAGGGCGAGGCCCGGATAGGGCATGTGATTTGACAGTGTTCTTTCAACAGCTTGGCGAATTGGCGCCATTTGATCATCCGACCATTTGTGGTCCCCGTATTTGGCGGCAAACCCGGCTTGGGTCAGGAATTGGTTGCTCGCATCAAGCGGCAATTGCAGCGCCTCACTGAGCCGAAGCACCATTCCGCGACTTGGCCTCGCCCGACCGGTTTCGAGAAACGAAAGATGCCGCCCCGAAATATCCGCTTCGATCGCGAGATCAAGTTGGCTGTAGCGGCGCATTTTGCGCCAGGATTTCAAAGTCTCGGTGAATTCGGTCATGGCCCGTTCTAGCACGGGCTTTTATCGATTTCACTTACCTCCAAGGTAATTGCTTTGGTGCAGCGCCGGATCGTAGCACTTCACACAAAGGAAGCGAAACAGGGCGACGAGGATGGCAACCAGGGCTTTTCACAAATTCTGGCTCAAGATTTCAGCGCTCGTCATCGCTGGCTTCGGACCCGTCCTGTTTTTAGGAACAATGCCGACGCTGAACGAACCCGCGCGTTGGGGTCTGGATCTTCTGTCATGGCCGCTTGATGGCTTCCCGTCCTACCGGTCGCGAGAGATCTGGTTTCTGTCCGCACTCGCTGGTGGATTTCTGTTGGGTTGGGGCGTCATGGTGTGGTGCCTTTCGATCTGGGTTTACGATCAAGCCCCTGAAGGCGTGCGACGCACCCTGCTGGTCAGCACGCTGTCGTGGTTTGTGCTGGACAGTGCGGGATCAATCACATCGGGACACTGGCCAAACGCGCTTTGGAATATCCTTGTTCTTTTGCTGATCATCGGCCCGATGTGGCGACCGGCAAATGACTAGAAACACCCTGAAAGGAGAAAACGAATGGCTCGACTCCGTATTGTTCTGATCGCCATGACTGGCATCATCATCCTGTTTACGATCACGGCAATTGTGGACGGGGGGTTCAATCTGTTCACGCCGTTTCTCAGTCCCATCTTAGCGCTGACCTGGCAGGGTCAATTCAACGTGGATTTTGCAACCTATCTTGTTCTGTCCGGCCTCTGGATGGCCTGGCGCAGCGGGTTCACACGCACAGGAGTAGTCCTTGGTGTTTGTGCACCACCGCTGGGCATCCTCTTTTTCGCGCCCTACCTGATCTATTTGATCGGCCAATGCAATGGTGATCCACGCAGGCTTTTGCTTGGCGTTCACGCCTGATCGTCCATCGCACGCAATATCGCCGGTGAAACAGGATGACGGCATTCAGGATATTTCTCGTGCCCATTGTATCGATTGCCAAAGTGTACACGGCCTTGGTAGTCGCCAATCATGGCCAGAACCTGCCGCCCGCTTCTTTTGGTGACATTCTCAAGATGGAGTGGCCGGACCAGTTCAACCTCAACCTTCTCGGGTTCCTGCTGCTGTCAGCATTCTGGACGGCATGGCGCATTGAAGTTTCCGCAGGAGGGTCCCGCCCAGATTAGCTGATGCTGCGCACTCCGCGAATGTCGATTTTGGGGGAGCGCCCGGGACAATAGCTCGGACGCATTGAGTTGTCTATTCGGCCGTAAGCTGACCAATTGCAGTTAGCCATTCTTCGATATGATAGGACTCTTTCAAAAGGCCGCCCTCTACCCGGTGGACGTCAATCGACATGATCTCAAAGCTCTTGCCGGTTGCCGGATCAACGCCAAGGAAAGGGCCTTGCGGAGTACCGGTGGCTATGCCCCGCACAATGTAGGTATCACCATCCTGCCAGATTTCCTGCACCTCCCACTTCAGGTCCGGGATCAGCCCCCCAAAGGCGCCAAGCGTGGTAAGAAAGCCTTCCGCGCCCGGACCGCCCAAAGGTGTCGGCGTGGATTTCCAATCCTCTGCCACAACGGCGCGAACGGCTTCTGACGTGGCATCTGCGGGTGTTGTCAGCAAGTCCGTGTAGAAACTGCGCACGGTATCTATGTTGTCAGCAAATGCGGGAACCACGGTTGAAGCGATCGCGGTGACAGCAATCAGTGTTGGGAATGTTCTCATGGTGAAGTCCTCATCAGGTTTGAATGAATTCACGATGGTCCACGGATAGATTGTTCGGTAGATATGAACGACAAAATATACTGTTTGGAAAAATCTAATAAAATGATCTCCCATCAAACCCTGCGTCGGCTCATATATTTCGCTGCGATTGGAGAAGCTGGATCAATCCGTGGGGCCGCACTACGGCTGAACCTGTCCGTGCCCGTCTTGTCAGAAGCCTTGTCCGAGTTGGAGGAAGAGTTGGGCATATCGTTGGCAACGCGAACAACACGGCGCTTTGCCCTGACTGAAGCTGGCGTGCAGGCCCACTCCGCGGCGCAACAGATTCTGGCTACGGCTAGCGGTCTGAGTAGTCTTACATCCGAAGAACAACCTCTGGTCGGGACACTTGGGATCACCTTGCCTGTCGAACTGGCCGGATTTTGGCTCCCAGAGAAGATACTAGCCTTTCAAAAAGACCATCCAAAAGTTGTATTTGACATCGACGTTACAGATACGGTGATCGACTTGCACGCCGGAATGATCGAAGTCGCCATCCGAACTGACTACATTGCGCCGGGTGAACGCAGTCGCTCATCTGAAAACCTGCCACTTGTTGTTGTCGCGAAAAACGCAGTTGACGTCGACTCCACTGGCGCTGTCTCAATTCCGTTGATCGATAGCCAGCTTGACCGGAAACTACTCGCAACAGCGCAGGATGGCAGAGTGCTGCCGTTGAGATTTACCCAGACTCTTCGGGTGACGAGCAGAGCCGCAGCATTGGCTTTGGCACGCGCAGGCATTGGTGCCGTGATGGTGATGCGAGGATCGGTCGAGGTTGAATTGGCCAGTGGCGCATTGGTCGAGGTGCTGCCAGATTTCAAGTTCGGTTCAATCGATCTAAAAACCCATTTTCGTGATCGAATGCCGGGAAGGGCAGCGCAGATGTTTGTGGCATCCCTTGGCTTGGATCAACAATAGGGCAGGTACAACTGGCAAGCGATGCCTTTGCAGTCTTCACTAAGAAAGCGGTCATTGACTAAACCGCGTCGAAAACCCGCTTCGCCCGCCACCCAGTCACTGCCGAGGCGAAAATGCTGCGCGATTAACGACTGGCCGCAAGGCGAAAGCTGCATTGCAGCGCACAGAAAGTGAGCAAGAGTCCGGTCCCTAAAGTTTTTTTGGGCTCAGAACCGGTGCCATCACGAAGAGCGGTTTTGAAGGTCGTACCCTTGAACTTGTCACGGGTGACCAAAGCCTGATTGCGCTTGTGAAGCCGCTGCTACGTGCAAGACGTGCCATCCTAGAGGCGTTTGAGCGCCTCGACCGTCTTTGCATCCAGCTTGCTCGACGTGACCCGACTTGTCGGCGGTTGATGACAATTCCGGGAGTGGGTGTGATTGTCGCGCTTACTTATGTGACTGGCGTGGACGCCCCGGAGCGCTTCAAACGATCACGTGATGTGGGCGCCCATGTTGGACTGACCCAGAAACGATGGAGCTCGGGTCAAATTGACTATGATGGGAGGATCAGCCGATGTCGAGACGAGATGGTTCGGACGGCGCTTTATCAGGCCGCACATGTCCTGATGCATCATGGCGGGTGGTCTTCATTGCGGGCATGGGCCATGCGGATCGCAAAACGCCGTAGCGTGAAATCGGCCAAGGTTGTTCTCGCACGCAAACTGGCTGTCGTCATGCATTGCATGTGGTCTGACGGCACAGACTTCCGCTGGTCGGACCCGCAATCGCCTAACACACAATGGCAGTCGTCTAAATACACGACACTGAGATCCGCCTTCTGGTGGAACGTTGCGCCCGGGAGGGTGCGAGGGGCAGATGAGCCCGCATCGTTGGTTGCGACGGTGGGAAATTCACTACCAATTGCACGGCAAAGCTAGGCCGTCCGACCCTTCATACCCCATCCTGTCCGTCGACGTCGTCAGGCGTCGAGCACGAAAAGAAGCCTGAACCCTTTCGGGCGCAACCAAATCCCAAGAAGACAAAAAGGAGTTGACGAAACATGCCCACCTTAAGAAACCAGCGATAGGCCAGGTTCAAATGTACCTCTTCACAAAGCCGCCGCTCGGACCGGATGCCCTGACAATAACCCAACAACAGCATGCGGATCAGTAGCTCAGGATCAATCGAATGGCGGCCATGCGCGTTATAACACGGGGCCAGAAGAGGCCGCACATTTGTCAGATCCAAAAACGAACAATCCCACGCATCGGATGACCCTGCGGCACAAACTCTTCGATTGAAAACTCATAAAACAACGCACCTTGCGCCACCTGCCACGGTCCTATCATCGCCAATTCTACCGTCTCAAAACAAGTGAACCAGGGCTGTACGATCCAATCAACCAACTTGTCCAACAGTATCTGGACAAAGCTGATATTAGGCCCTTGCTTCGCCGATTTGCGCCACGCCCAGAACATCCAGTACTTTAGTTTCAATTTCGGCGGCATTCATGCCAGCGACTTTGTACATGTCAGCAGGGCTTGCCTGATCGATAAAGATATCCGGCAGTACCATGGAGCGGTATTTGAGCCCGCCATCAAAAACGCCTTCTTCGGCCAGAAGCTGTGCCACATGGCTGCCAAAGCCCCCAAGAGTGCCCTCTTCAATTGTTATCAGGGCCTCATGCTCCATCGCGAGAGTCAGGATCATGTCACGGTCAAGCGGTTTGGCGAAACGTGCATCCGCAATAGTTGGCGTGATGCCGCGCGCGCTCAGCGCCTCAGCGGCTTTTTCGACTTCTGCAAGACGAGTACCAAAGGACAGCAGTGCCACACGCGCTCCATGCGAGAGGATCCGACCTTTGCCAATCTCCAAAGGTTCACCGTGTTCGGGCAGTTCGACCCCCTTACCTTCACCACGTGGAAACCGGAAAGCGATGGGCCCCGCGTCATGGGCGGCGGCCGTGGCAACCATGTGCTTAAGCTCTGCCTCATCAGCTGCGGCCATCACCACAAATCCGGGCAGGTTCGTCAGGTAGGAAATATCGAACGCGCCTGCGTGCGTCGCGCCGTCTGCCCCCACCAATCCGGCGCGATCAATGGCAAAGCGCACAGGCAAGCGTTGGATCGCCACGTCATGCACCACTTGATCGTATCCGCGTTGGAGGAATGTGGAATACATCGCGCAGAAAGGTTTCATCCCCCCCGCCGCGAGGGCCGCAGAGAATGTCACACCATGTTGCTCGGCAATGCCCACATCAAAACACCGGCTGGGATAGCGTTCTGCGAACAGGTTCAACCCGGTCCCGTCCGGCATGGCGGCGGTCACGGCACAGATTTTGTCGTCCTTGCCGGCCTCCTGCAGCAGGCTGTCGGCAAAAACGCGGGTATAGCTGGGCGCGTTGGAGGGCGATTTTTTCTGGGCGCCGGTGAGTACATCGAATTTTGCAGTGGCATGTCCCTTGTCACGCGCGGTCTCGGCAGGCGCGTATCCTTTGCCTTTTTTAGTCAGCACGTGGATCAGGATCGGACCTGTCGCGCGGGTTTTGACAGTGCGCAGGACGGGCAGCAGCTGATCCATGTCATGCCCGTCGATAGGCCCCAAATAGGAAAACCCCAACTGCTCAAAAAGGGTGCCGCCCACGGCCATGCCTTTGAGAATATCCTTGGCGCGCTTGGCACCTTTCCGTAAAGGTTCAGGCAGCAGGCTGACCGCGCCTTTCGCTGCGGCTTTGAAGTCCTGAAATGGCTCTTCTGCATAGAGGCGGCTGAGATAGGCAGACATCGCACCGACGGGTGGGGCAATCGACATTTCATTGTCATTCAGGATCACGATCAGACGTTTGCCCAAGTGCCCCGCGTTATTCATCGCCTCATAGGCCATGCCCGCGCTCATGGCACCATCCCCGATCACCGCGATGGCGTCACCGAGACCTTCCGGCACCACACCGCCCAGATCGCGCGCAACAGCAAACCCCAAAGCGGCGGAAATCGACGTTGAGCTATGCGCCGCACCAAAAGGATCATAGGGGGATTCGACGCGTTTGGTGAACCCGCTGAGGCCGTCTTTCATGCGCAGTGTACGAATGCGGTCGCGCCGCTCGGTCAGTATTTTATGCGGGTAACACTGGTGGCCCACGTCCCAGATGATTTTGTCGCGCGGCGTATCAAAAACCGCATGCAACGCCACGGTCAATTCGACAACACCAAGGCCCGCGCCAAGGTGGCCGCCGGTGACGGATACGGCGGATATAGTTTCCAAGCGCAGTTCATGCGCCAGACGTGTCAACTGATGATCGGACATGTGCTTCATGTCGGCGGGGCGATGCACCGTGTCCAGCAGGGGCGTTTCTGACGTCATTTTCGGATCTTTCAATGGGCGCGCGTTACAACAAAGCGTGCCGCATCTTTTAGGGTCTCGCCGTCCTCTGCGTAACCTGCCAGGCTGTCGCAGGCTTCCTCCACAAGTTCAGCGGCGCGTTTTCGCGCAGCCTCCAGGCCTAAAAGGGAAACAAAGGTCGCCTTGCCTGCGCCTGCGTCCTTGCCTACGGCTTTGCCGACAGTGGCGCTGTCACCGGTCACATCCAGTACATCATCCGCGATTTGAAAGGCGAGCCCCAATGCCCGCGCATAAGCTTGCAATGCGCTAGTGTCGGCTTTTGCCATGCAAGCTCCTGCAGTGGCAGACCATTCGATCAACGCCCCGGTTTTGCCGCGTTGCAAAGCGGTGATCTGTTCCAGCGACAGGGGTGTTTTTGCGGTTTCGGCGGCGATATCGAGCGCCTGACCTAAAACCATGCCCTGCGCCCCACTGGCGCGCGCCAGCCGCAGGGCAAGATTCGCGCGCACCTCTGCATGAGGGCTGGCTTCCGGACGGCTCACCATCTCAAAGGCCAGCGTTTGCAGAGCATCACCCGCCAAAACCGCAGTGGCATCATCCCATTTTTTGTGAACTGTGGGTTGTCCCCGGCGCAGGTCGTCATCATCCATACAAGGCAAATCGTCATGCACCAGCGAATAGGCATGCAGGGCTTCTATCGCGGCGGCAGGCCAGATCGAGTGCAACGGATCAATCCCATGCAGACGCGCGCTTTCCATCACCAGAAAACCGCGCAGACGCTTGCCGCCATGGGTCGCATGCGCCATCGCCTGTACCACGGGCAGGTCGTCAAGTGCTCCGAGGACCGTATCAAAATGCTGTTGGATGGTCTGAGCGGACGCGTTCAGACGGTCGGCAAACATGTTCAGAACCCTTTGACCGGCGCAGCACCTGTCGGATTGCCATCGCCATCCAAAGTAATGGCGGCAACTTTTTCCTCGGCTTCCTTCAGCTTGGTTTCACAGCGCGCCTTCAATGCCGCACCGCGCTCATAAAGCGCAATACTCTCATCCAGGGCCACGTCGCCGCGTTCCAATTGCCCCAGCACCTTTTCAAGTTCCGCCATGGCCTGTTCAAAACTCATCTCTTCCACGGGGCTGTCGGTCATCGCTGTCACTTCCTGTGTTCCACCATGGCGCTTTTAGTCTTTTTCCGAGTGCTGTGCCAGCCCGCAGTCGGTTTCTTTTGGCTGGCAATACTCTCGGGGGAGGCCCCATCAGGGCCGGGTCCGGACAGCCCCTGTACCACTCGCGATCTATTCGGGTGCCAGCATATATCCAGCGCCGCGCACCGTTTGCAGATAACGTGGCTGCTTGGGATCATCTTCGATCTTGCGCCGCAACCGCGTGATTTGTACATCAACGGCACGTTCCTGCGCCTGACCACGATCTCGCCCCAATTCTTCCACAAGCTTGGCGCGGCTGATCGGTTCATTGCAACTTGCGGAAAATATCTTCATCAACAGGATTTCCGTTCCTGTCAGGCGCACAAGATCTTCGCCCTGCCACATTTCACCGCGCTCCATGTCATATCTTATGGTCCCGAGCGTGAGCACCTTGGGAGTAGTGTGGTCGTCGGTGGTTTCGGGCATACGGCGCAGTATGGCGTTGATGCGTAAAAGCAATTCCTTGGGTTCAAAGGGTTTGGCCAGATAGTCATCCGCACCCGCTTCCAAACCTTCGATGCGATTGCCGGTTTCGCCTTTGGCCGTGAGCAACAAGATTGGCGTGCTGCGCGTTTCACGCAGGGATTTGGTGAGCGACAGTCCATCCTCGCCGGGCATCATGACGTCCAGCACAATCAGGTCGAAATCCAGACCGGACAAAATACGGCGCGCATGATCTGCGTCCCGCGCCGCGGTGACCAGAAACCCGTTTCGCATCAGAAACTTCTGCAACAGCGTGCGAATGCGTTCATCGTCATCAACAATCAGCAGGTGCGCATCCATATCGCTCATATGCTGCCATCCTTCAGCCGTGTATAGGCAAACCGCATTTCGCGATCCATCATGGCTTCAAGCACTTGCCGGAACCCAGCGACGGCTTCGGGTCCCGCGTCACGAAAAGCCATGCGCATTCTGGCACGCTGAGCATCTGATAGTTTCTGTTCCAACGCCTCGCCTTCCTCGGTCAAAAACAAATGGCGCTCGCGTTTGTCGAGCTTGCCAACCTTGCTCTCTACCAGACCATCCTCGATCAGGGTGCGCAAGACACGGTTGAGAGATTGTTTCGTTACACCCAGGATGTTGAGCAGGTTATTGACGGTCGTTCCCGGCGCACGGTTGATAAAATGTACAGCACGGTGATGCGCCCTTCCGTAAGCCATTTCGGACAAAATACGGTCCGGATCAGCCGTAAACCCGCGATAGGCAAAAAACATCGCCTCAATACCCTGCCGCAATTGCTCATCGGTCAGAAACAAAAGGTTTTCACCACTATGGGCCGTCGTGCTGCGCCCGTCTGCCATAACATGCCTCAGGTATTTTCAGTTTGTTCCGAGGCAGCATATGTCAGTGTTGTTGACATTCCAAGAGCGAAGGGATATCGAATCGCATCTTTTGCGCAACTTTATGTCCGTATCGGACGTAATCTGCGCAATATTTGAAAAGCACACGGTGTATTTGGGAAGGAAAAACAATGGCAGGCGCATATAACGACCGCGACGGCATGATCTGGATGAATGGTCAGATGACCCCGTGGCGCGATGCCAATGTCCATATTCTGACCCATGCCATGCATTATGCGTCCTCGGTTTTTGAGGGTGAACGCGCCTACAACGGCAAGATTTTCGAAAGCCGGAAGCATTCCGAACGGCTCAAGCGCTCAGCTGAGATGATTGATTTCCAAATCCCCTATACTGTGGATGAAATCGAAGCCGCGAAGGTTGAAGTTTTGGCCGCGAGCGGTCTTCAGGATGCGTATGTGCGGGCCATTGCCTGGCGCGGTGCAGGCGAAGACATGGGCGTCGCATCAGCACGCAATCCTGTCCAACTGGCCATCGCTGCCTGGGAGTGGGGCGCCTATTATGGGGACGCTAAAATGAAGGGCGCGCGATTGGATATCTCCAAGTGGAAACGCCCCAGCCCTGAAACCATCCCAAGCCATGCCAAGGCGGCGGGTCTCTATATGATCTGCACCATGTCCAAACATGCCGCTGAGGCCAAAGGCTGTTCGGATGCCATGATGTTTGATTATCGTGGCTATGTGGCCGAGGCGACAGGCGCCAACATCTTTTTCGTCAAGGACGGTGAGGTGCACACGCCTGACCCGGATTGTTTCCTTAATGGGATCACTCGCCAGACAGTGATTGGCATGCTCAAGGACCGTCAAATCAAAGTGCACGAACGTCACATCATGCCAGAAGAGCTTGAAGGGTTTGAGCAATGCTGGTTGACAGGCACGGCGGCTGAAGTCACGCCGGTCGGCCAGATTGGCGATTTCAACTTCGAGGTTGGCGGCATTACCCGAGAAATTGCGCAGGGCTACGAAACCCTGGTGCGCAGCTGATCCAAGAGGTGGGCCATGCCCCATGCCGAGTTGAAGTTTTCATCTGATGTGGCGTTTGATCCGATGGCGTTGCTTCAAGTGATCTTAGCGACAATTCGGGAACACGATGGGGGTTCATGCGAGCGCTAGGAGCGGGTTTGTCCAACGGATCTGTTTCTTCACAGCCACTGTTGATTTCTGTCTCGATGTTGTGAAAGCCGCATCGGGACACAGCCTTTACTGGTACTTTTGGAAATGGCCCCGAAGGCTCTGATCAAAAGCCATGTTTTTCCCTGGCGCTGGAAAACAGCCCCCTCACTTACGTCACCCAAGCGCATCTGGGCGGCTCGGATACACGCCTCCAAGCTTAATCCGGGCGTCACAAAACCTTGTCTTTACCGTTACACGGGTGTTCAGAGAGCGTTACAATAAGACAGTCCTATGTCGCGGTAGCCAAACGCCACATGGAGCATTTATGACACGTCTTATTCGCCCGACCCGCCGCGCTGTTCTGGCCGGTTCCACTGCCTTTGCCGCCAACCTTGCCCTGCCCGCCATCAGTCGCGCCGCGTCGCGCCCTACCTTCACGCATGGCGTCCAGTCAGGCGATGTGAACACATCTTCAGGCATGATCTGGACCCGCACAGATCGCCCTGCACGCGTCGCCATGGAGGTGTCCACCACCGAAAGCTTCTCCGATGCGCGCCGCCTCGCCTCATTGGACGCGATCCCCTCCAGTGACATGGCGATCAAGCGCTTGGTTGCGGATTTGCCATCTGATCAGGATATTTTCTACCGTTTCACGGCCGCCGACCTCAACGACATCAACGCGGTTTCAGATCCATTGGTCGGACGTTTTCGCACGGCCCCGACGGCCCGTCGCGACATCCGGTTTGCGTGGTCGGGTGATACGGCCGGGCAGGGCTGGGGCATTGATGATGAGGGCATGGCGACCTATGCCACCATGGCGCGGCATCAACCGGATTTTTTCATCCATTCCGGTGATACAGTCTATGCCGATGGCCCGATGCAGGATGAGGTGGCACTAAAAGACGGCACATTGTGGAAAAATGTCGTTCTGCCGGATGAAAAGCGCAAGGTTGCCGAAACGCTTGATGAATTCCGCGGCCAATGGAAATACAATCTTCTGGACCAGCACGTGCAAGAAATGAATTCGACCGTGCCAACCTTCATGCAATGGGACGATCATGAAGTGGTGAACAACTGGTCCGACAGCAAGGACCTGACGGGCGATGATCGATACACTGAAAAATCCGTGCACCTTTTGCAGGCACGGGCCACACGGGCCTTCCATGAGATGACGCCGTTGCGGATCACGCCCCAGGAGCCAAACCGGGTGTACCGAAAGATCAACTATGGCCCGATGCTGGACGTGTTTTTCCTGGACCTGCGCAGCTATCGCGGGCCGAATACGGCAACCGCAACCACGGAACTCACCGATGACCAACGCGTTTTGGGTGCCGCGCAGATGGCGTGGCTGAAGCGCGAGTTGGCGGCCTCAAAAGCGACGTGGAAGGTGATTGCTTCGGATCAACCCATCGGTCTGATTGTATGGGATAACTTTCGCGAACAGGCAGGTGCGGAAGGGATCGCGGACGGTCAGAGCGGTCCTGCAATGGGGCGCGAGGTCGAGGTTGCGGAGCTGTTACGTTTCATCAAGACGGCCAAGATCGACAACACCGTCTGGTTCACCGCAGATGTGCATTACACGGCGGCGCATTACTACAATCCTGACAAGGCGCAGTTTCAGGATTTTGAACCGTTCTGGGAATTTGTGTCCGGGCCTCTGCATGCAGGGACATTCGGGCCGAATGCGATGGATGCGACCTTTGGCGCCGAAGTGAAATTCGTCAAAGCCCCAAGCGAGGAACAAGGTATCAATCTGCCACCGTCCATGGGCTTGCAATTTTTTGGCCTCGTGGACATCGACGCGCAAACCCGGCAGATGAAGGTTCGCCTGATGGATCGCGCGGATACAGAACTCTACACGGTGACTCTGGACCCAAAGGGCGCCGGAATCTGACGTTTTGACCGGGGCATTTGGTCTGTCTGTTCATGCCGCCCGTCATTCGGGCGGCATGTTGCAATTCTGAGCCTTGACAGTCCCCGTTTACACAAGCACCGGATGGGTTGCGCTTATACAGATTGGCATGTGTCCCTGGCTTTTGTGACATCCAAATTGTGGTGCAGGGAAAGGTTTCAGCTCACCTCATCGACCTGTTTTGTCTATTCCGATGATCCAAACGAAGCGGTCCGGGTGGCTCGGATGTACTTCCCTCTACTTTTGAGCTTTCTTTGAGATTTGAGCGGCCCGAGACCGACCGCGCAAGGCCCGAAGATTCCTTTTCAACCCGTAAGATTGCTGTGGGGGCAAACGGGCGATTGCAACCATGCGCAGGTTCGTTTTACCAGGATGCCCGCAATGGCTGAGGCGAATTTCGCCACCATTGACAATTTCATCAAGCAAGCAACTACAACGTTTCTTTGCGATCTGAAACACACGAAAACCCGGCCAAACGAATGGCCGGGTGGAATGGAAACCAGAGGCTTAGAAATCAACGCCGCGTTGGGCTTTGATCCCCGATTTGTAAGGGTGCTTTACCTCGGTCATCTCGGTGACAAGATCGGCGTATTCCATCAACTCGGGTTTGGCATTTCGGCCTGTCAGGATCACGCCGGTGCGTTTGTTGCGACCTTCGAGGTGTTCGATAACCTTATGAATATCCAAATAATCATACCGCAGCGCAATGTTGATTTCATCCAACACGACAAGATCGTATTCACCACTGTTCATCATATCGACGGCCTTGGAAAAAGCGGCCTCGGCCGCGGCAATATCACGGTCTTTGTCTTGCGTGTCCCATGTGAAACCTTCGCCCATGGTGTGCCATGTGACATCACCCAACTGGTCGAAAAACCGTTTTTCGCCAGTGATCCATTTGCCTTTGATGAATTGCACGACGCCGACGCTCTGTTTCCAGCCCAATGCACGGATCACGACACCAAAGGCGCTGGAAGACTTGCCTTTGCCGTTGCCCGTATGGACCAGCACCAGCCCTTTTTCCGGATCTTGTGCTTCAGCAACCTTGGCCCTGTGCTTTGCCTGCACTTTTTTCATGTCTTCTTTGTGGGATGTCTTGGCGTCGCTCATCGAATGATCCTCTTTATTATGGGGCCCCTGGAGGTGTCATATTGGGCTTTGACTTGCTGCGGTCCAGTCCCAATTGACGTTCGCGCCAAATGATCAGAACACCGCCGGCGATCACAAGGCTCGCGCCCAGAATAATCGGACCGGTTGGAATTTCATCAAAGGCGACGTAACCAATGATGCCTGCAAAGATCATGGAGGCGTAATCGAAGGGTGCGAGCATGGAAGCCCCGCCGAACCGATAGGAGGAGGTCACCATAATCTGTGCAACACCGCCCACCAGACCGGCCGACACAAGCCACAGCAAGATAGATGGCTCTGGCCAGAGCCAGACAAAGGAAGGATGGTCCACGACCCAGCCGATGGGGGCGGAGAGCAACGCCAGACATGTTGCGGTGGCTGAGAAATAAAACACGATTGCGGCGGTGTGATCGGTCTTCACAAGTCGACGCACATGGATTTGCACCAGCGCGCGCAGGATAGAAGCAACCAGAACCATGACCGCCCCAAGTGTGGCGGCTTGCGAAACCTCATCAGCTCCGATGCTCAGGCGCGGGGCCATGACGATCATGACGCCGATCAATCCCAGCGCAACCGCGGAAAGGCGGAAAATTCGGACACGTTCGCCAAGGAAAAGCGCGGCAAACAGAACGGTAAACATGGGCGTAGCATAGCCAATTGCCGTCACCTCGGGCAAAGGCAAAAGACCCAGGCCCGCGAAAGTCAGTCCCATGGCTGTCGTGCCAAAAACGCCGCGCCAGACGTGGCCCATGAGGTTGGAGGGGATCAATCCCTGACGTAGCTGTCCCCGTTGCCAAAGCCACAATAGAATGACCGGCATGGCGCAAAGCGAGCGAAAGAAAACGGCCTCGCCGGGCGGGACCTTGCCTGAGACACCTTTGATGATGGCGGCCATGACCATAAACAAAAAGACCGCGCAAAGCTTCAAAGCAATTGCGCGGCCCGGTTGGTGTTGGGTAAGGTCTTGGGCCATGAGCGTTTCTTGCGCCCGTGGCGGGGAAAGATCAAGCGCGCAGGGTGGATCGCGCGTCCTCTTTAAATGGGCTCAGTTCAGGGCAGCGACGCCAAGGGGAACCGAGAATTTGAGGCACCAGATGTAAATTTCGTTGTAATCGTCAATGTTTACGGATGCAGGCACGGTGTAGACTTGTTTGCCGTTCAGGTTCTTCAATTCGCCGAGGTCTGCCTCAGGCGCATAGCTGCCATCCTTGCCAAAGGCGACACGGGGATCGGGTGCACCATCCAGGGAGAAGTTCTCGTCCAGTGTAACCGTTGCGGTGCCGTCGGCGTTTTTGACGATGGTCACACCGCCAGTTGTGATGTGGTCACTTTTGCCGATGAAGCTGCCAGAGGTTCCGGCGGATGCGCCAAAAGTGGCAAGAACGGTGAGGCCGATAGCGAGGAAGGCATTGATGAGGAGTTTCATGAGGTCGGTCTTTCTGTTTGAGTTTGGCGTGTCTTGATGCTGCCAATGTAGGGTTTGGAACCGATCAGTACAATACACGTTCGCGTGAGTTGTGTAACAGTTGGTTCCGAACTATATCTGTCCCAAAATAGGAGACGCATATGGCACGCCCCAGAGAGTTCGACCCAGCTGATGCCCTTAAGCGGGCAACCGGAGTTTTTTGGGAAAAAGGGTATCAGGAAGCATCTCTCCCAGATTTGCTGGAGGGGATGGGCTTGACCCGGGGCAGTTTATACAAAGCCTTCAAGGATAAGAAAAACCTCTATTTGTTGGTTTTGGCGCATTACGAAGAAGAGGCTGTCGGCGCGGCTCAGGCGCGTTTGACAAACACATGCGTTCCCGATGGGCGTGACAGAATACTCAGTCTCTTTCACGCGCTATCCGCGGCTGTGGCGGCGGGGGACACGCGCGGATGCCTTTTGTGTTCTGCGGCAGCCGGATTTGAGATGTCTGACCCTGACATCGCCATTGCGGTGGAAAAAGGCATGCGCGCCATGCGGAACGCGCTGGAAGCAGCCCTGCGCGATTCACCGGCACATGCACGCCTGCCAAAAGATGATTTGCGCGCCTTGGCGAATACGCTGCTCACACAATACATCGGTCTGCGGGTTTTGGCGCGGTCTCGCATGTCGCTTGATATTGTCGAGCAAAGTGTCCAGAGCGTTGCCGACCTTTTGGGGATGGAACCTGCCTGACCGTTTGATCTATCCGATGTGCCCTTGGTTGTCGCCAACCTGACCGCGGTGCAACAGTAGATGATCCAGCAGAATACAGGCCATCATAGCCTCTCCCACCGGAACCGCGCGGATGCCCACGCAAGGGTCATGGCGACCCTTGGTGATGATTTCAGTGTCTTCGCCAGTCTTGGTGATCGTTCGCCGCGTGGTCAGAATGCTGGACGTCGGTTTCACTGCAAAGCGCACGACAATATCCTGCCCGGTACTAATGCCACCTAAAATACCACCGGCATGGTTCGACGAATAGATCGGCCCTTCTGGCCCCATGCTGATCTCATCGGCGTTCAAATCACCCGTCAGCATCGCGGCTGACATGCCTTCACCGATTTCCACGCCTTTGACGGCATTTATGCTCATCATCCCGGCTGCCAGATCTGTGTCAAGTTTACCATAAACTGGTGCGCCGAGGCCCGCAGGAACACCGCGTGCGACAACCTCGATGATGGCGCCTACCGAATTGCCCGATTTGCGCAACCCGTCGAGATACGCTGCCCAGTCTTTGGCGGCTGTGGCATCCGGCACCCAGAAAGGGTTCTGATCAATCTGTTCCCAATCAAATTGGCCCCGGTCAATCTGATGAGTACCCATCTGCGTCATATACCCTTTGATCACGACGCCCGGAGCAAGGCTGGACAGTGCCGCGCGCGCAAGACCACCCGCTGCAACCCGCGCCGCAGTTTCGCGCGCGCTTGATCTGCCGCCGCCACGATAATCGCGGATACCATATTTCTGAAAGTAGGTGATATCAGCATGACCGGGACGAAACTTGTCCTTTATATCCCCGTAGTCTTTTGAGCGTTGGTCCGTGTTTTCGATCAACAGCTGCACCGGCGTCCCCGTGGTTACGCCTTCAAACGTACCGGAAAGGATGCGCACTTCATCTGCTTCGCGCCGCTGCGTCGTGTATTTGTTCTGGCCCGGTTTACGCTTGTCCATCCACTGTTGGATCATCGCCTCATCAATGGCCACACCGGGCGGACAACCATCCACGGTCGCACCCAGCGCTGGTCCGTGGCTTTCACCCCATGTGGTGACGCGGAAAAGATGGCCAAAGCTGTTGATCGACATTGCAAATGCTCCCTTGAGCAGGGTGCTTAGCGGGGCAGGCGGGTCGCCTCAAGACCTTATCGCTTGCCAAGGCCTGCCTGGGCCATTATCGCTACGCGTACCTCGGGGGGCCATTCCGGCTGAGATGTGTTGCACACGGACCCGTAGAACCTGAACCGGTTAAGACCGGCGGAGGGAAGGTGAGCTGATCATCCTCTTTCGCCGTTCGACGCATTTGAAAGGATTGATCATGCGAAGAACTCTATTTGCCACCACGCTGCTGTTGGCCACACAGGCAGGGGCAGAAACCCCCGTGCTGACCGTTTATGCGGGCGATTATTTCACATCCGAATGGGGCCCCGGCCCGATGATTGAGACCGGGTTCGAAGAAATCTGCGCCTGTGATTTGCAATTTGCGACGGGCGATCTTCTCCCTCGTCTGCTTCTGGAGGGGGAACGCACCAAAGCTGATGTCGTGATCGGGCTGACATCCGATGTGACTGCCAAGGCGCGCGAGACAGGCCTATTCACCACGCATGGGCAGGACAACACCGCCCTTACGCTGCCGATTGAGTGGACGGATGACACGTTCCTGCCGTTCAACTATGGGCACACCGCGTTCATCTACAACGAAACAACAATGGACGCGCCTCCGGCCAGTTTTGATGCCCTTCTGGACCTGCCCGATGACGTAAAGATTGTCATTCAGGATCCGCGCACCTCGATTTCAGGCCTCGCCTTGGTGCTTTGGGTGCAGGCCGTTTACGGCGAAGAGGCGGGCGATGTCTGGAAAAAACTCGCCCCCAGTATTCTGACCGTGACCAAGGATTGGTCTGCGAGCTATGGCATGTTTACGGATGGTGAAGTCGATATGGTGCTGAGCTACACCACATCTCCCGCCTACCACATGTTTGCGGAAGAAGATTTCACCAAAAAGGCGGCAATCTTCCCGGAAGGTCACTATTTCATGGTCGAAACCGTTGGCAAAATCGCCCAAACGCAAGTGCCGGAACTGGCGGATGCTTTCATGGCGTATGTGCTTAGCAACGACTTCCAGCGGATGATCCCAACGGCGAACTGGTCCCTGCCATCTGCTTTGCCAGCGGATCAGTGGCCCGAAGGTTGGTCGCAACTGCCGCTTCCGGAAAAGGTGTTGTTTTACTCTGAAGACGAGGCCGAAGCCCTCAAGGCACAAGCGATTGAAACATGGCGCAACGCGCTCAGCCAATAATCGGTAAAACTGGGATCATCGCAGGCGGTTTCGTCGTTGCGGTGGTCCTGCTGGCTTTCATCGGCATCGCGGTTCGCGCCGATGTTGGACGCGGGTTTGGTCCGGCCGAATGGGCCGCGATCCGATTTACTCTGGTACAATCGGCGCTTTCGGCATTGATTTCTGTCGCCTGCGCGATTCCTCTGGCCCGTGCCTTGGCAAGACGCAGATTCTTGGGGCGTGGGTTTTTGATCACCCTGCTGGGCGCCCCATTCATCCTCCCTGTTATCGTCGCCGTTCTGGGGCTTCTGACCGTGTTCGGGCGATCTGGTTGGGTCAACGTGGTCCTGGAGGCGGTGGGCCTGCCAACGCTGTCGATCTACGGATTGCACGGGGTCGTGTTGGCACATGTGTTTTTCAATCTGCCACTGGCGACGCGGCTTTTGCTGCAAGGCTGGCAAAGCATCCCGGCAGAGCGTTTCCGGCTGGCCGCACAACTCAATCTGCCGCCAAAAATGGTGCAGCGCACGCTGGAACTGCCTTTGCTGTTGCAGATCGTACCCGGTGCGGCAGCGCTTGTGTTCGTGATCTGCCTGACCAGCTTCGCCGTCGCGCTCACGCTTGGCGGTGGACCGCGCGCGACCACCATTGAACTGGCCATCTATCAGGCTTTTCGATTTGATTTTGATCTGTCACGCGCCGCGCTTTTGTCTTTTGTCCAATTGTTTCTGGCCGGGGGTGCCGCACTGATTGCTTTGTGGATCATCCCCGATATCGCTATGAGTGCAGGGTTGGATCGTGAATTGCGCCGATGGGACGCACGAGGTGGGTTTCAACGCGTACAGGATGCGGCGGTGATCGCGCTGGGAAGCGCCTTTCTGCTGTTGCCTCTTTTTGCGATTGTGCTCGCGGGGCTTTATGGCTTGCCGCAAATGCCAATTGGGGTCTGGAAGACAGCGGGTAACTCGCTGGGTGTTGCGGTGTTGAGCATTGCCGTCCTGCTGGCCGTCGCGCTGCCCATGGCAGGCTGGATCAGCACACGCCGCGCCGGCGGTGCCGAGGCGATCGGCCTGATTGGCCTGTCTGCCTCGCCCCTGATGATCGGCACCGGTTGGTTCATTCTGATCAACCCTGTCGCGGATCCCGTGCCTCTGGCCCTGCCGGTAACCGCCCTGATCAATGCCCTGATGGCCTTGCCTTTCGCACTGCGCATTTTGGTGCCGCCCATGCGCGATGTGTTGAATACCTTTGATCGACTGTCCCGCTCATTGGGGTTGCGCGGCTGGACGGCCTGGCGCTGGCTGGTGATCCCGCGTCTACGCGCGCAAATTGGATTCACAGCAGGTCTGACAGGTGCGCTGTCTGTCGGCGATTTGGGTGTTATCGCTCTGTTTGCCGACCCGGATCGCGCGACACTGCCACTCCAGATGTACCGTCTGATGGGGGCCTATCGCACCGAAGCGGCGGCGGGAGCGGCCTTGGTGTTGCTGGCGATGGCACTTGGGCTGTTCTGGCTCTGCGACAAAGGAGGCCGTTGGCGTGCTGAAGCTTAAAGACATCGTAATTTCGCAGGGCAACTTTCTGCTGAAGGCTGATTTTGAGATACAACATGGTCGCAAAACCGCGGTTATCGGTCCTTCGGGGTCTGGTAAATCCACCCTGCTCGGTGCGATCGGCGGGTTTTTGGATCTGGGCGATGGGACGCTTTTGTGGGAGGATGTCGACATTACGCAAGCCGTGCCGGGGGAGCGTCTGATGGCAATGCTGTTTCAGGACAACAACCTGTTCCCGCACCTTAGCATCGCGAAAAACATCGGCTTGGGGATTCGCCCTGACTTAAAACTGTCCGGTGAGGAACACGCCCGTCTTGAGCGTGCATTGGACCGCGTCGGGCTGCGCGATATGGGCGAACGCAAACCGGGCGAGTTGTCTGGTGGGCAGCAAAGCCGGGCGGCTTTGGCGCGGGTTTTGGTACAGGATAAACCAGTTATTTTGCTGGATGAGCCCTTCGCGGCTCTTGGGCCTGCCCTGCGTCATGAAATGCTGGATCTAGTGCATGATTTGAGCGATGAGACGGGCGCAACGCTGTTAATGGTCACGCATGATCCGCAAGATGTCCGGCGTATCGCGGATGATGTGATCTTTGTGGAAGGCGGGCGCGCCGCTGCCCCGCAACCGGCGGCGGCGCTTTTGGAAAACCCGCCACCGGCCTTGCAAGCCTATCTGGGCTAGGCGGCTTGAGCGCGCAGCCCTGTGCGTGCCTTGAGGATGCAAAGGGCGGCATCTGCGGCCTCTCGGCCTTTCGTGATGAAATGAGCGCGGTAAATGGCGTTGTGATGATCGGTTTCCTGATAATGGTGCGGCGTCAGGGAAACGGATAGGACTGGCACGCCTGTGTCCAAACCTGCGCGCATCAACCCATCGACGACGCTTTGTGCCACGAAATCATGACGGTAGATACCGCCATCCACGACGAAAGCGGCACAAATGACCGCATCATATTGACCGGTTGCGGCTAGATCGCGCGCCATGAGTGGCATTTCAAATGCCCCTGGCACATCGAAAACATCCACCTGTGCGGATGGTACTGTTTGGATAAACCCTTCATAGGCGCGGTCCACGATATCTGCGTGCCACTGCGCTTTGACGAAGGCGAAACGGGTGTGTGTCATAGTGATCTCCTTTGGTGTTCAGACACGTCCACCCAAGGCGATCACGACTGCGCACGAGGCCTTGACCCTCGCGTGCATCCGCATTCTCTTTCATCCGGACTATAACCGTCGGCTCTGGCATCTCACCAGATCTGCTAGACCACCGTGTTTCCCCGCGGAAACCTAATGCGCTCGCGGGCTCGAGGGTCAACGCCCTCATACCGCCGGTGGGGAATTTCACCCCGCCCTGAGAATTAGGTGCAACTTGCCAAGCGCTGATAAAGGCTGCAAGAGGAAATGCGACATATTTCAAGGTCAAAACGATGCATCCCAACCCGGTTTTCCACACACAAGAAGATGCCACAAATCTTGCCTATGCGCGGGAGCGGGCATTTGGGGTTTTGGCCGTGAGCGGGTCCGATGCGCCGTGGATGTCTCATATACCATTTCTATTGGACGAGGACGGCGAAACACTTTGGTTGCATCTGTTGCGATCCAATCCAATTGCGCGGGCGCTGAAAGAAGTATCCCTGCCAGCACGGATCGCTGTGTCTGGTCCGGACAGTTATGTGTCCCCTGACTGGTATGTGTCCCCTGACTGGTACGGCGTGATCGATCAGGTGCCAACCTGGAACTATGTTGCGGTTCACTTGACCGGAACGCTGGAATTGCGTCCACAAGAAGAGTTGCGCGACGTGTTGGATCGCCAAACCGCATTCTTTGAAGAACGCCTCTTGCCCAAGCCTCCTTGGACCACACCCAAAATGTCGGAAGGCGTCATGGAAAAAATGATGCGTTCGATCGTGCCCTGCCGAATGGCGGTCAGCGGCATCGATGGAACCTGGAAGCTCAACCAGAACAAGCCGGATGATGTACGTCTGCGCGCGGCAGATCATGTCGAGGCCTGTGGTCAGGGCACGGACCTTGCCGTATTGGCCGCCCTGATGCGGAGCGCACAATAGACAGGGCGGCTGGCTCTGCTAGGTTCGAGACGAATCGTAAAAGGAAATCACGATGAAACTGTTTCATTCGCCTGCCTCGCCTTTCGTGCGTAAAGTTGTCGTTTTGCTGCATGAGCTTGAAAAAGCCGAGGAGGTTGAATTGGTTGGCGTCACAACGACCGCCTTTGACTCCGATCCCGCGCTTGTTGCCAGCAACCCTCTGGCAAAGCTGCCAGCTTTGGTGCGCGACAACGGTACGACCCTCTATGACAGTCGGGTCATCACGGCGTTTCTGAACGATTTGCACGGTGGAAAAATGTACCCAAGCGGCTCCTCACGATGGGAAACGCTGACGCTTGAGGCAACGGGTGACGGGATCATGGATTGCGCTGTTTCTATGGCCTACGAGGCCCGGTTGCGCCCCGAAGACATGCAATATGGTCCGTGGATCGAGGCGCAATGGAGCAAGATTGAGCGCGCCCTGTCAGTGTTGAATGCCCGCTGGATCAGCCATTTGTCTGGCCCCGTGGATATGGGCCATGTTTCTGTGGCTTGTGCGCTTTCCTACGTGGATTTGCGTCATGGCGCGCGCAATTGGCGTGCAGGAAACGACGCGCTGGCGAAGTGGCATAGCGCGTTTGATTCGCGCCCCTCCATGCAGGCGACGAAACCACCAGTGGCATAAAAAAGACTGGGGTTAACGGTTTAGACGGAACATAGGCATAGAAAACGCTGATTCTTGGTGTGCCTGCGACGGTTTGCGCGTGTTTGTTCACTGGACTGCGCGCCAGCACGGCGCTACATACCGCAGAGAGTTCGGTTGCGCTTTGCGTGGCCTAGACATCTTTTTCGCCGATCACCGGCCCTGAAAATGGAGTAAACCCGTGTCCCACGCAGAAGATCACGAAGGCACCCGGAGGGATTTCCTTTATTATGCAACCGGCGGCGCAGGGGTCGTCGTTACCGGCGCAGCCGTTTGGCCGCTGGTAAACCAAATGAACCCGTCCGCCGACGTGCGCGCACTTTCGTCCATCCGCGTGGACATAAGCGGCATTGAACCCGGCACGCAGTTGACTGTCAAATGGCTTGGGAAACCGGTTTTCATTCGTCGCCGCACAGAAGAAGAGATCTCTGCCGCACGTGATGTGGAAATGAGCGATTTGCCAGATCAGAATGCGGAAAATGCGAATATCAGCGCGGATGCTGATGCATCTGACGAGAACCGTTCGTTGGATGAAACTGGCGAATGGCTGGTCATGATGGGCGTTTGTACGCACCTCGGATGTGTTCCTCTTGGTAACTCCGGTGACTTCGGTGGTTGGTTCTGCCCGTGCCACGGGTCACACTATGATACGTCCGGGCGTATTCGCAGGGGGCCTGCCCCGCGTAACTTGCCCGTACCAACAGCAGTTTTTGTGGACGAGTCCACGATCCAACTCGGTTAAGGGAGAAACCTTATGGCTGGAATTCCTCACGACCATTACGAGCCGGCAACCAATGGCGAAAAATGGCTACACCGCCGTCTTCCCATCGTTGGCTTGATGTATGACACCTTGATGATCCCAACTCCGAAGAACCTGAATTGGATGTGGATTTGGGGGATCGTCCTGACCTTTGTACTGGTGTTGCAAATTGTCACCGGCATTGTACTTGCAATGCACTATACGCCGCATGTCGATCATGCTTTTGCGTCTGTCGAGCACATCATGCGCAACGTGAACGGTGGCTATATGCTGCGATACCTGCACCAAAACGGCGCGTCTCTTTTCTTTGTCGCCGTCTATGCGCATATTTTCCGTGGCCTTTATTACGGTTCATACAAAGCGCCGCGTGAGATCACATGGATTATTGGAATGCTCATTTATCTAATGATGATGGGCACCGCGTTCATGGGCTATGTGTTGCCTTGGGGGCAAATGTCCTTCTGGGGTGCGACAGTGATCACTGGATTGTTTGGCGCCATTCCTTTCATTGGGGATACGCTTTTGACGTGGCTGCAGGGTGGTCCGGCGGTCGATAACGCCACGCTGAACCGTTTCTTTTCACTGCACTATCTGCTGCCCTTCGTGATTTTAGGGCTCGTAGTCGTGCACATCTGGGCATTCCACACAACCGGGAACAACAACCCGACAGGCGTGGAAGTGCGGCGCACATCCAAGGAAGAGGCAGAAAAAGATACCCTGCCATTCTGGCCCTATTTCGTGATAAAAGACCTGTTTGCATTGGCCGTGATCCTCGCTGTTTTCTTTGCGGTCGTTGGATTTATGCCCAACTATCTCGGTCACCCGGATAACTACATCGAAGCGAACTCTCTCGTAACGCCGGCGCACATCGTACCCGAATGGTATTTCCTTCCGTTCTACGCGATTTTACGCGCCTTCACGGACGAAGTGTGGGTTGTTCAAATTGCGTCATTCGTGACCGCCGGTATCATCGATGCCAAGTTCTTTGGGGTTTTGGCGATGTTTGGTGCGATCGTTGTGATGGCGCTGGCGCCCTGGCTGGACACTTCGTCGGTCCGTTCTGGCCGTTACCGTCCGATGTTTAAGTGGTGGTTTGCACTATTGGTCGTCGATTTCTTTGTGTTGATGTGGGTTGGTGCGCGACCGGCCGAAGAACCGTACAATACAATTTCGTTGATAGCGTCGACGTATTGGTTTGCGTATTTCCTCGTCGTCTTGCCGCTTCTCGGAGTTTTCGAGAAACCAGTAGCGCAACCGGAAACGATCGAAGAAGACTTTACGTCGCATTACCCCAAGACTTCCGACGCCACGCCTGCTGAATAAAGGACCAATGATTATGTTCAGAACAATCACACTTAGTGCTGTGGCGGCTTTCGGGTTGGCCACGGCGGGTCTGGCAGCGGGTGCCTACGACACGCACATCGAGGACTTTGACTTCTCGTTCGAGGGTCCATTCGGGAAGTACGATCAGAACCAACTGCAGCGCGGTCTGCAGGTTTACACTGAAGTATGCTCTGCTTGTCACGGTCTCAAGTTCGTGCCCATACGGTCGTTGTCCGAAGAGGGCGGCCCCGCCATGCCAGAGGATCAGATCCGCGCATATGCTGAGAACTTTGAAGTATTTGACGCGGAACTTGACGATTTTCGTACGGCACGTCCGGCCGATCATTTCCCCGAGTCTGGGCTCGAAAATGCACCAGATCTGAGCTTGATGGCAAAAGCCCGGGCCGGGTTCCATGGACCTTACGGATTGGGGATCAACCAGTTCTTCAAGGGCATCGGCGGTCCGGAGTACATTGCGTCTTTGCTCACCGGATATACAGGTGAAGAAAAAGAAGAAGCGGGCGTGACGCTCTACGAAAACACAGCATTCCCGGGCGGGTGGATTTCGATGGCCCCGCCACTTTACGGGGAAGACGTGGATTTTGCAGATGGTCACGCAAATGACCTGCACCATATATCCGAGGACGTTTCGGCTTTCCTGATGTGGACCGCTGAACCCAAGATGATGGCGCGCAAGCAAGCCGGTTTTGTTGGCGTGGTGTTCCTGACATTGTTGTCTGTTCTGCTGTATCTGACGAACAAACGCCTCTGGGCACCCGTAAAAGGCAAAGAAACCAGCTGATCTTTTTAGTTTTCGACAGTTGAAAAAACCCCCCGTGCATCAGCGCGGGGGGTTTTCTGTCTGCGCCTCAGTCACGAAGGCTAATGACAGACCCTGGGGAGAGTGTGAAAAGGGTGGTCCATAGGCTCACGGTTAATTGGCAGCTAAAGCGTCTTTTGCCGTGAACTTTTTTATACCCTGCCGTAAAAATTGCTTCTACCAGATCGTTTGCCTCAAAATAAAAGGCAGTCACTTGTTATTGGTCACTACTAATAAGTTAACACTATATGAATAACGAATCGCGGTATGTGAACTGGATCACATTGGTTGGTGATTTGGCTTCAGGTGCCGCGCATTCTTTTTGACGCACGGATCCCAATCTGGCCTCCGTCACAAAGGAACCGATCCGAATTCTGAGTTTTGCGTAATTAACCACTTGCCTGACCTCAAAACCGGTTGTGTGTTTTATCGACCAGAGATTGGGTGACCCGAAATTCGCGATCAGCCTCAATGAGCCAAGCAATAACGGCTCTTACTTTGGACGTAGGTTGAGAGGTCTTCGAACGGTCGACGTCGTGTATCTTGTCGCGAGTCATAATGATGCGCTTTCTGCGTGTCTTTTCCAGAAAATACTGGAGATGTCAGGTTTGGACGGCGTGTCCTTGAATGCACCCAACATGACGCAAAATCGAATCATGGTCTGTGAAGCTGTTCACAGGCCGCTTCTAAATCTGATGTAAATCTGCCATCACTTGTAACGCTTCCCGATCGATAACCTGGACGCCGCCACGCGTGGCTTCGATAACCCCTGCACGTTTCCAGAGCGCGAGTGTCTTTGATACAGCTTCGCGGGTTGCGCCAACAAATTCGGCCAGTTCCGCTTGCGAAAGGGTCAGGGTCGATAACTGTTTTGACCCATCTATCGTCAAATACAGGATCTTCCGCGCCAACCGGGCCGGCATCGGCAAAAACACTTGCTCGTTCAGTTGGCTGCTCATCCAGCGCATACGCTCACCCGCCAGCTGAATCATGTCGATGCCAAGATCTGGCGCTGCCCGAATGGCACGCAACATGTCCGCGTTTTTCACACCGCGCAGGCGCGTCGGTTCCAGCGCGGTGACAGTCGCAGTTCGGGTTCCAGGGTCAAAAAGAGCGATTTCCCCGAAGAGCGCGCCCGGTCGCATGACGTCCAATGACAGCTTACGCCCTTCGCGTGACAAAACGCTGAACTCCAGCGACCCAGAAATGATCGCATAGAGTGTGTCACCATTGTCGCCCTGCTCGAAGAGCACTTCGCCTTCGGTGAGCTTTACCTCAGTTGCCACCGAGGCCATGAGGTTTGATAGATTTTTGGAAGCATGCGCCAAAAATCCGGTCTTTGGCAGTGTTACGGTTTCCATCTTACCCTCTTCCGGTTGCGGCCATCAAGCTTGACAGTAAGAGTAACTTGTCGATGACAGGGTTACAATTGAAACGGCTATTTCAAAGGTCCAAAGGGATCTGAACACCCGTTTGGCTCATCTTCTCGGTTTCTGAAGCCGCCTAAAATAGTATGCGGGAAACCTTTCAAGTCCCCGTTCTTCCAGAGAATAACGCTTTCCAACAAGGACAACGATACGTAGAGGATGTGGTGCGACACAGAAATCACAATGGTTTCCCGTCAATATCTCTGAGGCTCAGACTGGATGGGGCGGTCATCCGCCCAATCCGCCTCTCTTGGGACGCTGATATTAAATGCTTTTCACAGCATCAAACCAATAGAACGCCATCGGCTTGACCTTTGATGACAGCTGAAACGATGTCCCCTTCGCGTTGGGGTTGCTCGAAGCGGACTTCGCAAAACTGTTCTGTTCGCCCCATAAAGGGGTTCTCCATCAAAACTTGATGCTGTTGCCCCACTTGTTGCTTTAGATGTCTCAGGACCTGCGCTGCGCCAGCCGCGCGCAGTTGTTTCGCCCGTTCCTTGATCAATTTTCCGTCTACGGGCGGCATGCGGGCGGCGGGCGTCCCCGCCCGCGCTGAATACGGAAACACATGCAACCACGTCAGGTCGCATTCCGTCACCAAATTCAATGCATTTTCAAACATTGCGTCGGTTTCAGTCGGAAAACCTGCGATAATGTCAGCGCCAAATGTCATTTGCGGGCGGTGTTTGCGTGTCTCTTGTGTAAATGCAATGGCGTCATCGCGCAGATGCCGCCGTTTCATCCGCTTCAAGATCATGTCATCGCCATGTTGAAGAGATAAATGCAGGTGCGGCATCAGCCGTGGTTCCGTGGCGATGGCCAACATCAGATTGTCATCAACTTCAATGCTGTCAATCGAACTGATCCGCAATCTGGGTAGATCCGGAACAAGTCTGAGGATGCGCATGACGAGATCGCCGAGTCTGGGCGCGGCGGGCAGGTCCGCCCCCCAACTGGTCAAATCCACGCCTGTCAGCACAACCTCGTTGTATCCGGTATCGACCAGGCGTTTGATCTGGTCCACCACGACACCGGCCGGAACCGAACGGGAATTTCCGCGGCCAAATGGAATGATACAAAAGGTGCAACGGTGATCGCAGCCGTTCTGGACTTGTACATAGGCCCGGCTGCGGGTGCCAAACCCATCAATTAGGTGGCCTGCTGTTTCAGTCACGGACATGATGTCGTCGACCTGCACTCTTTCCGTCGTGCCGATGAAATCAGCCGCCAGTCCTCGCCAAGTCCCCCTCGTCATCTTTTCAGTATTGCCAATGACCGCATCAACTTCGACCATATTGGCAAAAGTTTCAGGTTCTGTCTGCGCCGCACAGCCAGTCACAATAAGCCGCGCATCAGGATTTGCACGCCGTAGTCTGCGAACATCCTGACGTGCCTTGCGCACCGCTTCGGCAGTGACTGCGCAGGTGTTTACCACTACTGCGTTTTCCAATCCCGCTGAAGCCGCAAGCTCTTTCATGGCTTCGGTTTCATAGGCGTTCAGGCGGCACCCCATTGTGGAGAAGACAGGTACACTCATGTCAAACCGTCCAGGAAATCTTGTGTCAGCGTACCCGAGAATACATGCGCCGTTGGCCCGGTCATCCAAACACCGTCCTCGCACCAATCAACAAGAAGGGTACCCCCGTCGAGATCGATCTGAACAGTACGGCCTGTGAGCCCAAGCCGCGCAGCTGCAACGGCGGTGGCGCAGCTCGATGAACCCGAAGCCAACGTGATACCGACGCCACGTTCCCAGACGCGCATTCGAATACGGTCCGGTTCAATGACTTGTGCCACCTGAACATTCGTACGTTCAGGGAAGAGTGGGTGATGTTCATGTGCCGATCCAAATGCTGTCAAATCAATCGCCATCACGTCGTCGACAAAGAAGGTGCAATGCGGATTACCCATCCCGGTTGCGACCGGTGCCCCTTCTATGGGCAGGGCCAGCGTGTCCATTTCATCGCTCAGCGGTATGTCATTCCAGCCAACCTGCGGATGCCCCATATTGACAGAAGTTGCGCCGTCACCAGCATCGCGTGCCTGCAAAACTCCGCGTGCAGTGTTCAGTCGCAAGGCGGTCTGCCCTGTCTCCTGCATGACATGCCGTGCAATGCAGCGCGTTGCATTCCCACAAGCTGCCGAAAAAGAACCATCCGCATTGTAGAAAGTGAGATGCAGATCGTCTTCGACCTGCGCCATAACAGCCATCTGATCGAAGCCAACACCGCGATGTCGATCACTCAAAGCCTGCGCCAGTGACGGTGTGACAACTATTCTTTCCGAACGCGCATCCAGAACGACAAAGTCATTTCCAAGCCCATGCATTTTCATGAAAGGCAAACCGATATGATCCTTGGCGCACATTCGGGCCGTATAAGCTGATGTGTTGAAACTATCCAGTGCGACGTTGCAAAAATGCTCAATAAGGACTTGACCCTGCCACTGCTCCTTTCTAAGTAAGCCGCTTAGTGGGCCTGTAGCTCAGTTGGTAGAGCAACTGACTTTTAATCAGTAGGTCTCCGGTTCGAACCCGGACGGGCTCACCAATAACACCTTATTGTGACGACTCGTGATGTTTGACCATTTTGGTCAAGTTTTTGGTCATTCGGGTCACTAACTATGGCCATTGACTGATTTTCGAGCGTTTTTGGAGTGCCTGACCGGTCCGGCAACTAGGCGGCTCAGGGGTTATTGCTCAAGGGGCGGAAAACAGTCATTCGCTGCAACAGCATCCTTTGGCCAAATCGTAATCAAAGCGGACATCGAAGCAAGCAAGCAAGCAAGCGCAGCGATGAAGAAGTCAGTCCGTTCAATCTGTCAGTCTTGCGCGCTACTGCACGCTGAGTAGCTTAACTTAACTAATGTTGAAGCAGTCAATCGCACAGGACCTATCGTAATTCGACGATCCAACAACTATATGTTGTGTTTAGGAGGCAAGAGGCGGGTAAATTTGATAGACCGATTTAAGATTTGGGCTGGTTCGAAGCCGTGGTACTGGAAGCTACGGACTAGGTTTGGAAAGCTCAGTTTCTTCATTGAGCGCTTCGCCTACAAACGAAGCGTGAATATTTCCAAGACGACGGCCAACACCCGTATCTTGGGGGCGTTCGCTTGGATTGGTGCCAAAAGCCTGTTTTGGGTGGTTTTGGCTCTGGGTGCATTGATAGCGACTGAGGATTTCGTCCGCAACAGTCGAACTTGGTTGCGCCCATTGAGTTCGGATGACAGAGACTTCAACATCGAACAGCTTAGGCTTTATGCGCAGATACTGACCGCGATATTCTCGATCTATTTTGCAACGATCGGAATCATTCTAAGTGCGGGGTACACCAAGCTACGGCGCGACATCATTTATATGCTCACCAATGAGCAGGTGGGTAGTGTATATGCTCGTGTGCTTGTGTTGGCCGCGATGTTCTGCTTGGCGGCAACGACCTTGCCTATGGTTGGATTTCAGCCAGGGTTATTTGTCTACATTGCTGGGACAATTTTAACCTTACTAAGTGCAATGGCGCTGTTCCCACTTGGGCAGCGGCTATTCAATTTCTTTGATCTCAACTTACTTGTTCACAGCGAAATACTTCCTGATATCGCACGTCACATCGAAGGTGCAGCAAACCCCAAAAAGTCGCGATCTCTGGCAAATCATCATTCGATGTCTGCTCGAACATCGCTGGAACAGCTTTCGTATATTGATGATCGCGTAAAGGCTGACAGACAAAGCCTTCAAGACAATCTGCCAGCTCTGACCAGCGACTACACCAGTCTGCTTTTGCACTACCTCGGCCAGAAGCACAGAATTGATGGCGATAGCTATTGGTTTCCACGGAAAAGCCACCACAAGCAGTGGTTTTTCGCGGATGATAGTGCAACATCAATGGCACTCCAAACCAGTAGCCAGCAAATGTTGGTCGAAGAAAAAACCAACCATGAGTGGTTGGAGAACGAAATTGTAGAGAAACTGGCGGACCACGTTGAGGCCGCTTTCATCGTGCGTGATTACGATCTTGCCTTACGTTTGCTTGGCCGTTTTGCCGTACGCGCATCTGCCTACGCAGATCAATTTCAGTTCCACCTTGGCATGCGGGAGCTCAAGAAATTCAAGTCTCTGATCGAGGCGGCTTTGTCTGCACCGGTCGAGGGGGACGAGAAGCTGGCGGACATGACAAGCATTGGTCTTGCAGATACATGGGCCGCTCTTGGCAGCAATCTCTGTTTAGAGACTCTTCGCCGGATGATCACCTTTGAGAAGGAGTTGAAAAGCTTCTTTGATGCAGATGACTGGAGTGAAGATGCGCTCCACAAGCTTCCAGCATTTCTGCAAGTGGATCTGGCGTTCATAGTCGAACGAATTGATTTCGAAATCGCGGTCGAAGGACGGCGTCTTTCCCAGCCCAAGTATGTTCAACAGTTGGCGGTGCAGAAACTGCTTCAACACTATGAGAAAATTTTGCCTCAAATCTGTGAGTTCCATCACGAAATGATCCCAGACTTCGTCGCCGCTTTGAAGAAGTTGAAAATGACGGAGGCGGCAACACAGGTCGTTCTAGGAAGCCTGCATAGCCACTGGAAACTCCCACGTTGGTTCGACCAAATAGCTGCATTGGCGGAACGTTACCAGGCGTTTGAACACCATAAGGAAGAGCAATATTCGCTTCCTAAGTCCGATCCTAGTGAGTTGGTCAAGAAGATCGAGGCAGCACACGAAGAGGCTTTGGCTGCGCTTGCGGACGGCGCGACAGTGGCACACATTTTTGAACCGCCCGGAAGCGAAGAGCTACCGGATCACTTCGGCCAGATCTACTTCGAACTCGCTGAAGCTTGTATCAATGCGCTTCAGCAGAATGACGAAGCAAAATTGAACAAGGTTTTGCTAATGTTCATGACGCTCGCGTTCTTGGCGGCGGACCATAGGTTTGTTGATCCGTCGCTGGAGATTAACGACGAATTTCGGCTTCATCTCATTTCCACCGTGATCAATGACCTAACCTCGGTCTTGGGATTTGCTATTCTCTATGGCGCGTATTTCGAGAATGATGCGTTGGCCAACGGCGCGTTGGCTAAGTTTGATGAGTGGATAGCGCGTGCCGAAGACAAGCAGCTATACCTCCGAAGAATGGTGCTGATCTCCAACCCTCGTACCTTCAGTATGAGTGCGTCTCCTCGTGGGCTGATCCGTACGAGCTGGAAAATCTTGTTTGAAGGAATGGCGCGGCAAGATGGTTTTGGAAGTCGAATGGGGATGAGCTGTGGGAAGCCACATCCGAACAACACAGTACGTTCGTTTTTAGACACGCACGCGGACGCGTCACATCTCTTCTTCGCTCAGCACATCATGCCAGACCTGGACGATTCCGATTTCGAAGTAGAGCATCAGATCGCCAGCCTTGTTCGCCGCCTCGAGCAAGAAGATGAAGAGGTCCTAGATGAAGTTCACTAGATCAAAACCGCTAGTTCATTTTCATAATAGCCACGCGCAGACCGGGTTCCTTGATCGCATTTTCGTTGGGAACGAAAGGGAAGGGCCTGATTTCAATCGGCGAATGTTTGACGAAGACTTTTCCATGATTTTTCATTATTCCAACCGCAATGGAGGAGATCTCTTCCAACTTACCACCAACAACGAAGGCTTGACCGAGCGACTTTTCGCAAACGTTCACACACAATATGGACCGCATAACCTCGATGAGACCATTCGCGAGTGGACAGAAGAAATTGCCAACTCACTTATCTGGGCTGGCAAAGCATTCTATCATCTTGGAGAGGACCCGGAATCCGACGATGTTCACATTAGTTCATTTGGGCCTAGTGGTGTTTCGACGGTATTCGGCCTAACATTCCAGTGGTTGCCGCGCCGTACTGAACGACACTGGGACCGCGATGATGAAGAAAAGTCGCGAGAAATCCGTTTTCTCGATAGGCGCAAGCTCCTCCGCTTCAAAATGCCAAAAGTGCTGCGCAAGATGTTGTTTAGGCAAAACAAAACGTTGGCGGTGCTGGACAAACATCAACACGGAACAATCAACCTGCATCCGCAGGCGACACACGAAAATCCTAATCCGACTAACCACTTCGACTTTAGCGTTTGGCGAAATGCTCAAGATCTTGCGTTGTACCGAGCAACGCGAGCAACAGGATGGAACGGTCGAAAGCATGATGGGTCTAAGCGTTCAGATTTCTTCGATTGCCATCGACTTATTCGATTTCGTCGTAACCAACTCATACTCAGAGACGACATTCTGAAACAGTTGGGCTTGGAACTTACACGAGTTGGGAAGCATTTCAGCGCCCAATATGACGTGAGAGTTAAAGCGAACGAACAATTGCCTAGCGTAGAACAGCTGGATGAACTGGAAGCGCGTTTGTCAGGTGAGGAAGCCGCATTTTCAGAAGTCGTCGACTTTTGTTACAAGACCTGAAGTCGCGGGTGTTCCTTAGACAT
Organism: Paracoccaceae bacterium; assembly: GCA_033344815.1. NCBI lineage: Bacteria > Pseudomonadati > Pseudomonadota > Alphaproteobacteria > Rhodobacterales > Paracoccaceae > Paracoccaceae bacterium. The sequence continues at coordinate 2,423,469 of JAWPMR010000001.1, read as the reverse complement.
GCGTGCGCCCCGCGCCGAGCGGCAGCAATGACGGGCTGCGCTGCAGCATCTTGAGTGGTAGTTTAACCTCCGGATCGGGCCGTTCCGTAAACTTAGTTTTCCCAATCGACAAAGCTTCAAAATTGAAGCAGCTACCTTCTTTGACGTTGGCTTAGTCACCAGCCGCCCAGTGCCGCTGAAACGCGGTCACAGGACACCTGCCGGTTGTTTGTATAGGATTTGTATATGTCACTGATTCTTTTTCTGCTGATTTTTGTTGGTTGCTGGTGTTTTGCCAGATTTTGGCCGAACAACATCGACACGAAAACTGGGCGATACAAACAAATCGTACTGGATGAACTGGCCTCTTTGTTCGGGGCGGTGAGTCTTGCATTGGCAGTCTTGGTCGCCATTCACTGGACTATCAGCTCCTACGTTTCGAGTTCTCAAACACGCATTCAAAAGATCATCGAAATTGAAGCCATGCTGGATAGATGGAACGCATATGCCGTATCATTTGCCCTAAGTGTTTGGGTTTACGTTGCTGTTTTCGTAATGCTTTTTTCGATGACGCTGTGCCAGATTATTGCGGGTACGACAGCCACCGAGGGAAGCGCAAACAACAGTTTTATTGTGAAGATCGCAAAGGCCATCGGGACATATCGGCGCCGACTTTCGCAAGCAAAGATCATTCTTCTTGTTCTCGCCAGCTTTACCTTCCTTGGGACGCAAGCGGCGCCCCTTAGCGATATCGCCAAAGCCGAAATTGCCCGCGCAGACCAGGGTCTCGTCGAAGCACATGAAGCTTTGGAGGAAATTGCGGTTCGGATAGCACTTTTGGCCGAGATCAATGAAGAATTGGACGAGATTTCGCCAAGCCATCCACAACCTCGCCGGTGGTCAAAACGGCCGGGTGGGCCAAGGCAACCATTCATTGAGATCAGAAAACTGATTGATTTAGTCCCGCCCCCACAAGCACGCAGTCAGGATACTGTATTGGAGTGGGTAAGAGAGCAGGAGAGCGAAGACCGATCTAAGCGCACTCTTGGACAAAAACACTCAAACGACGTGTCTGATCGAAAGCGCGTTTTGCGCAATCCGGTCATTGTGCAAACCCAGTCAAACAATGAAAGCAAAATTCGGATAGATTTGCGCGGTAGGGATCGTTCCCTTGCCGAAACAACAAATGCAGAGATCGATATCCTGAGATATGAGGCCGCCAACACCTTGAACGCTTCCATGAAAGGGGAAGCGACTACCAGACCGCTTAGTCGAAAGTCCCTGGAAAGTATCCCGACGCCTTCACTGCAACCTTCGGAGTACCTCTACCGGGCATTGGTTGAGACATCTGCAGAGGCAAGCCTTGATCCAACCCGCTTGACAGTTCTTGAGTCTGTAGCCGCGGAACTGCCGCTATCCGCGCTGCTGATCGATGCAGTTTCCAGCATTGCACGAGACCTGGCTACAGAACGCAATTGGGAGACCCTTCGATTGCCGCTCAATGTACTGCAAGGCAAGTCCGAAAGCGCAAATGCATGGATTCAGAATCGCGTAGCTGCTCTTCGCTCAAAATTATCGGTCCGTTTGGCCGGGCCTTTGAAAGAAGAGGCAAAGCGTGTTGCCCAACAAATGGATGCCGAAAAGACGGTTCTGGAACGCACCCGCACTTGGCACGAAACCTTGGAACGTCAGGCCGAGAAGGATGTGACGCTCAGGCTCGCACAGCTCAGGAAACTGGCCGAAGCCAAGTTCGCCGGGCAATGGAACACCAAGCTTGTCGAGTTGGGCAAGGCCCGTCTCTTGGCGCGTCCTTCAACGAATGCGCTTGAACAAGCGCTAAAAGCAAACGACTTCGAACTCTACATGGAGGAATTCCTGAGGTCTGGGAAATTGCCGAATAGGCTGGGGCTTCCTGAAATAGAACGCTCCCCAGAGGCACAACGTCTGGAAGACCTGATAGATGAGCTAAAAAGGCCCAATCCACGCATATTCGACCCTGATAGTTTGGGAAGACCAGATCTGAAAAGCTTGACCGAGAAGGCGCTCGATATCAGCATGGCCGAGGCGTATCAGCAAATCGAACAGAAGATATCAGAGCTTTCATCGCCTTTTGAGAAGGTAGCAACGATAGATGCGCTCGAGGCACGCGTGACTTCTCTGTCGATCGGTGAAGCCGCAGCGGCCGCCTTCATAATCACTGCCGCAAGGAAGATGGGGCTCAGAAAGGTTGCAACCACAGCCGGCTATGTGCCCGCAATCAGACCCGATGTATTCGGCAACAACCGGTCTACGTCTTCGAGGCCAAACAGCACATCGACACGCTCAACCTATCGACCAGCCATCAGAGTTCCTAGATGAAGATCTCCGGACACAAATTTCACAAATATGAAAATATGCTGAGCTGGATACTTGCGGTGGCTTGGTTCGCTTTTGCCGTGTTTGCGGTGCGCGAGGGGGTGCTGCTGGACAGTCCCGTCCACGTGATCTTTTTCACGCTCAATATCCTGATTGCAGTTTTGTATGCAATTCGCATGCCGCCGAAAGCCTATCCCAAAAGCTATTTCCCGCATGTTCTGGCCGTGCTGGGAACCTTCTATGTTTTCGGGTTCGATCCGACTGCTGTAGACAGAGGTTGGCCGGTTTTGGCCACCGTATTGATGTGTTCGGCAGGCCTCTTCGCCATCTGGGCGGCGGTCTCACTTGGAACGTCATTTGGATTGCGTCCGGTGTTAAGGGAGGTCAAAACCGATGGGCCATATCGTTTGGTCAGACATCCACTGTATTGCAGCTATGTGGTTATGGATATGGCGGAAGTCCTTGGCCATCCGACTTTTTGGAACGCAGGCGTCGCCGTCATCGGGTTGGGGCTGTTGCGATGGCGCGCCGTGGAGGAGGAGAGAGTTCTGTTGGTCGATGCTGCTTACAGAACATATCGAAACCGCGCATGCGGGGGCTTGTTCTTGCAATAACGCGACGCGGGCCTTTGTCTCGACTACGGGAGCGGGATTGCGCTAGTCTGCGAGTTTTGCACACGACTTGGAACAAGTCTGCTGACTTTGAGCCTATCATTCGTGTCTGGCTGTTAACCAATTGATCAGGGTTTGCTTAGCAAAGGAGCTGAAGCGAATGGTCGCTAAGCGGACTGCGACTGCAGCATCCAGAGGGTGTATCCAAGGTCGGCTTTGGGCCGGACCGAAAATGCCACTTTGGATGGGTGGCGTCATGCAACCCACTTAACCTAAGAGAGTGCGAACGTAGATGGATGCTAAAGGCTATCAAGCAATCGAACTAATTTACGACACGGCGGTCAACCCTGGGAGCTGGCGTCGTGCTCTAGATGCGACGGCAACTGCTATCGAAGCTAAGGCCATCGCATTGGTGATACGTGGCAAGAAAGCGGGATCAAAAGACTTAACGATGATGTCTAGTGTTTATCTAGATTTTTCTCGCACACCTGCGGGTTGGTACTATGGTGCTTGGCTTTCGCGGATGCAGAACCAAGACTGGGATTTTCTCCAGGCCCAGCCTCCTCACCAACCGATACCTGATTTGGACACAGGGTATTCAGCCGATACCCTCGATGCCCGCAAAGACTATGAATTTCTCAGGAGAAGAACAGGTGTTGCACGACGACTTGGGGTTCGTTTGAACGCGGACTCTGTCTGGTTTGACGCGATGAGCATTGGTTTTGATCAGCAGGAGCTCGAGGTACCCCTTTCCGCAAATGAAAGGTCAAGAGCCTTGCTTCCTCATTTGACAAAGGCTCTCGAAATTGGTCGCGTTTTTGCCCTTCTAAAAGCTCGATATAAGGCTACGCTTTCCGCATTGGATCAGGTGCAGGCAGGAATTGCCATTGCACTGCCGGATGGGCAGGTCATCGTCAAGAATACCGAGGCTGAGAGAATCCTGGGGCTAAAGGATGGTATTGTGCTAACTGGAGGCGGTAGGATTGTTACCTCTGATCCTGATGTAACCGCCAAAATTCGAAATCACATCCACGACGTGGGCTCTACCGCTCAGGGTCAGGCTAATCGACATGAGTCCTTGGTTTCAGTTGTGCGCCCGTCAGGCCTAACACCGCTTCTGTTGGATATCGGTCCTATCAGTGACAGTAAAGCTGAGTTGGAAAGGGGGCTAGACGGCGCACTTGTCACGATCATTGATCCCGAACGAATTCCATACCTTCGATTGGATCGATTCACAGAGCTCTACGGTTTGACCCAAGCAGAATCTGATGTCTGTCGATGGATTGCCGACGGCGCAAGCATTGCAGAAATAGCCGAACGGCGAGGTACAAGTCGTGCGACCGCAAAAAACCAAGTATCCATGGTACTCTCAAAGGCAAGGGTTAGCAGTCGAATAGAGCTCTTGCGGCTGATCCTCCGCGTGCTGCCTCCAGTAGCTTGAGATCGATCAAGATAACCCTACTGGGCATAAAAGATACAAAAATTTGCGTGTCATGAGCCAAATGGCTCATGAATGAAATTGCCAATTCGGTATTTTTTTGTGTTGAAATCTCAAAATATTGTATCGGAGGCTTTGAAATTGAATGTTTTTGCAAACGTAATTATCGGGTTGGCGATCTTTCCCGGCATTGCTCAATCTCAGGTTATTGATTGTGGACAGGTCCTATCAGAGAAAGTCATCAACACACGAAGCATGGAACTTAGCGAGCGAATCATCGCTGGCATGAAATCCGACATCTGCAATCGAACTTTCGATAGTAAGGGCCAGGTCACTGAGAAGCTAAGGTCAGGCGGTTGGGGACTTGAGCTGTTTGATATTTTTGATAACTCGTTGGTGGATACCAAGCAGTCTAGCGAAGGAAGCTATTCCGTCCAACGGACTCGGTTTTGCAGTCAATCCACTGCTGATTTGTCGCGATCTTTAGGTTCAAACTACCAAGAACGGAATGGGCGATTTGCGCTGCAAGCCTTCGAAGCTTGCGTACAACGAACATCTGCCAGCCTAGCCTATCTCGAATACAATCTTGTTGGCGTTGGCGCAGATCAAATTGTCGAAGCGCAAATCCATAGAAGGGTCGGGGGTACTCAGACCAACTTGTCCTTCGATATTCAGGGCATATCTCATTTACCCGAAACCGCAGGTGTTTCCTGTAAGATTGCGTCACAACCCATACCGGAAGGGCTGAGCCCCGAACAACCAATCAAGGCAACTTCAACCCCTATAGCGGTGTCGTGCGCACGCCAGACTGACGTCAACACGACGACCACTGTTCAAACCAGTCTAGGCTCTTTCACAATTGTTTCGCCATCGAAAGCGGAAGACGCGCGCTTGAGAGAATTTGAGGCTTTGAGCTCTGAGCTTGCGGTCTCTCAGAAGAAAGCCGTCCAGTTACAAGACTCGCTTAGTGATGAGCGTAAGCAAGTTGGCGATCTTAGTCAGAGAGTGTCTCAACTTGAACAAGACAAAGTTGTTCTCGCGCGGCGCCATAACGCACAACTCTTTACAGTCTATAACGGAGACAATCCTGGCGGCATTGTTCACGACATTCATGCACCTTGTGGGACGAATTGGGGTACGCCGGACTATCGAGGGTATGGGCAGGCGCAGTGTCGAGCCCGCAACCTAGAGCTGTGGGCAATTCGTGTTGTATCTTCGTTTTCAGGTGGACAATGCGGGCACACTTCATTCGCTCTGTTGTGTCAGGGGAGATAAATCGACCTCGACAGGCGGAAGTTCAGAGCTGCCCGCTCTTCGTTTAAGCGTATCGGGAATGTAGGAAAACGGACGGCGGCATCGTTCCGCAGAAGGTCTGTTTTGTCCTGCGATCTGTGAGTTCTCCGGCCTTGAGATTTTGCGCCTGCGGCGAATGTCTGCAAAGCGGGCTGCGACTGCAGCATGGAGCGCTGGATTGAATGTCTTCTGTGGGTGGCTCCTGCATTGCAAGAGTTTTTTAGCTATTTGCGCGGTCGTTTCGTCAGTACTGTCGTCTGTCCGGCCTGTTTATGTTTTGGCATTGCCTCCACTGGCCCTCCCTCTCGTGCATTGCTGCGCAATGCCCTGCCGGGCAGTGGATGAATTCCGCGAGCGAGGTTCCAATCGGCTTATCGACCTCAGAGGGCCGAAGACATTCCCGGAGTGTCCTTGCTCTTGGTTGAGTTACTTCCGCATCATCACTTCAACGTCTTGCATCTCGTGGGCAGTCTGCGCGGTCAGAACGCTGACTGCCGGTATTCTTGTTTCTTTGTCAGCATCGCCCAGATGGAACGCGCTGCCTTGTTTGCCATCGCGACTGTTGCCAGCCGAAACGGTTTGTCGGCAATAATCTTGGCTGTCCAGAGATCGACTTTCTCTGGCGACCGTTTTGCCATGACCGCGCGCGATGTCATACCCACAACCAACAGCTTTCGAATGTAGCGATCCCCCTGCTTGGTGATCTTGCCCAGTTTCTCCTTGCCGCCGCTCGACTTGTTGAGCGGGGTGAGGCCCAGCCAGGCGGCCAGATCTCTTCCTGTTCGGAACTGATGCGCATCGCCGATAGTGGCGACAATCGCTGAGGCCGTGATCGGCCCGATCCCCGGCATGCGCATCAACCTGCGCGCATCTGCGTTCAGCAAGGCATGTTGCTCGATCATCTTGGAGTATCCGTCGATGCGCTCGTTCAGGCCGATGAACTGATAGCACTGAATGCCGAGCATGCCGGTCGCGATCTCCGGCATGTCCGGGTGATCCCCTGCCAAGTGACGCTTCGCAAAAGCCGTCACCGCTTCGATCCCAATGGGCAGAATATGGCCGAACTCGCGCAGCAGGCTGCGGATCATATTGGCCAGCTGGGTGCGCTGCCGGACGGCCAGGTCGCGCGTGCGATGGATCGAGAGGATAGCTTGCTGGTCCTCCGTCTTGATCTCGACGAAGCGCATGGTTGGGCGTCGAACTGCCTCGCATATTGCTTCCGCATCAACCGCGTCGTTCTTGCCCCGCTTCACATACGGTTTGACGTAACCAGCGGGCATGAGCTTCACATCATGGCCGAGCGTGCGCAGCTGACGGCCCCAATGATGGGATGAACCGCAGGCTTCCATGCCTACGACGCAGGGCGGAAGCGTCTCAAAAAAGGCCAGTAGCTTCGCGCGCTTGATCGGCTTGTTGAAAATAACCCGGCCGTTCTCAGAAATGCCGTGCACTTGAAAAACGTCCTTGGCCAAATCGAGGCCGACGGTCTTTACTGTCATTGGGTGGCTCCTTTCCTAGCAGTCGTTGATAACTGCACTTTGGCACATTCGATGCCGGTGGAGCAGGGGCCACCCACCTCATCCTCTAAGGGCCGTCCGTGACAACACGATTTGGGCAAATCCGGTAAGATACTGCGACAGATCTATTGGCTGCTGCGAGCCCATACCGCTCAATTGCTAAATCGCAGCTAAAGTCCGTATTCGAGAATGGTGGCTTTTCTCTAGCGGTCCCTAGCTCACTCCGAACTTCAGCATGGTAATAGCTTTCGGCAGTGCATCTTCCTGAAAGCGAACGTAATCCAACGACGCAGAGCACACTTCGTTTGAAGACCATATCTGTTGTTTTGTTATCAATCGGTCAGCGGCAAAATACTAAGATACACTTATTCGCGCCAGACTAAATCGCGACCCTTCTCATCGATCCTTTGAGCCAGACTCGAAAACTCTGTCTCGAGAAACTTTTGGAACCTCTTTACCGCCGGACGCGCCACACGATCATTGCGCCACAAGAACCCTAGTTCTCGGGTTGGATGCTCAAGCTTCACTGGCAGCGCTGTGATCGTCTTTGTGTGAGCCTGCATGAAAACGACAGAGTAAGGCAATACCGTCAAGGATTCCGATCCTGCCATGACACTGATAATCGAGGTCAGCGATCCCCCAGTAAAACTCACTCGAAAATCTTTGATACCGATACTCCCCAACGCATTTTTCAGATCGGCATAAAGCGGACTACCGGCGGGGGGTGCGATCCAAGGGTAAGGTGCAATATCAGATAGTTTAAAAGCTGACTTTCGGGCGAGTGGATGAGATGGCGCACACGCGATGACATTGCGGCCGCGCAGTATCGGCTGGAACGACAAACTTGCTGGTACGCTGTCCGGGCGAACAGGGCATATGGCGAGATCAATGTTCCCTACATTCAGCTGCTCGGTCAATTCATCAAGATACCCATATGTTTGATGAATGGCGACGTCTGGAAAGGCTGTCTGAAAGCTGGCGATCATATTTGACACCACGCCATCAATAAAAATCGGCGTACCGGCGATCCGCGCTGTCCCCGCTTTGCCACCCGAATGCAGTTCAGCTGCGTGTTGAGCTGCGATACTTGCAGCACCGATCACCCGCCCTTGCTCTGCGAGTGAATGACACAACTCAGTTGCACGCAGCGGGCGCTTTCCTTTTTCGAACAAACGCGAGCCAAGACGCTGTTCTAGCATTGCAACTGTGCGCGAGAGACTGGGTTGTGATTTGTTTAAAGCGCTCGCGCCCTCTCCCAATCCGCCGGAATCAATGATCGCTGCAAGCATATGGAGGTGATTTGGGTCAATTTTCATACCATTGAGTTATATTGATTGTCATTAATTGGATCAATACGTCAATCTTGATGGTCTAGTGTCCTCTTAAGTCAAATCGGGGAGGACGCACATTGGCCCAGCCAGCTCAAGCTACAGAACCTGACGTTCGTGTTGTTTTTGGCGCTGGTGTCCGCGCAACGATTGCAGCGGAAACCGGCCGTCTTGGTGCCACGAAAGCCTTAGTCCTAGCCACACCACAGCAGTGTGATGCAGCCTTGGAAATCGCAGAACTTTTGGGGCCGTCGGCTGTTGGGGTGTTTTGCAAAGCCGCGATGCATACGCCCGTTGATGTGACGAATGCAGCAATGGAGCATATCTCAGAAGTCGGTGCTGACTGCCTGATCGCGATTGGTGGCGGATCAACCACGGGTCTTGGTAAGGCGATTGCCTATCGCAACGATCTACCACAAATCACCATACCAACGACCTATGCAGGCAGCGAAGCAACTCCGATCCTCGGCCAGACCGAAGACGGCATCAAAACCACGCTGAGCGATCCGCGGGTTTTGCCCGAAGTGATCCTTTATGATGCCGAATTAGTTAGAACTTTGCCCGTCGCAATGACGGTGACCTCCGCGTTGAATGCGATGGCACACGCTGCCGAGGCGCTTTATGCAACCGATCGCACCACCGAAACGACCGAGCTTGCGATCACCGGTCTTCGTGCTTTCGCGGATGGCCTACCTGCGGTGCTTGCGAACCCCAATAATCTGGATGCGCGCGAGGCCACACAGCGCGGGGCGTGGGCCTGCGGTACTGTTTTGGGACAGGTCGGTATGGCCTTGCATCACAAGCTTTGCCACACTTTGGGAGGGTCGTTTAATTTGCCACATGCAGAGACGCACGCGATCATTCTACCGCACGCAATTGCCTACAATGCGCGCGCTGCCGCTGCCGAGCTTCAACCGATCTGCGATCTGCTGGGTGGTGAGAATGCGGGAACATCTCTTTATGAGTTCGCGAAGCGGATGAATGCGCCAACGTCTTTGCGTGACCTTGGCCTATCCCAGCAGGACCTCGACCGCGCCGCAGACCTTGCAACAACAAAACCTTACCCCAATCCACGGCCCGTAACGCGCACCGATATTCGCGCGCTTCTGCAAGCTGCTTGGGCTGGGCAAACACCAATCACTTAAAGCGAACGACGTTTGGGAGGACATCATGCTTACACGACGCAAACTACTGAAATCATCCGCCGCCACAGGCCTGACATTGGCCGCGGGCGGTCTTGGCGCACCAGCTCTGGCACAAGGCGCGAAAATCCGGCTGGGCTATGTTAGCCCGCAATCGGGCCCCTTGGCCGCATTCTCGGACCCTGACCAGTTTATCATCGACGGGTTCCTGAAATCCGAAGCGGGGGCTAACTTCGAGGTTATCGTCAAAGACAGCCAATCCAATCCGAACCGTGCCGCCGAGGTCGCCAAAGAACTGATCATTGACGACGAAATCGACATGATGCTTGTCGCCTCAACACCTGAAACAACGAACCCCGTCGCAACGACGTGCGAGTCCGAAGAAATCCCCGTAATTTCGACCGTCGCCCCATGGCAGCCATACTTCATTGGCCAGCAAGGCAATCCTGGCGACCCTGGCAGCTGGCGTCCGTTTGATTTCAGCTTCCACTTTTTCTGGGGCTTGGAGGACGTGATCTCGACCTTTACGTCCATGTGGAACCAACTTGATACTAATAAATCAGTTGGTGCCATCTTCCCCAACGATGGTGATGGCAACGCGTGGGGTGACCCCAACGTCGGATTCCCGCCCGTTCTCGACGCACAGGGGTTCAGCCTCATCGATACGGGCCGCTATCAGAACCTGACGGACGATTTCAGCGCCCAGATCAATGCGTTCAAAGCCGCCAATTGCGAGATCGTGACAGGTGTGCCGATCCCGCCGGATTTCACGACTTTCTGGACCCAAACCAAGCAGCAGGGTTTCAACCCCAAAGCCGCCAGCATCGGCAAGGCGATCTTGTTCCCTCAGGCTGTCGAAGCACTGGGCGATCAAGGTCACAACCTCAGCTCCGAGGTCTGGTGGTCCCCGACGCACCCGTTTGCATCCTCGCTCACGGGCGCGTCTGCGGCTGATCTGGCGGCTGGATATACGTCCGCGACTGGCAAGCAGTGGACCCAGCCGATTGGTTTTGTGCATGCGCTGTTTGAGATGGCCGCTGATGTCATGGGCCGTGTCGAAGACAGCCGCGATCCTGATGAAGTTACCTCTGCTATTGCCGCTACACAGCTTTCGTCAATGGTCGGACGCATCGCCTTTGATGGTGCGGGTCTGCCGCCGTTTGCTGCGGCAAACGTTGCCAAGACGCCGCTCGTTGGTGGTCAGTGGCGCCTCAAAGACGGTGGTGGGTATGATCTGGTGATCGTCGGCAACTCCGACCATCCCAACATTCCAACCGGTGGCACAATGGAAGAAATTTCCTAATCAGTCGTGTGCCTCGCGGATTTCGCGGGGCACAACCACACCTTTCTTATGCGCCCACTTCAGTGGGTCAGGGATACCCTTATGTCAATCTTATCGCTCAACTCAGTCTCAAAAAGTTTCGGTGCGCTCACTGTGACAGACGACGCCAGCTTTGATGTACCGCAGGGCCAAGCGCTCGGTATTATTGGGCCCAATGGAGCGGGCAAATCGACGTTGTTCAATTTGATTACGGGCAACATCAAATCTGACAAAGGCACAATCCATTTTGAAGGCCGCGATGTAACGAAGGTGTCTGCAATGGAGCGATGCCTTACAGGGATCGGCCGATCATTTCAGATCCCCCAACCGTTTGAAAAACTGACCGTTTACGAAAATCTGTTGGTTGCAGCGACCCACGGGCGCAACCTGTCGGAGGCTGCAGTGCGCGATGACTGCGCCGATGTGCTTGATCGAACCGAGTTGATTGGGCGAGCAAATACGCCCGCTGGACAATTATCGTTGTTGGAACGAAAGCGGTTGGAGTTGTCGCGCGCCATGGCGACCCAGCCCAAACTTCTTCTGCTCGATGAAATCGCAGGTGGGCTAACCGAAGGTGAATGTCAGGCGCTTATCGGCACGATCAAGGACATCCATGCCCAAGGGGTCACGATCATCTGGATCGAACACGTCCTGCACGCTCTGACGTCTGTTGTTGAGCGCTTGCTCGTTTTGGATTTTGGCAAAGTGATCGGCCTTGGCGATCCAGAGGAGATCATGGCCAGCAAAGAAGTGCAGGAAATTTATCTAGGGATTGAAGTCTGATGGCCCTCTTGCAAACGCAATCCCTCGTTGCCCACTACGGCGATTTTCAAGCCCTGTTCGGTGTCGACATCGAATTGGCCGAGGCCGAAACAATCGCGATTATCGGCGCGAACGGTGCCGGCAAAACAACGCTGATGCGATCCATCGCAGGGGTGCTGAGGAATGAGGCCGCCGCCGTATCGTATGAAAACACGCCAATCGGTGCCCTACCTGCAGATGAAATCATGTCGCAGGGAATTGCGATGGTGCCAGAGGGTCGCAAACTCTTCCCGTCTCTGAGTGTTGAAGAAAACCTTTTGATTGGCACCTACGGCCGCAAAATCAAAGGACACTGGAGCCTTGAAACCGTCTATGACCTGTTTCCGATCCTTGGTGAGCGACGTCATAATCCGGGAACCGCTCTATCGGGTGGACAGCAGCAAATGGTTGCAATCGGCCGTGCACTGATGAGCAATCCGCGCGTGCTGTTGTGCGACGAAATCAGCCTCGGCCTCGCGCCCGTGGTCATCAAAGGCATCTACAAAGCGATCCCTCAGATCAAAGCGGCTGGGGCGTCCATGATCGTAGTGGAACAAGATATTGCCCAAGCCATGGCGGTCGCCGACCGCGTATACTGCATGATGGAGGGTCGCGTCACATTATCCGGTACGCCCGACACCCTGAGCCGCGATGACATTCACAACGCATATTTCGGAGCAGGCCAATGATCTGGATCGATACAATCATTCAAGGCATCCTGTTGGGTGGCCTTTACGCGCTCTTCGCTTCGGGTCTCAGCCTTGTCTTTGGGATCATGCGGCTTGTGAACCTTGCCCATGGTGATCTTATCGTCATGGGCGCCTATCTCATCCTTGTCTTGGTGACTTTGCTAGGTATTTCACCTTTCGTCGCCGTCTTTATCGCAATGCCACTTATGTTTGCGCTCGGATGGATCTTGCAACGGTATTTGCTGAACCGGACATTGGGCGACGACATTTTACCGCCTCTGCTGGTGACGTTTGGTCTGTCGATTGCTCTACAAAACGTCTTGCTCGAAGGGTTTTCGGCCGACAGTCAGCGCCTGCCGACCAATGCGCTAACGACCGCATCTGTAGATATTGGCCCAATCGCCTTGGGTGTCATGCCCTTGCTGACCTTTGGTTCTGCGGTTCTGGTGATCGTGGGGTTAAACCAGCTGTTTTACCGCACTGAACTTGGCCGCGCCTTTCGCGCGACATCCGATGACGCGATTACCGCCAGCCTAATGGGCATCAAACCTGCCAACATCTTTGCGACTGCGACTGGCATTGCGTTGGTCATTGTCACCATCGCGGCACTCTACCTTGGCCTGCGGGCGAACTTTGACCCCAACATCGGCCCCGCACGGCTGATCTACGCTTTTGAGGCCGTGATTATTGGTGGTCTTGGCTCGCTGTGGGGCACATTGATCGGCGGGATCATTATTGGTGTGGCGCAAACCTTAGGTGCTGCGATCAATCCGGAATGGCAAATCCTGTCGGGACATATCGCCTTTCTGATTGTCCTTCTTGTCCGGCCACGTGGCCTCTTTCCGAGAGCGAATGACTAATGGCTTATTCCGTCACAACGCAAACCCCCGCTTCGCGCATTGCCTCGATCCTTGGTCTGATCCTAATCGTTGTCCTGATCGCCCTGCCGTTCTTTGCTGGACGCGGCACGATTCAAGATATGTTCTTCATTCTCACCATGTTGGTCCTAGCTCAATTCTGGAACCTTTTGGCGGGTTACGGAGGACTGGTCAGCATTGGTCAGCAGGCCTTTGTCGGGATGGGGGCCTATGCGCTCTTTGGTGCGGTGATCCTATTGGGGCTTGATCCAGTCCCTGCAATCTTGGTCGCAGGCTTCGCGGCACTGATCATCGCAATCCCAACAGCGTTCTTCGCGTTCCGTCTGAACGGCGCGTACTTTGCCATCGGCACCTGGGTGATCGCAGAGGTTGTTCGCCTGCTCGTTGCGCAATGGAAAACACTCGGCGGTGGCACGGGCACGTCGCTGCCGCGCGATGCAACCCGTGACATGTGGTTCGTGCAAAGTATTCAGGACTTGCTTGGCGTGCGCGGCGCTGCGGCGCGTGACATCCTTGCATACTGGCTTGCCCTGTTGCTTGCGCTTGCCACAATCGGCGGCATCTATTGGCTGCTGCGCACCCGACGCGGGCTGGCTCTGGCTGCCGTTCGCGATAATACCGAAGCCGCAAAATCCGTCGGCGTCGATGCAGGACGCATGAAGTGGATTGTCTTTCTGACCTCTGCCTTCGGAACCGGCCTCGCGGGCGGTTTGATCTATATGCAAAAGGCACGGATCAGCCCAGATGCGGCGTTCAGCGTGACGGATTGGACGGCCTATGTGATCTTCATCGTGGTCATCGGAGGGATCGGCACGATCGAAGGTCCGATCATCGGCGTGCTGGTCTTTTTCGCACTGCAATCCCTGCTCGCCGACTTTGGAAGCTGGTATCTCATGACACTTGGCGTTCTGGCCATCATCATCATGCTTGTTGCCCCGCGAGGCCTTTGGGGCCTGGTGTCCGAGCGCACTGGACTTCATCTTTTCCCAATTCGCCGCCGCTTGTCTGGTGGAAAACTCACATCTTCGGAGGAATAATAATGGCTGATATCACCACACAAGTTCTCATCATCGGGACCGGTCCGGCTGGATCAACAAGCGGCGCATTGCTGTCAAGCTACGGCGTCGAGAACATCGTCATCAATCGCTACCATTGGCTGGCGAATACGCCACGCGCGCATATCACCAATCAGCGCACGATGGAGGTTCTTCGCGATCTAGGCCGCGAGGTCGAACATGAAGTTTACCTCAACGCCATGGACCAAAACCTGATGGGCGAGAACGTATTTTGCGAAAGCCTTGCGGGAGAAGAAATCGGACGCATGAAGTCATGGGGCACCCATCCGTTGTCCAAAGCAGAACATCTGCTGTCTTCACCCACGTTCATGAACGATCTGCCGCAGACCTTTATGGAGCCGATCCTGTTCAAGACCGCTTGCAAACGCGGCACCCGCGCGCGGATGAGCACAGAATATAAGAGCCATGTCCAAGACGCTGACGGAGTAACGACAACCTGTCTTGATCGCATGACGGGCAAAGAAATAACCATCCGGTCCAAATATCTGATCGGAGCCGATGGGGGCAATTCACTGGTCGCCGAAAATGAAGATCTACCTTTTGAAGGCAAGATGGGCGTTGGCGGATCGATGAACATCTACTTCCGCGCAGACCTGACCAAATACGTGGCCCACCGTCCTTCGGTGCTCTACTGGGTCATGCAACCGGGTGCCAATGTCGGCGGCATTGGCATGGGCTTGATCCGCGCGATCCGCCCTTGGAACGAATGGCTGATTGTTTGGGGCTATGACATCAACGAACCGGCGCCTATCGTGGACGAAGCCATGGCGACAGACGTCGCACGCCAGCTTGTCGGTGATCCCGAACTTGAGATCGATCTGATCAGTGCAAACACGTGGACCGTCAACGACACCTACGCCACCCAGATGTCAAAGGGACGCGTTTTCATTATGGGCGATGCAGCGCATCGCCACCCACCGTCCAACGGTTTGGGCTCGAACACATCGATCCAGGACGCCTTCAATTTGTGTTGGAAAGTAGCAGCCGTTGTGAAAGGTGAAGCTGGTGAAGCCTTGCTTGATAGCTATTCGGTTGAACGGGCACCGATTGCCAAACAGATCGTCACCCGTGCGAACCAATCCATCGGCGAGTTTGGCCCGATCTTTGAAGCCCTTGGTATGACCGGCGGTTCAGATATCGCGCAGATCAAGGCAAACATGGACGCCCGCTGTGACACGACCGCTGAGGCCGAAGCGCAGCGCGCAGCCCTGAATGCCGCAATCGCTTTCAAAAAGTACGAGTTTGACGCGCACGGTGTTGAAATGAACCAACGCTATGCATCGGATGCGACTGTTACTGACGGCCAGATCGAACCGGATTTCGCACTTGACGCGGATCTCCATTACCAACCCACAACATGGCCCGGCGCGCGCATTCCGCATGCGTGGCTGTTTGATGACAAGGGCGGCAAGCATTCTACACTCGATTTAGCTGGCGGCGGCGCGTTTACCCTCTTCACCGGATTGGGTGGCAAGGGCTGGGCGGAGGCCGCACAGAAAGTCGCCAAAGACCTAGGCATCAAGCTTGAGGCCCATGTGATTGGCCCACGTCAAGACTATGTCGATCACACCGGCGATTGGGCACGGGCACGCGAGGTTGGTGATGCAGGCTGCATCTTAACCCGGCCCGATCAACATGTCTGCTGGCGCAATGATGCGATGGTGGATGATCCAGTCGCAGAACTGACACGCGTCCTCACTTCAATTCTGGCGCGATAGGAGGTCAAAATGGAACAGAACAAACAAGGTTATTTCACCGAGGAAAATTCCGCTGACGTAGTTGTTGCCCAGATTGCTGAAACAACCGATCCAAGGTTGGCAGAAGTGATTGGAGCGATAACCCGCCACCTTCACGCAGCCGTCAAAGAGATCGAACCAACTCAAGAAGAGTGGCTGCAAGCAATCATGTTCCTTACCAAAACGGGACAAATGTCGGATGATTGGCGGCAAGAATTTATCCTGCTCAGCGATATCTTCGGCGTCTCAATGCTGGTGGATGCAGTCAACAATCGAAAACCAAGTGGAGCGTCTGAATCCACAGTTCTTGGCCCCTTCCACGTACCAGATGTACCTGAATCGCCAATGGGATCGAATATCTGTTTGGACGGCAAAGGGCACCCGATGCTGATCAAGGGGCGCATCATCAATACCGAAGGGCAGCCTATTGAGGGCACCAAGATCGATGTCTGGCAAACCAATGACGACGGGTTCTATGACGTCCAACAAAAAGGTATTCAGCCCGATTTCAACCTGCGGGGCGTATTCCGGACCGGATCCGACGGCAACTATACCTTCTGGGGTGCCAAACCGCGCTTTTATCCGATCCCAGATGATGGCCCCGTTGGCAAACTGCTTGGAAGCCTTGGCCGACATCCGTACAGGCCGGCCCATCTTCACTACATTCTTGAGGCAAAGGGCTACGAAACATTGATCACGCATATCTTCGATCCCGACGATAAATACATTCACTCGGATGCTGTATTCGGGGTCAAAGAGAGCCTTCTGGCAAAATTCGACTTGATCGAAGATCCCGACCGTATTGCAGCGGAAGGTGCTGAGGGGCCGTTTTATGAAGTCGTCCATGACTTTGTTCTGGCGCACGCGACATGACCAATCCCTGCATTATCTGCGTGGCCATCACAGGCAGTTTGCCACGCAAGGAGAACAACCCTGCCGTGCCAATCACTGTGTCGGAACAGATCGAAAGCACACATGCTGCGTTCGAGGCCGGAGCGACCATCATGCACGCCCATGTTCGCAATGACGATGAAACACCGTCAAGCGACCCCGACAAGTTTGCAGCCCTTAAAGAAGGTGTTGAAAAACATTGTCCGGGCATAATTACTCAGTTTTCGACCGGTGGGCGTTCAGGGGCAGGTAAAACGCGAGGCGGAATGCTATCGTTGCGCCCTGATATGGCGTCTTTCTCAGTCGGATCAACGAACTTTCCAACACGCGTCTACGAAAATCCACCTGACTTAATCGATTGGCTGGCTGAGGAAATGTTGACCTATGGGGTGAAACCCGAGGTGGAGGCTTTTGATCTATCGCATATCCTCGCTGCAGCCGCGATGCACGAGCGTGGTCAGATCAAAGACACACCTTATGTGCAGTTCGTCATGGGTGTTAAGAATGCAATGCCTGCGGACCGGAACGTGTTCGACTACTATGTTCAAACAGTTAAACGCTTGTTTGGTGACGACGTCCCTTGGTGCGCGGCAGGGATTGGGGCAAACCAGGAGGTTCTAAACGAATGGTCCGTATCTGCCGGTGGACATGCACGCACAGGACTAGAGGATAATATCAGACTTGATAGGGATACGCTGGCGCCGTCAAATGCAGCGCTTGTCGCAAAACTAGCTGGCATTTGTGCAAAGCATGATCGGACTGTTGCAACCCCACTGCAGGCACGGGCCATCCTTGGGCTTGAAAGACTAAGCGATTGAGAAAATTGGATCGGTACTGCTAGCGCTTAGTAGGGCGGGTCTCAAACAAGGCGCAAGAAACAAGGATAGCCAATGTCCGCTTTCATAGTGATGCTCAGATCGTCTCGAAGTCCGTACGAACGAACGCCTTCCGCACATTCTGATTTTCGCAACTAATGCAAAGCGCACAAGCGGCCGTTCCCATTTATGGCCTCAAAGACGGGTTTGTCCCGCGATGTGTGAGTTCGCTTGGATGTAGATTTCGCATCCGCAGCGAACGGCTGGTTCGACGGGCCGCATCGCAGCATTTGTCATCGTCGGCGCATGGCAGCTTTGGGCCGATCTAGTCCCCACACTTTGCAATATCCACCAACCCCGATGTGATCGGTTGATCGAAGCTACGACCCCTTTATTGCTTTGTGCGTTACGGCGGCGCGCTCGACATCACTTACGAACTCGGCAAGCGAGATGCCCAGCTCTCGGCAGATCGCATCCATCACTGTGAGGGTTGGTTGTCTTCGACATGTTTCCAAAAATGAGATGTAGCTCATGGAAAGATCTGTGCGGAACGCGAGTTCCTCCTGTGAAAGGTTCGCGGCTTTCCGCTTTTCGCGAAGCGTCCGCGCGTAAGCCGCCATCAAAATTTGGTTTTTCCGTTCCATCCTGACTCTGTCAGGGAACGGCTTCGATAACGCTAATGACTATAGTAACAGTTTACTATAGTCATTAGAAAAAGTGGGTCAGAAGCGTGGGTGCGGGAGCGTGCTGCGCGTTTTGAGGTAGAGGAGCAACTTCAAATGGAGCCAAACTTGCACACCATTTCATGCCTCGGCTTCAAGGGTGGGGCGGGTCGGACAACCACGGCGGCTGCGCTGGCTGTCGGACTCGTATCAATCGGCCAGCGCGTTGCTCTTATTGATGCGGGATATGCAGTTCCGCTTGAGGAACAACTTGTGATAACCGGACGCGGCCACGGCGCTGTGCCGGATCATAGCGTCCTTGGTCGATGGGCCGAGACGGCGCAAAATGGCTCATTTTGCGGTGGGGAGCTTCAATATATTCGAGCAACAACCGCTCCCTATCTAAAAGTCGTGCTGGATCAGCTTTGGCGAGAGAATTGGGCCTATGCCATTGTTGATACCCCGGCTCACCAAACGGCGTCTGTTTTTGAGGCGGCGGACAGATCCTCCCTGCTGATAGCGCCTGCGCGGAATGCTTCAGATGCCAGAGAGATTAGGGACCGTCTGCCAGATGAGTTCTTAATCCGACAAGACAGGCTCAGATGTTTGGTGGCAGGTGCCGAGCAGCCACAGAAAGTCCGCGCCGCGTTCTCGCCGCTGTCAATACTGACAACAGAGCTGCCCTTCGAATCGAACTTCTTGGGATTTATTCCACATCACAATCGCAACAAAAGTCAGAGTACGTCGAAAGATCACTGGCAGCGGCGGTGCATCCAACTGGCCGATGAAGTTCTAGAATTGATATCTGAACGAGAGAGCATGGCATCATGACCGCTGCAACGGCGTCACTTGATGTCGTGCGCGGCATCGTAACGGTCTACAAAAAGCAAATGGACTCGGTGCGCGTCAACCAGACTACCGGCTATGGCAAGATCAACAGTACGTGCGAGCTGTGGCTGCGGGACAGCGCCGGACATGAGCACCGGTTTCAGGGCGAGCTGTTTGAAGCTGCGCAGCCCGGCCACGAAGTTGCTGTCGTCAGTGACCGAACCTCCGGCAAGCTCATCGCCTTTGCAAACGTAACGACGCAGAAGATCCACGATGCTGCCGAACTGACCGTCAAGACGACGCCCGGCGTGACCATCATCAGCACGTTTGGGTTCGGTCTTCTTTTGGCCCTACCCGGACTGTTCCCATGGTTCATGATGTTGGATGCCATCGGTCTCGCTGATAGCGCCTTCTCGGCAACTGGCCTCCAAACCTATGCTATCTTGCTCCTCGGCTGTATCTTTGCGGGTGTTACCATTTGGTCTAAACGCTACGAAGAGCGCACCGCGCGCCTGAAAGCTGAGATCGACCGTGTTCTCGGTCAAAAGGCACCAACTGTCCTGATGGGCAACCGGCAAACAGAGTAAAACAATGATGCATTGGTATACAGCCGATACCCATTTCGGCCACGAGAACATCATCAAACACTGTGGCCGCCCATTCCAATCGGCGAGCCACATGGATGCGGTGCTGATTGAGAACCTCAGCGCGAAGGTCGGCCCGAAGGACGCGCTCTGGATTGTTGGCGACTTCGCCTTCGGTCAAAAGGCAAAGGATCGCAACTGGTTGACGAAGCTTTTCGCAAAACTGCCGGGCGCGGAACAGCACCTCGTTATCGGCAACCACGATGGCGAAGCGACCCAGCAGCTGCCTTGGACCAGCGTGACGCATCTTGCCGAAGTGGCGGATGGCAAAGGCCCTCATTCGGTGCTTTGCCACTACCCGATGATCACATGGCACCGTGCCCGAAAAGGCGCGCTGCACCTGTTCGGCCATGTCCACGACCAGTGGATGGGTAGCCGGAACGCCGTCAATGTCGGAATTGATGTCTGGGGTTATGTCCCAATCACAATCAGAGACATCGAACAACGCTCAAAGACATTGCCCGAGAACAAGCACTGGCAAGACGTCGAACACAACGCGGAGCTTTGAGATGACCCAATCTGGCGGTAGCGCGAAAAGCGATCTAGACGACAGCATCATCGCACAAATGATCGAATGCGGCTTGCATGCGCGATACAGCAAAGATGTCGAAGGTGGCTGGTGGGCCAGAGCGCAAATCAGGGAAGAGCTTTTGAAGCGCGGCTGGACGTTGCCGCCATACACGCATCCGCACGAACTCAACGGCAATGTGGAGGCGCAGTAAGATGTCCCGATCCCGACGCAAAACACCGATTATTGGTATCACCACAGCCCAGAGCGACAAGCGCTTCAAGAAGGCAGAACACAAGCGAGCGCGCCGGAAACTCAAAGCTGCGGACCTGACAGAAGACACGCCACCCGACCCGAAAGCCTTCGGCAACCCTTGGGCCAGCGACAACGACGGGAAGCAAAGGATTGACCCGCACAAGTTACCAGGTTTGATGCGGAAATAGTTCTCAGGAATTGTTCATTTTTTCAGGGCTGGACTATATTTTCGGCCGTTCGCTGTTTCGAGCATCAACTTTCCAGATGCGGACAAACCGGGCTTGTGCAGTTGCAGTTATTGCTGACGCAGCATTTTTTTGCGTGTGCGACACGTGACTTGTTGCGATGCCGCGCCTTTCACGGAAGCGGTCATTCAAAACCGTAGTCGTATCCAAATTGAACTTCGATGCGAAGAACTCAAACCAGCGTGCTCAGGCGAGGCCCTCGCCATCGGTGATCTGGACTAAATAGCAGATAAGAGGCAACCTTCTGGAGTGGTGTAGAACCATGTGGCAACGACAAGGAACCTCATTTGTCTAAGATCGATATAGTTCAGGCAGACGCATTCCTCGTTGCCTGCGAAGAGGGATCAATAAGATCTGCATCAGAACGTTTGGGCGTTGAGCCTTCCACAATTAGCCGCCAGATCAAGGCACTGGAAACGTCACTGGGCACAGCGTTAATTGAACGGGGCCGAAAAGGGGTGCGCCCGACCGAAGCGGGAACGCTCCTGCAAACTTACTTGAAGCATCAACAAGGCGAGCAGGAAGCGTTACTGTCAGAGTTCGACGAACTCAAAGGTATGCGGCGCGGCGAATTGGTGATTGCGGTGGGGGACGGCTTTATCAGTGATTTCGTGGGCAACGCGATCAAGTCTTATAGCAAGGTGTTTCCCGGATTTACCTACGATTTGCTGAGCGGATCAACAGAACAAGTTTTACATGCTGTTCGAACGGACCGCGCCCACATTGGTCTAGCCTACAATGTGGGCAAAGAGCGCGCCATTCGCATAGCAGCGCAAGCCAAACAACCGTTGGATTTGTTGGTCAGCCCTACTGCGCAATGGGCCGATTTGGCTGAACCGATCACGATGCCGCAACTCGAAGCTTTGCCATGTGCCCTGCTGAAATCGGGCTTTGGTGTGGGGGATATGATCGCCGTGGCCGAAGCTGCACATGGTGTGAGGTTGCGCGCCCTTGTCCATTCCAATTCTTTGGCTGTGCTGCGAAATTTTGTGCGCGAAGGGCTTGGAGTAACAGTTCTGCCTGCTTTTGTCGTGACCCGCGAAATCGCCGACAGTACAATCATTACAAAACGCCTGGCGGTGCCGGAGCTGAGCAAGGGGGAGGCCTCGGTATTTACGCGTTATGGGAGACGCTTGCCTGAAGGGGCCACGCGACTGGTTGAACATATCACGAGGTCAATGGTCGCATTTCAACCAGCACATTAATGTTGCGCAAGGCGCAACGATAAATTCTATTTGCTGCAATTCTAGCATGATGCTTTTGGCAATAACCTGATGGGAATCAAAATCTCAACAGGGTGAAAAAATGCTAAAAACTTACCTCGCGCCTCTTTCTACGGCATTGGTTCTTTCGACCGCGCTGGTTGCACCAGCCCACGCAGAAACGCTGCGTATGGCGTCGCAGGGCGATGCAACCAGCCTTGATCCGCACAGCCACAACGAGAGCTTTACCAACTACTTTTTGGCCAATATCTACGAAGGTCTTGTTGCACGCGACAGAAACTTCGAGATTGCAGGCCAGTTGGCAGAAAGCTGGGAACAGGTCGATGCAACCACATGGCGCTTCAAGTTGCGCGATGGTGTGACGTTTCATGATGGGTCTGCTTTCGCCGCCGATGATGTGATTTTCAGCATGGACCGCGCCTTGTCTGAAACCTCGAACTTCAAACACGTGCTGGCCTCCGTCGAAAGCTACAGCGCGGTCGACGACATGAACGTCGAAATCGTAACCAAAGCGCCGAACCCGATCCTGCTGAACGATCTGCTGGACCTTATGATCCTCGATAAACAATGGGCCGAAGCGAACGGCGCGGCGGAACCAATCAATCTTCAGGCCGAAGAAAAGGCATTCAGCGCGACCAACGCCAACGGCACTGGTCCATTTTCCGTCGTGTCTCGCGCGCAGGGTGAAGAGACGACGCTGACCGCTTTTGATGGCTATTGGGGCGAGACAGGCAATGTGACCGAAGTTGTCTTCACGCCCATCAACAACGCGGCGACGCTTGTATCGGCGCTGTTGTCTGGCGAGGTTGATCTGGTGATGCCACTGCCATTGCAGGACATTGCACGCGTCGAAGCCGGTGAGGGCGTCAAAGTCGTCTCCAGCGCCGAGGCGCGCACGATGTATATCGGAATGGACCAATGGCGCGATCAAATCATCGAAAGCCCTGTCGAGGGCAACCCGTTCCTTGATCTGCGGGTCCGTCAGGCCATCGCCCACGCCGTGGATGCACAGGCCATCATCGACCGCGTGATGCAGGGGCAGGCCACGCTGGCCACTCAATACGTCATGGATAAGGTGAACGGCTACAACCCCGATCTGACGCGGCTGGAATATAACGTGGACACGGCCAAGGCGCTTCTTGCCGAGGCAGGCTACCCCGATGGGTTCGAGCTGACGATGGATTGCTCTACCGACCGCTATGTGAACGACGGGCAGATTTGTCAGGCCACGGTCAGCCTGCTGGCACGGGTCGGCATCACGGTAAACCTGATCGCCCAGCCCAAAGCCCAGTTCTTTCCCAAAGTGGTTGCGCCTGATTTCGGCACCTCGTTCTTCCTGCTCAGCTGGACACCCTCCACCATGGACAGCCTGAACGTGTTCCAAAACGTGCTGGGCACGCGCGATCTGGACAACGGTGTGGGTGCCTGGAACATCTCCGGCTGCTCGGTGCCAGAAGCGGACACATTGGCGGCAGAGGCTGCGGTGACCATGGATGCAGCGGCACGCGAGGCTATGCTGCAAGACGCCATGGCGCTGATGGTCGAAGATGTCTGCCTGGTGCCGCTGCATGTGCAGCAATTGGTCTGGGGTGCGGCCGAGAATATCGATGTTGTGCAGCACCCGACGTTTGAATTCCCGCTGGAATACTTCAACGTCAACTAAGCCTTGGTTTTGCGGCCTGGTCACATCACCCGTCATATCGGACCGCATCCTCCAAAGTCTCTCCTATCAAATGGAACACTGAAATGTACTTTCTGCTGGCCCGCGTGTTTCAGGCCACGATTGTCATGCTCTGCGTTGCCCTTGTCGGCTTCCTTGTCTTTCAATTCGTGGGCGACCCGGTTCTGTCTCTGGTGGGACAGGAAACAACCGTAGAAGACCGCGAAGCGCTGCGCGAAAGCCTTGGTTTGAACGATCCGATCCTTATGCAATACGCCCGCTATGTCGTGAACGCCGTGCAGGGTGATTTCGGGATTTCCTACAGCTTCAATCGCGACGTGAGCGAAATGATTGCCGACAGACTGCCCGCAACCGTTGAACTGGTGCTGTTGTCCGGCGTGCTGTCGCTGCTGCTGGCCATTCCCGCAGGGATCTACACCGGCATTCGACGCAAGGGCGGGATTGCCCAGACGATCATGGCGATTTCTGTCATCGGCGTGTCCATCCCTTCGTTTCTGCTCGGTATACTTCTGATCTTGGTGTTCTCGGTCTGGCTGAACTGGTTGCCTTCTTTTGGTCGCGGCGATCTGGCGACGGTTTTCGGATTACGCTCCAGCCTGTTTACATGGGACGGGCTCAGCCATGCACTGATGCCGGCCGCTGTCCTTTGCCTATTCCAGCTTGGTGTGATCCTGCGCCTGATCCGCGCCGAAATGCTGGAGGTGCTGCGCACCGATTACATCCGCTTTGCTTGGGCGCGCGGGCTGCCCGGCAAAAGAGTTTACTTCGGCCACGCGCTGAAAAACACTCTGGTGCCGGTTGTCACCGCGATTGGCTTGCAGCTCAGCTCGCTTTTTGCGTTTTCGATCATCACAGAGCTGGTCTTTCAATGGCCGGGCATGGGTTCGCTCTTGCTGCATGCCATCGGGCAAAGCGACATCCCGCTGCTGGCCGCATATCTGATCTTTGTCGGTCTGGTGTTCACGATTTCCAACCTTTTGGTGGACGCAATCTATGTGCTGATCGACCCGCGTATTCGACATGGAGCACTTTGATATGTTTGACCGTATCCGCTCTGATTTCTGGTACGAATTGCTCAATTCGCCCGTCACCATTGTCTCTGCCATCATCATTGTGCTGATGATTGTTGGCTGCACCTTTGCCCCAATCTTCGCACCGCACACGCCGTTTGATCCCGCGACGATCTCGATCATGGATAACAACATGCCACCTGCTTGGGCTGACGGCGCTGATCCGCGATTTCTGTTGGGAACGGATTTGCAGGGGCGCGACGTCTTGTCGGCCATGCTTTATGGCGGGCGGATTTCGCTGCTGGTCGGTATTGGCGCTGTTGCCCTGTCGGTTGTGATTGGCATGACTGTTGGCTTGCTTGCAGGGTATTTTGGCGGGATGACGGATGCAGTCCTGATGCGCATTGCCGAAGTCCAGTTTGCCTTCCCGCCCATTCTGATCGCGCTTTTGTTCAATGGCATCCTCAAGGCCTCGCTGCCCGCAGATGTCTTTGCGCAAGCCGCTGTGCCGATCATGATCCTCGCCATTGGATTGGCGGGCTGGGTTCAATTTGCGCGGATTGTACGTGCCTCGACACTGGTTCAGCGCAATCAGGACTACGTAACCGCCTGTCATGCCTTGGGCTTGCCGACGCTCACCATTATCCTGCGCCACATCACTCCCAATATTCTTGGGCCGGTGCTGGTGCTTGCCATGTTGCAAATCGCCGTGGCCATCGTGACCGAAGCAACGCTGTCTTTTCTGGGCCTTGGCACCCCCCTGACCGAACCCTCGCTGGGGGCGTTGATCCAGATCGGCAGCCAATACCTGTTCTCGGGTGTTTGGTGGGTCGTGATCTTCCCCGGCATCATGCTGCTGGTGATGGTGGTTGCGTTCAACCTCGTCGCCGACTGGATTCGCGACTATTTGAACCCGAGGCTGCGATGACCGATATTCTGTGCGAAACCAAAGACCTCAAGGTCACCTTCCCCCATCGCTTGGGTGACTTCACGGCCGTACATAGCTTTGACCTGAAGGTGCGGCGCGGTGAGATTGTCGGGCTCATCGGCGAAAGCGGCGCGGGCAAATCGACCGTCGGCAACGCGATTATGGGGCTTTTGTCCCATCCCGGGCAGGTGTCCGGTGGGCGGATCGCGCTGGAGGGCGAGAACCTGATTGAGCTGTCTGAGCCGGCGATGGCGCGTATGCGTGGGCGGCGGATTGGTATGATTTTCCAAGACCCGATGACCTCGCTCAACCCGCTGATGACCGTTGGCGCGCAACTGGCGGAATCCATCGCGGTGCTTCAAGACATCCCCGTGGCACAGGCGCGCCAAATGGCGATCGAACGGTTGGACGGTGTGGGCATCCCTGAGCCAGCCACGCGCATCGATCAATACCCGCACGAGTTTTCCGGCGGTATGCGCCAGCGGGTCGTGATTGCCCTTGCCATGGCGGGAGACCCCGACCTGCTGATCGCGGATGAGCCGACAACGGCGCTTGATGTCTCCGTTCAAAAACAGGTGCTAGACCTGATCAAGAGCATTTGTGTGGAACGCTCCTTGGGGGTGATTTTGGTCACCCATGATATGGGGGTCATCGCCGAAACTGCGGATCGGGTCTATGTGATGCGACACGGCGCTTTGGTGGAAACGGGCCCCACGGCTCAGGTCATCCAGAGGCCCGGCGAGCGCTACACCAAAGAGCTGATTGCCGCGATCCCCAGCATCGAGCGACGCGAAGAAAGGTTTCGCAATCCGGTCAAGAAAACCGACGAAATCGACCAGTGGCTGCTCCAAGGGCACAAGGACGAAGCCAGCGGCGATTACGTCACCGCCAGCGCGTTGACCAAAGATTTTGCAACCAAGAAAAAGTCGTTCTGGGGCAAAGCGGGCTCATTCCGGGCCGTGGATATCCCCGGTCTCAACATTCAACGCGGTGAGGTTCTGGGCCTTGTTGGCGAAAGCGGTTCGGGTAAATCGACCCTTGGGCGGATGATGACGGGCCTTATACCGCCCAGTTCGGGTGAGGTGGTCTATGGCGATCACGGGCCTTTGGTAGACGTACGCTCCCGCGTGGCGCGCAAGGCGCTACGCCGGGATGTTCAGGTGGTTTTCCAAGACCCGTATTCATCGCTCAACAGTCGCATGCGCGTTGATCAAATTCTGGCTGAACCTATCCGCTTCCACGGTCTGGCGGATCGCCACGAAATTCCTCGGCTGGTTGGTGCCTTACTGGAGCGTGTGGGCCTTCCGGCAGTAGCGGGGCGCAAGTTTCCGCATCAGTTTTCGGGCGGCCAGCGTCAGCGCATTTGCATAGCGCGCGCGCTGTCTGTACGGCCCCGCTTTCTTCTGTGTGATGAGCCAACGTCGGCGTTGGATGTCTCTATTCAGGCCGACATGCTGGCCCTGTTAATGGAGTTGCGCCGGTCGCTTGGGCTGACGATGCTGTTTGTCAGTCATGACCTGGCCGTCGTGCGTCAGGTATCCGATCGCGTGGCGGTGATGAAGCAAGGTGAGATCGTCGAATGCCGCGACGCCGAGGCTTTGTATGACGCGCCGGAGAACAACTATACTCGGATGCTTTTGGACACTGCGCCACGTGCAAACAGACATTAACAAGAACAGGTTGAGGAGAGAGAAACATGATTGGGGTGATAGGATGCGGTGCAATGGGCGGCGCGATGATTGCGCGGCTGGTTGAGAAGGGCCACGAAGTTCATTGCTTTGATGCAATGCCAGAGGCACGCGCACAGGCCGAAGCGGTTGGCGGCAGGGCTTGTGAAAGTCTGGCCGCGCTGGCGCAAGTATGTGACCAGATTGTCCTGTCGCTACCAAAAGCCGAGATCGTGACCAGCGTTATGGCGGACCTTGCGCCCCATGTGCGCGCGGGCACGATCATTCTGGACACCTCCACCTCTGAGCCGGACACTACCAAAGCGCATGCCGCAGCCGCCGTAGGCTATACGTTTCTGGATGGGCCCGTCAGCGGCGGACCGGGCGGCGCGCGTGCGGGCACGATGACCATGGTTCTGGGCGGACCAGCCGAGGCAATAGACGCATTGCGCCCCGTGCTGGATGATTTGACGGCCAAGACAGTGCATGTTGGCCCTGCAGGCGCGGGCCATGCCGCGAAGATCGCTAATAATCTTTTGTGTGCCGCGAACCTTGTGCTGGTCAGCGAAATGGCGCGCCTGGCCGACAGCAATGGCATCCCGCTCGAAAGCCTATTGCAGGGCATCAATGCAGGGTCCGGACGCAGCGGCGTCAGCGAGGTAAATTTCCCAAAATGGATTCTGAACGAGGGGTACGATTCAGGGTTTACAATGGGTTTGATGCGCAAAGACGTCGGGCTCGCCACAAAATTGGCGTCCCAGGGCGGCCTTAATCTGCCCGCCACAAAAGCCATCGTGGCGATCTGGGAAAACAGCCGGGCGCTGTTAGAGGACAGCGCTGATTTCAATGAAATATTCAAATACGAGGCCACTGAAAATGTCTGATCGTAAAGACCTTCTAACGTCACTGATGTCTGATCTGGGGCTTCGTGCAACTGTGCAAAGCCTTGTTGGCGGCAAGCTCTGTGATGGTGCAGGTGATGCTGTGATCCTTGAAGATCCTTATGCCCAAATCGAATTGGCACGTTATGCTGATTGCGGTGCAGCACTGGCGGCTGCGGCTTGTCTTGCTGCGGCAGCCGCTCAGGAAGGTTGGGCATCTGGATATTCTGCGGCACAACGTGGTGACGTCATGCAGGACATTGCCCGCGCAGTCCTCGACAATGCGGAGCCGTTGGCCAAGCTCGAAGCCCTGGTCGCTGGCAAGCCGATCCGCGATTGTCGGGTCGAGGTCGCCAAGGTCGCGGAGATGTTCCGCTATTATGCGGGTTGGGCTGATAAGCTGCACGGCGAGGTTATCCCCGTCCCAAGCGGCCATTTGAACTATACTCTGCGTGAGCCTTTGGGCGTGGTTTTCCAGATCACACCTTGGAATGCACCTATTTTTACGGCGGGTTGGCAAATCGCCCCGGCCGTCGCCACGGGCAACGGCGTGGTCATCAAGCCCAGCGAGTTGACGCCGCTGACAACCGTTGCCTTGGTCCGCATCGCCGAAGACGCGGGCCTGCCCAAAGGGCTGGTGAATGTGCTGTGTGGATTGGGCCCGACAACAGGTCAGGCTGCAATTAAACATGACAAGGTGCGCAAGGTCATTTTCGTAGGCTCCCCCGAGACGGGGCGGCGCGTTGCCGTGGCAGCCGCGCAAGCGCTGAAACCTGCGGTGCTGGAACTGGGCGGAAAATCGGCCAATATTGTCTTTGACGATGCCAACCTGAAACACGCAGCCCTTGGCGCGCAGGCGGCGATCTTTTCGGGTGCGGGGCAAAGCTGTGTCGCAGGCTCGCGCCTTTTGGTGCAGCAGTCGGTGTATAATGAGCTGACGGATATGATCGCAGGGGGGATGGACGGTATCACATTGGGTGATCCGCTGGATGAGGCCACCGAAGTCGGCCCGATCAGCAATGGCCGCCAGTTCGCCCATGTGACGGGCATGATCCAGGGCGCGCGCGACGAAGGGGCCAGTGTCCGAACGCGATCAACCACGCCCGAGACCGGTTTTTTTGTGCCGCCAACTGTTTTGTCCGGTCTGGGGAACACCGCCACCGTCGCCCAGACAGAAATCTTCGGCCCCGTGGTCACAGCGATCCCTTTTGCGGATGAAGACGAGGCCATCGCCATTGCCAATGACACATTATTCGGCTTGGCGGGCGCAGTTTGGACATCTGATGTTGGCTGTGCCCATCGGGTGTCAACCGCCGTGCGGGCGGGCACCTTCTGGATCAACAGCTATAAGGCGATCCATGTGTCCTCACCCTTTGGCGGATCACTGAACTCCGGCTTTGGTCGCTCCAGCGGCAGTGACGCCTTGATTGAATATACCAGCCCCAAATCGGTTTGGTTGGATAGCGGCAAAACGCCCAAGATCGCATTTGGATATGTGTCGTAATAAACGGAAAGGCGAGGGCGCGCCTGCCTAAACAAAGAAAGCAGTAAAATGCCGGTTCCTGATTTTTTCACGACACAACAGCCGACATGGACACGGTGGCGGCGCGATCTCCACAAACATCCGGAACTGGCGTATCAAGAGCATCGCACATCCGAGTTTGTTGCCCAACAACTGACCCAGATGGGGATAGAGGTGCATCGCGAGTATGGCGGCACGGGGATCGTCGGCGTGCTGAAATGCGGCGATGGCCCCAACATTGGCCTGCGCGCAGATATGGATGCACTGCCGATTGTTGAAGAAAGCCAAGCACCCTACAAATCTGTCCATGACGGTGTCATGCATGCGTGTGGTCATGGCGGGCACACAACAATGTTGCTCGCAGCGGCGCAATATCTGGCACAAACCAAACGTTTTTCCGGCACGGTGACGTTTATTTTTCAACCCGCCGAGGAATGTGAGGCTGGTGCGCGCCGCATGATCGAAGACGGGTTGTTTAATGACCATCCCGTTGATGAGGTCTATGCCCTGCACAACTGGTCTGGTCTGGCGGCGGGTAACTTTTCGGTGCGTCCAGGGGCGCAGATGGCCGGATTTGATACCTTCGATATTGCGGTCAGCGGACGCGGTGGGCATGCAGCAATGCCGCATGAGTGCACTGATAGCATCGTTGCTGCGGGGCAATTGATAGGTGCCTTACAATCCATTGTATCGCGCAGTCTTGACCCACAATCGCCTGCGGTGCTCAGTGTAACACAAATTCATGCAGGCGATGCTTACAACATCATACCAGCTGCGGTGCGTCTTGCGGGTTGTACGCGCTATTTTGACGGGGCAGTAAAACAGCAGTTGCAAGCGCGCATGGCCGAGGTTTGCAAAGGGCTTGGCGATCAACACTCGGTCGACGTCAGCCTTGATTACAGCGCGGTTTATCCGCCGACAATCAACAACCCAGCCAGTCAGCAAAAAGCAATAGCGACAGCAACGCGAATCGTAGGGCAGGACTCC
Source organism: Paracoccaceae bacterium (assembly GCA_033344815.1). NCBI lineage: Bacteria > Pseudomonadati > Pseudomonadota > Alphaproteobacteria > Rhodobacterales > Paracoccaceae > Paracoccaceae bacterium. Next base: position 2,392,558 of record JAWPMR010000001.1, on the reverse strand, counting down.
GTTCACGACGCGCAAAACCCTTCGATGGCGTCTGAAGACTTCGCCTTCATGCTTGAGCAGGTACAAGGTGCATATGTTTGGCTCGGCAATGGTCCCGTTTCGGAATTTGGCGCGCTACATTCACCGCGCTATGATTTCAACGATGCGATCCTTCCTGTCGGAGCGCAGTTTCTTGCAACACTGGTTGAAGGCGCAAAACGATGAAGACAGTGCTATGACTTTGATCGCGGACACCGAAGCGCTGTTGCACGACAATCCTGAGGTCGCAGCCATTTTAGGGATCGAGCCGCGGCGATTTGTCGATTTCCCCGACCTCGCAGGCGCAGTTTTGGCCGCGTTTGGTGGCGTATCCGCAGAAATGGTGCAGCGCGTCTACGAGGCGAGCCCCGCCTTGGTGGACCTCAGCATTCGTGACGTTGCGGAAACGGCACGGCGCAATTTTGAGCCAGGAGGCGCAGTTGCCACGCTCTTGTTTGCACGCGGGGTTCACGCCGTCATGGCCCACCGCATCGCGCATCATCTGTGGCAGGAGGGGGATCACACCCGCGCTCTGGCGATCAAGTCGCGTCTTGGGCGTGCTTTTTCAACAGATATCCACCCCGCCGCGCGTATTGGCGCAGGCTTCTGGCTGGATCATGGCTTGGGCTTTGTGGCGGGCGAAACCTGTGTGATCGGACAAGACGTGTCGATCTGGCATAACGTGACCTTGGGCAGCACCCTGTGCGACAGCGGACCGCAGCGCCATCCGATCATCGGGGACGGCGCCGTCATTGGGGCGGGTGCGACGATCCTTGGCAATGTGACCGTCGGGGCCGGCGCAAATGTGGCCGCAGGCGCGGTGGTCGTCACCGATGTAGCACCGGGAACCGTCGTCGTTGGTGCCAAAGCCAGACAGGTTGGGACCGCCAAAGTATCTTTTCGAGAGCCGCAGGAGTAGCTTTATGAACGCCTCCTTTGGCATAGACCACCCCTTGATCGCCTTGCACGACATCAATGCGTTGCGCGACAGGCTGATCTCAATGGGGTTCAACATGACCCCGATCGGCAAACACCCATGGGGCACCAGCACCAGCCTCGCGATGTTCCAAGGCTGCTTGTTGGAAATCATGGGCATTTATGACGCAACATTGATTGATGAAGTCCCCGCAGGTGATTTTCACTTCGGGCGGCATGTTTATGAAAACCTCAAGCAGCGTGAAGGCGTTGCCCTGTCAGCGCTGCACAGTACCAATTCAATCGAAGATGCCGCTTTTGCCGAAAAAGCGGGGTTCCACCTAGCGGGCCACCTCGAATTCGGCCGTGACGTGACCTTGCCGGACGGCAGCGGGGGCCGCACCAAGACCTCGCTCGCCTTGTTGCCAAACCGAACTTACCCGCGCCTGTCGCTCTTCTTGTGCCAGCAGCACCGTCCTGAGTTGATTTATGTGCCCTCTTGGATGGGGCACCCGAATTCTGTTCATGGCTATGCAGGGGCGACCGTGTTGGCCGAACTGGATGATATGGCACCCCTGATCGACCAATTCTCTGGCCTGTACGGTGACCCACGTTCGGTCGACGGTGGCGTTGCATTTGAGACTGCAAACGGCAGACTCAAATTGCTGGTGCGTTCTGCGATCGAATCGCTCTACGGACCCCTTCCAGCACCTGTCACGGATGACGGGGAGCCTGCTTTCGTGGCACTGGACCTTAAATATTCCAATAGTGCAAATCTGGAGGCATGTTTGCGAGCCTCCGGTGTTGAATACATTAAGAATGGGACGGAATTTCGCCTCTTGAATGCTCATCTATCCGGCAACACATTTTTGAATTTTGTTCCCGCTTGAAGAGTTTTGATTCTGCGATGCGATCTGCCTGAATGACCAGCTCTTGCGCTGCACCGCAACACTGGAAATAGCGAAGGTGCAGAAGTTATCGTGCTGCGAGCGCTCAAAGTGAGAAAAATACCGGTCCGGTGTGGGCTCGGAGCGGCCCAATGCACTTGCAGAAACACCGCTTGCCAGCGACTTCGGACACCAGCCGTTCAACCTGATGCTATGTTCTTGCTGTCAGCGCGGTGCTGATGTCTGGGTTTGGAGGGAGGATTGGAGGGCAAGTAATGCCAAGAGTCCAACTTCCCGCAGTCACCTCAAAACATAAAGCATGGAACAAAGGGCGGATAGTAGGTCAGAAACGACCGCTGCTTCCCAAACAAGTGTGGGCCATACGTGCCCGGCTCGAACTTGCAGGTTATCTTCGCGATCTTGCGCTGTTCAACGTCGCAATTGATAGCAAACTACGTGGTTGCGATCTGGTCACTCTCGCCGTCACGGATTTGGTCAAAGAGGATCGCGTTCGTGAACGCGTTTCAATAATCCAGAGTAAGACCAAGAAACCCGTACAGTTCGAACTGACTGAAAATACGAGAGATACAGTCATTGCGTGGGTAAGATCACCTGAGATGATCGGGTGCCGCTTCATGTTCCCTAGCCGCTTCCATGACCGCCCGCATATCTCGACACGTCAATATGGTCGACTTGTGCGAGACTGGGTGACAGCGATTGGCTTGGAACCCAGCGGATACGGTACACACTCGATGCTGTAGTTTCATTTGTTTTCTCCAGTTTTTATGGGACCGACGCGATCAAGCTTCGGCCGGCTGTTCCGCTGACAGTGCTTTGGTGACAACTTCGGAGGCGAAGCCAAACCCAGCGCCGATGGCCATGGCGAGCATCGCGACCAATGTTGGGTGCATTCCAACTTCGCCGACGGTGATCGTTGTTTGCGTGGCAGCCGTTGTGCCAACCAAAGAAGCAAAGCCGAAAACGATAGCTGGTGTGAAATCCAGCAATTTCTTAATGGACGCGAACACCATTGCTGAAGTTCCAAGGCCCACTAAAATGGCTGCAAATAAAGGTCCGGAAGGTCCTAGCTTAATGATCAAAAGGGTGGTCGACGCGATGAGGATACCGGTGAAGTTGGACGCAATCGATTTGATAATTCCGGCCGTGCCGCCGCCGCAGGCAAAAAACGAAGCCCATGCGATGAACGTGACCCACACCGGAACCAGGATGAGAGTTGCTGTAATGTAGGTGTCAATGGCACCCAGTACGCCAAGACTGATCATAGCCGCGACAAGAGGTGGGAACATAACGATTTCTCCTTGTTGGTTGCACGCTTCGGCCTTTTCGACCGTAATTATTGCGCCTCAAACGGCGAGTTCTTCTGCAAGTGCGTAGGCGGACTGCAAACCGGCCCGAAGAGCGGTCTCATCCAGATTTCTGCCAATGAAGACGATTTGACTGTTGCGATGTTCGCCGGGTTTCCAAACAGCACCAGGTCGCCCGTCCAGCGTCATATGAACACCGTGGCAGACAAAGCGGCGGGGCTCATCCGCGAAATTCATGACACCTTTTAGGCGAAAAAGGTCTTTACCTGTGTCTTGGACCAACGTGTTCAACCACTTGTTGAACAATTCAGGGACCAGTGGCGTATCATCCTGCAAGGCGACGCAGGTGATACTTTCGTCGTGCTCATGATCATGTTCGTGATCGTCGAGCAAATCGGGTTCGATGGTAAGGATCCGTTTCAGGTCGAACGCGCCGATGTCCAATATTTCTGATGGGGCCACATTGCAGTTTTGTGCCCGTACAATTCGCACCAGCGGGTTGAGGCCCCGCATCTTAGTTTCGACCGCGCGCAACGTGTCTTCGGATTCAAGGTCGACTTTGTTGAGGATCACAAGATCCGCGAAACAGATCTGTTCTTTCGCGATCTCTTGCTCGAGCTGAGTTGCGATGTGGCGGGTATCGACCACAGTCACGATCGCATCGAGTGCCATGCGTTTTGAGAGCACTTCGTCGAGTACGAAAGTTTGGACAACCGGTGCCGGATCAGCAAGGCCAGAGGTTTCAATCACGATCCGGTCAATATCGTGACCGGCTTCCAAAAGGTTACGCAAGGCGCTGATTAAATCGGACCGAACCGTACAACAGATGCAACCGTTGTTAAGCTCAACCACCTCATCCTCGGTATCGACCACAAGCTGTCCGTCAATCCCCACCTCACCATATTCATTTACAACGACCACGATTTTCTCACCCGTGGTATTGTGAAGGATGTGGTTCAAAAGCGTAGTTTTTCCCGCACCGAGAAATCCGGTCAGTACTGTCGTGGGAATAGCAGTCATCAGATACTCCAGTATTGTTTTGGTTGCCGATGGCATGTTTCTAAAAATGCAGCGGACAACGCAGTTAGATAATTTGATTTGCGACTTGCTGTGGTGTCGATCTAACTTGCGCCGTAGAGTTGCATGGATTGATTCAAGGAAAACCGTGAACGCTGGTCAGTGTTGACAAAGCGTTAATGTATGCGGACAAAGAACATGCAAATCCGGCCATTGCTTGAAAATTTGGCACGGTTGATCGAAAAACGCACAAAAATGCGCGGCCTTATCTGGGCAGAATCCAATATTCTTTTAAGTTTTTACTCATCTGCAGATATCGGCTTCCGCATTTTGGTTTCAGCCCTGAAGGCAGACACCTGGACCGCCAAACTGCTCAACGAGAACCCCTTCAGGCTGGCGAAGTTCACCATGGCCCAAAAAATCAACGTCTTCTTTTTTGATCCTCAGTCTCCCCCCCAGCAGATGGCCAAAGCAATCGCCTGCCGGGTAGTGCATGGCGACGCGGTAGCAACAAAAACACCGACCGGCTTCTTAGGCAGTACTTCCCGAAAGGCGCTGATACATCGGGCTTTAGTCAAACCAAAATCAGCGCTGTCGCTCGGCAGCTCAACGAGCGACAGCGAAAGACCTTGCAATACCAAACGCCAGCAGAAAAATTTGAAGCCTGTGTTGCGGCGATTTGTTGAAACCACATTGATCTAGCAGCCATTCGCCAAAGAGAACTCAACGACGGCAAAGTGTCGCGTCTCGATTGTCGAAAACTGACTGCAGCGAAAGGGTGGTCTGGATTCGGCGTCTCGTGGCGGGGTTCAATGACCGTTTCGGCGACGTGGGTTGCAACGCAGCAACAATTATGCCGCAGATGCGAGGTTTTTCTGCGTCAGCAATTACTGCGTCTGCACAAGTCCGGAATGTCCCGCAGTCTGTAAATTCGGCCACTGATCTTTGCTGCGCACTGCTCGAACGGCTGGTTTTCCCGCCGCGCGGCAGCACCGAATTTTTCGCTGGCGCAGCATTGTCCACGCTGCGAGCGCACGCAGCAGGAAAACCAAATTCACACTGTGGGCTCTTTCCCGGCATTCGCGGCACAAGTCACGAATGTCAGGTTCCAATTTGGAGTTAGTTTCGCAACACTTCTAACGAACCAATGCAAGGAACAATTTATTCCATTCATTTGTGGCACTGTAGCAGACGGGTCCTATCCACCACGTACTAAAAGGCTTGTCTAATCCCAGACCTAGATTAGACACAAGTATCTGGTTTAAATGAATTTTTCGGCTTGACTGCCCTTTTCCCTCTAGCCAGCGAGTCACGATTATGCGATTCTCTCCACAGTTTGGACGGGAATGACGATGCCATTAGTCTACAATTCTGCTGAGCGGCGTGGCTTACACTCAACGAACCCGTTGGTTCGACATCAAGAAATCCGTGAGGCATTGAAGCTGCGCGGATACACTATGTCGGATATCGCGCGCGAATTGGGCATATCGCCAGCTTCTGTAACTACCGTCAGCCAAGGGTATAGACGAAGCGCGCGGGTTGAAGAGCATATAGCTCAACTACTTGATACCACAGCCGCTGGTCTCTTTCCCGAACGTTACGAGAAGGAGGGCCAACCGTGACTTAGTCTACAGTAAGTCAGAAAAAGAAAAGGCCTTAGAGCGCCAACTCTAAGGACCTTAGGAGGGCAAGGAGCCCAGTTTCTTATCTCCTTGATCCACCGAACCACACCAAAAGTCAAGCGCGCTGCGAGCCTTGAAGCAATCGGCGTGTCCAATTCATGATCAAGGAGAACAACATGACCATCTCTGCTAAAGATACCCAACCCACTCGGCCGACTGGCCCGGTTTTCGAATTTTCCACGGCATCAGTTCCAATTCAGCTCCCGCAGAAACTTCGCGGAAGCCGCAAGATCCGGTCGCGGTCAGCTATCAGTGCTCGCGGCGTACTCGTAGCCCGTATCCGTGGGGCTGAGCGCCTTACGCGCATCGGATACGAAAGCTCACTCGAGCGCTCGTTCGCCCTCATGGCACTAGCGGGAGTAGAAACTGTCGATATTGTGGAGCAGCCTTTCACGCTTCGCTATATTGATGCCGCTGGCAGGACGCGCCGATACACCTTTGATTACTTGGTCACCAAGCGTGATGGCCGCCGTATCGCAATTGAAGTCAAGACTTCGCAACAAGCAAAAAAGCCAAAGGTCATTGAAAAGATAAGCGATGCGGCATCGCGACTGGTGCCTGACTACGCTGATGAGGTTTTTCTCTTTACCGAGCGAAACTTTACCCACACCCAGATCGAAAATGCTGAGCAATTCATGAACTGCCAACGGGAGATCGATCCTGACGCAGACGATCAACTTGCTGAGATAATTTCAGCTCTCAAAAGCAACATGACAGTTTCCGATCTCGTCAAGGTTTCTGGTTTGGCTGAGCGCGGATACCCGGCGGTTGTACGCGCGATGTACAACAACCTATTACATTGGGACAGGCAAGCGCTCATCGGACCAAAAACAATGGTTAGCCGGGAGGTGGCACAATGTCCGGTCCCCGCTTTGAAACGTCGCGCTTCGACAGAATGACTCTAAATGGAGTTTTCTTTCAGCCAGATGGTCAAAATGATGAATATGTCCGTTTTCGTCACCTCGATGGCACGGATGTCTGCTCGGTCTTCACCTATGACGACATCGAAAAGATGCGGAAGAGTTCCGGATGGCGATACGAAAAGAACTGGTTTGCCGAGAGTGCTTCCCCGATCGAGGCAGCCAAAGTACCGGAGGCGATGACATCAGCGCTCTCGATTGAGGATCAGGAGGAGCTTGCTTGGCTCAGAATGGTCTTCGGGGTTATCGATGAGCTACATGACGCTGGAAAGCTTGCCTACAGCCATGAGAGCTTCGCAGCAAATCGTCAGACGTTAGAAGCACTGATCAACAAGCGTGACATTGAGAGAAAAAACCTCAAGGCAAAACCTCGTGGGCGTTCGAAGGCCGAAGTCCATGTTTTGTCATCTAATTCAACGCTTTTGCGACTCCATCGAAAGTACCGTAGATTTGGGCGATCCATGCAGCCATTCATGCCAAAGAAAGGCTTTGCGCGGAGGCCTTTGCACTATGACTACGACTCTCAGGAATTCTTGCGAGGATCTGTTCTCAAGTACGCGGCGCCGGAGCGCCCAAGCAAAAGGGAAGTGTTTGAACGGCATGAAGACGACGTGAGAGACGAAAATGCTAAACGTCGACTGGAAGGTCGACCTGAGATTAAGTCCTTCAGCTATTCAACAGTCTTGCGGCACATCAACGGCTTAGATCCATTCTTTGTTAATGCTGGAAGATTTGGTGCGGAACGAGCTCGCGCGTTAGCATCGTCATCTTCTGGAGGCTTGGCCAAGCTCTACCCGATGCAGAGGATTGAAATGGATGAGTGGAAAGTCGACGTTCGAACATTCCTGACCCGCCTCGGAGCAATCGACAATTTGCCAACTCATGCCGTCGCGGCCTTACCGAAAACCCGCCGATGGGTTTGTGTCGCGGTCGATGTGTCAACCAGGATGATTGTTGGCATTCGGATTGCCAAAAATCCGTCCGCCTATGACGCGGTTCGAACACTGGCGATGGCAGTCTCGGACAAAACTAAGTTTGCGCGTGCAATCGGCGCGCAGGCAATGTGGGATCACTACGGGGGTCTTTGTACAGTTTCCTGCGACACCGGCCCGGCGTTCATGTCGACCGAGTTCCAGACCGCTGTTACCGACCTTGGCGGTCATCTGCACTTCGGTCCTGTCGGGGTGCCGGAACTCCGGGCAACTGTCGAGCGTACGTTCGGGACATTCGCGACCAAATTGGCGTCCCTTCTGCCCGGCAGGACATTCTCCAATGTTACGGATCGCGGCGACTATGAAGCGGACAAGAGGGCCGTTCTGGATGATGAGGATCTTCTTCGCATTATCATTAGATGGATCGTGGACCTCTACCATCATGCGCCGCACTCTGGCCTTCAGGGACAGACCCCTGCAGGCCGGTGGAAGGAGCTTGCAAGAGAGAGGTTTGTGCCCAGCCCGCCGGACCGACTGACGCGTCGTGTTGCGACAGGCATTGAAGTCGAGCGAACACTGGATAAGCATGGATTGCGGCTTTTCAGCAATTTCTACACGTCCGAGGATCTGCAGAAGCACTTTGCGCATTCGTCCCAGCGAAAATTCCGAGTGCGGATCGATCCAGATGATATCGGCGGTGTCGCATATCTTAAGGATCGCCGCTGGCACGATGCGTCAGCGCGTGATGCCGATTTCGATGGTGTGACCCTCGAAGCCTGGAAGGCGGAGTTTGCACGGATTGCTCGAGAGCATCAGGCCGAGGCAAAGCTTGGACAGGAACTGCGTGCAGAGGCCTTGCGCAGTATTCGTGACAGCGTGCAGGACCGCCTAAACCAACTCCTGCCCGGCGCAGAAGGCGTCGACGCCAAGGCGCTCGATAGGCTTGAGGATACCTTGTTTCAAAACAAGACCTGGCGCTCTGAGGCAAAGACGGACGACGACCGGCAGAACCACCCTTTTGGGTCGCCGCTAACCTCTATGTGGTCACCTGACGATACCGATGCCGCATCTGAGTCGGAAGACGGCGATGATGGAGATAGTGGTGCTTCGGGTTGGGAGGTCGAAGATGACTGACGCCCAGCAAAAATTGAAACGCGCCCGAGAAATCGGGCGCATCACAGCCGACCTGCGTACGCGTTTCGTCAAGCACAAGCGGTATCTGCACCTTGCTGAAGAGTTTGACCTGCTACTCTATCGAAGGCGCGCTGAGATCGAGCGAGGTCTGCATTCCGAAGCGAGGGGCCTGGTCGTAATCGGGGCCTCAGGCTCAGGGAAGACAACAGCGATCCGTCGACTGTTCGCCAAGCATCAGGACCTGCACTTGCCCCAGCCCGATGTGGAACGGGCCGATGTGGTTAGTTTTCTAGTACCGGCACCCGCAACACTGAAATCAGTCGGGTACGACTGCCTCACGAGTCTTGGCTACCCCCTGAACCGCGACCGAACTGCTGCTATTATTTGGTCTAAGGTCCAGACGCTCCTGAGCGAGCGAAAGGTCCTGTTCCTACACTTGGATGAAGTCCAGCACTTGTATAACGAAAGAGCCAATCGGGACTCGCAGGCCGTCGTCAATACGCTAAAATCGCTCATGCAGCGATCCGATTGGCCAACTGGTCTGATTCTGTCGGGGACTAGGGAGCTGCAATCTCTCGTCAACATGGACGCGCAGCTGAGTCGGAGACTGACGCCGGTAGAATTCCCTTCGATCCATATGACGACGCATGCCAAGGAAATTAGGGGAATCGTTGCTCATTACGCCGAAATTGCGGGTCTTCGTGTGAACCATGATCACCTCAACAGTGGCGAATTCGCGAGACGCCTAATCCATGCTGCTGCACGAGAGCTGGGACTGGTCATCGAACTCATCGTAGCGGCGATTGAAGATGCCCTCGCGAGAGCAGCCGATGAACTCGACAAGGATGCATTTGCCAGAGCTTTTGCGCGTCGATCAGGTTGCTCACACGTCGGCAATCCAATCGTGTCTGACGACTGGCGCGGCATCGATGCGCGGAAACTTCTTGACGGCGCGGGATCGAGTACGGCTGTACTGGAGGCCAGGCAATGAGCGGCCTTGCCCTTCTTGTCGATCCTTCGGAATGTGAACCGGCAACCTCGTGGGCCTCGCGGCTTGCTGAGAAAAACGGTTGCACCACTGTGCAGGATTTCGTTCACGACATGGGAGTTTCGTGGGCCCGCTTTAGGATAGGTGATCAGGCGTCAGTTGCCTCATTGTGCGATGTGGCGGGCGTTGATTCCGAGAAGCTGCTAAGGTCTACGTACAGATTGGGAAGGTCGGCAACCTCGAAATGGGTCGGTGGCGAATGGATAGCCCCGAAGCTGATGCGTTTTGATACTCTCAATCTTTGCCCCGACTGCATCGCTGGGGCCAGGCGAAATGGTGACGGTTTCCTTCAGTCAGGTGCCCCTGTCTGGTGGTACATTGAGGGGATGAGAGTTTGTCCAGTCCATAGAAGAACACTGTTATGCCTGCCAGCTCCTCAGCGGGGGCGTTGCAAGCATGACTTTGCCGGACGGGTCAGAGATAACGCAGCACTGATTACGTCTGCCTCAGCATCTGGGGACAAACTCTCACCGGGCAGATTTGAGCAATACATAATCAATCGTTTGAAGTGCGGAGTATCGTCGTCAAGCTGGCTCGATAAACTTGATTTAGCTACAGTCGTTGGGGCCAGCGAGAAGCTCGGACTTGTGACATTGGGTTTAACGATGCGTGATCAGACGATTGTTGATGAGAAAGTATTACTCAATGCGACTTCTCGCGGCTTTGATATCCTGTCTGTCGGGCCGAAGCACCTATGCGAGAGACTAAGAGGCCTCCAACCTGAACACTCGAAAGGTGGCTTTTACTCCGACTTCTTCCCTTTTTCACAGTGCCTTGATCGAATCCAGCATCGGCCAACTTGCACTCCGTTAATTGAAACCGTACGCGATTTTGTCGTCAACAACTACCCATGTTCTGTCGGCGAAGTCGTGTTGGGAGAACGAGTAGAACAAAGGAAAGTACATTCAATCTCAAGCGCCGCCAAGAAAGCGAACGTTACTTTCCTTCGAATGCGGAAGATATTATCTGCCACGCAGAAGAAATTGGCACTCGAACACCTACCGCGACCCTCCAGTAACTTGTGGGTTAAATCTGCTGATTGGGATGCTTGGCTCCACGATTACGGGAACACTGTCACCATAAAGCCCGCCGCACGTAAATTGGGGGTGTGCCCATCGACTTTCTCGCGCCTGGTTTCTAACGATCTCATCAAACCGTTCGCATTTGCTCCCGAAACTGCGCCTCGTTACTCACTTTCAAGTCTTGATGGTTTTGTGAAATCCATAAGTGAGAATGCAATACCACTGATGGATATCCCACCTGGTATGCTGGCTATTGGTTCAGTTCAGAGTTCATGTAAAACAAGCATCAGTAATTTGTTACAATTGCTACTGGATAAGCGGCTCAAGACGGTTGGTAGGCTGACGGATCACGCTGGGATCAGCGGAATTTGTATTGCTAAAGAGGAATTGCTGGACGAGTTGGAAGGGCCACCTCTTCCGGGACTTAGCAGTGAACAACTCCGCAAACATCTGCGGATCAATTACTTGACCATCCCATGGCTTGTCTCGAGAGGTTTGCTTTCAACCGAAAAGGTTCTTCATCCCCGGACACGAAAGTCGGTCCAACTTTTCCGATACGATGAGATCAACAGATTCCTCGCAGAGTATGAGACTGTCGGTCGTTTGAGCTATCGGTGGACCACCAGATCATATCAACTTGTAAAAGAACTGAAGCAACAGGGTATAGAAGCAATGGCTGTCGAGCGGAACATGAGTGTGATCTATCGACGGCGCGATCTGCCTGACAGCTTACTTTAATCTTCATCAACGGAAGATCAGACAACCGGCTCCGCCGGTTTTCTTTCGTCTTAAGAGTGGCCAGAGTTGATGAGTCAAATGACCTGGGCAATGACTCTCGCCGAAATCTGCGCTAAGTATTTCAATGGGTTACGGACGCGCAGTGGTCAACAATGGTGACTCGCCACACTTATTGTGTCAGTAAGGCATATGAGTGCAGATTTCAGGCATAAGCATGAAATCACTATAGTTGCTGAACTATCAGTCCTTTAGCAAAACCCAGCTTTCGACTCCTAGCCGTCTGACGTCAGCGCTTATGGTGTCCGTCGTCAGGGTTTTTGGCACCAAAGGCGGCCTAAGCTAAGAGAGAGTTTGGCTCATCTGGTTGGTTTGATTATGCGGCGTGCTGGCGGTGATGCAAGCGTCGCGCTTCGAGTGTCTTTCGTTTGATCTTTTCGCGTTGTTTTAGAATGGCTTTGTCACGCCCGAAGTAGACGTCAGCAGGTGTGACGTTGTTGATGCTCTCGTGATATCGCTGATGATTGTAATGATCGACGAAGGCTTCGATTTGCGCTTCGAGGTCACCTGGCAGGAAGTAGTTTTCCAGCAAGATGCGGTTCTTCAGGGTTTGATGCCACCGCTCGATCTTGCCTTGGGTTTGCGGATGATAGGGGGCTCCGCGCGAGTGCTTCATGCCTTTGTCTTTCAACCATTCCGCCAGATCCCCGGAGACGTAGCTTGATCCGTTATCGCTGAGCAGACGTGGCTTGTGAACGACATGGACCTGATCACAGCCAGACGCTTGCAACGCGAGGTCCAGTGTATCGGTCACGTCTTCGGCCCGCATGTTCGTGCAGAGTTTCCAGGAGACGATGTAGCGACTGTAGTCGTCCAGAACCGTACTGAGATAGAACCAGCCCCAACCAAGGACCTTGATGTAGGTGAAGTCGGTCTGCCAAAGCTGATTGATGGCCGTGGTTTTGTCTTTGAACTCGCTGGCGGCTTTCATGACGATGAAGGCTGGGCTGGTGATCAGATCATGCGCTTTGAGCACGCGATAGACAGTGGATTCTGACACAAAGTAGCGCTCTTGATCCGTGAACGTCACTGCCAGTTCGCGCGGTGACAGCTCTGTCTCTTTCAAGGCGAAGTCGACAACCTTGCGCTTCACGTCGTCAGGCACGCGGTTCCAGACATGCTTTGGCTTGGGCGATTGGTCCTGCAGACCAGCCTCACCGCGTTGAAGATACCGGCCGTACCAGCGATAGAACGTGGTGCGCGGAATGCCGAGCTTGGCTAATGTCAGACGGGCCGACAGATGCGACCCCTCGACCAGCCGGATGATCTCAAGCTTCTCAGATGCGGGGTACCTCATTCGTGGTCGCCCCCATCTATTACCCGGCAGGTGAATGTCTTGCATTCACTGAGAGGGCCCGAGCATGCTTTTTTTGAGAAGACGCAGTTCGAGCGTTTGTTCTGCCACCACCTCTTTGAGCTCCTTGGCTTCGCGGCGCAGTTCCTTGACCTCATCAGTGTTCGCAGCGCGTGCTGTGTCCCCAGCTAGCCGCTTCTTTCCGGCCTCCATGAAGTCTTTCGACCATTTGTAGTAGATGCCCTGCGATATCCCTTCACGGCGGCACAGCTCAGCAATGCTGTTTTCACCACGCAGACCATCCAACACGATCCTGATCTTCTCTTCAGATGAATAGTGCTTGCGCGTTGCACGTTTAATATCTTTGACGATCTTCTCGCCAGGGCTCTTCGCTGTCTTTCTCATCGTCCACTCCTCGGTGGTTACGATGAGCAACAAACACTCCCTTAGCAAATAACCCTATTTGGATCCATAAGCGCTGACGTCAGACAGATAGTAATTTTCCAGCAAAACGCGGTTCTTCATAGTCTGGTGCCAGCGCTCGATCTTGCTTGAGTTTGCGGGTGGAACGGTGCGCCACACACGTGTGTCATATTTTGCCCTTCCGGCCCTTCCGGCCATTCCGCCAAATCGCTGGAGATGTAGCATGAGCCGTTATCGCTCAGAAGACGCGGTTTGTGGCGCACAACGGCTTGGTCGCAACCTGACGCCGTCAGCGCCTCATGGTCCAGCGCAAACTCAATCAGGTCATCACGTCTAACGTCGGAGATGCGGTTCCAGACAGACTTAGGACGCGGTGAATGATCCGCCAACGCGTCCAGGCCACCATCGACATAAAGATCATACCATCGGTAAAACGTGCTGTGCGGAATACCGACACCACATGATTGGTTCAAATGGGCTCACAGGCATGATCGCAGGCTGCAGAAAATGCCTCGTGCTTAAGCGCTCCCGTCTGGAAGGCAGGGGGTTTTAATCCGAAGAGTGAATATATGAAATTGTGTGTTGCAATAGAATCCATTAATGCGCCTTTTTGATAGAGACGCATAATTTTTGATGGGTAAGCTGTTTATGTCAAAATCTCTGAGTTACAGACCAGAAATTGATGGGATTCGAACACTCGCGATCGTACCTGTTCTGATTTATCACCTCAAAATTCCCTTTCTTGATGGCTACCTTCTGCCCGGTGGTTTCTTGGGGGTTGACGTTTTTTTCGTGATCTCGGGGTTTCTCATCACTCAGATCATTCTCAGCGAGTTGCAGAAAACCGGCACCTTCAGCATCAAGAATTTCTATATACGTCGTGCAAGGCGCATATTTCCAGCGTTGATCCTGATGATCCTGACTTCCATGATCGCCGCTCTCATGCTGCTTTCTCCTTCCGAGATGAGCCGCTTCAGTATGTCGGCACTTGCCGCCATCGGGTTCGTGAGCAACATCTTTTGGTTCTTTGCTCTCGGTGAATACGGTGCTCAGTCGGGTCTTTTGCAACCGTTCCTGCACACATGGAGCCTTGCGATCGAGGAACAATTCTACCTGATCTTCCCACTCCTCCTGCTTCTGATCAAACCGACGCGAAATCCCGGCCTTGCGCTTGTCATTATCGTTGCCCTTTGTTTGGGCAGCCTCGCGGCGTCGGAACTCACCACGTCGTTCAACAAGCAACTTTCGTTTTTTTCTCCCGTCAGTAGGGCATGGGAACTGATGGCCGGTTCGATCATGGCTTTCGGTCTGACGTTTTTCCCAAAAGCCGCACAACCGGGTCCGTGGATGGTTTGGTTCTTGCCCAAAGTAAGCCTTCTGGTTCTTGGTCTTTGCATGTTTATGATTGATCTTGCGCAATGGCGCCACCCCGGGGTCATTACGTTGCCTGTTGTTCTGGCCACGTGCGCGATCATCTGGTGTGCGCGACCGCAGGAAGGCGTGACGCAACTGCTGTCAACACGGCTCTTTGTGTTTATCGGACGCTTGTCTTACTCAATTTATCTTTGGCATTTCCCAATCTTTGCCTTTGGACGTTTAAGCAGTGTCGAAAAGCCCGATGCGCTGGATATGCTGGCTTGGGTTGCATTAACTTTGGCCTTCTCGGTTGCAGGCTACTATCTTGTCGAACAGAGGTTTCGTTTTGCCGCAAGCGGACGCGCCTTCGGCATCGCGTTGGGTGGAAGCATGGCCGTGATCCTCAGTTTCGTGGTGGTTGATACAACCACTGATCTGTTCGGTAAGGGACGCACGGGCGATCTGGCCGCACTTTACGGCGGAGAATTCTACGACAACGAAATCCTGAGAGATCAGTCCTGGGGTATTCTTGACGGATTGGCGGGCGAGGAAGAGAGCATCGGCACTTGGAATGCAGATGGTCCCTCCGAGCACGAGCGAACACAGCTTTGGTTTGAAAAACCCGATGCGACAAAGGTACTGATCATTGGCAATTCCCATTCCAAAGACATGTTCAACGCGCTTTATCAGACGTATGAAAACAGCGATGAACTGGAAGTGGCGCGTTTCGGTATGGCCACGAAATTTCCCGCAGATCAGCGCCAACAGCTTTTCGCCGCGCCCAATTTCACGAATGCGGATGTCATCATGATCTCTACGCGATACCAGGCGCAAAATGTGGAGAACCTGTTGCAAAGCATGATCAGCGAGATTCAGGCAAAGGGCAAAACCGTGGTCGTCGTCGGAAGTACGCCTGAATTCGCCTCTCCCGGGGCTTTGCCCATGTATGATTGGCATTTACGGCGGCAGGGACAGAAAATCGACATGGAAAAAGTGAATAGCTTGGCCTTTGGGTCGTTGGTAAGCGCGATTTCTCAGGTCGATACCACCGTGGAGCAGATCGCAGAGCGCAATGCTGTAATCTATTTGTCCCGACGTGCTCTGGTCTGTCCCAAGGACAGCAATTCCTGTACCTTGAGCACCGAACAGAATGAAAAGACAATGTACGATAGAAGCCATTGGACCTTGGAAGGCGCGCAGTATTTTGGGCGTAAAGCCGAAGCTGCCGGGTGGAAGGAAACACTGCGCGGAGCGGTCCAATAAGGCCTCTGGGTCCGGTCACCTTATTGCCAGCACACGGTGTTTGAACTCTGATGCTATGATCGGCTTTAAAGGGCGTCAGTATTGCTGGCGGCAACCTGCCAGACAGCATCCGATGAGGCCAAAGATGTCGCTGGGATCGTTGCGGAGCGCTCACAATCCTGCGACTTTGGTACGAGCAAGAATTGCAGGACGATAGAAGGGAACTTAAAGTGGAACGAGAAACGCGAGGATCATCTGGACATCGCGCTCCCGCACCCGGTCTCACGCGGCGTAGATTTCTGCGCCCACTCGCTTCTCTCCTTGCAGCTATCCCGGTTTTCAAAACGCTGCCTTTCGGGTCCGCCAGCGCACAGGCGCAACAACCGCCCCGAGAGGCTGGCGCAATATATGTATCGCCCGCCGGAGATGACGTTTACGGGACTGGTGCTTCGGATGCGCCGTTGCGCCAGCCGCGGCAGGCCACGCTGGTCGCGCGTCCGGGTGACACGATCTATTTGCGCCCCGGGATCTATGCGCCCTTTGAGATTGCCAGATCAGGCACGCAAGAGGCACCGATTACATATACCACTCTGCCCGGAGAAGAACATCAGGCGATCATCAGAGGGGACCTGCAAGAGCATGTCGTAAATGGCGGCCCCGGCCTGAAGCCACAACATAGAACCCGCGATATCATTAGAATAGACAGCAAGGACAATATTCATATTCGCAACCTGACAATTGAAGATGCCTGGCGCTCCGGTATCTATGTGGTTGGCACCCAGAACGAGGTACATGGGCATCATGTTTTCGCAGGCAATGTGGTGCGCCGTACCGGCAGTTCAGGAATATTTGTCTGCGGATTTCGCCCTGACCATCGCATAACGCCAGAACAGACGGAAACGCTGCGTACCATTGATGTTCTCATTGAAAGAAATGACATATCGGCCACCAATGCAGTCACGGATTACAACAATCATAAGCGCGTACCGGGCGGCGTGAACGAGGCCATCAGCGTGGCGGCAGCAGCCGGTGATGTCATCACCCGGTTCAATGATATTCACGACTCGCGTCAATACGGTGTTGATTACAAGGCGGGTGTGCGGGGCGGTGAGATTTATGGCAATCGCATCTGGAACATGGAGCGTTATGGCATCTATCTGGATGCCGGGCGGCGTTTTGTGGATGATATCGACGTGTATAACAACCAGATCTGGAATTGTGGCGCCGGAATTGTGCTTGCCCGCGAGGCGGATTTCAACAAGGCCGACCCGGTAGAGGATTTTACCCAACGGCTACGCAATATAAACATCTACAACAATGTGATGTGGGATCTCGAAATTGTAGGGCTTTTTTGTCAAGGGCACCCCGGTGACGGGCCCTATGGTGTGATCGAGGATGTGCGGATCCGTTTCAACACGGTGTTTAACGCAGCGCGGCGCGGTTCTGGCCGCGAGGCACGTTTGTCCAGTTGGGCCGACCGGGAGTGGTTGGCCGCAGGTATTGTCAACGGGTTTGAATTTATCGGCAACATTCTCTGGCGCAGCGATGGCAAAACCCAGTTTCTGGACGAATTTGGCGGGCGGGACGGGTTTCTGGTTTCCGAGAACCTTGTTGATCAGGATCCGCTCTTTGCTGACCCTGACACAAGACCACCAGATCTGTCGCTCTTGCCGAATTCGCCTGCCATGGGAGTATTGGATGCGAAATTTGTCAGCGCGCCTTTTGACCTGTCTCTGACAGGAGTCAACCGTCAGGCCACCAAGTCTATTGGTGCGTTTTAGACGATGAAACGTCAATCTTGACAGAACCGTCCTGGACCTGTGTCACCCGGACAGACGGAGGCGTTTAAGCAACGTTTGCTTCCTATATCATCGTTGCAATCTGTCACCCATGCCATGCAGTCGCCTACCGGAGTTGTGAATGGTAGCGAACAAAATGAACCACTTTTCCTAAGAAAAGCTGGAGATCATTGGACTAACGAGAGGTCACATCTGCCGCACAGACGCATTTTGCATAAGTTGCGCGTGTTGCTATTGGCGTTTTGTTGTTCCCCTCGTCAGATTTGCAGTGGGAAACGCATGCCGGGCATTGGCCCCAAGGCGTCTGGCCCTTGCGCACAGCTATCGTCTGTGACGCGCGCCCGGTGATCTCGCGGCCCATATCGAACCCTTGTTTATTACTATGCTCACCAACTTTGGCAGGCGGGCCTAAACGGTCTCGCGCCCACTGATATCTACTCTGGGCAGGACACAGCCATTGCGAAACAAGGCGAAAAGACGAGAAGAACTATGAAATTGAAGCACTTGCAGCACGCCAAATCCGTTGGTCACCTGAAAAACAGATGAACAATGATTACGCCATGTAAAACGCGGTCTATCGCTCCCTGGTCATCGTTGATTCCCCCTCAGTTATTCAAACAGTAGGCGGAAGAGGCTATATGTCTGTGACGTCGTATTCGTGAAACCACTGGAGCACATCGTGCCGGGTAGGAGAGTATCCACGTGTCCCAACTTTCATCAGAGTATTGCATTCGCATATGTGGTGCGCACCGGTAATTTTTCTGTAGCCGCAACCCGGGTGGATGTCACCCAATCCACCGTAATGCAGCAAATCGCGCACCTTGAGCAGAGCGTTGGAACCCCTTTTGCTTTTGAGTGGCCGCGACAGCGTATGGCTGACACCTGCGCGAGAGGATTTCTGCGACCTCGCGGACGGGTTTGTCGCACTGAATGAAAAAGTTCCCAAGCGCGTTGAAGGATATGACACTGTAAAGCGCGCATGGCTCAAAGTCATCGCGAACTCGTCGCATCCGGCGCTGCGCATCGTCGCGCTTTATTCACAACGTCATTTGGATGTGGACGCTAATTTTAGCTTGTTTGACTGGACAAGTGCACCGGGCATAGTCCGACACCGTTTCGCGGACTTAGGACCAGTGATCGATGCGTCAACTAACGGTTAGGATTGTCGGCCCGTCGGAATTTTTTGCAAGAGCGGTTGACCATCTCGAAACGCGGCTCCCCAATGCGCAAGTTTCTCGACAAAACTGTCTCAGGCAGGCTTGCCCCTCCAAAAGTCGATCACGATGATCACCTTTCCGGTGATGCGAAGCGGTTTTACAAGGCAGCGGCGTAGCCATTTTCCTGCGCAAAATGCGCTGTTGCGGGAATGGTTGGTCGAAGTCATGCACCGCGAGCTGACCTAGCAAAAAGACACATGGCTGATTGCGACACAGGACCGGATACGCCTGAAGTTGATCGAAGAATTTGTCGTCGCCGCTCTGGAGTGAGTTGGGTTTTGGATCTACGCGCCGTGGTGCATTTGATGTCGATTGCAATGGGATTAAGCGGTCCATCTTGCCGAGTTACGCCGCGATAGGAACGCCGTGACTTCTCCATTTAGGTCCTCTTTTTCAGATAGACGCGTAGCCGCGACAATTTTATTGAGGTCTCCGGATTGATTGTTTGCGACGCGGCCCTTCTGAATTGCTCTCTGCGTCCAGTTACCTTTCAGAATGTTCTTTGCCGCCGATAGGTGTTGGATCCATCTCTTGATCCCGAGAGGTTGTTTCAATGCCCAAAGTCACACCTTTTACGGATATTCAAATATTTGTGCTTATTTTACATTTCTTTAGGCTCCCTTTTGTCACTGCACGACTTCACGCCAGGCGGTAGTCCGATGACAATCGACCAATTGACCGATTTGATCAATGTCGCGCGGCAGAGAGCCCCAAAGACACGCTGCCTGCAAAACCGCAATCACATCCTCGGCGATACGGCGTTCTGCAAGAAAATGCTGAGCACCGCGACCAAACAGGGAGCATTAATTGCATCAATGCACCGCCAAAAGCACCACGTCCTAGGCGAAAGGTCCGGTCTCGCTCGTGAACCGTGCGATTGCCTTGGGTCCCGGATTTTCGAAATTTCTGACGCAACATGGAAACTTCATTCATTGGCCGACGCAAACAATCCCCTTTTGGTAACGACCAATGTAACGCATGCCAGAAGATACATAATTAATGCAACCGACCTGGATTTCTGCTAACGAGGCGTAAGAACGTGGATTCTTACGGCCGTTCAGGTGTACCAGAGTGCAGTGCCAAAAGCCTCAAACGACGTCGCAGCGCTCGGTCAGACAACTGAGCCAGAGTAGCCTGCAGGCTGCACAAAGAGCCTCCGGTGAGCAGAACGTTCTGGCCGACCTGCAGCAAGCGGCCGAGGGAAGTCAGGTGACCCAAAGGCTGGCTGTTTTGCAAGCCATGGCAGAGCCGCATCCCGCACAGGACGCATCTGCGACAGATTCAAATGTCGCGTCGGATAGATCCAGCGATCTGCCGAAGGGCTTGCAGCACGGTATCCACCAACTGTCGGGGCATTCTGTGGCCGATGTCCGTGTGCACCGCAATTCGCCGGACCCGGCACGGATGGGCGCAATGGCCTATGCTCAGGGGCGCGATATCCATCTGGGTCCCGGGCAAGAGCAACATTTGCCGCATGAAGCTTGGCATGTCGTCCAGCAATCTCAGGGCCGCGTGCGCCCGACCACGCAGCTTCGCGCTCAGGCAATCAACGATGACACAGCATTGGAACAAGAGGCTGATCAGATGGGCGCACGTGCCGCACGTCTTGGCAGCCGCGCGCACTCGGGCGAAACGCCGCAGCTGCAGCATAAGCCCGGTGCGACTGGCGGTGATGTCCTCCAGGCCAAGATGGGCTTCGAACTTGAAATGCTCGCGCTGGTCGATATAAATGGTCGCCCTCCCCCGGAAAAAACATTTCTGGGCAGCTACGGAGCTCAGCAGCTCGAACTGCAGGTTGATCACAACGGTCAGGTGGCCGGTCCGACACCAACGGCACCTCAGAATGCGAACTTCAGTGTGGCCACACGGCTGCCAACAGCCGCAAACCCAAACATCAACGCGGTGACTCTTGGGGCCTATGATCTGCCGCAGAATTACTCAACCGAGGTCGGCGCTGATCCAACTGCCGCCGGACCCGTCGCAGATACGCGACCCGCCCTTGGCATGTTTGATCCGGCTGCCTGGCAAGCCGCAACCAACGATGCGACCATCTATGCACGCCCTCCGAACAACAACACTACTGGCCTTCAGAACAACAGGCTGCTGCAAATTGACAACGCCATTACCGACTACAGACGGGCCCACCAGAACTGGGAGCCAACAGATGCCGCCGCCGCCATGCGGACCATCGTCTTTAGTGCGACCAGCTGGCTTGCAACAAACGATATGCCACCGACATGGCGACTGTTCAGAAGCAATGCACGCCGCAACAGGTATCGGGGCGCGCGCACTATGCTGGGGCAATTGCGTACCTCCGCCCATCACCATCGCGCATTCTGGACGGACCCGACGAACGCGGCCATTCCCGGCGGCATGGCACGTCTGTTTCAGCCGGACCCAACGGCTGCAAACCCGGCCCCGCCGGTCGAAACAGAACACCCAATCGCAGGGGCAGGCACCTCTCGGTATGCGTCAATTCTTGAAATCGTCACGCGCCCTTATGAAACCGAGACGCCGGCTGGGCGCGCGGATCTTGTTACGGCGATGACCGAGGCTGTGGCCCTTGCCACGGCGGTTGAGGGAGCCACAAACAACTTCGCCAATCGGGCACCTCTGAACGGCATGGCCAATGCCAACATCCTGCGCCCCAACACGCATGTCGGGAACGATAACGTACCTTATCAGAATACAGATGCATCGATCCAATCGACCTTTGCCATTGATCTCACCCAGATCGGGGCTCTGATGAATAGCACGATTGCCTTCTCGTCGCCGCAGGCTCATTTCGGCCTTCAACATCAGGCCGATACGTTGCCTTTGGGCGCTGGCGGTGTCACGGTCAACCGCGCCCAGGTTGAAATGGCCCTTGCCGTCAATAGCGCCACGCAAGTCGTCAACAACATGAAGGCGCAAATCGGCGGTGGTGCCCCGAGTTTTGTCAATATGCGCGGCTTGTTGATCCTGATGTGCCAGTATCTGCGTCTGGGCAAACATTGGGCCGTGGGCAACAACCCGCTGGACAAGAACCTGACCGACCTTTTGTCGCGCACGGATCTGTCGCATATTTACCAGCGCCTGGTCCCACCGGCAGAGCGTGTCTGGATTGAAGCATCGGCGGCGAACCGCAATATGGTTATCGGGTGGTTGATGGGGGTCTGCGGACGGGCGGGTGGAACGCGTCTGATGAACAATCCGGCCGAGAACTATGCAGCTCCTGTCCCCCCCTACATGGCGACGACCTGCAATACTTTTGCCGACAATGTCTTCACTCAGGCCACCGACGGGATTACCGCCAACTTCGGGGGCTTCCAACAAAGACCAGATGAAAGCATAGATCCGGGCGGGGGGACGCGCGGGGGCGATACGCGCCCTGCGGGTGAGCCGGAGCGCATGGCAGCCGTCTTCGAGATGCGCAATATGGTACCTAAACTGGGCGATAACATCCGGTTCCCGAAGGCCGATTGGGTGCCGCTTGCGACATATCTGTCCGAAGCGGTTCATCTTCTCAACCAACGCAATGAGGCCGCGTCCGTCGCTGACATCAAGGCTCGTGATACTCCGGGAGGCGTGGTTGCCACCCCGCCCGCGCCCGCCTGGTAGAGCAACGCTTCTGTTGCACGCTCTTGCCGTTTCTCCCTTTTCGGCAAGTATGTGACGCCGGGGCAAGGCACTAAACACCACGGTATGCGCGAGGCTTCCGTCTACTAACCTAAATGCAGGGCATATGAAGGGTTTGTGGCATCGGTGTATGTTTCTGCGTGAGAAACGCATTGGTCGAAACGTCGGTTCACACGAGCGCGTCACCCCGCGAATTTCGCCTGCGACGTCTGCCTGTTCGTGATGGGCGTGCGCATATTAGATCGTTCGCGTGGCTTCCGTTCTCCGGAGCGTTGCATGGACAGATGACAGCGAGATGAAGCCGCGTATGAGAGCGATCCGCTTTTTGCGTGCCGCTTGGTCGCGCTCATTCGGTTGGTCTCCCACGGGCGATTGAAACGCAGGATGGCTGCACCGGGAGTTCAGAGTAGTTCACAGCCAAGCACGAGCTTGGCTGTGGCACTTGCAGGTTGGGACAGAACGCGGTTGATACAACCAGGCATGCTCGCGGGCCAGACTGAGGAACGCCCCCACCAAATTGATGTTGCGTCACGTCTTACGGTGCCAGTCGATCATTACCAATTAGATTAATAACACGCGAGAAGCGGCGCCAGTTGTCGTCGACGCTTATATGCGCCCCCATGCGTCAATGGTTTCATTATCGCGCAACAGTCTTACGATATGAGTTCGGTCAAATAGACGATGTTTTCCGGCCGCTGTATTTTTTTGGCGGTGGTTTTCCTGGGCGAGGGCGGTGCGAGTGACGGGACGCGAGGTACCAGGATGCATGCGTGTTTTGACCGCCACGGGTGACCCTCTGATCCGGATGCGTAAGGCATTGCGGGGGCCTTCGATGCGGCGTCTTGAAAACCTTTGGCGCGCGCATCGCGCCATGATGCGGCAGGGTTCTGGCGATCAGCCTGTCAAAGCGGGCGCCCGTGATCCAGCCACCGGGGTGAGGCGGCGCGGTTCAAGAAATAAAAAATGTCGGTGTGTTTGCTGGCCTCACGCCACGACGCTCTCAATCCGGTGAAAGGGAGGGGGCAGGGCGCATCCCAAAAGGCGGGGATCGTGATCTGCGGCGGCCACCACATCAATCCCTCGAATCAAACAGCCATGATCCTTGCTGGCAGGGGCGACAGGCCGGCACCCGCGAAAAGGCTGCAAAAACCTGCCGCTGCTGCCGGGAAGATCGCGATCACCCTGCACTGAATCCGGCGCAATGAAACAGTTCATGACCCAAACATGGGGACTGCGGCGTGAGCAAAACAACCACCACCTGCCCGATAGATCATGTTGGCCGATCAAGCCGGCCTGTTGTGGCAGCGGTGGCACACTTCTGCCCGGGCTAATGCCATTCCGACTGATCAAACCCCGGACGCCCTCATCAAGCGCCAGGACCAACTTCACATAGACCCCCAAAGGATACGCAGCCCGAACACGTCACCCCCTCGCACTCACAGAACCGCTTGTCGCCCGGGGCATCGAAAACGGGTCCATGATCGTGATCTGTCGAGCAGATCAAAACGGTCATTCCGTCTCCAGTCGGTACTTGAGAAAAGCCGACCCATCAAAGTCCACCTCGCCGACAAATGTTGCCCCAAGTCTCTTCAGCCCACCCAGATTCCTGCGTGACAGCGGCAACAAAAACGTCACGAAAGAGCAAAACCGCAATGCCAACGTATCTTGGAATGGATTACATTTCCCGAAAAGTGGTCTATTTCGCCACCGAATACGACTTGTGCCGGTTGACGGGTGTTCGAAGCGATCACGTGCTGTTTTAAGCGGGTCGTGCTTCTGCACAAAGCGTGGGACTTGGACCAGAACCATGTAACCGAGATCTATAGATCTGTTCAATCTGGCATATACTTCGCGC
Organism: Paracoccaceae bacterium; assembly: GCA_033344815.1. NCBI lineage: Bacteria > Pseudomonadati > Pseudomonadota > Alphaproteobacteria > Rhodobacterales > Paracoccaceae > Paracoccaceae bacterium. The sequence continues at coordinate 2,368,059 of JAWPMR010000001.1, read as the reverse complement.
GCAGCGGTATATCAGCTAAGTTGCATTGCGATTTCGCCTGCCTCTTTGCGGTCGTTGATATCCTATCATGATGTAACCTGCCCCTAGTGCCCCAGCATTCCGAATAGCACCAAAGAATTGAAAGTATCTACGAAACAAGAAAAAGTGTTCATTGTCAATCGCTTGGATTCATGTGCCATCGGTAAGCCTTCTGCTGACGGTTAACGTACAACATACTGCGAGTACGGATAAAAAACATATCACAGTGGCGGCATAGACAACTTTCGTTTCCGCAAGGAGGGCCACCGTCGCAATGCCGCCAAGACGCGCGACTGTGATGTCAATACTCGTTGCGACTGCACTCATTCCAATGGGTGCAAACCTCAGGATCAGTTGTGTAGAAGGCGCGTTGCTACACGCCAGACTCGTACCGATGAAAACGGATGAAATCACAAGCAGCACAAGGTTGTCTGCAAAAAACAAAAGCGGCAACGCGGCGGCTATCAGGAGCGGCGCCGCAAGCATGATTATTCGGATATGGGGTTTGTCCACAAGGTTGCGCAGGACAGTGCTGAAGCCGGAGAATGTCAGCCACATAACCGATAGAATGAAACCGACGCTCGCCGCCTGAACGTTTTCGCTTGCCAGTCGGATAGGAAGATAAAACAGGCAATAGGTAATCGATCCATATGTACAGAAAACATATAGGAAAGTCACCCAGAGATCTCGATTTCGAAACAGACCAGCACGCACCTTCTGCGCAGGCGAATGCGGTGAGGGGGTGTCCACAACTGGTGATCCGCAAAGGATCAACAAAGCCGCAATTGCTACCATCGCGTTCACGATGAAGGCGACGTTCCAGTTTTGCGCGCCCGGCAAACTCCCATAGAAAAGTGGCGCCAACGCGGCAACATAGCCCGCAACGCTGCCCCAGAAGATGAGCGTTCTTCCGGGTTTCTGCGACGAGGCTCGCGTCAGAAGAATTGGCACGAGTGGAGAAAACATACCGCCGCCAAAGCCCTGTAACATGCGTCCAATAATAAGCATGTCGAAACTGTTGGAAGCCGCCACGAGGAACGATCCAAAAGCGAAGAAGGCGACCCCGTAACCGAAGACTTTCTTTGTATTGAAAACGTCACCACACCACCCGCCGCACAAAACGCCGGCGGCAACCGCAATGCCGTATGTGTTAAACACCCAGGCGAGATCGCCGATTGAGAGTCCGAATTCCTTTTGGATTGCCGGCAAAAGCAATGGGACGAGCGTAAGTTCCATTACAAATGCTATGTTTGCGACAATTGGTCCAATAATCGCTATGCGTGATGAACCGGCCATGGAACGATCTCTACTGATGCCAAGAATGTGCTGGAAACTGGTGTGTATTGACGCCGGTCACATGTTTTCTCGCACATTGAGATCGTCCTTTTCGTGAACCGGTGTGCGAAGGGATCCGAGAGATGTAACCCCGGCAGGGCGCTGAACGCTGAGTGCCTCCTGTGGCTTCATATTGGCCATGTCATCCGCATCCATCCAGATCAGGTAATCTTCCTCCGTCACTTGTTGATCCGGGCCCAGCCAACGGCCCGGTTCGCAATGGCAGTAGCCATAACGAAGATGTGCGCCCTTTGCTCCGAGTTGTTTTGGTACGAACGCAAAGAAATAGTCTGGATCCCAAGCTTGCATCGCAATCTCAAGCAGAATTCGCGACAAAAGTGCAGTCGCACCCTGACTGCGCGGACCACCAAGGCCACGGGCGCGGAGCCAAAAATCGCCTTGGTAGCAGACTGTTCCAGTGATTGTTTTGAGCGCTTTCGGACCCGAGTAATATGTAAGATCCGGATCGGGCGTTGTGTCCGGGGTAATGTATTTATGGCGGTGGTCGCTGAGATGTTTTGCCAGTGACACGCCTGACAGGTCAAGAAGTCGCACGGCCTGAGTATGGATCAATTCACCACTTGAATTGAAACCGCAGATCCAAAAGCCGTTAGTCCGATCAACAAACGAACTCGTAACATCGAACATGGCATAGATGGGACCCCGATCAAGCTGCTGGCTCCGGTAGGCGCGATACCTGGAAAAGTCGTCTCCAACTTCGACCTGAATTCCCGCCTCTTCAAGGTCATGGAGGATGCGTGACAGATGCTTTGTCAATCCAAACAGTCTACGTGGTGACATCCCCATGCAACTTACCCTCTGTTCCCGATCAAGCCTGCAAGGTCCCATCAAATGGTTAATGTTGCGTTAGTTACGATTGTTGGGTTGTAAGACTTGAAGATGACTGCCCGATCATCTTACGTTCATCAGGAGCGGGCCTTGCGTTAGGTTGCTCGTTCCACTGTGTGCAGCTCGTGGACTACGCAAATCGAGAACTTGCGTCCTATCTCCGGTTTACTGCTGTACTTCATGTCGTTCTTGCGCGCGTATCTGCAAGCCTTCCGCGCTTCCCGCCATCCGGGTGCGCCTTGAACACCCGGGACAAAAAAACGGCCAAAGCAAGGAAAGCCCTTAAAAATTATTGAAATTGAGGCTTCATTCTGACCTTTCGCCAACTCTTTGTTTTAAATATGTTTACTGGCGCTCTCGGAGTTCAAACTATGCTCACAGTCCATTTGCGGGCTCTGTTAAATTTACTCTGGTTGTCTGAATTGCGACACTTTGAAGGCGCAAGCGCAAGCATAGCCACACTTTGGCCAAATCCAGTCTGAATTATTGCGGGCCAAAGGGGTCGCTATGAGTATCAATGAGTTGTTCAGTGAGGATCTTCTCGTGTCCTGCCCGCCTCCGGGTTGCGTGAACGTGCAGATTGGAAATGCCGTCGAAGGGCCTGGCGGCAGGTGGATCCCATGTGCGTCCGTCAATGTGGATGGCGCATATATGTCCTGTGTCTATGAAGTTGGACCAGGGCGCAGGCAGGTCTGTGCCAGTTCAAGACCGGTGCACTGCGCCAACGACGCGCTTTCCCGCGCGATAGACCTTGCTGTAACCGCCGCCGCTTAGACGTTTCAATGAAAGCATAGTGGTTTCGCGTCATCAGTTGGCTTGAACAATGTCTATTTTGATCAAACCTTAGGTCTGAGAGCACCTAAGCAAGAGTCTTGTGACAGAAAAACCTCCGGCTACACGTTGCGCATAGTCAAAGTTGAAAGCTCAACCCGCCTGACCGTTGCCGGGCTCCGTGTTGTCTTTCCGGTTTTCAGGTCTGGGCGACCAGAACGTGCCCCCGGTTTCGTTAAGTCGGTCGCGCAGATTCTCTTTGCTCATTGGTTCGCCGAAATAGAAGCCTTGCAGGAAATCACAACCCATTTCCGTAACGATTAGCGCGTGCTCTTCGGACTCGACGCCTTCAGCAACGATGCTCATACCGAGACTCTTCCCAATGCCGATGATAGATTCAACAAGCGGCCTTGCGCTCACATCCTCGAGGACAAGTTGGATGAAGTGGCGATCAATCTTGAGGATTGCCGGTCTTGTTTCAAGTAGACCACGGACCGAAGCATGCCCGGTACCAAAATCGTCAAGAGCAACCGTCACGCCCAACTCGTCAAGTTCGTCAATGGTCCATCGCACCACGTCATCCATCTGATCCAGATAGACTGACTCGAGAATCTCGACCGTTAGTCGTTCCGGCCTGATACCAGAGCTTTTTATGTCGTGAATAAAGGTGGGATCTGCCAACCGGGCTGCTGAGACATTGACAGCAACACGGGGAAGATCAATGCCAGCAGAGTCCAGACAAGCCAGAGACTCGCGCAGAGTGGCAAAGATGATTTCATCTATCCGTTTGAGGATCCCCAAATCTGCCGCAGTACCAAGAAATGCAGCTGGTGCGAGAATGCCTCTGGCTGGATGTGACCACCTCACCAACATCTCGGCACACGCGATTCTACCTGTCTTCGCGTCAATCAAAGGCTGGAAATAGGGAATGAATTCGCGTCTTTCGCATGCCAGCAGCAAGTCCGATGCCAGTTGCTTGCTTGCGATTGCAATGGCATGCATGTCTTCCGTAAAGAACGACCAGCGTCCCTTGCCTTGCGACTTCGCATGATAAAGTGCGACATCAGAATCTGCGACCACCTGTTCGGGATCTGCCATCTTCACATTTGCAATTGCCACGCCGACGCTCGCGCTGCAGGCGATCGACATTCCTTCACAGGTGAATGGTATCTGCATCCGCTGAACAATTTGATCGGCTAGAGTGCTGATGTTGAGAGCGCTTTCCGCCAGCGGTTTCAAAATCACGAATTCGTCACCGCCAAGACGGGCGACCAGATCGGATTTATCGGTCAGCTTGCGCAACATGCCGGCAACCGAAACCAATAACTGGTCGCCAGCTTCATGGCCAAGCGTATCGTTTACAAACTTAAAACGGTCGAGATCAATGTAGAGCACGGCAAATTCCGTTCCGTACTTTTTCAAGTTTGCAATCCAAGTTTTCAACTCAACTGCAAAATGTCGCCGGTTTGAAAGACCGGTCAGCGCGTCTTCGTTCGCATCCCGGGCCACCGATTTCGCAAGTTTGTGCAGCCGCGCATTCTCTTTCTCCAAGCGACGAACCTTAGCGTCCACTCTCTCGTAGCCATCCAGATCCAATTTTGCAGGACTGAGTGGCGCATTCTCGACCGACCCGGTGCGTTCGTCGTCCACTTCAATGATCGAGCAGAGCCACCAGTGATTTCCCGTCTGAGGATCGGATAGATGCGTCCAACTCATCTTTTGCCAATAGGCTTCTCCATTCTTGCGGTTGTTCAGCGCCTTGATCGAGAAGGTTTCCCATTTCATCAATCTTTCCATGATAGATAAGTGAACGCCCTGTTCTACATCCGGACCGATCAGAATGGAGCCACGTTGACCTACGGCCTCCGCCTCGCTGTACCCGGTGATGCGGGTAAAAGCGCTGTTACACCATTTAATCTCCATGATAGCGCCATCATCGTTTGATGCCAAAGCAAGCGCGAGGCCCTCGATAGCCTTCTCATTGATTTGATTGAGGATCAGAGCAGGTATCACGGCCGGGTTCTACGTTGTTCGAAGGTGATATGACACTCAAACAATTAGGAAAGTTTAAGCCAAGACGACGTGAACAATCTTTTTGTGAACAAGTGGAATGATTGCATGCGATCGCCGAATTGCCAGTCTTTCAAGGTTCTGATGACGGGCAGTTCATGCAAGCCGTTGAGGAGCGATGATGGAACAGAAATCCGCCGCGTGAAATGACGCCACTGAAAGGCCGGTCAACGGCATCAAACGCAGGCTTCACAGCACTAATTTGGGTCGGAACACATCGGCAGTTTGGAGCTAATGTCAGGCCGCGTCTTCGAACAATGTGCCAGAACCGCAATTGGAGGTCCGGCCCGGATCGAAGATGACGTCATCAAGTAGAAAAATCGCCGAGATTTCTCAGTCGATGCTACCTCTTGTTTCGGTCAAAACGCCGGTGTCAAAACCTGTTTGCGCGGGTAATTAAAGGGTTTTAGTTTCGTTTGCGGATTCGGCCAAAACAGCAGGGTCGCCCTCGTTTTCATCAAGTACCCAGCCCCGTGAGTCGCGGGGCCGGGTCTGTTGTTATTAACGTGCCGGCAGGGGCATCCAGTCGGCCATCGCCACATCAGCATGTTGGAACTGGGGCATTTTTACGCCTAGATCTTCCATGTTGCGGATGTTGTTGTCGTTCAGGAACGACTGTGTGATCAAGGTAGGCGGCACGATGACCGAGGCACCGGGGTTTTCGCCAACCAGCATCAATGCCAGCGCGCGCACTGAAACCTCGCCCACCACGGCCGGGTTGGTCGCCACAGTCGCTTTCCACGCGCTGTCGGCTTCGCGCATCAGGGCAATATCCGCAGTCGAGATATCAGCGGAGTAAATGGCCATGTCATTGCTCACCCCCAATTCGTCCGCAGCAATTTTCACACCCTTTGCGAACTCGTTATAGGGCGCGAAAAAGACGGAAATGCCAGGATTTGCCTGAAGCGCCGCGCGTGCTTGGTTTGCGTTCGCGTTGGCAATGGGGTTGTCGAGCGTCCCAATGCGCGCAACCTCGGTGATGCCGGAATTGGCTTGTTTCACCTCTTCCCAAGCGACGTGGCGACGGTCCAGCGGCGCGATGCCCGGCACGTAGACATAGCCTGCAGAAAAGCTGTCGCCATTGTCCGCAACAGCCTGTTCCAGAGCTAGTTTGCCCAGAAGGTAATCCGACTGCTCGATCTGTGGGATGGCCTCATTTTCGACATTCACGTCAAAAGCAACCACCTTGATGCCCGCATCTACAGCGCGCTGGGCCGCATCCCGCATGGATTCAGTCAACCCGTGCTGAATGATGATCCCGTCCACACCAAGAGCGATAGCCTGTTCGACCATATCGGCCTGAAGGGCGGCGTCTTGTCGGCTGTCCAGAACACGCAGATTGACACCAAGAGCCGCTGCCTGGTTCTCGACACCTGACAGATAGGCCTGAAAGAAGTCTCCCGTGGAAAGATAGCGCACGAGGGCGATGGTCACGTCCTCTGGACTGTCCAGGGGTGCAGGTGCGTCCTGCGCCGTCGCGACGCCCGCGCCAAGCGCGAGGCTTGCCACGCTCGCAAGGGCCATGAAGTGACGTTTCAGCATATTTGGTCCTCCCTATTGCTGATGATCAATGCCCCGAGCCGGTGCGGCGCGAGGATAGGTAAAATGTGAAAACGAGAGCGGCGACCAAAACGGCACCCTTGACGAAGTCCTGAGTGTAATAAGGCGCGTTCATCATGGTCATGCCTTGCAGCAAGATGCCGACAAAAAGCGCGCCCATGGCCGTCCCGAAAGCATTGGGGCGGGCGGCGCCAAGCACGGCAAAACCGATCAGTGCTGCGGCAACACTGTCCAGTAGCAGGTTGTTACCACTGGCAATATCACCACGGCCCAACCGTGCCGCCAACAGGATGCCTCCGACGGAAGCGGTCACCCCGGAAATCATATATGCCGTGATCTTGTAGCGATTGACTGGCGTGCCCACGAGGCTGGCCGCACGTTCATTGGATCCAATGGCGTACATGAGCCGCCCATGACGGGTAAAGCCGAGGTACAGCCAGATTAACAAAGCTATGATCACAAAGATCACAACCGGCATCGGCAACAGACGTTCGATGACCACATCAAAGCGGTGACGTCCAAGCCACAGGAAAGCGGTTGAAAATGTGCCCTCAGCCACGGTGCCATTGGACAGCATCATACCTGTCGAAATGGAGTTTCCTTGAGTGGGTATGCGCTGTAACCCGATGAGTAAAAACATCATACCCAGCGTGGCCAGCAAATCTGGCACGCGAAACTTCACGATCAGGAGACCGTTTATCAAACCGACAAGCGCGCCCATACCCAGACACAAAGCCACCGCGACGATTGCGGGGTGCTCCAGGATCACCATGGAGTAGGCCGACAGCATCAGCGCCGACGTCGCCACCGCACCAATCGACAAGTCAAAACCGCCCACGACAAGTGTACAGGTCACGCCCAGAGCAAGGATGCCCGTGATGGCAACTGATTGCAGCACAAAGGCGGCCGACAAAGGACCAAAGAATCCCGGTGCAGCGAGGCTGAAATAGACGATCAGCCCAATCAGGAGAATCAAAAAGCCATAGCGAATGGCGAAATCGAGGTATCGGTCGTTCATGGGGATGTGCCTGATGCGGTCGATCTGGTCCCGGTCACGTCTGCGACCAATGCAGCGAGATCGACTTTCTGATTGATGTGTTCGCCAACAATTGTGCCTTCATTCATCACGAAAATGCGGTCTGCGATTTCGAGGGCTTCGTCTATTTCCGCAAGGAACACGAGGGTGGCGCGTCCCTGTGCGGTGGCGCGGATGTGTTTTCCGATATCGCGTCGCGCGCCGATGTCCACGCCCTGAAACGGTTCATCCAGCAACAGGACCTTCGATGGCTCGAGCAGCCAGCGCGCAATCATGACCTTTTGTTGGTTGCCTCCCGATAGGGTCCCGATACCATCGCCCGTTGACTGGCAGACGATACCAAGCTGATCCACCATGTCGCCGGTGCGTTTGCGCTGTTGTCGCGATTTGAGGAATGGTCCGGCACTTAGGCCCTGAAGGAAGGGCAGAGTCATGTTGTCGGCGATGTCAAATGCCTGGATCACCGCGTTGGTGCTCCGGTCCTTGGGCGACATGAACACGCCTTTTGCAACCGCTTCTTTGACCGAACGGGGCGCGTAGTCGTCTCCATTGATGCGAATATGACCATCTGCGGTTTTTGCGATGCCAAAGAGGACATCGGCCAGCCGGCTTTTACCGCTCCCTAAGAGACCCACAAGTGCGATCACTTCACCGTCATGCACTGTCAGATCGAAAGGCGTGGCATCTGCAAAGAGGCGCAGATCGGACAGTTCTAAAACCGGAGACGTCCCGCTTTGCACGGTGACGTCTACATCGGTCATGCGGTGGCCCAGCATGGCCGTGACGGCGGCGGCATAATCTAAGGGTTCTGTGTCGAACAGGCCCGAAATCGCGCCGTCCCGCATCACCACAATACGGTCAGCGATGCGCCGGATATCTGACATGCGGTGAGAAATGTAAAGGATCGCCACACCTTGCGCGCGCAGACGTCCAATCAGGTCAAACAAGCGTTCTGCCTCGGAGGCCGAAAGCGATGACGTCGGTTCATCCAAGATCAGTACTTTTGGCGCGCGTGCCATGGCGCGGGCGATTGCGATCATCTGACGGTCGGCGACGGACAAATCCGATACCCGTGCTCGCAGATCCACATGGATGCCCATAGATGCGGCTACCTTGGAGGCCTCGGCCCGCAGATGGCGTTCGCGCACAAAAATGCCATGGTCACGCTCGACAAGGCGATCTAGCATCAGGTTATTGGCCACATCCAAGTCAGGAATGACACCGTCATCAATAGATTGATGCACGGTCACCACGCCTTTGCGGATCGCGTCTGCCTCATCGATGGGATCAAATGGGGACCCGGTCAATGTCACGGTTCCACCATCGGCGCGATAATGGCCGCAGATGACCTTGACCAAAGTGGATTTCCCGGCGCCATTTGCCCCCATAAGGACCGTCACAGACCCTGGTGACAGGGTCAGGTCAATGCCGCGCAACACATGATTTTTCCCGAACGATTTCTGCAAACCATTCACTTGGAGCGCGTCATCGACCACTCACATCCTCCCCTTGGTGGCCCGACGATAGGCGGGGTGAAATACTTTTGTCAAATGATTTGACATAAGTATAAATCCGCCGGTATGTAATTGAAGGTAAGGTGCGTTGGAGCGAGAGAGGGAGGCCAGCGATGACCGCAGATACGGTGTATGAGGCCTTAACCGTTGATACATTGTCAGAGCGCCTGAAAGACCTCGACGCCTTGACGCAACACGTTGGACAAGACGCGGCGACCTGGCAGGTCAATGAGGTCGGGGACGGCAATCTTAACCTCGTCTTTATCGTCAGTGGCCCCAGCGGCAGGGCAATTGTAAAGCAAGCTTTACCTTACGTGCGCCTTGTCGGCGACAGCTGGCCCTTGCCGCTCTATCGAGCATTTTATGAATATCATGCGCTGACCCGTCAGGCTGCCCGCGATCCGGGCGCTGTGCCGGTCATATTCCATTTCGATGAAGCACAGGCGATGATCATCATGGAATTTCTCGCGCCGCATGTAATCCTGCGTCGCAAGCTGATTGCCGGGGAAAAAGTGGCGGGTCTTGCAGATTTTCTGGGCCGGTATTGCGCAAGGACAGCCTTTCGCGGCTCCGAGCTCTCGATGCAGAGTCCCGCCAAAAAAGCGGACGTGGCGCTCTTTGCCGGCAATGTGGAAATTCCGGCCATTACCGAATCCTTGGTATTCACCGACCCGTATCATGATGCTGAGATGAACAGCCACACCGAAGGTCTGGAGCCCATCATCACGAAACTGCGCAGTGATACCGGGCTCAAGGTCAAGGCGCAGCAAGCATTGCAGCGGTTCGTTTCAAACACAGAAACGATGGTGCATGGCGATTTGCATTCCGGCTCCATCATGTCAACGGACAGCGATAGCAGGGTGATTGATCCTGAGTTCGTTCAATATGGCCCGATGGGGTTCGATATCGGCATGCTATGCGCGAATTTTCTGATGGCCTATTTCAGCCAGCCTGCGCACCGCAGCTCGGACCTTTCCGAGTATCAGGAATGGATTTTAGGGGTGATTGCGGACACCTGTCGCATCTTTGACGAAGAATTTCGTCATCTGTGGGCAACTGAGCGGACGGGCATCCTTTACCCTGCCTCTCTGTTTGAAGATCAGGGACACGACAGCGGCGCGGCCTGTGATGCGGTGCTGGCGGGGATATGGTGCGATGCATGGGCGGTCTGCGGGATTGAGATGCACCGACGGTGTCTGTCCTTGGCGCATAATGCTGATTTCGAGGAAATTGCCGATGTGGCGGTGCGAGCCCAGCTTGAAGCGCGCAATCTGTGCATGGGGGCGGAATTGATCCATGCGGCAGATACGCTGGCGAATGCGCAATCGGTTTGCACCCTGGCGCGGAACTTTAACGGAAAGGACTTCCTATGAAGATCGACGGCACACATTACCGGTCCTTGTGGTGGAACAGCGAAAACAAAGTTCTCGAAATCATTGACCAACGCTGGTTGCCGCATGAGTTTCGCGTCATCCCCGTGGCTACGATGCAGGATTTTGCCGATGCTATCTATCAGATGCGGGTGCGGGGCGCGCCGCTTATCGGGGCCACAGCGGCCTATGGTATGGCGCTGGCGATGGCCGAAGACCCATCGGATGCGAATATGGATGCGGCCTGGACGTTTCTGGAAAAAACCCGCCCGACTGCGATTAACTTGCGGTGGGCATTGGATCGCTGTCGCGCAGCATTGCGGCCTTTGCCCGAGGCGGACCGCGCCGCCGCTGCCTTGACACTGGCACATGAGATTGCCGATGAGGATGTCGAGATCAACCGCCAGATCGGGGAGAATGGTCTGGCCCTTATCCGCGAGATCGCTGCGCGCAAACCGGCGGGCGAACCAGTGCGTTTGCTGACACATTGCAACGCTGGATGGCTTGCGACGGTAGATTGGGGCACTGCCACCAGCCCGATGTATCATGCCCAGGACGCAGGTGTTCCCTTGCATGTGTGGGTTGACGAAACCCGCCCGCGTAATCAAGGCGCGTTGACCGCTTGGGAACTCGGCAAGCACGGCGTGCCACACACTTATATCACCGATAACGCGGGCGGACATCTCATGCAGCACGGCATGGTCGATATGGTGATCACGGGAACCGACCGCACAACCCGGCGCGGCGACGTGTGCAACAAGATCGGCACTTATCTCAAGGCACTGGCGGCACGTGATAACGGCGTGCCATTTTACGTTGCATTGCCTTCGCCCACCATCGATTGGACGGTAAGCGATGGTGTGGCCGAGATCCCCATCGAGGAGCGCGACGTGCAAGAGGTCACACATGTGCAGGGTCTGATCGAGGAGGGCGGCCTTGGCACAGTTCAGGTCACACCCACAGGGACATCAGGGGGCAATCCGGCCTTTGATGTCACACCAAATCGATTGGTCACGGGCCTGATCACCGAACGCGGCGTCTGCGAGGCCTCTGAGGCCGGATTGTCCGACCTGTTCCCGGACTTTGCCAAAGCGGCAGAGTAAGGCCGTGCCTCTTTCGGCAGGGCCCATCGGCAAGGCGAAAAGTGCCGCGCCTGATCTGGCGCGGTTTCCTCCGCGCGATGACGCGCTCTATGTCGAGGCTGCGTGGCTCTATTATCATGATGGTTTGAATCAGAACGAGATTGCGGCGCGTATGCGGATCAGCCGCGCGTCTGTGGTGAACTACCTCAACGAGGTGCGTGCGCGGGACTGGGTGCGGGTGCATCTGGACAGTGATGTGTTTTGTGGCCATCGCCTGGCAGCGCAACTTTGCGCTAAATACGGGCTGTCTGAGGCATTGGTGGTGCCAGAAGGGCCCGTTGATCAGGACGGGGCCGGGGCAAGTGTTGCGCGGGTCACGCGGGCTGCTGCGGATTGGTTGCCCCGGCTGTTGGAGCCCGGTGACAGTCTGGGCGTGTCCTGGGGCGCAACCGTCTATCAGATGGCGCAGCAAGTTCCCTATACGCCGGTGCCGGATCTCACCGTGATCCAGCTTTTGGGCTCGCGCCCGGCAGCACTTGGTTTTGAAGCTGAAGCCTGCACGTCGATGCTGGCGCAACGTCTGGGCGGACAGTGCATCAACCTGCATGTGCCACTTGTGCTGTCCAACAAAGGCCTGCGCGACGCGCTCTGCGATGAACCGGTTGTGCGGGATCAACTTGGGGCATTGGCGACCTGTAACAAGACAGTACTGGCGTGCGGGACCTGTGATGCGGACGCGCATGTCGTGCGCAGCGGCATCCTTAGCGCCGAGGGCATTGCCGATTACCGTGATAAGGGTGCAGCGGGGGTGATTTGTGGCCGATTGATTGACGCAGAGGGCCAACCCATGATCGCGGATGTTGAAAAGCGGATGATTGGCGTTTCACTGGACCAGATGAGGGGCAAAGACATGGCGCTTTTGGTTGCCGCCGGGCCAGGCAGGGCAGGACCCGCGCGAGCAGCCATAAAAGGTGGGTTCGTGACGCATCTTGCGACCAGCACGAGTGTAGCAGAAGAATTGTTGGAGATGACATCATGACGCCTGTGCATCCGCTTTCTGATACGACCTCCACACGGCAAGCCCTGATTGACGCCTGCCTTCGGATGAACGAAAGGCACCTGAACCAAGGCACATCAGGCAACATCTCCGCCCGGATAGACAGTGGCATTCTGATTACACCATCAGGAGTGCCTTATGAGGAGCTGACCCCAGATTTGATGGTCACGATCCCGATGACAGGTTTGCCTGATAGCAATGGCCCGAAACCGTCCTCTGAATGGCCGTTCCACCAGGGTATGCATCAGGCGCGCCCTGACATGCCTGTGGTTCTGCACGCACATCCGCCTTATTGCAGTGTCCTTGCCGTGCAACGTCGATCAATCCCGGCATGCCATTATATGATCGCGGCCTTTGGCGGGAACGATGTGCCGATTGCGGATTACGCGCTGTTTGGCAGTCCGGAACTTTGTGCCAATATGGCGCAAATCATGGCAGACAGGCATGGCTGTCTGATGGCCAATCACGGGGCGACGGTTCTGGGCGAGACCATCGACAAGGCCTTCTGGCGTTTGGAAGAACTTGAAACGTTGGCGCGCACGTATCTGTTCAGCAGCATCGGCGGCGAGGCTTTCATTCTGTCGGACGCTGAGATTGCCGAGGTGATGGTCGCCTTTCAGGACTACGGACCGCGGGCGGCTGAGGACACATAAAGCGAGGGGAGACATCATGAAGTATCGTACATTGGGACGGACCGGGTTGAAGGTATCGGCCATCACCATGGGAACGTTCACTTTTGGCGGGCGCGGCGATTTCGGGCGCACAGCAAGTCAGGGCGTGAGCGATGCCCGCGTGCTTGTAGACACGTGCATCGATCATGGCGTTAATCTGTTTGATACGGCGAATATGTATTCCACGGGGCTCTCCGAGGAGATCTTGGGCGAAGTGCTGGAAGGGAGATACAATGATGTTCTCGTCACCTCCAAAGCGCGGATGCCGATTGGGGATGGCCCCAATGATGAGGGCGTGTCGCGCTGGCACTTAATCCGGGAATGTGAACGTTCGCTCAAGCGGCTGCGTACAGATCATATCGACATCTACTACATGCATGAATGGGACGGGCTGACGCCTGTTGAGGAAAAGATGGAAGCGTTGGACACACTGATCCAGCAGGGCAAAATTCGTTACGCGGGCTGTTCAAACTATTCGGCGTGGCATGTGATGAAATCCCTGGCCGCCGCGCCGCGCCATTCCAGTCGTTTCGCCACGCAGCAAATTCACTACACAATCGAAGCACGAGAGGCGGAGTACGAGCTCTTGCCCCTGTCTGTTGATCAGGGGCTTGGCGTGCTGATCTGGTCGCCGCTGGCCGCCGGGTTGCTGTCGGGGAAACATCGGCGCGGTACAGGGCCCGCCGAAGGATCGCGCCAGTCTGAGGGCTGGAACGAGCCGCCGATCCGCGACACAGAGCGTCTTTGGAACATCGTCGACACGCTGGTTGAGATCGGTGAGGCGCATAACGTCGAGGCCGCACAAATTGCCCTTGCATGGCTTTTGACCCGTCCTGCGGTGGCATCACTGGTGGTGGGCGGGCGCACCGCTGATCAATTTGAGCGCAACTTCCGCGCGGTTGATGTGACACTGTCAGAAGATGATTTGACGCGTCTCAACGATGTCAGTCGCCTGCCACTGATCTATCCGTACTGGCACCAGCACAACTTTGCCCGGCCCCGTTTCGGCGACGCGGATCAGGCCTTGCATGCGGACTACCCGGATCGGCATTACGGCGGAGAAGACCCGCTGGTTTAGGGCGCGGCGCCCATTTTGAGGCCGGTTTCTCTGGCAAATCGTATTCTAACTTGAGCATGTTGCCTTGGATCTACTGCCCGGTCGCAGCCTTCACGATGGACTGCATGGCCAGCATCCCGGGATCGTCCATACCGATGCTCTTGTCGCCAAAAATGCGCGCGCGCCCAATAGTGGCGGGTTTGTCGCGGAAATCCTCAAGGGCTTTATCGACGGCTTCTGCTGCCGCTTGTGCTTTGTCACCCTCTTCTGCCGTAGCTCTTGCGACGTAATCAAGGCTGTCCAGGACGGTTTTACCGCCCAGTTCCGCCTTGCCGCGCTCCTGCATCTTGTCACGCGCACCAGCGACCAGATCCGGGATGCCGGCGGGATCGATGGTGTGCGATCCACGCAGGGTTTTGGCCGCGCTCATCAGGCCGGTGGCCATCAGCGTGCCATAAGACGACCCGGACGATTTGGTAAAGGCCTGCGCGCATTGAAACAGCGCCATGCCGATGTCGTCGGGCAGGTCGTCTTTCATCTCGGTGATGGCGCGCATGCCGCGGGCCATGGTCACGCCCAAATCACCATCCCCAAGCGCCCCATCCGCCGCGTTGAGCATATCAAAATCCCGCTCCATCGCCTCAGTGATACGGTCTATTGCGCCAAGTAACATGTCCCGCGTGATGGTCATCTGACGCTCCAGAAAGCGCAATCGCAGGGGGCGTTCAGCAGGGCTTCCAATTCCGCGTCCAATTTGCACAGGGTGAAAGATACACCTGTCATCTCCATAGATGTCGCATAACGCCCAACCAATGGCATGACGATGGTGGCACCAGCGCCCTCCAAACGGGCTTTCACGGTGCGATATAGAATATAAAGCTCTTCCGGCGGCGTTGCTCCCAGCGAGTTCACCATGACAGAAACCCGATCACCGCTGGCCACGGGCATATCCGCCAACAAACGATCCATCATCTCACCCGCGATCTGATCCGCCGTTTGCAGCTTGCCGCGCCAGACACCGGGCTCCCCATGAATCCCCATGCCCATTTCCATTTCATCATCGGCAATCTCGAAGGTCGGTTTTCCGGCCTGAGGCACAGTGCAAGGCGACAACGCAGCACCGATGGAGCGACAAGCGTCCGCAGCTTTTTGCGCCACGGCTGTCACGCCATCAAGGTCACGGCCTTCTTCGGCAGCGGCACCGGCGATCTTGAATGCGTAGACCATACCGGCCACGCCCCGGCGTTTTTCAGCTTCTTCCGGGGCCGCCGAAGCTACGTCATCTGCCAGCAAAACGGTGGAACAGGTGATATCCTCAAATTCCACCAATTCTCCGGCCATGTCGAAATTCATCACGTCGCCGCCGTAGTTTCCGTAAAGTCGCAGGACACCCGCGCCGGTATCTGCCGCCCGGATCGCATCTGCCATCTGCTCGGCAGAAGGTGAGGAAAAGACATCTCCAATGGCACAGGCGTCCAGCAACCCTTCGCCCACATACCCGGTGAAGACAGGCAGGTGGCCCGAGCCACCCCCGGTGACGATGCCGACCTTACCCTTCTTTCCCGGCGTGGCGCGCACGACGACCTTGCCGTTATCGCCCTGCAGTTTGTAATATTCAGGATGCGCGGCTGTCATGCCGGCCAGCATTTCAACTACGTAATCTTCTGGTTTGTTGAGTATCTTTTTCATCTTCTTCTCCCCTCGGTCGGGACTGGCCCGTTATTTCGGTGATTTGGCAAAACTCTCGCGCAGGGCGGCGACGGCGTGGGTGTTCATGACCATGACGAGGATCAGCAAAACGCCCCAGATCAATTCACGCGCAAAGTTTGAGACCTGAAGCATGTTCAACCCGCTGGACAGGAATTGCATCGATAGGACGGCAAGGATAACGCCGATCACCCGGCCATATCCGCCGTATGGATTTACGCCCCCTAACACGGCTATCAAAACGGCCAAGAGCAGATAGGACGAGCCATAATCCGCCTTGGCAGAGTTCGCACGGCTCATGATGATCAGCCCTGCAACGGAGGAAAACATGCCCGAGATCACGTAAACCTTGAGCAGCATGCGGTTGATATCGATCGCGGCATAGAGCGCGGCGACGGGGTTTGCGCCGTACATGGTAACGCGCAAGCCAAAGGCCGTGCGTGTCAGGATCAGGTGCAGCAGGATGGCAAGGACCGCAAACAGGATCAACGGCACGGGAACGCCAAATATCTGCGAGTTTCCGATCAGGGCCACGGTGTCTGGAAAGCCCATCACCGCACTGCCGCCGGTCATCGCGATGGCAAATCCAGTAAACACCAACCCTGAGCCCAGCGTGGCCAGAATGGGTGGTAGGCCGAAGAAGGCCACAAGCGCGCCGTTTAGCAATCCAGCCACGGCGCCAATGGACATTGCGGCGGTGACGGCGAAGGCAAGCCAGGCTGCGGATTGGGAGGCAGGCATCGACGGGTCGGAGAACTGCGTCAGGATGAGTGCTGCGGCGACCGCCGACAGGTTGGCTATGCCAACAACAGACAGATCGATCCCGCCAGTCATCATGGTGATGGTCATCGCCAAGGCAAGAATGGCGAATTCAGGGAACTGAAAGGCCATCGACGTGAGGTTTTGCGCCGAGAGAAACCTGTCCGGTGACAGCACAGACATCAGGCCAAAGACAAGCACCGCAATGACTAACAGGCGGAATTCCGGAGATGCGGTGATATCGCGAGTGGGGGAGTGTGTTGTCATAATGTCCTCATCCTGCCCGCGCGGCCGCCCGCTTGGCGCGGTAGGCGGGAACGCCGGTGCCCAAGAGGATTAAAATGCCGATGGTGACGGATTGCCATGTGGTCGGGATACCGATGACAATCAGGCTGTTCTGCACGATGACGATAAGCGCAACACCAAGCAGCGTGCCGGTCAGCGTGCCATAGCCGCCAATTAATCTCGCACCGCCCAGAACGACGGCGGCAATCACCGACAATTCCAGCCCGACCAGTGAGAACGGGTCCGCCATGCGCCCGACCGAGCCGTGGATGATCCCGGCAAGGCCGGCCAGCGCACCGACGTAGACATAGACGAAAAACTGTGTCCACTTGACGTTGATCCCGATGCGCCGTGCGCTTTCGACCGACCCGCCGATGGCATAGATCGACCGTCCCAACATTGTTTTCTTGAGGATTAACCACGTCAGCAAAATCACGAAAAGCAGCGCCAGCGCAGCCCATGGAATGGAATAAAAATTCCCGGCCTCAGTTGTGCCGCGCGCCAACACACCGCGCGAAAAGTCCCGCATGGCGGGCGGCAAATCCGAGATGCGTTGTGAGCCAATGAAGGTCAGTAGAAAGCCCCTGAAAACCGACAGGGTGCCGAGCGTCACAATCAGCGTGGGCAACCCCAGAAAGGCGATGAAAAAGCCATTTATCGCTCCCAACATGGCGCCGAAAACCACCGACATAGCAAAAATCAGTGGCCACGGCGCACCGGGCCAGATGGTCAGAAACAGCACCGACGAGGAATACATCGCAAAGACAGCGATGGCTGTGAAACTTACGTCGATCCCGCCGGACACCAGAACGAGCATCGCACCTACAGCAAGGATGCCGATGACAATAGAGGCGCGCAGAAGGTCCGATACGGTCGTGATCGTAAAAAAGCGCGGGTCCGAGATAGTAGCGATGATGCAGAACAGCACGATGACACCAGCGACCAGCGTTTCATTGCGCGTCCAGAAATCTTTGGGAAACCAGTCGTTCATGAGGCCAGCCTGCGCGCAAGATCTTCTTCGCTCACAGACCGTCCGTCCAGCGCGTCAATGATCCGCCCATCACGCATCACGAGGATGCGGTGACAGGTGGCAAGCAATTCAGGCAAATCATCCGAAATCACGATGATCCCGATGCCCTCACTGGCAAGGTCGCGAATGATGTGATGGATATCGGCTTTGGAGCCGACATCAACACCGACGCTCGGCCCGTTCAAGATCAGAACCCGAGGCGCGCGCGACAACCATCGGGCCAGAGCCACACGCTGCTGGTTCCCACCAGAGAGCGACTGGACTGGTGCGTTAACATCAGGCGCTTTGACGTTGAGCCTTTTAAGCCAGTCGGTGGCTTCATCCACCAACCCCCCCATGTTCAGGAAACTGCCGTTTGTGTGGGCGTCAAGCCGCCCGATGGCGACGTTGCGCAGGATGGATTGGCTCAGGAACAGGCCTTCTGTCAGGCGATCTTCGGGGACATATCCGATCCTCGCCATCGAGGCTGCTTGCGGATCACCGGTGGGGATGGGCTGCCCGTCAACGGTGATCGTGCCGTCATCCGGCGCGACCAAACCGAACAACGCCTTGGCGACTGAAGTGCGTCCGCTGCCCAAAAGCCCGGTAATGCCAAGGACTTCACCTGCCCTGAGGTCGAAACCAATGTCCGCAAAGGACCCTTCTTTCGTGAGTCCCTGCACTTGCATGAGTGTTTCCGCCCCGGACATCACGTCGCTGGGCGGCACTTCGGGAACGTCACGTCCGGTCATGTGATAGGTCAAGGATTGGGTATCGAACTCTGACGCCGGGCCTTCCGCGACTTTCTTGCCGTTGCGCAACACGACTACTTTTTCAGACACCTCAAGCACTTCGGCGAGTTTATGGCTGACAAAAATCACCGCGACACCGTCTTCTTTGAGCATGCGAATGATGCCTTGCAAGCGACGCACCTCCTTTTCGGTGAGCGCCGTTGTCGGTTCATCCATGATAATAAGCTGCGCCTGAGACGCCAGCGCACGGCATATGGCGACAAGCTGTTTTTGTGCAACGGGCAGGGACTCCACGCGAGCGTCCAAGTCGATCGTGACGCCGATGCGCTCTAGCGCTTTTTGCGCAATTTCCCGGGTGGCTCCGGATTTGTAGAAATGTTCGTGTTTGGAAAGCTGCGTCGCAAAGGCGATGTTCTCAGCGACGCTCAGGTTCGGAAACAGCGAAAAGTCCTGAAAAATCACCATGACCCCGGCGGCGGCTGATATGCGCGGGTTCAAAACAGGACGTTCTTGTCCAGCGATGTGCACGGTGCCTTCAGTGGCGGGTTCGACACCCGAAATGATCTTGATGAGCGTCGATTTGCCCGACCCGTTTTCCCCGGCAAGGCAAACGGCTTCACCCGGCTGTACGGTGAAATCGACGGAGTCGAGCGCCGTGACACCAACGTAGCGTTTGGTGATCGCGCGCAGGTCGATGAATGCGGTGTCATGGTCAGAGGACATGAACAGCCAACTTGAATTACGTGTTTCGGGAAAATGCGGGGCGGCACATGGACCGCCCCTCAGAACAGTTGATCAGAACGGGTAGTCCGCCATATTGTCCGCGTTCACGTTCACCCATGCTTGACCATAGATGACCTTGCCATCAAGCGAGATGCTTTCGTAACCCGGCAGGCCAAGGTCCATGCCGTCGGTCACCTCTTCGCCGTCCATGACCATAACAGCCAGCTTATTCATTGCTTCGCCGGCGACGGCCGGATCCCAGAAGCCGATGCCATCAACCGCTCCGGTCTCAATGTACTGGCCCGCAATGGAGGGCAGGGAAGTGCCAAAGACACAGCTTGCGTCTTCCATGCCGCGCTCTTCAATCGCGCGTCCGATACCTGCCACGTCGGTGGAGGCCGACCCTTGCATGCCCTTGATGTTCGGGAAGGCGCGCAGCACTTCTTGCGCCTTGGTGTAGGCCTGTTCCGCGTCATCGAAGGTTTCGTTCTTGTCACCCACCAGTGTCATATTCGGGAAGTTGGCTTCCTGATGTGCGATGGCACCATCAACCCATTGGTTATGTGTCTGTGACGTCAGCGAGCCCACGAATACGGCGTATTCACCTTCACCGCCCATGCAGGTGGCCAGTTGCTCCATCAGGTTCGCGCCAAAATCTTCGTTTACGAAGGCTTCGAGATCATAGGTCGTGTTCTGCTGGGCTGCGGCTTCATGGGTGATGACTGCAATACCGGCTTCCATGGCCCGTCCCAGAACCGGCTCAAGCGCTTCGGGTGACATCGGCACGACCGCCAGCGCATCAACGCCTTGGGCAATCATGTCTTCGATCAAAGCAACCTGCTGCTGCGGGTCAGCTTGTGCCGGTCCCACTTGAAATGCATTCATGCCGCTTTCCTCGGCGAATTTGGTGACGCCTTCTTCCATCCGGTTGAACCACTGAATGCCCGCGATCTTGACTACCGTGGCGATGTCTTTGGAATGTCCATCGGCTGCAACCTGTGTGCCGAGAAGCGCCGTCGATGTCAGCGCCGCGCTGGCCAACAATTTAAACTGGGTATTCATCTATTCTTCCTCCCTAAACCCGTATTAGCGGGTCGTTTGCCGGAGTCAGGCCTGCGCCAAAACTCCTTTAGAATGCGTCGTGTCATGCCGCAGTATCAGTTAGTCACATTGTGGCAGCAGCGGCTAATCTCACACTTGTGCATTGACTGCACGTTTGTGACTATATAAATTGACACCCCTAGGTCAAGATATTTTGTCGCAGTTCTCCGGGAGCAACTTAACGGGTCATGCTGATGCATAAACGTCAGGCTGATCATGATATCGCGCAGGCGGCGTGGTTGTATTACGTGGGCAATCTGAGCCAGCAGGAAATCAGCAAACGGCTTGGTATTTCCCGCTTCAAAGTGTTGCGCATGCTGGCTGATGCACGTGAACAGGGGCTTGTTCGGATCACGGTCGAGCATCGCACCGCACAGACGTTGGCCTTGGCGGACCGGTTGGTGAATGCCTTTAACTTGCAAGAGGCGCAGGTTGCACCCATTGAGGGCGAGATCGGTGATGATATCCTTGCGCGTAATGCGGTCGCGATACTGGCGAGTGGCTATCTTGCGCGGATCGCAAGTTCGGACGCGCCGGTCACTGTCGGTGTTGGCTGGGGCCGCACATTGTCTGGGATGGCGGATAACTTAACCGGTGTGCGCAACAGCGGTCTGACGTTTGTGTCTCTGATGGGGTCAGTGACCTATGCCTCGCACACTGCGCCCGGCGATGTTTGTGTTCGGCTGGCAGCACAGACAGGCGGGCGGGCGATCCTGATGCCTGCGCCTTTTGTAGCAGATAGCGCATCAGACTGTGAGCGCATCATGGCACAGCGGCTTGTGCGTGACGCAATGGAGTCGGCCTGTGGGGCAGATCATGCCTTGATGAGCGTCGGCGAATGCGGCGAAGGCGCCATTCTATTTGATAGCGGGATTTTCAGCGCGGACCAGATCCAGCAATTGCGTCATGCAGATGTGGTCGGAGACTGTTGTGGCGTATTTTACAAGGCGGACGGATCGGTCGCGGATATCGAATTGAACCGCTGCACACCCTGCGTTCGACCAATGGACATGGCGGAGATGGATACCGTTCTGCTTGCCGGAGGCGCTGGTAAGCTCGCTGCAACACTGGCGGTTCTACGGGCTGGTTTCGTAAAGAAACTATTGGTAGATCAAGCGTTGGCGGTCGCGCTTCTCGCCGTCATTGAGAAAGAGCATGACTAATTGGAAGGTGCCCCGAGGTGTGATTTTTTTCACGTTTTGAATGACGTTTTCCGCAGCCTGTTTCGCAGGCCGGCTGCGCAGATTTGCCGGGCGGTGGGCATCGAGTGTCTGGCAGCTGATTGCGCCGCACTCTGCTAGTCTGGGGCAGGCGAGCCAAGCGGACATCGATAAGAAACTTGCTAGCTCTTTGTCGTTAGACAGGTTGGAATTGAGAGAACGGGCTGGTGCGCGCAATCAATTGAAACGCCTCCCTGCGAACCTGCGCCTGAACGGCGAGATTTGTCCGATATTGGTCCCGGCACAATGGCGAGCGGATGTCACGAGGCGAAAACCTTGAGGTCGGATCGGACCTGTGCGCTTGTCGATGGTGTTCGGAAGGACTGGTGGATATTGATTCGGCGTTCGTGCAAAGTCCTTCTGTTTGATCGCGCCGCCTGTCAACATCTGTCACGACGCCCCCCACTGCCCCAGCGGTGGTTTACCTTCACACGATAAGAGGGGAGCTGGCCGCATTGAAACAGCGCCTCACAGAAATCTGCGCAACACCTGTTCGCTCTGGGGCAGACGGGCGCACCACGTCCCGCACCGTGAAGATCGGCAGATCAAACACCGCCTGACAGGGCATGGCGCTGCGATGTCCCGAGAGCGGTCAAGAAGGTCTACAGGGTTTTGAATATGTTGGGCCTGCAACTCGGGGACAGGCGCCCGAAGTGCCGGGCACAACCGGTCTGGGAGACGAACGACCAGATACGGTCCGTTCAAATGAGATTTGAGGCATGCTTTGCCTGTCAGGCGATTGTGCAAGCACACTCAGCCGAACGGGATTCTGGCGATGAACAGTTGCCGACGGGCCGCAAGAGGCAGCGGCTGACAGCGGGGGATAAAAGCGCTCGGATCCAGCGGATGCGGATCCAAGGTTCAGCCACAAAGGACGTGATATTTATCGCCCCGCCAGCACGCGTGTGGCGTCAAACCGGTTGTCCGGCTACGATCCGGGTGGAGAACAGCAGCAAATTTTTCGCTCTTGGCGTCAAGCTGTGGACCTGTGCAAACCAGGTCCCGTGAGACGTCTCACGGCCCAGTAAACCGACTGACAAAGCATTCGTCCATGCGCTTTGACAGTTGGCTCGAATTTCATGCCAGACGTGTGCCGGTCGCCTCGCCTGGGCGCGAACGGCAACGATACGAAAATCGCTTCCGGCTGCGGGTCCTATTTCGGCGACGGCAGTAGTGACAGAACCTTCGGCGGTGGTGACAACGATACGACTTTTCCCAGAGTCGGGACAACAAACTAGACGGTGGCGCTGGTGACGATCAGATCAACAGTGGTAACGGAACTGATGTTTTTGCCGGAGCGTCTGGCGATGAAAACTCGGCGTAAGACGCCGGTGATGACAAGCTGCGCGGTGGGTGCGGCGACGATTATGTCTCTGGCAGTGGAGACGATGATGTTCTCTTCGGCGGCGTCGGTGACGATGCGCTGGTCGGGGGCGCCGGTGAAGATGTGCTGGTGGGACGCACGGACGCTCAAGTCTTAAAATTTTCAGTTGCGAGCAACGGTGTGAGCCACGCCCGCATGAACCCACCAGACACGGTCGATAGGTTTGAAGGTGTCGGGAAGGTCGGCGGTGGCATAATCGATCTCTCCATGACCGACGCCAACCGCTCTCTGCCCAGGTCCCAGCCATTTGTGTTCGCCGGCGTTCAAACGTTTGATGGCAGTGTCGCTCTGGCTGCCGGAGAGTTGAGGCTTATGGAAACTGTGGGTCAAACCCGCATTTTCACCAGTCTTGATGATGAAGAATATCAGGAACTGGCAACTGAGGATCAAGGATGGTGTTGGCGTCACCGCAGCAGACGACATAACTGATGATTTGTTTAGGTGAACCGGGTGCGAATATGTTTGTGTCGCCTGCCCATGACGCCACCTTAGATGACACGCACAATCGGCCTGTTGCATGCGTTGGCAGTCTGTAAATTTCCGTTGCACAAGGCCATTGATTTCAAGGTGCCAAACCAAATGGTTGGTGACCGAATGCGATCTCGCCCCGCAAGCTCGGCTGTTGCGTCTGAATGGGTCTGTTTTTGAGTCTTCTGGGGGGTCACCCCATGTTTGGTTACCATTGCAGACCTCAGTGATGACGCTCTGCTAGTCACCGATCAGCCTTTTTGTGGCGGCATGGCCGCTCTAGATGCCGTTCTTTCGATACGTCTCGTCAATAGGCGCAATGGGGTCAAAATGTGGGTCGGATGGTTGATCTTTCCGATTGCCTCGCGATACCCAGGCGCTTTGTCCGTGCATAAAGAGAGTGGCCTGTGAAGGCGGATGTGTTCAAAACGGCTTTGGCAGCCTTTGCATCCTGTCGGGCTGTCAAACGAAAATCCACCAAATGCCCATTGGCAACATTGGCTTGGCTTCGGTATCGGCAGTTGCCGACCGCAGCGATGAGAAACGGCTACATCACTTATTTAGGTCTCATCCCCTGCTCGGCAGGCGATTGCGATACAATCTGGTGAGAGGGGCATTTCTGTTCTGGCTGGTGCGATCTAGGGATGTTCCGTTCTCTTTGCGAGTTCCGTGTCAAACTTCTGCGCCCGAAGAAACACGGTCGCGCGATCCACGTCCATGCCCCGCTAGAAAATCTGCGCATTCTGGCAAGACAGCAGATATCGCATTTGCATCTGGGCTGCGCATGGAATGACCACACGAAAGAAGCGATGTCTCTTGAACAGCTTTCTTCCCAGAACAATTCCCGCTTTTCAGGTCCCAAATGCCAGGCTAATGCATGCGTTAGCGAGCTCTGTTCAATTCCTGTTTGTAATGCGCTCGGGCGAAAAGCCGTGCAAACTAGTCAGGCAACGCAGCGCGAAGTCGCCGTTTTCCCTTTACCATTCTTAGATGCTTTTGATGCATACGCAAATTCGGCAGCTTTCATTTCTGACGAGGAACCAAAATTGGCTAAGAATATTTCAACTGATCCTTTGCGAATGAAACAAGAAAGCGATCAGCAGAGCGCGCAAGAAGCGGAAAACCTCGTCGGTATTGCCAAACTTGAACCCCTGACGGATGGCGGTATTCGGACGTCAGAGGTTCTCTCGCAAGCCCTTAGCTTAGTTCCCCAGCACCACGACGCACAGATACTGCAGGAACGGCTTCATCAAATGTTTGTTCCCCGCTGGCACTTTCCAATGCTGGCAGACACGGCTCGCAACAGCGCATATGCCAAGGCCATCGAGGCGAAAGTGCAACATGGAGACATTGTGCTCGATATCGGTTGTGGTGCGGGTTTGACAGCTATGTTGGCGGCTCAGGCCGGTGCGAAACACGTATATACTTGCGAGCAGCAACCCTTGATAGCACAAGCAGCAATCCAGGTCATTGAAGACAACGGGCTCAGCGACCGCATTACGGTTATCCCGAAATCGTCGCACAATCTGGTCGTCGGTGTGGACATTCCGGAACCTGCTGATGTCGTAATCTCAGAAATCGTGGACACCGTCTTGCTCGGCGAAGGGGCGTTGGCGACACTCACGCATGCAATGTTCATGCTTGCCAAACCCCAGGCGCGCACCGTCCCTGAACATGGGACACTAAAGGCCCAACTCGTTGAAAGTGAAAAACTGCTTGATCTGTGGCGGCCGGGAGAGGCGGAAGGTTTTGATCTCAGAGCTTTTCATCGCTTCTCAAAGATCGCGCAAATTACGCCAAATGATTTTGCGGCGCTTGGCCTCAATCCTTTGGGACCAGCATCGGAGCTATTTCAATTTGATTTCGCCAAACCGAATGTAAAACCAGCGCGTGCGACAGAAGACCTCTTCTGTTCCGTTGCAGGTACGGCTCACGCTGTGTTTGTGAGCTTCGAAATGCAACTAGCCTCAGATGTCTTGTTGACAAATGGGTTGCACTCCGACGGTCATTGGGGCCGGACGGCTTTCTTATTGGACCGTCCAAAATCTGTAACGCTTCAGAATCGTTTGAGAATCACAGCGCAGCATGACTCGTCACAATTAAGTCTGTCTGTAGATGAAACAACGTCTCGCACAGCCGATGCCGTCAAAGCAACCGGATGGTTGAAACGGGCATTGGATTTGTCGCCTGATGCGTTGGACTCGCACAACTTGACCTCTACGGACAACGCCAAACGTAGCCAGTCAAAGACCAACGCGGGCTTGCAGAACCGCGCCAGTTGAACCGCAAACAGCATTTTCAATTAGGCTGAGAGTCCACTTGCATCTGTTTACCTTCGGCTGAGTTCTCCCGGAGCTGGCCTTTGTTATCTAATCGCACAGATCGAGTGACAACGTCATTTCGCATTGAGCGCTTGATGTTTTCTTTTCGACAGGTCTGTTGCAAATGGTTTGATCACCTGCTGCTGCGCTCTTCTGGTCACCACCGTGGGGCACTGTGGTCGCCACAGATTTTAATTTTGAATTGTCACTAGGGGTATCGGCTTTTTAGTCTTTTTACCCTGGCACAAGACACAGCACTCAAAACGCACAGAGGTGAAAAACCAACATCTCACCGGCTCAATGCAAGCGGGACATGAAAGACTCAGTTGCTTTCCATACTACCTTTTAAATTGAGGCAAAGTTTAAGTCTCTTGCTTCACGATAACTATCCGCTTGGCGGCATCAAGTTTCTACGATCCGGGAGCGCAAAACGCCCATATTTTGAGACAGTTTCTTTCGGCGTTGTTGACCAATGCAATGGAATAGGACCACACTGCATTTATTAACAACCAAGGAATTTTTTATGCCGGCGCCCACAGAATGGCTAAGTCCATTTCAGGTAAATACAGGATCGGCGACAACAGGCGGGCAGACACAACCGAAAATAGTAGGGCTTGCGAACGGGACCATTGTCGTAGTGTGGCAAGAAGGTGTCTTGGGAGCTATCGGGACAGCAGCAGGAACAGACATCATCGCGCAGAGATACAGCGCTACCGGCGAGGCTTCGGGTGACCCATTCCGATTGAACAGCAGTTTTTTTGTAGATAACGAACGCGACTTTGATCTGACGGCAACGCATGATGGATTCGCGATCGCGTATGTCGATGACGATATTGATTCCGCCAATGCCTCTGCCATACGCTATGAGCGTTTCAACCTTGCTGGATTCCAAATTGACAGCGCGACGATAGCGACAGAAACCACTGCTGAAGACGATCTGCGCAACCCTCAAATTTCAGCAAATCTGATTGCGTCCAACGATGATGTCTATGTCAACTTTCATGACAATGATGGCACAGATACGGACATCAATGCCAGGGTGATTGACCAAGATGGACTACTGGGAGCGCAATTCGCTTCCGCACAAAACAGCGCGGATCCTGATCGTTTGGGTGACGTAGCGGTACTCACCAATGGCAATTTCGTAACTGTTTACGAAGAGACAGATGCTGGTGTTGAAGGCATCGAATTCGTCATTCGTACCCCTGCGGGGATAGCTGGCGTTGTCGCCAGCGCCGTGGCCGGTAACGCCACAGATCCTGCGGTCACAAGTTTGGCCGGTGGCGGATTCGTTGTGACCTACACGACCAACAACAACGATGTGTTTGCCAGAACCTATTCAAACACAGGTGTTTTTCAGGGACAGGTCATCGTTGCCTCTGGGCCCAACAATCAGAATGAAGCAGCGGTAGTGGCGCTGACCGACGGTGGCTATGTCATAGCTTGGGATGATGATACCAACAGCAACTTGTTTGCACGGCGTTTCAATGCGGACGGGACGCCTGATGGTGCACGGTTCACTGTGGAAAATGCCAACACGACAAATATAGATGTCGGCCTGGCCAGTGATGGGCGTATATTGTTCACATGGCAAGGCGATCTTGGTGAGATATTCGCCTCTATCTGGGATCCCCGCCCGTCGACGATTGATCCGGACGACTACATGGTTGTAACGGAGAACTTTCTGGTGTCGAGATCCGTCACAACCGGCGTTGCTGGATCGACCGTTCTGGCAGGCCCCGACGATAGCATTGTATTGGGTCAAGACGGCGATGACACGATTTTCACAGCGAGTTTTGGTCGTTACTTTGGCGGTGGCGGCAATGACACGATCCATTACTCCGGAGCAAGCCCGGTTGTCGGTTTGCGACAATTAAGCGGCGGCACCGGTGTTGATACGCTGAACATGAGCACCACAACCACCGATCAAAATGTGAACCTTGCAACCGGAGATACAAACTTCCCGGTGGAAGTCTTCACGGATTTCGAAAACATAGTATTGGGCAGCGGCAATGATACAGTTACCGGAACGGCGGGGGCGAACGTTATCGAGACCGGGAATGGGGCTGATACGATCAATGCGGGCAATGGCAACGATACCATTCTTGCGGGCGCGGGAAACGATATCATTAATGCCGGTGGCGGCAATGACACTATTGAAGCCGGCGCTGGAAACGATGTGATCACATCGACAAATTTCAGCGGTGCAGACCAGATCTTTGCTGGGAGCGGCAATGACACGATCACATCGTCGGGTGAAGATACGGTGTTTGGAGAAGCAGGCAATGATACGATTTTTGCGGGTCTGGGCGCTGCCGAACTTCTTGATGGGGGCAGTGGGATTGATACCCTCAATACGACGCTTTTTGGCTTTAGTTACACTGTTAACCTGGCCACAGGCTTGACCAGCATCGTGGGCGAATTGTTCTCTAACTTTGAAAACATCGTCTCCGGAAATGGCAGCGACACATTGTTTGGCACTGCTCAAAACAACGTCATGTCGGGACGCGGTGGGAATGACCAAATTCTGGGTTATGCGGGTGACGACTCCCTTCAGGGTGGCAATGGCAATGATACCCTGAACGGAGGTGAGGGGAATGATTTTCTTGATGGCGGTGGCGGCGCTGACAGGATTTTCGGCGGCGCTGGCGCGGATGATATCGTCGGAGGTATTGGCAACGACCTACTTGTTGGGTTGACCGGGGATGACGGGATTGTCGGGGGTTTGGGAAATGACATCCTTCGAGGTGCGGAAGGCGATGATTTTCTGGAGGGCGGCGATGGCGATGATGCGGCCTATGGTGGCGACGGTACTGATAATATCGCAGGAGACGCCGGGAATGACACGCTCAATGGCAGTGGCGGCAATGACTTCATTTCGGGCGGGTCTGGCAATGACTTGATCATCGGGGAAATCGGCGAAGATATCCTGTTCGGTGACAACGGCAATGACATCATGCGCGGCGGTGGCGGTGACGATGTCATGGATGGTGGCAGCAATGATGATCTGATGTTTGGTTCGGCCGGAGAAGACTTTCTGCAGGGCGGCGACGGCAATGACACGCTGGAAGGCAACGCGCAGGCCGATGAACTTTTTGGAGAGAATGGGAATGATATCCTGCGCGGTGGCGATGGGTTTGATTTCCTCGATGGCGGTGCCGGAAATGACATTTTGGTCGGTGGCAACGGCAAAGACATTCTGGTGGGCGGTTTTGGCATGGACATTCTGCGCGGCAATGCGCAGGCTGATACGTTTGTCTTTGGAAGCGTCAGCGCGTCGACTTTGGCCCTTGCCGATATCATTGACGGGATCGAAGGTGTCGGTAACGCAGGCGGTGACGTCATCGACGTGTCGGGTATTGACGCAAACTCTATGTCCGGTGGCAACCAGTCCTTTACCTTCCTTGGCAATGTTTCCAACACGGTTGGGTTGAATTTTGGTGCCGGGGGTTTGTGGGTGCAAAATGCAGGCGGTCAAACGCGGGTGTTCGGGAATACTGATAATGACACGACCATAGAATTCGCAATTCGGATCAATGATGGATCAGGGATTACGGCAAGTGACTACCTGAGTAGCGATTTCATTTTATAGGACAGTTTGCAGTATAAGCCCTGAGTTGCAGGCTGTGCGACCATCGTTCTTTTTGGCACGGAATTCCCGCCCTGAAACTGCAAGGCAAAAACTTTGCTTTTTGCTGCAGTGTACTTTGATTGATGCCGCGCAATTTTCAAAAAAAGCGATAAAGCATCCGGAGGGAGCCTGTGATTTTGATATACTTCACGGCAACGATGTCCGGCACTGAAAGTGGTAACATAGTGTGTTTTGCCCCCAACGAGGCAGATCGGCGTTCTCCACGAATGAAGACTAGCTGGATCCCAAGAGATCACTTTTTTGTTCTACATCAGATCCCTCTTCATCTGGTGTGTTCTCTGTCAGCAAATCGCCCTCCGCATCGGTTGCATCGGGTTCTTCTACTGGCGGGCGGGCGGCAGTGTCCTTGGTCAGTGTCGGGGCTTCTTGCTCGGCCCCGGTGATCACGTGGACGCCCTGCGGGAAAATTACCTCGCGCGCTTCATCCGGAAGAGAAATACCTGCATTCATCAAGGCGGTTTTGACTGTCCTGAGCAGGGCTGATTTGAGCTTGATCGCAGAGATTACATGACCGTTGAACCAATAATATGTGCGAATATTCACCGTCGACGCGCCGAGCGCATCAACCAACACCATTGGCTCAGGGTCGGACATGACCGCGTGATGTTTCTGCAAGCAATCAAGAATAATGGCCTGAACATCCGGAACAGTGGCATCATATCCAATCCCAACGTTGAAATCGCCGCGCCTGCTTGGAGAGGATGTAAAATTCTCGATGACGTTCTTAAAAATTGTGGCGTTCGGAATGTGTATTTGATTGCCTTCCACCGAGGATAACAGCGTGCTGCGTGTGGTCATGCTCTTGACGGTACCGGCCAGCCCGGCAACCTCAATGAAGTCGCCCCGCTGAAACGGTCGGCGTACGCTCAGGATCAGGCTGGCCAGAAAATTTTCGGCAATATCGCGAAAGGCAAAACCGATGACGATACCGATCACGCCAGCACCACCTAAAAGTGACAGCGCAAGCTGCGTGAGGCCCGCAACCTGCAATACAATGTAGAGACCGGTTAGGAAAACCGGGAATGCCACGATGCGCGATATAATGGAGCGCAGGAAGGGTGTTTGAACACGTGCGCCCAGCAGCCAACGCACAAAACGCGCGACCAGTTTCGCGGCATACCAGGCTAAAGGCAGCACCAGAAGCGCTAGTAGAAACAAGGGCAACGCGGCGACAGTATCCTGAACAAGCCGGTTCAATTCGACCAAGGCCGGATCAAAGGACCACTCAACATCGTCGTTCACCTGAATGCGATTTACGACTGCCGCTACGCCCGTTGTTTTGGCAGCCAGGTTTTGCGCCCAGGTCTTATGCGCCTCAGTTTGCGCGACACCATCAAGAAAGGCGACGCTTTCATCGACACCCACATCGATCCCTTGGTACCAGCCCGTAGCATTCAGGATTCGCGCAATCCGTCCCGCAATATCGGCATCCGCGGCGACCGGCTCAATGTCAACTTGTTGTTCGGTTTCGATGGGTTCGGCGTCAGCTGTGGTGGCGGTGGACTGAGCGAATGAGGGGGCAGCCTGGAGCGGCATCAGGAGCAAAACCCAACACATCAAAAAGGTGGCACTGGCTACCGCTTTTATCAAACCCATCTTTCGTCCTTATACACCGCGTTTTCAAAGGTCTCTATTTGGCTCTCAGCAACAAAATTGCCGGCGCCTCCTATGTTGCAGGACAAATTCGCCAAGGCAATGAAAGTTCCCGGTGACGCCAGAATGCGTCGCGGAATTCTAGTTGTCCGAGGAACGCTTCGGCATGATGCGTGGTTACGACGTCTATCCCGGTGAGATTACCAGCCATCCGTGCCAAGCTGGATCAATCGCCAATGCGTTTGCCCACCAAACACTCCCTTGTTCAAGGGTATTTTCTTGTGCACATCAAAGTCATGCCAAGTGTCGTCCGGTGGTCCAAAGGATGAGGATGATGCAGCGGACTTGGATGCATCCGTCTTGATAGATGCCTCTTGGCCGTCAGGAACTGCGCTAAGTCGCATATCGTTTACCGGTTCCCAGGCGGGGTAACATGGCCCCGAGAAAGAAGATCCATCTTGTCACGGGATGATGCATGTCATCGGGCAACCACATTCTGACGGTGGCGCGTGAGTAGGCCGACAAGATACATTGGAGCAGTGAAACTCTCCGCTGGATCGACGCCCAAAGATCAGAAGTCGCCTATCATACTTAGCGAATGGCTCACTGCAGCAGAACATGATGACATCGAGCGTCTTGTTCATAAAAGTTGTGCGGTCACATTGATGACGAGCCATCAAGAGAGTCGGCAGATACATCGTCGCGATTTTGACATGGATGACGCCGCCGACGCGATGCTGAAACCACGGTGCATGTGGCTTGGGATTATTGCTGCGAAACTTTGGAACCAGTTTCTTGCCTGAGCGTTGTGTTCCGTCGGGCCAATAGGCGCGTCCAAGAGCAGGCCATCAAGGGAACAGTCATGAATCGATTAATATACGTCATAGGTCTGGTGGTAGTGATTTTGGCGATCATTTCATTCCTGGGATTAGGTTGATGCGAATGATGTCATACCGTTCAGAAATCCGCAGAATGATCGCTTTGTTCGTTGCCATAGTTACGCTGATCTCCAGTGCCGCCAAGGCAGAGACAGTCGGCAAAGTCGATGTGGACTGGCTCGGCAATGATATCATCATTGAGGCCTTTGCCGATCCATTGGTCGACGGTGTCACTTGCCATGTCGCTTATTTCGAAAGAGGGTTCATAGATCGGCTGCAAAAAGGCGATTGGTTTGAAGACCCCTCCAACTCTTCGATCGCGTGCCGCCAGACCGGGCCTGTATCAATCGGCGATATTGATCGATCGGACGAGGGCGAAAACGTCTTTTCCGAGCGTAGATCAATTGTGTGGAAGTCCTTGAACGTCAAACGTATTCTGGATGAGGAAAATAAGACCCTGATTTACATTGCGCATGCGCGCGAGGTTCAAGATGGGTCCGCCAAAATGTCAATTTCAACTGTGCCCTTTTTTCAAAACTAGACCCGCGAAGTTTCTGCAATTCCCATCAGATGGGGAGAGGATTGGCACATAATTACACTATCACGCCGTTTTCACCGCTCGTCGCGATCAGAATGTGCCAAAAAAATCGCGATAAGCTGCGAAAGATGACACCAAAGCGCGGCAGCTAAGCGTTGGCACCCGGACGAGTGATGCGATCTTTCTAGTTGCGTACTTCGCACGCGATCTCGTCCTGTCTGTTGTGCCCAGCTTTCTGGGGGCATTGACCCTGAGCCCATCAACAGGCCGATCAAGCGACGGCGCGTTCTCGTTGCATCATTGATTGCTCTAGTCGCAAAGTGTTTCAGAAAAAGGATATTTTTTAGAAGTGATGCAGAACGTTCCGATCAGATGAAGCTCCAAGTATTGCTCGCGACCGACGGGAAAAGCTCATCGGGTTCACCGATAAAGTAGAAACCTTCAAGGGCGCATCATCCGAGTCTAATGTATTTGCGCCGTGCAATTCGGCGGGCTCCAAGAGGTCGTGGTTGAACAAATCGGGCTTATGAATTCGGCTGCGAGCCGCACGACGGCAATGGGTGCTGCAATCGGCAAGGACGAGGCCTGTGACCATGGGCGCGATTTTACGCCTGGCTCGGATTGATCCCGCGACAGAGTCGCACTGGCGGGCAGGCGATATTGAGCAGGAACACAACCACGGCAGCCGATATCTGTGCATGCTGTTTGTGCAAACCGCAGTGGTCATCATGCTGCGCCAGTAGGCACACTCTTGGGTGAAATGGCACGATGACTGTAAGAGGGCCGCGTATTGGCATCATACGGGTCCAAGCGTTAGAGTGCCCTGCCTCAAAATACATTCATTCTACCGGAACGCGCTTGCACTGCAGTAAGTGGGTTAAAAAATCATTCAACAGATCAAGAGTGCCTACAGAGCAACAACACTTCGGCTGCGTTTGAGCAATTGCAACATTCTCAGTCCCTTGGTGTAGTTTACGGAAGTCAGGCCGTTATCGTTGAAGTGGGCGGAAAACATCTGCGCTGGGCGAACCCGGGTATGTACCTTCCTCACGTATTTACACAAATTACCGATCCAACTCGCGGTGGCGCAAGTAAAGCTATTGCCCCAATCGACGCATCATCAGGGTCCGGCGTCCTTGGTCCGACAAACTTCATTCATTGAGTCTTTCATTCAAACGACGCCCGGGCCCAGAGCCGCATGGTTTGACGTCACACGGAATAGGACCCGCCAGCGACATCGCCAACCCAGCCCCAAAGCGCGCATAATGGCTCGCCTATGGTCTCGATGCTGTGGGGCTGGTAAGATCTGTGGCGGATAATGCCACCGGGTCCGCGCGGGATCGGTTCTGCGTTATCTACCGCCCACATCGCAGTGCCGCTAAGAACGAGGTAGATTTCTTCCGCTGCATGAGAGTGGTTAGGATAGTGAAAGCCTTCTCGCTGTAACAGCAGGCCAATACGAATATCCGGCCTGACAAACAGGCCATCCGGTCCAATCAATTCGGCAACTGCAAGTTTATTATTGATTTCGCCTGACAATTTGCCGAAACCTGCCATGCGCCAGTGCAGATCCTCGGCACAAGCGGCCAATTTCTGTATGTGGTCCTCTTCGGCATTGGATAGCATGGAGTCCAGAATCGCGCAGGCTGGCATTGAGGCGGGTGGCAGTGCTCGCGGCCCTGCATATCCTGCAGCAAGTGCCGTGCCGATGTGATCCGCTATCTTGCTGTCGTCACGCAATAACTGAGCACTTGCGGCGGCCATGAATCCATTGAGGCGGGAGGTTGTTGTCACTTTAGAGGGCCCTTGCGACGGGTTGGTTTCCTTCAGACGGCCAGCGCATTCAATGCGCCCCGAATACGTTCATGTACTTCCAGCGCGGCTTGGCCGATGGGCTGATCTTTTTGGGTGACCACAGCAAGACTGTTATAAATGTTGGGTGTAAATGGTCGCCAAGTCACATCGTCTTGTAAATCAGCCTTGCCATTCACTGGATCAAGAACGGCGAGATGTTGGCCTGCAGCAACCAGATTGCGGGCAATTGCGAAGTAATAAGCTGTCATGTTCCGGGAAACCGACACGTTGGCCGCGGCCAGAAGCGTGTCAAGTTGTTGATCTATTTGGTGATCGCCGGTTATTTTGATTACCGAACGCCCCTCCAGCAGTTTTGGATGGATTTCTTGGAATGCAGTGAGCGGATCATCCTTGTGCATCGCGCAGACACAATCGAACTTGAAAATCTCAGCATCCAGACCCGCGACGGGGACGGGCAGATCAATCAGCCCGATATCAATGGTCTGCGTGGCAACCCATGTCGCAATCTGGCGGGAAGAATGCACCTTGATTTCAATCGTGATTCCAGGATGTTCGCGTTGAAAATTCGCCAGCAAACCGGGTAGAAAGTTGAACGCCAGAACACCGTTGGTCGCAATGCGGACGCATCCGGTTTGACCCGAAAGGATCCTGACTGCCCGCTCCTGAACCTGGCTGATCGCCTGCAAGCCGTGCACAACCTCTTCATGTAACAGCATGGCTTCTTTTGTGGGTGTGAAAAACCCGCGCTCACGATGAAACAAGGCAAACCCCAAGTCGGCCTCAAAGTTACTGAGCGCAATACTCACGGCAGGTTGTGTCAGATTAAGCCGGACCGCAGCGCGGGACACAGATCCGGCCTCGATCAATGCATTGAACACTTCCAGATGCCGCAGCTTTAAGGATGGTCCCATACGTACGCCTTACGCCATAAGTAAATCGAATATTACCGTAATTCCAATTGTATTGATTTAATACAGCTTTCTTCCTATCGTCGATGAATGATCTGTTTGCGATCTGGGATTTCCTGCGGATCAACGCATTCAGACCCATTTAGGTCAAGTGCTCCAGGGAGTGGACAATGGCGGGGAACACGGTCATCAGACCAGATTGCAAAGACAGTTCCTATTGGCTGGAAGGAGTGTCAGTTCCTTCCTCCCTCACAGAAAACCTACCGCATTCCGTCGACGTCGTCGTCATTGGGTCGGGATACACTGGTCTGCACGCCGCGATTGAAACCGCGCGCGGCGGCTGCCAGACATTGGTTCTGGACGCGCAGGATCCGGGTTGGGGATGCAGCACACGCAATGGCGGTCAGATCAGCACAAGTGTCAAACCATCTTTGCAAAAACTGACCGCAACATATGGGGCAGAACGTGCCCGCGCCATCCGCAAGGAAGGCGAGACGGCGTTGGATTGGATCGGTGATTTTATCACGCATGAAGGGTTGGAATGTGATTTTGCCCGCAGTGGCAGGTTCCATGCTGCCCATACTCCCGCGCACTATGAAGAGATTGCGCGCGATGCAGAAACTTTGTCGCGCACCGAAAACATCGAAGCCTTTGTGGTGCCGCGCGCTGAACAACGGCGTGAACTGGGCTCTGATGCCTATCATGGGGGCGTGGTCTTTACGCGACATGCCTCGATCGATCCGGCCAAATACCATCGCGGGCTTCTGTCGCTCGCGCGATCAGCGGGTGCAGACGTCTTGGGCGGGTGCGCGGTTACCGCAATCACCAGAGATGTCGGCGGTTTTATTCTGTCGACCGAAAAAGGTAACGTCCGCACCCGAGAAGTGATTGTGGCCACAAACGGATATACTACTGGCCTGACGCCCTGGCTCCAGCGGCGTGTCATTCCAATTGGCAGCTATATCATTGCAACGGAGCCCTTGCCTATAGATCTCGTCACCGCTCTGTTCCCGACGGGCCGCATTGCCAGCGATACGCGCAAGGTTGTTTACTACTATCGTGCGTCACCGGACGGCAGGCGGGTAATTTTTGGTGGGCGGGTTTCGGCAAATGAAACGGATACATCCATCAGCGGCCCCAAGCTTTTTACCGATATGTGTGAGATTTTCCCAGAGCTGGCCTCATACGGCATCACGCATTCCTGGATGGGTCGCGTCGCTTACACCTTTGACGAACTGGCCCATACCGGCGTTCATAACGGCATCCATTACGCGATGGGATATTGCGGATCCGGCGTGTCCATGGCCAGCTACCTTGGGAAGCGTTTGGGTCAAAAAGTGCTAGGACTTGCCGAGGGGTCAACCGCACTTGACGGTTTGTCGAACCCGACGCGGCCATTTTACACTGGAAAACCATGGTTCTTGCCGGCAACCGTCGCCTGGTATCGCAGGCAGGATCGCCTTGAAATGAAACGCGCAGCGACTGCTGTCTGACAACTGACACCGGGCGGCTGATGCGCCGTACTGCTCGGGAAAATCAAAGGCGTATGTGCTTTCCGCATGGGAAGCTCAAACAGACAACAAGGAGTAAGACATGAACACGGCAAGAGGCCTAACACTGGCCGCCATTTTGATTGGCTCAACAGCACATGCGCAGGATCAGACTGTCACCATCGCTTCCTGGGGCGGATCCTATCAGGAAGCCCAAAGTAAAGCACTGTTTGAGCCCGCAGCTGCCAATACCGGCATTGTTGTCAAACAGGAATCCTATGGCGGCATGTCGGATGTGCGCCTGCAGGTGTCTACGGGCGCGGTCTCATTGGACATTGTAGCCAGCGGCTCGGGTTCCGCGGCGCGGGCAGCGGCAGAAGGGCTGTTGGAAAAACTCGACTACAGCGTAATTGATGTGTCCAGTTTCTACCCGGGCCTCTACACCGACTATTGCGTCGGCGGTGATGTTTTTTCGACCGTCTATGCATGGAATACTGCGACATATGGCGATGCCGGGCCACAAAGCTGGGCGGATTTCTGGGACGTTGAGAAATTCCCGGGCAAACGAGCCTATCGCAACAAAGTGGCGGGCGCACTTGAGCCTGCGATGATGGCTTTGGGCGTGGCCCCCGAAGATGTATATGCTGAATTGGATTCTGAAGAGGGCATCGAACGGGCTCTGGACAAAATACGCGAACTTAAGCCGAATATTGATGTTTTCTGGTCCTCAGGTGCCCAGCAGGCGCAATTGATGAAAGACGGTGAGGTCGACATGACCACCGGCTGGAACGGGCGTTTTGACAACGCCGCCAAGGATGGCGCTCAGGTAAAGTACAGCTTCAACCAGGCTTTGCTTGATTATGATTGTTTTGCCATTCCCAAAGGTGCGCCAAACAAGGATGTGGCGATGGCGTTTCTCAATGAAATCTCCAAACCGGAATATCAGGATGATCTGCCCACTTACATCACCTATGGCCCGACAAACAAAGCGGCCTATGGCACCGGCGTGATCACCGATGAAGTGGCGGCGGGACTGCCCTCGTCACCGGAAAACGCTGCTATGCAACTGCCAGTTTCACTGGAATGGTACGCCAAATGGGAAACCATAGCTGACGAGATGTATCAGGAAATGCTGACCGAGTGAGCTTGGTGACAAAAAACGACCTCTGTGGGCACGGTTGTCACCCACAGAGGTATACAGGAAGTGTGTTGTGACCGAGGTTCTGTCTAAAGCATTGCCGATTTCGGTGCGGAATGTCACCAAAACCTACGGCTCAGTCCACGCTCTTGATGATGTCTCACTCGACGTAAAAAGCGGCGAATTTCTGACACTTCTGGGTCCTTCAGGCTCTGGCAAAACAACCTTGCTGATGGTCTTGGCGGGGTTCACACGACCTGATGGCGGCAGTTTGAAGTTCGGCGATGAAGAAGTGATCCGCAAACCGCCGCATCTGCGCGACGTGGGTATGGTGTTTCAGAATTACGCGCTTTTTCCGCATATGACAGTGGCAGGAAACGTCGGCTATCCGTTACGTCTGCGTAAAACCGCCAAGGACGAGATTGACGCGCGGGTTGAGCAAGCATTGGAAACCGTTCAATTAGGGGGGTACGGCGCGCGGCGCATTCACCAGCTGTCGGGCGGTCAAAAACAACGCGTGGCAGTGGCACGTGCAATTGTGTTTGAACCCCGTATCCTTTTGATGGATGAGCCCCTTTCCGCGCTTTATAAGAAATTGCGTGACCAGATGCAGATCGAACTGCGCCATCTGCATGAAAAACTAGGTATGACAACGGTTTATGTGACGCATGACCAGCGCGAAGCCTTGACCATGTCGGATAGGATCGCCGTGGTCAATCACGGTAAGATCATGCAGCTGGCATCCCCACAGGAAGTCTATGACGCACCGTCGAACCGGTTTGTGGCGGACTTCATCGGGGATTCAACCTTTCTGCCGGTATCGCGGGAAGGCAGTCAGATAATGTTCGCGGGCGCCCCCCTCAAACACGCGGGAAACAACGCGCCATCAGGAAAACTACTTCTGATGATACGCCCCGAACGATTGCGGATGGCATCAAATGACGCACCCGATACGGCCAATCTGTTTCAGGCAACGGTGTCAAATGTCGTCTATCAGGGCGACAGCTATCTTTTGTATGCCCAATTGCCCGACGGTACCGAAGTCAGCCTGCGCGGCGGTATCCGCGGTAATATGGTCGCCAAATTACCTGCTCCCGGAGATCAGATCGCCCTGACGTTGGATGCCGCCGACACCGTTTTGATTGCGAATGATGATGACTGATAGTTCCATTCCCCTGCCACAAGGCGCGGGCCTGCACCGCGATGGCGTGCTTGAGCGGCTCCGGTTGTTTGGCCTCAGCTCACCTGCGCTGCTCTTGGTCCTTGTGATACTCGTGATCCCTGTCGGGTGGTTGTTCTATGTGTCCTTCATTGGCGCGGACGGGCAATTCTCGCTCGAAAACTACGCCCGTATGATCGAACGCAAGTCCTATTACCGTATTTTCATGACTACATTTCAGGTCAGTTTTTTGACCACTGGCCTATGTATTCTCATCGGTTATCCGCTGGCTTACTTCATGTCCCAACTGCCAACCCGCTGGGCCAATCTGGCGTTGATCACGGTCCTTGTACCGTTCTGGACGTCACTCTTGGTACGCACTTATGCATGGCTGGTGCTGTTGCAAAAGCAGGGTCTGGTCAATCAATGGGCCATCTCGCTCGGGGTTTGGGATGAGCCGATCAAGATCGTGCACAATATGACGGGTACATTGATCGGCATGGTCCATATCATGCTGCCGTTCCTGATCCTGCCCGTTTATAACGCTATGAAAGCGATAGATCACGATTACCTGAAAGCAGCCTCCAATCTGGGGGCCAGCCCGCGCTGGGCCTTTTGGACCGTGTTTTTCCCGCTGTCCGCGCCTGGATTGCTGGCTGGGTCGCTTATGGTCTTTGTATTGTGCTTGGGTTTCTTTGTAACGCCCGCCGTGTTGGGCGGTGGCAAGGTGATCATGGTGTCGATGAAAATCGTCTCCAACATCGAATTATTTGTGAACTGGGGAGCAGCAAGTGCGCTTGGCGTTGTGCTTCTGGTGTTAACCATCGCAATCCTCTGGGTGGCGTCTCGCTTCTCCAATGTGGCAAATATGGGGGCAGGTGGGCACTGATGTTCGCATGGTTTGATAAACCCGCCTCTGACACTCAGGTCACCCACGGCCAGCGCCTTTGGCTCTATGTGTTTGCCGGTGTTGTCATGCTGCTCTTGGTGGTGCCGACCTTAATCGTGATCCCGATGTCCTTTTCGGATTCGCAATACCTCGAATTTCCGCCGGAAAACTGGTCGCTGCGCTGGTATCGGAATTACTTTGGGTCGCCGGAATGGATGCAGGCAACCGCGACCTCTCTCAAGGCCGCTTTCCTGACAATGCTCGTGGCAACACCGGTCGGCGTTGTTGCGGCTTACGGGCTGCATTGTTGCGGCGTGCGTTTTGTAAAGGTTGCTTATCTTGCCTTGATCACCCCGATGATGGTGCCGGTGGTTCTGGTCGCGATCGGGGCGTTTTACATCTTTGTCAAACTCAGCCTGCTTTACACACTAACCGGACTTGTACTGGCACACAGCGTTTTAGCGCTGCCGCTTGTGATCATTGTGACCGGATCCGCGCTCAAAAGTTATGACATGAATCAGGAACTTGCCGCGCGCAGTTTGGGTGCCCCACGCTGGCAGGCATTTCTCACGATAACCGTACCGCAGATCCGATTTGCCATCGTGACCGCAGCCCTGCTGGCGTTTTTGACCTCCTTTGATGAAGTCGTCGTCGCGATGTTCATATCAGGTGGCGACAACCCGACGCTAACACGCAATATGTTCAACGCGTTGCGTGATCAAATCGACCCGACAATTGCAGCGATCTCGACAATCATGATCATCATTACATCAGTGATGATGGTCCTTGCACAGGTGTTCGGACGCGGCGGGTCGGAGAAATAGCTTGGAGGCATTTGACTACGTTATCGTTGGTGCTGGCTCTGCGGGGGC
This sequence comes from Paracoccaceae bacterium, assembly GCA_033344815.1. Taxonomy (NCBI): domain Bacteria; kingdom Pseudomonadati; phylum Pseudomonadota; class Alphaproteobacteria; order Rhodobacterales; family Paracoccaceae; species Paracoccaceae bacterium. The sequence goes on along the minus strand of JAWPMR010000001.1, from coordinate 2,327,008 downwards.
GGTACTGGCGAACCGGCTCACGGAATGTGGCCGCTTTCGCGTCGCCCTTCTCGAAGCCGGAGGGCATGACAGGGACCTTTGGATCCAGATGCCAATTGGCTACGGCAAGGTTTTTCATGACGAAAAGGTCAACTGGAAATACACAACGGAACCTATTGCGGGCTTAAAGGATCGTCGCTCTTACTGGCCGCGCGGCAAGGTGCTCGGCGGGTCCAGTTCGATCAATGCGATGGTCTATGTGCGCGGCCATCCTAGCGATTATGCGGAATGGAATGCGGCGGCACCCGGTTGGGCGTGGGATGACGTAGAGCCTATATTTCGCCGTATGGAAGACTGGGACGGACCATCCAGCCCGGCGCGCGGCAAAGGCGGCCCCCTGCCCGTGCATGATGTCACGGATGAAGTGCATCCATTGACGCGCATTTTCCTTGAGGCGGCACGACAGACCGGCATCCCGACCAACCCGGACTACAACGGCGAGAATATGGAAGGCGCCGCGTGCTATCAGATCACTACCAAGGGAGGTTTTCGCGCCTCTACTGCGCGCAGTTATCTCAAACCCGCAAAGCGACGCCAAAATCTTGAAATCCGCACAGGTGCCCATGTGACGCGGGTGCTATTTGAAGGCCTGCGCGCGACCGGCGTTAAGTTTCAACAGAATGGTCAGACCAAAACCCTGCAAGCGCGCGCCGAAGTGATCCTATCCGCGGGCGCGATCAACTCGCCACAATTGCTGCAACTTTCTGGCGTTGGGCCAGGTGAAGTCTTGCAGGATCATGGCATCCCCGTGCGACTGAATGCGTCGCATGTTGGACGCAACCTCCAGGATCATCTGGGCAGCGACAATTACTATACCTCAAACGTACCAAGCCTCAATCAGGCTCTAGGACCGCTTTGGGGGAAGACCAAAGCCGCGCTTCAGTATGCGTTAATGCGCACGGGCCCGCTTTCACTGAGCCTTAATCAAGGGGGTGGGTTCATTAGCATGTCCGACGCGTCTCAAGGCCCGGATCTGCAGCTCTACTTTTCGCCCGTCAGCTATACCCGCGCGCCCGAAGGGATCCGCCCGCTGATGCGCCCGGATCCCTTCAAGGGGTTCTTGATGGGCTTCAATCCGTGCAAACCGACGAGTGTCGGGCATCTCAACATCTGTTCGCCAGATCCTATGGCATCGCCTGAAATACACCCCAATTATCTCGACACCGAAGAGGATCGGGCCTTGATGGTGGCCGGGACAAGATTGATGCGCGAGATCGCTCAAGCCCCTGCGTTGCGTTCCGTGATTGAAAGCGAGCTTTTACCTGGTGCGCAGGCTACAAGCGATGCAGACATATCCAGATATATCCAAGAGAACGCCTGGACCGTTTTCCATGCCTGCTCAACCTGTCGCATGGGTCGAGATCCTGCCACAAGCGTGGTCGATCCACAGCTCAAGGTTCACGGGTTGAAAGGGTTGCGCATTGCTGATGCCTCGATCTTTCCCACCATTCCAACCGGTAACACGAATGCGCCAGCCATCATGGTCGGTGAAAAAGCATCCGATATTATCCTCCAAAGCGCGACATCCTGAGAGGCGTTTGCATATGAAACTGAAATCCATTGAGACTTTTACCACACAGGACGTCGGTTTTGTGCGTGTCACCGCCGAAGATGGCGCGCAAGGCTGGGGGCAGGTGTCCACCTATCATTCGGACATCACATGTCAGGTGCTGCACCGCCAGGTCGCCCCGTGGATGCTTGGGCAGGACATAACCGATCTGGATGATCTGCTTGATATTGTCACCGAGCGCGAACACAAGTTTCCGGGATCCTATCTGCGACGCGCGATGGGCGGCGTTGACACAGCGATCTGGGATCTGCGTGGCAAACAACAGGGCAAACCCGTGGTCGAGCTTCTGGGCGGAACGCCGGGACCGATCCGCGCCTATGCGTCCTCAATGAAGCGAGACATAACACCCCAGGACGAAGCGATCCGAATGAAACATCTGCGCGATACACAAGGGTTTGACGCCTTCAAAATACGCGCAGGTGCCGAAGTGGGACGCAACCGGGACGAATGGCCCGGGCGCACCGAGGAGATCATTCCCACCCTGCGCCGCGCGTTAGGCCATGATGTGGACCTGCTGATAGATGCCAATAGTTGCTACACACCGGACCGGGCCATTGAAGTCGGTCGCATGCTTGAAGATCAGGATTATTGCCATTTTGAAGAACCGTGCCCCTATTGGCACTTTGAACAAACAAAACAGGTCACAGACGCTCTCGATATCGACGTTACAGGCGGCGAACAGGACTGCGATCTGCCGACGTGGCAGCGCATGATTGACATGCGAGTCGTGGATATCGTCCAACCGGATATCCTTTACTTGGGTGGGATCTGTCGCACCCTCAGAGTCGTGGAAATGGCTAAAACGGCCGGTTTGCCGGTCACACCGCATTGCGCGAATTGGTCGTTGGTGACACTGTTCACGATGCATTTGCTGCGCGCCATTCCGAATGCGGGGAAGTATCTGGAATTCTCCATCGAAGGTCTTGACTACTACCCGTGGCAAGAGGGACTTTTCGTTCAATCGCCCTATTCCATCGATGGCGGACAAGCCTTTGTGACCGATGCACCTGGTTGGGGCGTTGAGATTTCTCCGGAGTGGTTGGCGAGGTCAGTTCATCAATTCAGCGAGTTGTGACGGATGTGTGACTTTTGAGGCTGTTGGGATGATCAGAATGATTTGAGGCGGACGGGCGGACATCTTTCTACGCCGCTTTCCGGAAAACTACTCTGCAGATACGTACTTTTCGGAACGACGTGGGCAATGGTCCAAAATAGATCCGCCTGAATGACCTTGAGAGGCTCACTTCTTATCAATGTGGATTGGGCAACCCTTCAGCATGATTGCAAATTGGAAGAGATCAGCTTCATTGTGAATTCTAATGCTTGGACTTTCGGGATGAATCAGCATGTCATTCAGATTTTGCATCACTTTCCGATCGAAACGTCCAATTTTCCGTCTACCTTGGTGGGTGATCTTTGGCGATGACCACTGGAACGGTTCGAAGGTTTCTGCCTAATATCGCGATCCCAAATGCTTGTCGTATAGATTTCGGGATATTCGACAATAAATCAACCACTTGTATAGATTCGATCAGCGGTCACAACCGTCAGCAAAAAGGGCGTCCCATACGCCACGCCTTCGACCTCCTCGCAAATCCAGATGTTCAGATATTTGTAAAGGTGCCTTCGAAAAAGTGCTAGTGACCTGCTGCCAAGAAGGCATTTCATGACGACCTTCATGCAGTCATAGTTCCCAACCGGAAACCGTTTTGGGTTTATGTGCGCGTCGTAGGTCGAACTTACATTCTGGCCGTGCACAGGACATCTCTGGTCTTGCCGGGTGCCAAACGAAAAGAATGCCGTCTATTCTCTTCGATGACAGGTCCAAAATTGCATCGTCGGCCGAGATCCCGTGTTCACTGTGAAGATCCCGCAAAATCAAAGAATTTTCAACGCTCCTGTCCTTTACACAGAAAGGCTGCATTCTTTTGAAAACGAGTGCTTGCATTATTCTGGCCCCCTAAAACTGAGCAAAAGCTGGCAACCTCCGAATGGCGGATATGTCGGGTTCTGGGCGTGGCTCGAAGCACGTTGCGATACGAGGCGCTTTCCACGGATGATGACGTGTTGCGCCTGGCAATGCTCCGATTGGCAAAGCAATATGGCAGCTACGGCTATCGTAAGGTTGCGGAACTGCTGCGAGTCGAAGGCTGGCTCGTCAATCACAAGAAGATTGAGCGGCTATGGGGCGAAGAAGGTCTGCAATTTCTACAGTGGCACAAGAAGCGCAAACGGCTGCACCACAAGGACAGCTCATCATCCGACTGCTGTCGCAACATCCCAGTCACATCTGGAGCGCCAATTTCGTGCACGACACGCTGAGCAACGGACGCCCATACAAAATTCTGGCAGTGCTCGATGAACATAGCTGTGAAGCGCTTTGTCTCGCGGTCAAACCAAAGATGACCAGCGCAGATGTGCAGGATGCGCTCTACCCACTGCTTTTACGGCGCCGGAAGACCGGGGATCTTCGTTCAGACCGTAGCTCAGAGTTCATTGCTGCGGCACTGAAAGACTGGCTGAGAAAAGTCGGGATCAAGCCGATGCAGATCTACCCGGGGTCGCGTTGGAAGAACCGCTATACAGAACGCTTCAATGGCACACTACGCCGCGAAGTCTTCAAGGCAGAATGTTCCAAACCACCAAACAGGCACAGATCGTCATCAATACTAGGCTGCGACAGTACAATGGTGTCCGACCACATCAGGCGCTAAACATGCGCCCACCCGTTCCAGAAACCTTGCTCAAAAGTGGCCCATAGATTTGGGGCAGGGCAGCATGGAGTGCGCGATGCCACGGAGAGATTTTTGTTTCCACAACGCTGTGTTTCTTACTGGACCAAAAAGTCGAACAAACTCTTCAGTGCTGTTCATTTCGCTCCAAAAACCGGGGGTCGTTTCAACGAGGCGCTTGTCTCCGCGGAGTCGGTGCCATTAGTTGCATGGAAATGTAGTGTGTGCACACAATTCCAGAGCGCGACGAAGGGGTCAGAAAATGAACGTGTCCTCATAGATCAGACCGCTATCCAAAGCGATATAGCCCGCAACTTCCTCGATATGCCTGACTTCATCATTTGCGGACTGCTCTTCCTCTACGAACATTGATACGTCATTTGCATCAAGACTGCTCAAGCGGATTGTCGCGGGATCACTGCCAAACGTGCTTTGCATATCCGCAATCAGGACCGGTGTGGCCGCAAAGGCGTTCTCAAATTCGAAACCAGCGCCGTCGTTACCAAATAGATTACTGGCACGGACTGCCTCCAACCCGTCGGTCAAGCCACTCTCGATTGCAATCCACGACACAGTCTCGGAACCGTGAGCGTCACCAGCCTCCTCTTCCTGGATCTTGACCTCAAATCCCTGCTCGCTGACACTTTTAATGCGCGTGGTGACCGCGTCGCTTTCATTTACCGTACTTACTTCGGCAAAGACAATCGCATCGTCCAGCGTTTCGCCGAAAGACAATGTCGAGAAACGCGTGTCGATGGATGCGGTGGAGGCAACAACAGTCTGACCGCTTCCCAGCGTATGAGACCCTTCGGAAATCGCAAGCCACCCGATGCTTTCAACGCCATGGACCCCGTCCAGATAGTTCCATTCGTCAATCTGGAACTCAAATCCGGTTTCAGTCACGCTGCGTACGCGCGTCGTCAGCTGTGCACTGTCGTTGCTGGTTGCTGGTCCCAGCACAACAACAGCATTTTCAATCGCCGCGTCGAATGAAATGCTGTGCCATTGGCCCGGTCCAGCCTGACTGACAGAGACGACGCCGCTCTGCCCGATCACGTCCCCGGCCGGCGTTGGGTCATCCGCGCCCAAAATCGTCACTGTTACAGTTGCGGCAGAGGTTGCGCTCTCACCATTGGACACCGTGTAGACGAATTGATCCGTTGCACTTTGCCCCGTGTTCAGGGCATCGAATGAACTGTTTTGATCGTAGGTAACGGTCTGATCCGCGTTTAGTGTGACGCGCGCACCTGACGCAAGCGTTACGCTATCGCCAACGCTGACGTCCACGCCCTCAATTTGCGTCAGTACCAGCGCGCCTCCGCCCTTGTTTGCATCATTGGAAAGCACATCGAGTGACAGGACATTGCTTTCAGAAACCGTCGCTGTATCGTCCTGCAAGATCAATCCTGCATCGGGTTGTTCATTCGCATAGAGCAAACCGCCCGCAAAAGCTGCAATGCCAACAGTTTCGGTCGCATGGTTCGTTTCGACGTTTGCTGATTGCTCTTCCTCGACAAACAGTGAAACGCCACCGCTGTCCAGCGCAGCAAGTCGTGTTGTTGCGGTGTCACCGCCATCGTTGGATTGCATGTCAGCAAGCAGGACCGGCGTTGCGCCAAAATCATTTGTGAATTCATAGCTGGAGACCAGGTGGCGCACCTCATTCGGGGTTTGAAATGCTTCGAATGCAGAGTTCAGACCAGACTCAATTGCGATCCAGGACACCGTTTCATCCACATGGCTGTTACCGGCTTCTTGTTCCTGAATGCGCGTCTGGAAACCCGTGTCATTGACCCCTCGGATGCGAGTGACGACCGCGTCGCTTTCATTAACCGATGTTACCTCGGCCAGCACAACGGCGTCCGTAAGGGTCTCGCCAAAGGACACATTGGAAAAGCCGTCTCCGACCGAAGCCGTTGACGCAAGAATTTTTTCCCCGCTGCTGAGTGTGTGAGAGCCCTCGGAAACCGCCAGCCATCCGATGTTTTCGAGCCCATGAACGCCGTCCAGATAGTCCCATTCGTCAATCTGGAATTGAAAACCGGTGTCCGACACATTGCGAACGCGCGTGCTCAACGGTGCTGTATCTAAATTGGTGGCCGGGCCCATAACCACAACTGCGTCGCTGATCACTGCGCCAAACGTGACGGTGTGCCATTCATTCGGGCCGGATTGTGAAACGGTTGCTACGCCGCTTTGTCCAATGGCCGTGGCGGCTGGAGTATCATCGATGCCAGAAAGGGAAATGCTCACAGTCGCCTGATTTGAGACCGCGCTACCATCGGAGGCGGTATAGGAAAATGCGTCCGTGCCTACCTGTCCCTCGGCTAACCAGTCAAACGCTCCGTTCGGATCATACTCAAACGTACCATCACTATTCACGGAAAGGAGCGCGCCAGAAGCGAGTGAAATTTGCGCTCCAACATTCGCAGCTCCGCCGTTTACGGTCGACACAACCAAGGCGCCATCCTCTGTATCGGTATCATTTGCGAGGAGGTTCCCACCTGTCAGAACTGTTTGCTCGTCCGTGGCATAGGTGTCGTTATTGGCTGTCGGTGCCGAATTGGTGCCTAAACCATCAACAATCGACTGAAAGCTGAGCGTTTGATTGCCAAATTTCAGGAACTCGACGGTGTTTTCAACAAAATCGGTTGCCGCATTTATGACCTGCAGAAAAGCGCCGCTGATGTTAAAGGAGAAGCTCTCAAAAATATCCTGAAAATCAACCGTATCAGTGCCCGAGCCGCCGAAGTATCTATCTGCGCCGAGGCTGTCGTAGAAAAGATCATTTCCTGCATTACCGGTGAACGTATTGTCGGCGTTGTTGCCAAAAAATGTATCAGCTCCGCTCCCACCAATTGCGTTTTCGATGATGGTCCCTTCGGCCAACGTTAGGTTCCCGATCCGTCCGCCGATGTCAGAAATCGAAGGCGCCGTGTCAAACTGGTTGGTTGGCGTCAGGTTGATAAGTTGAGTTGCCGAATAGCCGCTGAAATCCAATGTGTCGATGCCGCCCGCATCAACAATTGTTGACGCAGTTTTATCCGCATATGTCGCGAATTCGGCCCAGATGTTTGAGGTGTTTGATGAGATATTTGTGTTAAAGCCGTAAACCGTGTCGCCCAAAAACGCGTTCCCAACGCCAAAATTTGTGCCGCCAAAGCTCTGATCACCGTACATGTCCTGCAGCGCAATCCAGTCGACTGCCATCGGCGTCTGAAGGAAAGAAAAGCTCGCCGGAATGGATGTATTCTCGTTCTGACTGAAGTACGACATCATCGTCGCCTGCCAGCTGTCATTCTCAAAATCGGCGTCGGTGGCATAAGAGCCAGAGCCATTGTAAACACCTTGGTGGCCGAGCCCAAGCGCATGACCGACCTCGTGGAAAATCGTTTGTAGAGTGTAGTCGTTGTATGTTGACGTGCTGCCAGACCAATCCTGAGATACGTTGATCCAGGAATATTGAAAGTTTCCAGAAGAACCCGCAGAATTGGCGTACGCGCTGCGGGCATCTGTATCTTTGAAAAAGATGTCAGTGACGTTGACGCTGGACGAGGTCGTCTCTTGGAAGGAGATCCCAAGGACTTCACCAAAGACGTCCATTACATCGCGGACGAGATCTGCACGGGCGCTCGACAGGCCGTTGGTATCCGTTCCAGCGCGGCCCGCATTCGAGAAGCCTGTAACGTTGTAATGCAGCACGCCGCTTTTGGCATTTATGCCCGACCCGGTCATGTTAAATTCACCCGGTGCCCGGCCGAAATTGTTCCAAAAACCTGTGGTCAGAAAATCCGCCAAATCGCTGAGTTGTGATGGCGCTGACAGCGCGCCCCCGCTCAGCCCGGTATTTGCGTCATTGCCAGTTACCATCTCTCGCAGAATTGCATCTTCGGTTCGCATACCACCGCAGCCGGGACAACCACAGCCGCCAATATGTTCAAATTCCACAGATGGAATTTTTTTCACTGTCGGTCCCGGTCCGATCAATCCTTCGTCATAGGAAACGGCCACAGACACTTCAGTACGCGTTTCAGAAAAGGCAGTGATATCGCCTGGCCGGTCAATTTTGTCCATCTCGTCCTGTATTCCCGAACCACTTGGATTGGTACTTGAAAAATTGGTGTTTGACTGTTCTGAGTTGAGATCGCCGCGGTCAGCGACACTTGAGCCAACAGATACACTCAGGTTTTGGTTGATCAGCATTATATTCCCCGAGATTTCTCTCTAATCCAACAAACAAATCTTTGTGGGCTCAACTGTCCGAATGTTCTTCGAAATCAAAAATTACTTAGCGGTTTTTGGTCTTGCCGCACAGTGTTTCAAAAAAAAGAAGCGCATTTTTGCTGGTCTCATCATGTTCGACTTGAAATTGGTGCCATTTGAACTTTCCGTGTCATTTCAGTCTGAAAAACATCAGTCGGATTTTGAACTCATGGTGGATTAACCATCCAATAAACTACCAAAGAGTTAATTGCGGATTTTTTGCCTAAATTTTGACACATGTTGGGATCGCGAGACTGGTCGGGTCGCCGGAAATTCGAAATGCTTACACATTCAGGTCCGAGTTTTTGGGCATTATCCAATGAAAAGAACGATTCGACATCAAATGAAAAGAACGATTCGACGCCCAAAATTCCAAAATAGGGCAATTCCTTCAGCCTTTACGGAAGAAGCTCAAAAAGTCGTTGTTAACCTGTTTTAGGCCGAAGACGTTAACCGTGATGAGAAGGCCGCGGAGCAGAGAATGTGCGTTAAAGGCAAGCGCTCCGCGGTGACATCTAGCAATAGTTGCAGAATCAGTTAACATCAATTAACCATAATACATTGAAACATTTTCTATAATGGAGGCCTACTTTGAAAGCTTTATTTTTAGCGCTGATCGTCGTCTTCAGCACACCCATCATTTCTTCTGCTCAGACCTGTAATCCTGCTGTGCAAAAGTGCCGCTAGCTCGCCCGCGCGCGAGCTGATTAAGTTATTTTATGTCTGATTTTGCTGCACTGCTCTACGGAGCGGTAATTATCGTGTTTTTCTCTTACGAACGCTTCAACCGCACCACCTATGACGTAGGAAAGCGGCTTGAACGGCTTGTATCGCTACTTTCGCCAGACAAGCTGCGGGCGCGGCGTGTCGTCGTGCAGGCATGGTTCTTTTACACGCTGGCACTTTTGATTGCCTATCTTATGTTGTGCGTCTATGCGCAAGTCCTGCCCGCGCTCAACATCGATCCAAGTATTGTGGGCGCAACCGACTTGCCTTCAGGTGAAAACGAGGACGGAACTTTCGCCATCCCTGCCTCGGTGTCTTTGGGTGTGGCGCTCGCTTTGGTAGGGGCGGCCCCAACGGTTCCATTCCTGAAGCGCGCTGAGGACTCCATGCGCGTTACGGCACACCGTCTTGCTGGTATTCCGACGCGTGTACTGAGTGCAACCGACGACCTGCGTCGCAGCGCGATCAACTTGTCAAGAAAGAATGACGAAAGCCTGCTGATCCCGAAAGGCGACTGGGACCGACGCGAGCATTATCGCACATCTGCGGCGGGTCAACTCACCGCCCCGGAAGATTTCAGCACAAACCTCGACCTAATTTTTGCGGTTTCATCGTGGATTCTGGATCGGCGGGTAAAACTGGAAAATATCGAAGCGCGCGAACGCTTCGAATTGCTGGAGCAGGAACTGCGCTCGCGCAAGGATGTCCTTATCTTGGAGTTGGATGAGCGAACAGAGTTTACGCCCGGACGGAGCGAGCAGAAATCGGAAGAAGAAAAAGTTCAGCCAGAAGATGATCCAGGGATAACCGAAGTAAAACGTGGTACTTGGGAACGGATGGCGTCGGACGCAGACGCGCTTGCCGAAGATCTCTGTATCTTACTTGCGCTTTACGTGGAGCACGAACTGATCCCGCGTGAAACGGCTGAAGAACTTCATACCAGCCTTGCTGTCTCTGGGAACGACAAGGCCGCCATTGAAGACTCCGGATCAAAGACGAGCGAAGGCAAAATGCGCGAGATCTTTGCGCAACAAGACATTGCGCGCGACAGGCTGATGACTTTTCTGCAGGATATTGTAGGCAAATCAGCACACGAAAGGCTGCCCTCGTTCACCACTATGACTTTACTGTGGTCGCTCTTTCTTGTGATGGTCGTTACCCTGGCTTGGAGCCAGGGACTTGGTATTTTTGAGCAAGAATTGATGCGGTTTGGCGATAGTGGCAGCGTTTATCAACGCATGATCCGCTATTCAATTGACGCTTTGAACGGGTTCTGTGTCCCAATGCTTATAGCGCTCGCGCTTCGGGATGCAGGTCGGCAGTCGGGTCATTGGATGAATGTGTGCCGCGGGCATTGGACGTCGTCCTTTCCGCAAATTGCACTCGCTCTTTTTGCGTCATGGGCTTTCGCAATGTTCCTGGTCGTCGCGATCAATCTTTGGAACGTGGCGATCACGAACGGGATTGCCAATAACGACTGGGTTGCCGTTCGCACCGCATTCGAGAGCCAGGTGTTTGTCATTTTGCGCGGTTCGGTGTTGGCGTTGTTTGTGATCTTCCTGCTTGACGGGCACTCAGCCGGATTGGCCTCCCTGTCCGGGCGACCCACGTGGCGGGCAAGCTTGCGCTGGGCACTTCGCGCTGCTGCAGGAACGGCACTCATCGGTGCGTTCTCTCGCACATTTTTTGGCATCGTTTCCGCGCGGGTGGCCAACCCGCCGCGACCCGGCCTGGACGCCATCGACTACGGGCTCATTTTTTATTCAACACTATATTCCTGGTTGATCGGTTTCGTGGTGATTTACGTAATCTCGGAAGTGTTGTTGAACCAATGGCCGATAGATGGGCGTCGGCGGCGCTCTTTTGCGGCTGAACCGGCGGAATAGTGATGCAAAAGTCCATTCATGTTCTCATTGTGGCCTTTGCGATGCTGATGCCTTTCACACCCTCCTTTGCAAAGGATCAGGTCAGTATTGGCGTCCGCGTTGATACCCCTCCCTTTGTTTCCATCGACACCAATTCGGGTGCATATGTCGGCTATTTTTACGATATTTGCACTGAGGCCGTGACCCGTGCCGGATACCAGTTCACAGAAAAAGCGGTGAATGCGATTATGCGCGATGTCTTCTTGAATACCGGTGACGGTGGGTATGATGTCTTGTGTGATCCGACAACAATCACCCTTGCCCGTATGAAAAACTTCGCCGATACCGGAGAGGCAAAACTCCTCGGATTTTCACAGATTATTTTCGTTGCGAACGGTGGGTACGTTATGCCCGGGGCCAGTATGACCGTCGATTCTCAAAAGCGATTGGGTGATCATCGGCCCGACGGAACGACAGCGCTGACCTGTGAGACCCTCTTTAGTGAGGCAAAAGACAAAGCAGCAATCAAGGCGACGGCAGCGAAAGCAACGAAGCCTGCAGATGGGCTTGATGGTAAGCAACCCCCAAACACAGAAATCGCCGAAGATGAGGAAGCAAAAAGCTGGCGCAACCTCATTCAGTTCCGGTACAAACGTCCTGAACCCACGGAAGATCCGGCGCCCCAAACGATTACAAGCGTACAGGTCCTGGGCTACGTTTCAGGCTCCACAATCAGCGAGAAAGTGGTGACTTTTGAAGCGGACTTCGTGGAGCCGATCGCCTGCACCTTCTCTTCGCATCGGGATGCAGCCGAAGCGTTCTGTCAGGGTAAGCTGGACAGATACTATGGCGATCTGGACATTCTGCGTGCATCTATTGGTGAGCATCGCGACAAGACTGGTTTAGAATGTCCCGTCGAGTTTGCGGATCCCGAAGAGTACACCTATGAGCCGTACGCCTTTGTAATTTCTTCAGAAATTGAAGGGTTTCATGAAAAGTTTTCATGCGCGCTCTATAGTATGTTCGAAGATGGGACGATCGAAAGTCTTTATACAGGGCGATTTGATGCGCAGATGTCTTCCAACCTGAGTATTCTTTTTCGCATCAATAATATCCCAATTGGCAAACACAGCGGCGAAGAAGAAGAACTGAGTATCTGTGGCATTGATCGGTCGACGGACGCGGATGAGAATTTGAGCCAAGCTGCAGAAATCAAATAACAACCGTTCTGCAATGTACTAATTGATGTTGTTTGCGCGATTCAGGCCGAGTATAGCGGACCGCTGGAAGAACTGCGGCAATTTTTCAATGTCATTCGTGGCGAAATGTCACAGATTGGTTCGCGCCCCGAGCGACCAGATTTTGTTGCGGATCTGCGGCAAAAAATTCCACTTTAGGATCATCGTTATTGCGTGCGTTCCGGTTTTACTGGTTAGGCGCAAGTCAATTTTCCCTATGGTGCAGTCCTTGAAGGTGCCGCTGAAAAGGTCGGCTATGATCTCTATTGCATTCACAACCGCGGATCCTTGCTATCGGTACAGATCATCTTTCAGACGATGCGCGTTATCTTTTTTTGCCGAAGGCGCGCGATAGGGATGGTGCAACTGCTCTCAGTGCTCAGTCGGGTAAATGTCTAAGCTTTGCGGCGGCATTGCGCCTCAAACCTTGACGTAACGAGCGTGACGAAACTGCTGGAACAGCCTGTGCTGCTGGCTCTGAAGCAATGCCGTGTTGTCTTTAGAATGTGATCTTTGGACAGCGATAAAAACTCTTGATGTTTAGACGAAGACATTCCTATTCGCAGACCAGTTAAACTCGGGCCGTGGACGGGCGCTCACGGGGGTATGACGCGGCATGAGGTCGGTGACACATGCACATAAGGTTTCATGGACCGGCGCGATGACTGTGGATTTGGAGGAAGCCCATCACGCTGCCACGCTGAGCGCGGAATGGGTCAACAAGCAACGTCGCGTTCTGGCTACAACGTCACGCAATCTAGATATGTTTAACCAGCATTCGGTCACAGCGACCTTTTTTGTTCTCGGCACAGTGGTTGAGCAACATCCTGACCTTATTTGCCGAATTTTCAGCACAGGGCACGAACTGGCCAGTCATGGATGGGCGCATCATCGTTTGAGTGATCAGCCGCCAAAGGAGTTTAAAACCGATGTGTCCCGCGCGAAGGCCGCGCTTGAACAAGTGCCTTAAGCGCAGATCAACGGATACTGCGCCGCCAATTTCGCGCTCAATCAAACAATCTGGTGGGCTTGCGAAGTTTTGGCAGAGACCGGCCTTGTCTTTAGATCGGGCATTAATTCGATCCGACATGATCAGTGCGGCCAGCCGGATGCGCTACAGTTTCCGTTTTCGATGTCTTCAATTGTTGTTGAGAATCCCATGACCACGATCCGTGCGGCAAGCACGAGACTGCCTGTCTCGTGTAGTGGGTGGTTCCGGCTTTTGCCCTATCCCCGTTCTTTTCGTGGATTAAACCGAGCCGCCGGAGCCGATTTGCGACCCATTTTTTATTCTCACCCCTGGGAAATTGATCCGGGTCAGCCCAAATTTCGCGCACCACTCAGATCCCACTTCCGCTACTACCTCATTCTCGCAAGAATGAAGAGGAACGTGGCACGTCCTTCAAGCGGAGCGATGTGGGACTGTCTTGACCGGGTGTTTTCCGACGTGATTGAACATCATCCGCCTGCTTGGCGACGGGCACAGGCCGATTGATCTGGTATTCCAACGTTTTAGCCTTATCAGGCATATGAGGACAGTTCATCAAGCGTGGGCCGGCAAAGCATTGGTTGCGGGTAAAACGTTAAGAATTGCCAGTGTCAGATCGCGGATGCCGTACATTTAGATGCGACGACAAATACACTGGTCATCGATCAGTTATACAAGACGGATGGTTTTATCCCGACGGGGCAGACCGCGAATTGATTGATCAGCATTGCGATACGCAACTTTCACAACGCCGACGGTCATTTCTCTGCTGACAGTCAAAGCGGGACAGTAGTTGCAGCGCCATTTTGGTTTGGTGATTTCCATCGTACTGGCGAATTAGTCGTTGGCTCGTTGGCTCGTTGGCTCGTTGGCTCGTTGGCCCCGGTTGCCAAGTCCGCACTAAGGCAGATTTGCGGTCGATGACGGTTGCAGAACAAAAAGATAGCCAGAAGATACGGAATGTCTGGGCCGAACAATCTCTATGTCTATACCTGATGACATCACATCCTGACCCATATGTGCTGCAAGTGCTTCAGTGACGGCACCCAGATCATCAATTTGCATATGGACTGACCACAAAAGTAGGGTGCACTCACGCAGTCCCGACGCTGTGTTCTGCACAACCGCTCTCATTTTCTCGCTGCCGAGATCGGTTTGAAGGTCATGACGACTGAGCGGTAACCATTTGCGGTCTTGATCCGGCGGCAAGTAAAAACCGTAGAACCTTTCTGGATTGTTTTCTTTAAAAAGGGGTTGTTCGAACCACACCACGGGCAGGGTTGAACCGATGCACCCATCTTTTGCGGCTACTGCCTCAGCCGAGTGGCGCCATGGTTGCATGGCGTCTTGTCCACGGTCCAACATTTTGGTTCCTGCCAGTAACACAACGCATGACAGCGAGGCCGTCGCGACGACGTTGCGAACCGGGGTGTCCATCAGCCCAAGCACAGCATGCGCCCCATATGCGAGCGCAACCCAAGCCATGGGCGCCAAGACATCAAATAGCCGGGCAGCAAAGATCGGCGTGAATGCGAAGGTCACCGCAATTGCATAAAGGTAGGCAACTAGAAAACTGCCCATGAGCAGTGCAAGCGCGGCCCCAATACGATCACGGGTCAGTACGGAGAAAAACTTTCGTGGGCCCTGTGCAAAAAGCGCCCAGACAGCCAGCGCGATCAGAACACCCAATATCAGGAGTGAGAATTGCGTCCCGACCAATTGTTTCAGCCCAAAGATGGAGTTCGATAAGATCCACTCGAAACTCAGATCGGTTGCAAACCACATGTCGCCGATCTCAGGAATAATTCTTTCCTGATGCCAAGTCATGAAAGCCAGAAATGGGACAAGAACGAGTAAACCAGATAGTGCGACCCCAGTCAGCGCTGTCACCGAGCGGCAGAAAAACAACAAAACAGTGAACAGTCCGCCAGCGAGCAAAATCGCATAGTATTGGCTCAGACTGGCCGCGAGCGACAGGACTGCCAACAGTGCCAGTGGACCAACAGGCGCGCGCCCTACGAGAAGACCATCCATTGTGCGAAGGGCGCTTGCAGCCATACCAACGGCAAGCAGGAAGATCAGCGCGTAAGCCCTTATGTTTTGACTGTTAAAGAACCAGATCGGAGTTGCCACCACGAAGACGGCTGCCAAAAGCCGCGGCGTGAAACCGATCCCTTTGGTTGGTGCCAGAACAAGTGCGAGGATCGCGAGGATGGCCAGTAACGCCGAAAGTCCCCGGCCGCCCGGAACGAATGACATACCTGTTAGGCGCAGGCTTTCCCAAAGAAGAAGGTAATAGCCTGGCGGATTCGTATCTTCCGTTGCCCGCGAAAACACTGCTTCCAAATCCGGCAAAGCTGTGTCGGCGAAGTAGGTGGAAAACAATTCGTCAACCCACAGGCTGGAAGCCTCCAAGCCGATGAAAGCCGATACACAGGATAAAACAAGTACGGCCAGACTCAATATTGGTAACACCGAGCGGGAAAGGAAAATCTTCAAAGGCACTTGCTGGTTTGCTCTCCAGTTGCTTCAACATGTGTTTCACTCAAACACTAAATCATCGTGATTTGCTCACGCTGTTCCCGGGCGGGGAAATTCAAAAGCAGCCTCGCGTGAGCGATCAAGATTGATAGCGAATGCACCGGCCCTCACATTGGCAGGCGAACCACAAAGTCCTCTATGATTGCTGCTACTGGTGCAAGTCTTTTCCGGTTTTTAGAGCGTGGGGTTTTTGAATTTGCACAAGGACCGCAAGCGCGCGTCCCGAGGATGTTTCACAGTGATCAGGGATCGTTTCATGCCGACAACAGATCCACGCATGAGAACACCAGTGCTCTGCTCAGAAGCCTGATATTCTGGCTACTGAAAGCCATTCGGGTGAGATTGATGAGCCAAACCAACGGTGGTGCGGTTGTTCGGAACAAGGCCGTCACAGAAGCCTGAAGAGAATTCCTGAGCTTTTTCGATTCAAGCCTTCGGTTTTCGTGTATGCGCGCGCAGAATACTCTCAGGTGTCTGCGCGACGTGCGTCAGTTTCAAATCTGACGGCGGCCTGGATATGATGTGATGACCTCGACCTTACAATGCAAGTGGCCAACGGATGCGCACTCCGACCGGCCAAAACTGCCGTAGACTGGATAAAACCTCTCCTTTTCCGCAAAAACCACGAGGTGCAAGACCAGATCGATGCTGGTTCTTTGTGTTTTGCGCTCGCAGGACTGTGGTTCAACGTGGAGGGAGCAGAGGCGTTGCGTTCGTGAATGTCTACTTGGTTGACGCTCGCAATTATCTTATGAATTTGGCAGTCGCACAGCGCATTTACCCAAAATATCAACGCATCAACAAAGAGGCGCTGATATGGTATCGGCCTTGGATGTGCAGTTATGAAAGACCCCCCCGACCTGAGCGCAGCTAACCAAATGTTCCATCCAATGCAAAGGTCAGAGGCCAAATTGCGCAACGCGTGCACTGACTGGTTCCGCCTGAGTTGGCACAGCACTCAGAAATAGACATCTAAACGGTATCACTGAGCAATTGCGCGCCCGTAACCTCGTCGGTGATCAGCGTGCCGGGCATAATGGCTTTTAAAGTGGCTCGGATAATCTCAACTTTTTCTGACCCACCTGAAATGAGGACCTTGTTCGGGAGCCGCGCAAGGTGATCCACAGATGCAGATATGTTGCGTGTGTTGACGGGATGGTCCAGCGGCACGCCGTCCCGGTCGAGAAAGTTGTAGAGTAGATCCCCCACCGCGCCTGCTTCAATGAGGGATGTCCGCTCTGCTTCGGACACATGCCCGGCGCGATACGAAGTTGTCAGGGTCGTTATGCCGCCGCAGGACAATAGGGCCACGTCACAAGCATCCGCCATGGAAATGATCCGATCCAACCCGCAGTGTTCCAGCAACGCATGTTTGGTTTGCGGGGAATCGACGATGGCGGGGGCAGGGACAAGGAACCCTTCGGCGTCGAAAAGCTCTGCAAATTGCCATGCAAATTCCGCAGGGTTAAAGCGGCGGGCCTGAGCGATCCCCCCGAGTAACGACACGATGCGCGCGCCTTTGAGTGTCTGACCTTCAATATAGGGCAGCATGGAATGCAAGGTGCGACCCCACCCCACCCCAACAGTGATATTGTGATGCATAAGGCCTGAGACGTATTCGCCCGCTGCGGCGGCGATCACACGAGTCGGATCGGCAGAAGCATCCGCGTGAGGTGCAAGAATGGCTTTGCGCAGACCATATTTTTCTTCGAGTTCTGTTTGCGCTTGTACCAAAGAGGTGAGCTTGGATTTGATCTGTATGACCACCTCGCCTCGCTTCTTGGCCTCTGACAGTAACCGGGTGATCATGATGCGGTTCACACCCAGCTTTTTCGCGACGTCAGATTGTGTGTTTCCCTCAACATAATAGAGCCATGCAGCTCGAATACGCATCTGGCTGTGCGGATCGTTTAACGTCCGGTCTCGGTGCAGCTCGACGGTTTTTTTCAGATCATCGGGCATATGTGGCTCCTGCGCGGGTCATTCTGGTTGCGCCACTATAGCGCTGATTTCAGCAGCTTCCCAATCTCATCTGTATGTTCAATCTGAGGCATATGACCTGTGGCATCAAAAAGATGCAACGCGACATCGCCGGGAGCGTTAAGAGCATGTTGCCATTTAATTATTCTGTCCTGACGCCCCCAGATCACACGGGTCGGCATTTCAACCCTTTGCAAGGCAGCGCGGAGATCAAATGCTTGTGTGCCATCCGGAAAAACGGCGTCAGCGAGGGCCATTTGCGCGGCACGCATGTTTGCGTTGATCCGAGTTGCCATTACGGCGCGAGCGTAGCCTTCGGTGATCAGAGCCTCGTCATGGACAAGCATTTTCAGCCACGGTGTAAGGCTTTCCACACGCGTGGCATTTGTGATCCCGTTGAGCGATGCCGTGTTAATGTCTGGACCAAGCCCACCGGGAGCGATCAGATTTAGTGACTTGATCTTGCGAGCTCTCGTATCCGCAAGCGCCAATGCAACAGCGCCGCCAAGGCTATGGCCGATGAGTTGCGCAGCCTCCAAATGCAGATCGTCAAAAGTCTGGCGCACTACTGTTACAAGATCAGCGAAACCGGTGATCCGCAGGTTGGGGGACTTGCCGTGGCAAGGCAGGTCGATGCGGATCAAGGGACAATCTGCCAGATAATGTTCCAGCGGCGCCCAAGATTTGGAATCGCTGGCAAAGCCATGGATCAGGACAATGGGTGTTCCGCCGCTGCCTTTCTTATGTGTCACTGAAAGAGGCCCGTTTTCGGGTACAAAAGACGCAGGCAATGATGGGTTAACATGGAGCTTGCTTGGCACGTCTTCGGCTTGGATGCGATTGCGGGGACCGGACCCTGTGAGGGTTGTGATGTCCAAACCGGCCTCGCGGGCAAGCGATCGCGCGCGGGGCGTGGCACGGATTTTGTCCGTCAATGGAACTGCAGATGCTGCAACCTGATCCGCTTCCGCAAACGCATTATCGGACGTGTCTTGCGCAGCAGGGGCCGAGGCCGCCCTTTCACCTTCGGGCGCATCGCCAACGACTTCATCCGCCGCGTACAGCCATGCAACCGGTTGGCCAATCGCGACTTCGGTGCCCTCAGCAATGGGATGATGGAGAATTCCATCACTTTGCGCCTCGACTTCCATCGCGGCTTTATCGGTTTCAATATCAAACAAGGGATCCCCCTTGGCGACGGTTGCCCCAATCTCAACGTGCCATGCGCTGATGACACCGCTGGCCATGTCCATGTCGACCTTGGGCATGATCACTTCGATGGGCATCAGAGGCGGCCTTGAACCAACGCCCTTGCGGCCTCAAGAACATCCGGGATTTGCGGGACGGCGGCTTTTTCCAGCTCAGGGTTATAGGGGATCGGGCTTTCCGCACCTCCCAACCGGATGATAGGTGCATCCAGATAGTCAAAAGCATCGCTTTCAGCGACCATTGCAGAAACCTCGGCGCCCACGCCAAGGGTTTTTACGCCTTCATAGACGCAAATCAACCGCCCGGTTTTGCGCACGGAGGCCAGCACCGTTTCACGATCCATCGGGCGAATTGTGCGCAAGTCTATCACTTCGGCATCTATCCCGTCTTTAGCCAAATCATCTGCGGCTGCGAGCGCTTTGTGCACCATCAGGGACGTCGCGACGATGCTCAGATCGCGACCCTCGCGACGCACAGAGGCCTTGCCAATGGGGGTTGTATAATGCCCTTCCGGCACATGCCCTTTCATCTTGTAGAGAATTTTGTGCTCAAAGATCATCACAGGATCTGGGTCTTCAAGCGCTGCGAGCAACATGCCTTTGGCGTCTTCTGGGGTTGAGGGTTGGATGACCTTCAGACCGGGCACATGACCCAGCCACGCTTCGATGCTTTGGCTGTGCTGTGCCGCAGCCCCGGTGCCGGAACCTGCGGGGAACCGCATCACAAGCGGGACAGAGACCGCACCGCCCAGCATAAAGCGGATCTTGGCGGCCTGATTGACGATCTGCTCCATCGCAAGCGTGGCGAAATCCGAAAACTGAAACTCAAAAATCGGGCGCAAGCCGGTCATCGCCGCGCCAACGGCAACGCCCGCGCCACCAAGCTCGGAAATTGGCGTGTCCATCACGCGGCCCGTGCCGTATTTTTCGACCAGGTCGCCTGTGACCTGAAACGCGCCGCCATAAACACCGATGTCCTCGCCCATCAAAATGACGCGCTCATCGCGCCCGAGGGCAATATCCATCGCTTCGCGGATCGCTTCCGCATAAGATAGCTCGCGCAAACCGGGCTTGGCGTGCATGTTCACGCAGCGGCCTCATCGGTATAGACAAAGCGTGTCGCATCACTCGCGGCGGGCGAAGGGCTCGCATTGGCAAAAGCGATCGCGTCCTCAATGACCC
The DNA here is from genome assembly GCA_033344815.1 of Paracoccaceae bacterium. Lineage (NCBI taxonomy): Bacteria > Pseudomonadati > Pseudomonadota > Alphaproteobacteria > Rhodobacterales > Paracoccaceae > Paracoccaceae bacterium. The sequence goes on along the minus strand of JAWPMR010000001.1, from coordinate 2,306,676 downwards.
GTTCGGTTTCCGTTTCCAAAGACGCGATGTCCTCTTCTGACATGATTTTATGCGTCACCAGCAGATTGGACATCTGCTTTATGGGATCCCGTGCCATCCAATCGGCGATCTCTTTTTTGGTGCGATACCGGTTGCGGTCCGATTTTGAATGGCCGCGCCAACGGTATGTCAGGTTTTCAACAAGGCTTGGTCCTTGACCCGCGCGCGCGCGCGCAACTGCGGTATCAACCGCTTCGCTCACGGCTGAAAAATCGTTTCCGTCCACGGTTACGCCGGGCATGTTGTAAGCCGACGCACGGTCTGCAATGTTTTTCACGGCTGTTGAGCGTTCCGTCGATGTCGACATGCCATACCGGTTGTTCTCACAAACGAATACCACGGGCAGTTTCCACACCGCAGCCATGTTCAAAGCTTCATGGAAGGCACCCTCATTATTGGCCCCGTCACCAAAAAAGCAGACCGTCACAGCACCGGTACCAAGGCGTTTGGCTGAAAGCGCCGCGCCTACGGCGATGGGCAACCCACCTCCGACAATGCCATTGGCTCCAAGGTTGCCCTTTTCCACATCCGCGATGTGCATCGAGCCGCCGCGACCTCGGCAATAGCCGTCTTCTTTTCCGAAAAATTCGGCAAACATGCGGCCCAAGTCCGCACCTTTTGCCACGCAATGGCCGTGGCCTCGATGGGTAGAGGTGATCTTGTCCTCATCGCTCAGCGACATGCAGGACGCTACAGCCGAGGCCTCTTGTCCGATGGATAAATGCATCGTCCCGTGGATCAGACCACGCGTGTAACTGTCCTCAGCACCTTCCTCGAATTTCCGGATCAAGAACATCTTGCGCAGCGCACCCTTCAACTTATCCGCGTCATAGGTGCGGATGGCATAGGGCGTATTCTTGGGCTCAGACATTCGCCGCGTCCTTACCATAAAGCATCTCGTCCTGACGACGGCGCAGATCCACGATGCGGGCATCAGGCAGAGTGGTGTTATGAGCGGTGATCAATTCACCCTTTGCGATTGCGGCGGTGGTTGTAGCGCCCGTCAGCAAACCTGCCGGCAGGGCCCGCGCGATCCGTGCGCGTGACGTTTCCATCGCCCAGGCGCGATAGGTGTATTCGCCGATCTGATCCAATGTTTCGCCGGGTTTAAGATCGCGTTTGGCAACGGCTGCAACTTCAGCAACAGGCTGGTCCATTGGGACCATGTCGGCCTTACCATAAAGAACAGCACGTGCGCAGGTCAGCGGTACCTCTAGAGACGTCAGGTGATAGGGGCGGATGAATTCGAAATAAGGGCCATCCCCCATTTTCAGATCTTTCAAGCGTTCGCGAATGCGGGGATGTTCGGCCTCAATCACCACAAAAACGCCGGGTGAGACGCCTTTGCCGATGGAATAGTCCACCCGCCCAATCCCGTCGAGTAAGCCGCCGTCTTTCTTGGGGATCAGAGTTTTGGCAAGCTCTTTGGGTCCGGCAGCAGGACCATGCATGCCATCGCAATCCGGGATCAGGCCCGTTGCATTGGCGATTGCGCACATTTCTACGGCGGTTTTGGAACCATCAACGAATTCGACCAGCAGACGCGGGTTCATGTGACGCCGCGCAGCTTCTTCCATATAAGCCTCTGGCAGGGCGTCGATGTTCAAGGGATTGTTCTTGCCCTTGCCTGCACAGACGATCTTGTGCCCCATGGCGGAGACGAATTCGATCAGTTCCATGCACGAAGACGGCTCATCGCCGGCCCCAAGCGAGTACACCACGCCAAGGCGATCCGCTTCGCGGCGCAAGTAGGCCCCAATTGTCACGTCCGCCTCGACGTTCATCATGACGAGGTGCTTGCCCCGTTCCATCGCCTTGAGGCCGATTTCAGCCCCGACCGCCGGGATGCCGGTTGCATCAATCACAACGTCAATTAGTCCGGATTCGAGAATGGCGTCTGCGTTATTCGCAATCGCTGTCTTGCCGCTTTCTATCACCGTATTGAGGCTGTCCGCCGAATTTGCATCCGCGCTAAAGCCATCTGTGCTGCGGGCAATCTCCACGGCCTTGTGGGCGGCGCTCGGGTTGATTTCCGAAATCGCAGCGACCTCGACACCGTCCATCATTGCGGCGCGGGTCACAATATCCGTACCCATCTCGCCTGACCCAATCAGGCCAATGCGTACTGGTTTACCAGAGGCTGCCCGTTCGGAAAGATCTTTGGCGAGACCTGTGAGGGAGATGTTGGAGGCCATGAGGCACGATCCTTCTGCGCAAGAGGTGTTCTTTCAATAGCATGAACTTTGGTTCTATTGTCAATTCAAATGTTCAGTCATAATTAAAATAGGAGTTGACCGGATTGGTAAAATGAACAATCGTTAACAAGGGCATTCATATGTTCAGGCCCGGATCGGGAGGATCGGGGTTGATGCCGGGCTGTTTCACTGGCTGGATGGTAACGGCACGACAGACCAATTGGGAGGACAACAAAAATGACGAATAGCAATCACCTATCACGGCGCTCTTTCCTGAAAAGCTCATCCGCTGCGGGCTTTGCCGCAGGTGGTCTGAGCTTTGGCAGCGCAGCGCTTGCTGATGGGCATCTGCCCGATCCACAAAGCGTTCTGGATGATATTTCGATCAATAAATACGTGCGGCAGGACTACCGCGACCTTTATGGCATGTCCGACGACAAGCCGATCTGGGACAGCAATAAAGACTGGATCCGCACCGTAGATTGGGAAGCCGTGCGCTCCGAACTGGCGGGCACGACTGTGCGTTTCGCCATTGGCGCGGCGGATGCGGAATCGGCTGCCGAGGGTCTGGTGCCGTTTGAAAAACTCTCGGGCATCACGGTTGAATTGGTCCCGATCCCGGATGACAGCTTTTATGACAAGGCGCTTGCCGAGTTCATTTCCGGCAATGCCTCCTTTGACGCGTTGCAGTTCTTCTCCCCGTGGTTAGGCGACTTCGCGGCACCGGGTTTCCTCGCCAGCCTTGATGATTATGCTGACAAATGGGGTCTGCCGCTGGATGACTTCTATGACACCTATCGTCTGAATTACGGCTTCTTTAATGGTAAGATGTATGGCATTCCGTTCGATTGCGACATTCAGATGGTGCATGTACGCAAAGGTTACATGGAAACCCTGTTGGGGGGCTCTGTTGATAAAGTCACTTCGATCCCGACCTATGATGAATTGATCCGTGTATCTGGCGAGTTGAACAAGATCGAACCTGGCGTATCCGGTGTTGGCATGATGGCAGCACCCGGCTTCTGGTCGACCTATACGTGGGAGCATATTGCCGCTCAGGCCGGCATGATGCTGTTTGATGAAAACTGGGAGCCGATCTTTAACGGTGACGCAGGCATGAAGGGGCTGGAGATCATCATGGCGCTGACCAAAAACGCCAATGAAGGTCACGCGGGTGCCGGTTGGCCGGAAAATCGCGCGGCTTGGTTGGGCGGGCAGGTCGCCACCAACATCAGCTGGCAGGATTCAGGGACGCAGGCGATGCGGCCGGATCAAAGCCAGATCGTCGATGATTTCGTCACCATTTACGAACCACGCATCGATGGGGGTCGTTTTGCACCGCCAAATATCGCGGGCTCGACATCCTGTGTCGCGGCCAGTGCGCAGAACCCAGAAGGTGCATTCCTGATGCTGGCCTTCCTGACCACCGGGTCGATCATGGCGATGAACGAGGCCAATGCAAATGGTGTGGCTCCGGGTTACAAATCCGTCCTGACCAACACCAACCTGCAAGAAGTCTCACAGCCTGCGAAAGTCTGGGCCGACAGCCTTGAACACGCGTGGTGTTCGCCGCGCCTGCCTGGCGCTTTCCCGATTGAGCAGGCCATCGGCAATGAGATCAACCGCGCTGTTGTGGGGCAGATCACGCCGAAGGAGGCGCTCGATAATGCGGCCGCTGCAGTCAAGCAGATCATGTCCAGCAACGGGTTCTACCAAGGCAATGATCCGGTGGATTATGCCGCGGCAGCGCCGGGTCTTTATGTGGGTGAAGGCAAGGATTTGCCGTTCTAAACGATCCACGACCTTAAGACGGGCTGTACCTCAATATGGGCACTTCAAACCTGTCGGGCACCGGGGCGGATCAAACCGCCCCGGCAAGGCCGACACAGAAGACATTCAAAAGACGCAGCAAGCGTCTAAAGGCATGGTTCCCGTATCTTTTGGTGGCCCCGGCAGTCATTTATCTGCTGCTGATTACGCTCTATCCTGGCATCTATGCCATTGTTCAGAGTTTTTATGCGGTCAAGTTCGGACCATGGCAGCCGGTTGGTTTTGCCAATTACGCGCGTCTGTTCAACGACTATCAATTCTGGGGTGCGCTCTGGAATACCTTTGTGATCGGGTCGATTTCCCTGACGCTGCAATGTCTGATCGCTCTGGCAATCGCGTTTTATGCCTACCGCGATCCATGGGTCAAAGGCTGGCGGATCATCTTTCTGATCCCGATGCTGTTCATGCCCTCCGCCGTGGCGTTCATCTACAAACTGTTCTTTCTGGATGCTCGCGTTTTTGCTGATATCTCGATCCGGCTGGGGTTGATCGACGGCAACATCGCTTTTCAATCTTCCATCTGGATGAGCCGGTCCATTCTGATCCTCGCGGATGTCTGGCAATGGACCCCGTTTCTATTCATAATTTTTGTGGCTGCCCTTCAGGGTCAGGACGAAGAGGTCGAAGAGGCTGCGCGTCTGGATGGCGCCTCATGGTATCAGATCTTCTGGAACATCTCCTTGCCGATGATGAAACCGGTGATTGCCGTCGCCCTGATCCTGCGCGGCATCGACATCACCACGATGTTCACTAACGTGTTTGTCATCACCAAAGGGGGGCCGGCCTTTGGCACAGAAACAATCAGCTATTTCATCTACCGTACAGGCTTTAAGTTCTTTGACTTCGGCTATGCGTCTTCTGCTTCAGTGATCATGCTGATCCTGACCATCATCATCGCGCAGTTTGTGGTCAAACGCGCCTTTGTGTCGGCGAAGGTATAACTATGGCATCGGTGCGCAGAAAATCCCGCGGCGAAAGCCTCACACTCCGGTATGCGATCCTCGGAGCATGGGCGTTGTTCTGTCTGATGCCAGTGCTGTGGTTCCTGTCCATCGGCTTCCGCCCACGGACCGAGATCATCACCACTCAGCCGATCTATTGGCCCACATTTAGCCTCGATGCCTGGCATATGATCTGGGAAGACTGGCCCATGGCCAAATACCTGCGCAATTCGGTGCTGGCCATCATCGGGTCCGTATTGATTGATCTGGTGCTGGCGATCCCGGCGGCCTATTCGCTCTCGCGCTATACCTACCGGGGGCGCGATGACATCGGGTTTTACATTCTATCTACCCGGATGATGGCGCCCGCGATTGTTGCGATCCCGATTTTCTTCCTGTTTCGTAACATGGGATTGCTGGACACGGTCTGGGCCTTAATGCTGATCTACGCGGCGATTAATCTGTCATTTGTGACGTGGATCATCCGGTCTTACATGATGGACATCCCCAAAGAACTGGAAGATGCCGCCAAAACGGATGGCGCGGGTGATCTGCGCATCCTGTGGGAAATCATCATCCCCGCCATACTGCCCGGCATCATCACGGCAAGCGTCATCGCGATGATCTTTGCCATCAACGAATTTTTGTTCACGCTGCTGATCGCTTCGACACCCAATGCTTATACAATGTCGGTGGCGCTGGCGAATTTTACCGGCGGCTCGGACGGGCTTATTTACAACGCAATTGCACTGGTCGCCTTTCTGGCCTTCGTGCCGGTGTTTATCGTGGTCGTGTTGATCCAGAAACATCTGTCACGTGGTCTGACGATGGGCGCGGTGAAGGGATAAAAATGGCACGCATTGAGCTTACCGGCATCCAGAAGCGATGGGGCAACGTCTGGGGCGTGCGCGATGTGAACATCGATATCGCGGATGAGGAATTTGTTGTTTTTCTTGGACCGTCCGGATGCGGCAAAACCACGACAATGCGGATGATTGCCGGCCTTGAGGAGCCAAGCGAGGGCGATGTGATCATGGACGGTGAGGTCATGAATGACGTTGACGCCCGGGACCGCGATGTGGCGATGGTGTTTCAGGGCTACGCGCTTTATCCCAACATGACGATCTATGAAAACATCCGCTTTCCTTTGCGTATGCGGCAGGTGCCTAAGCCCGAACAGGATGCCTTGGTACAGCGCGCGGCTGAAATGACCGAACTGACAGAGTATCTGGATCGTAAACCCGGCGCTTTATCCGGGGGGCAGCGCCAACGTGCTGCACTCGCGCGTGCCATCGTGCGCCAGCCTCAGGTGTTCCTGATGGACGAACCGCTCAGCAATCTGGACGCCAAGTTGCGTCAAGCGATGCGGGTCCAGATCAAGCATATTCAGCGGCAGTTAAAAGTAACAACTGTCTATGTGACCCATGATCAGATCGAGGCAATGACCCTGGCGGACCGCATCGTGATCATGGAAGGGGGTGCGATCCAGCAAATCGGCACGCCTGATGAAATTTACAATGACCCTGCCAATACCTTTGTGGCGGGTTTCATTGGTTCGCCCCCGATGAACCTTGTTGAAGGTCAGGTTCAGGAGGGTGTGTTTACCGCGCCCGGGATCGAAGTGACGGGCCTGTCTGCGGCGCAGAGTGGACAAGTGGTGCTTGGTTTTCGCCCCGAAGACTGTACCGTTGGTGGCGCTCAGCCACAGCTCAAGGGAACGGTATTTGGCGTGGAGCCTACAGGCGATTTGACCTACCTGACGATTGAGGTGGGCGATAGACGTGTCGAGGTCAAAGCCGATCGTGACTTTCGCGCCAAACTTGACACCTCTGTTTCAGTGAAGTTCGATAAAGAGCGCATTTTTCTATTTGATGCACAGACGGGGCAGCGCATCGCTGACTAAGCCGAACATCCGGGGGATCCTATGACATTCGATTACACCTCCATGGGGTTTTACACATTTGATGCACTGTGCCGGCCGGTGAACGATATCCCGCCGGGTGGAAATACTTTCTTTGTGGATGACTTCGCGCTGGCTGTTTCAGGTGCTGCCGGATCGGCGGCTATTGTGGCGGCGAAACATGGGTTGCAGGTGCAGGCCGTTGGCGGCGTTGGGAACGATCTGATGGGGGATTGGGTGTTGCGCCGGCTTGATGATTTCGGCGTTGATCGGGACATGATGCAGCGCTGTCCGGATTTTTCCACCTCGTCCAGCATTGTCACCACGCGGCCTGACGGCGCGCGTCCCGCGCTACACAAGTTGGGTGCGACGGCGGGTTTTTACGTGGATGACGCGCAGTTGGATCGCGTGTTGGACACTAGAATCCTGCACGTTGGCGGCGTAGGATTGATGGATGCGATGGATAAAGGCCGCACCGTCGAGGTCCTGGCGGAAGCGAAGAAGCGGGGCTGTCAAACAACCTTGGATGTCTTTGCCTCGACGCCTGATGATCTGGCTCTGATCAAGCCGCTTTTGGTGCATACCGATGTATTTATGCCCTCAGAAGAAGAGGCAATGGCGCTATCCGGGCTCACGGATTTTGACGACATTGCGCAATTCCTGCTGGATCAGGGAACTGGCGCTGTCATCCTGACATTGGGGGCCGACGGAGCCATGTATCGAGATCAGAGTGGCGTGAATATCGATATTCCGGCCTATGAAATCGACGTGGTGTGCACTTGCGGCTGCGGTGATTGCTTTAATGCGGGGTTTGCAACGGGTCTGCACTTGGACAAATCAACCGAGGACTGTATCCGTTTGGGTCAGGCCAGTTCGGCGCAGAATGCGACTGGTCTGGGATCGCAGGCAGGAGTCGTTGATCTGGATACAACTCTTTCTTTCATGGCTAACACTGGCTTGAAGGCGTATACTGGGGCGTGACTCCAATAGAAGGCCTGCCATGATGAGCAGTTCCTATCCCAATCCACGCGCCTTGACGCTCCCGTTGCGCGACCTCGTGCGGGGCGTGCGCCAGCATGCGGGGCCTGCGGCCTCGGTGGTCTCTCATGCGCTGGAAGCCTTGCCGGGTCCGTTACGCCACGCCGTCGAAAACATCACGCCGTTTGATCCAAAGGGCGCCGGCATTTCCGGACCGCCTGAGACATCAGTTGTCGCGGAGGCAGCAGCAGCCATGCAGGGTGCGGATATGTCTGCGACCGAGATGGCAGCATGCGCGGGTTTTGCCATTTCCATCTTGCTGGCAGAGGCAAAAGAGTCCGATTTTCTGGTCAGCGAAACGATCCTCGCCCTGTGCTGGCATGATGCGGAAAACGAGCCCTTCCGTGCGGCGGCTTTGCTGCACGCGATGATCCGTCGCGAACCTTTTGGCGTTGCCCCGGGATTGCTGGGCTCAGGACAGGGCCCCGAGGCCGGGTTGCCGCTGCGTACATGTATTGGCGCGGTCCTCTGGTTGTTGACCGAACCCGGGGACGGCAAAACATCCGAAGAGGAACTGGTACGTATTTCGGGTTGGCTGGGCGCGGGATCTCTGGAAGCATGCCAAAACGCATGGAACGATCCCGAAGCGTTGAATGCGATCCTGTTGGACGTGTCTGAAAGGATCTGACGTGAAAGAATCCCTCCACGTTTTGGAAGAAAGTGACATGCCGGTGCGCAAGACGATCCGTCGCGCGCGATGGTTCGTCAGTTCTTTCCGGGAATTTCTTGCCGAAGTAGAGCTCGAAACGGGTCAAACCCTGACACTTGATGAAGGTAAGCTCCTAGAGGCGTTTGGTACGTGGTTTCGTTCGTTCGAGACGCAAAAGTACAAGGCCGAAGATCACCGCTTGGAATACGTTACATTTGCCGCCGGTTTGATGTTACGTGAATTGGTGCGTCATGCGCCTGTTACCGCCAGTGAAACGGACAGTGATCGCGATCAACCGGCCACTTTTTGGCCTGAAGGTTACTTGTATGTTTCTTTTTGCCTCGCGGTGCGGGATTCAGTGATCGAGCAGGATTTTTCTTTGACCGCCGATACAGCGCCGAAGCTGGGTGATCTGCGTGCCTGGTGGTCCTTTCGGGAAAACGTGCGTGAGGACGTGAATCTTGCCATCGGTTTTTTTGAAGAATTTGCCGGTGAAACACCCAACTGGACGATGCCGGGACAATTCATTCCGCGTCGTATCGAAAAGCAGCTAAGCGAAAAGCACAGTCCTAAAAAGCTCACGTAAAAAGCCAGTTGTTGTTTGCTGGCTTGTCTCAAGAAGTAACAGCTGTTCATCAAGGCGAAATTCGGCCCGAGCGTGCAAGTGTGCGAACAGGATATGGTTTAAAGCAATTTGTTTGATCTGGTATTTGGGTTCAGTGATGGACGCAGTCCAAAGGCAATGAATCATCTGCTCGCCAGCGATGACAGGGGGTCCTGCGTCGCAGAGTGTCAGGCATCCGGGCAAGTCTGCTTGGGGCCAAGCGCTCTCATTGATCGGCGAGGAAACCTCGCCATAGTCGAGGTTGCGGCGAGCGCGCTCCGCAGAAGCATTGTGGTGTCACGCGCTTTCTTTAAGTCCGTTTTGGCGGATTATTGCGCACAGCCTTCGATGGGCGAGTCGATCCTGGTGGCAAGGATAAGCTTCTGATTTCGTAGTGTTTCGATACATGGCGCCGGCGCCGAAATTGGCCGCCGTCTGGTGGCGAAATTGGTCGAGATAAGAGACCGGATAGGAGAATCCAAAACCCAACGGCGGCAACCATCACCGCCTGCATCTAAACCGCGCCGGTCTGATGCAGGCCAAATACATCAACCGGGTGCAGAAATTTCTGAATTGACCATGCGTTAGATCGCGCATCAAATGCAGGCAAGTGCACGCCGATGGACCACACAGGGCATTTTTGCGATAGTTCAGACATGCAAGAAAAAAGATCTTTCCCGACCTGCGCGGTCCCTGATAAATCGGGGATGACATGGCCGATTTAAATGACAGGATAGCACGCGTCTTGAAAGGCAGGCTTTTGCCTGTTTTTGGTCTGTTGGTGCTATGTCTAAATCTCTGCGCGGCGCCGAGCAGTACAGCCCAGGAGTTTTTTACCTTGAAAGGTCATGGCGGTCCGATCAAAGGCATCTCGGCGGGATCAGATGGAACGATATTGACCGCCAGTTTTGACAATTCGGTCGGCTTGTGGCGCGATGGCGTTCCGGTCTGGCTTGAAGGGCATACCGCAGCCGTCAATGCGGTTGTGTTGGCAACAAAAGGGCGTGTGGTTTCGGCTGGTGATGATTTTACCGTGCGTGTTTGGAATGAGGCCACGAGTCAGTCTCAAGTGCTCGGCACGCATACAGCCAAAGTCATCCGACTTGCCATGTCACCGGATGGCAACCGCGTGGCGTCTGCAAGCTGGGATAGAACCCTGCGGATCTGGTCCGTCGTGGATGACACGCCGGTCATTAATATTACCGGCCATGATAACATCGTGAATGACGTGGCATTTTCCGCGGATGGGCAAAGACTCTATAGCGCTTCCGCAGATGGGACCATCCGTGTGTGGGATGCGATGACCGGTGCACCGCTGCGGCGCCTCGTCAATCATGGGTTCGGTATCAATACGCTGACAATTGGGGCGGATGACAGTTGGATTGCCTATGGGGCGGTGGATGGCACGACACGGCTTGCCAGTCTGCCTGAGGGGGAGCCTTTGCGCGATTTCACAGCCGACCGTCGCCCTATTCTTGCGATGGCGTACCATCCGCAAGCGGCACGCATCGCTGTTGGGGATGCGCAAGGGTACATCATGCTGATCGACACAGTGGATTGGCGTATTTCCAATGATTTTCGCGCAACACTGTCTGGTCCCATATGGGCATTGGCGTTTTCCGAAAGTGGAGAAAACATTCATGCAGGAGGTCTGGATGACGCGATGTATAGCTGGCCGATCAAGGATTTGGGTGCGTCACCGCAGATGTCCGACACCAAACGCAGCTTCCTGAAAGCGCCTGAAGAAATGTCCAACGGAGAACGGCAGTTCCAGCGGAAATGCTCGATTTGTCATACGTTGGGTGCTGACGGAAAACGTCGTGCGGGTCCAACTTTGTACGGGCTTTTCGAGCGTCCTGCAGGAACGGTAGAGGGCTACCTATACTCCTCCACCCTCAAAGACTCCGGGATCATCTGGTCAGATGAAACGATTGACCTGTTGTTTGATCAGGGGCCTGATCACTACATCCCGGGGTCTAAAATGCCCATGCAGCGTATTACCAAGCGCAAGGATCGCGACGACCTTATCGCCTTTCTAAAGCAGGAAACGTCGGATCAATGATCGCGGCGTGTGATCAAACGCGCCGACCCTCGAATTGACGGACGCTGATACCTGACGTCTCAAGGGCGTGGCGCACAGAGACTGCGATCTGCACCGCCGTTGGCGTGTCGCCATGCAGGCAAATTGTATCGATATCGGTTTCGATCCGCTTGCCGGTTTCCGTAATGATTGCACCGGCCTGAACCATCTCCACCATGCGTTTTCCAGCGATTTCCGGGTCGTGGATTACGGCGCCGGGAAGACTGCGATCCACCAGTGTCGCATCATCGTTATAGGCACGATCCGCAAAAATCTCGCCAGCATAGGCGCAGCCAAGTTTGCGCGCCGCCGCTTCCTGCGCCGTGGCACATAACACCATGACGATCAAATCAGGTGCCACGGAAAGGGCAGCTTGATAAAGATCTGTGGCGAGTGCTTCGTCTTCAGAGGCCATGTTGGCCAAAGCGCCGTGCACCTTTAAGTGACGTACCTCTGCGCCCAGCGATTTGGCCATCCCGATCGAGGCTGCCACCTGATACCGTATCGAGTTTTGTAATGTTGCGCGCGGCACATCCATCCGTCGGCGACCAAACCCCTGCAAATCCGCAAAACCAGGATGCGCGCCAATTCCGACGCCGTTTTCCAGCGCAAAACGCATGGTCGTGGCCATCACATCCGGGTCACCGGCGTGCGCGCCGCAGGCGATGTTTGCTGAGGTCACAGTTTTCAGCAAGGAAGCGTCATCGCCCATGTTCCAAGGGCCGAAACTCTCGCCCATATCGGCGTTAAGATCTACATGGGTCATGCGATATCTCCTTTAAGACGCAAATGGATCGGCGGTTGCCGACACCGTGCCACTGATGAGTTGATAGGCAAGTAAGTCGGGAATGTCGTGCGGATCTCGCACCAAAGGTTGCGCACGAGAGGAGAGCGTTTTGATCTCATTTCGGATGCGTTTCTCAATCTCGATTGCCGTATCATGTGAAATGAACTCAAACTCAATCACGGTCCCAACAGGTGCTTGCGCGACTTTCGGCAAATCAGACGGGATGACCGTACCTATTCTGGGATATCCGCCCGTGGTCTGGCTTTCACACATAAGCACATAAGGCGCGCCGTCCCCGGCAACCTGAATATCGCCGGTGGTGATCACCTCGGAAACGATGCTCAATCCACCTTCGGCGTAAAAGCCGGGGGCATCGGCATCCATGCGCACGCCCTGACGGTTGCTGCGTGGATCGCGGCGGAACGTGGTTTGGCAAAAGCGGTTTCGCGTTTCTTGCGAGAAATGCTCCGATTGAAATGAAGGCGTTACCCGAACAGCGCCGCCTTGAAATCTGGTGTCAGGTAATAGGAAATACCCACTGCGTGCCGGGGTCGATGGGCGAAAGGCGATGTCATCGCCGGTCTTCAACACGGCACCAATCTGCGCGGTCAGATGCGTGGCGCGCGCACCCATGTAGAGAGGTGTATCGAACCCGCCTGCGATATGCAGATAGCCATAAGTTCCGGTTTGCGCCCCGCCAATCACAAGTTTGGCGCCCGCTGGCAACGTATGCGATGCATTCCAGACCATTGGCGCACCATCAAGGGTTGCGGCCATGCGCGCCCCGGTGAGGGCAATGATCGTATCCGCAGTGGCCTCAAATGTACCACCCATACCGACCATCTCGATCGTGGCGCATTCTGCGGGTTGTCCCAAAAGCGCAGCCCCTTCAAAGAGGGCCAATCGGTCAGCCGCGCCGCCCCGCGTAAGGCCAAAGGCCAGATGCCCTTCACGGCCCAAATCCTGAATGCTCATGGCCGGGCCTGCCGATAAAACCCTGAGGTGCGCGCTCATGCGATCATTTCCCGATCAGCAGCGCCAAAACGATCACTGGGGTCGATTTTGTCAAAAGCTGCCCGATCAATGGACGGAAAGATCAGCTCGTCCCCCGGCGACAAAGCAAACGGGTGTTCGGCTTCCAGAACGAAATTGCGAAACGCAGTTTGTCCAATATGCCGCCATCCGGTTGGTGTCGGAGCCGTGAAGGTGATCAATTGTCGGATGGCCACCACCAAAGCGCCGGTGGGTACACTTTTGGTCAGGTTTTGTTGTCGCGGGATGTTCCAAACCTCGGGCAATTCACCAAGGTAAGGTTGGCCCGGAGCAAATCCCAAAGTCAGGACCCGTACCCGGGAAGTAGACAGCAGCCGGATGGCTTCATCCGGGTCCAGCCCGGCAACCTCGGCGGCTTCTTCCAACTGTGGCGCAAGGTCCGTGCCGTAGAGCGTTGGAACATGCAGCAACGTCCGGCCCGCGGGCAAGGCGGCTTCGTACCAATCCTGCGTTTCCAGGAGCACTTGAAGCTTTTCTGTTGTCGCCTCAGCGGGCGTTGTGACCAGATCCACGGCGACAAAGACAGACACAAGCGACATCATGCTTTCGCGGACTTCGGGCCACTCTTGCGCCTCAAGGGCGGCTCGAAATGCCAATGCGGCACGATTGGCGGGTTCGCTCATGGATGTGCCAAAACTGACAAGGAGCCCTGACAAGCCAACCGTACGGATGCGTGGCGTTTCAGTCATTTGATGCCCTTGAACGGTAAAGCCTGCGCAGCAGGATCGGGGTCAGATACATGGGCAATTGCCAGCACCCGACAAAAACCATCAACGGTGCCAATACATCCGCTGGCAAGGCGACCAGAAAGAGGGCGATATTGCGGTTGCCCGCACCAATGGCTAGCGGCCCCGCCACATGGTTCAGGCGCGAGCCCCGCAAACACAAGAGGGTCAGGCCCTGTGCACCGTACCCAATGGCAAAAGCGAGAAGAGCCCATAACGCAACATTCGCGGGATCGCTGCGCAAAGCGGGGTTCAGTGCAGCCATCAATGCCACCACAATGCCCGAGAACGCCAGCACGGAAAGACCATCCAGGGCCTTGATCTGTTTTGCGCTCGGCGATGGGAAAAAGGTCGCGCGCAGGCTGAAACCGACAAAAGTTGCGACTGTTATGACGACCAACACGGTTACAGCAGCTGCCAGGATTGCGCTGAGCGCGCCTAGTTGGGGCAGTAACCACAGGATCGGGATGACAGTCAGGGGAAAAGCGGCAGTTCCCAGTACCATGATTTGCATCATGCGCCCGCCATCCTGTCCCAACAGCAGCGCCAGATTGGGCGACCCGGTGATTGCAGGCGCCGTTGTTGCCAAAATGATTGCCATGGCTACGGGCGTTTGCGAAATGCCAAGGGCCCAGCACAGGCCAAACAAGACAATCGGCAGAATGAGCTGCAATACGGCGACGGACCCCAGCCCCCAGCGCAGATCCGATATCGCCCCCATCGCGGCATCCCGACCGATGCGCAGAGCGGTAACGGTCAGCAATGCCGCAACCATTTGTGGCAACCAGGGCTGCATCGCTTTGGCGAGCCCCGGCAGCGCCAGACCTGCCACGAGACCTGCGATCAAACAGGTGCGCGCGTTGTCGGATATCATCCATAACAGTCGTACCACTTTTGCTAATTCGGGGTCTGTCGCAGATTTTCGGGCAACCAGGTCGCGATGTCCGGGAACCAGATCAGCACAAAAACCATCAGGACCATAATCAAAAACATCGGCAGCGCGGCTTTGGTGATGTACCCCATCTCATGGTTCGTCATGCCTTGCAGCACAAAGAGATTGAACCCAATGGGTGGTGTGATCTGGGCCATTTCGACAACAACAACAACGAAGATGCCGAACCAGATCAGGTCGATGCCCGCTTCGCGTACCATTGGCTCGACCACAGCCATGGTCAAAACCACCGAAGAGATACCATCCAGAAACATGCCAAGGATGATGTAAAAAACCAACAACGCCATAAGCAGCTGAAACCGCGTGAGTTCCATCGCTGCAATCCCATCCGCCAATGCGCGGGGCAACCCAGTGAAACCCATGGAGAGTTTCAGGAACGCCGCCCCCGCAAGGATCAAGGCGATCATGGCAGAGGTGCGCATCGCGCCCATCAAGCTGTCGCGGAACGAGGTTGGGCTCAAGGATCCCTGAAACAGCGCCAGCAGCAGCGCCCCGATGACACCGATGGCTGCGGCCTCGGTTGCTGTGGCGTACCCCAGATACATGGAGCCGATGACGATTGTGATCAGCGCAAAAACGGGTGCAAGAAACCGGGAGTTCGCAAGCTTTTCACCAAAGCTCATTCCCGTCTCGACCGTGGGGCTCCAATCCTTTGACATAAAGGAGACGATTGCCACATAGGCCATGAACATGCCCGCGAGGATCAATCCGGGGAATACGCCTGCAAAAAACAGCTTGGTTATGGATTCGTTCACAGTGACGCCATAGACGATTAGCGCAAGGGATGGTGGGATCATCAGTCCTAATGTGGCCGCGCCTGCCAATGTGCCAATTACCATGTTTTCCGGGTAGTTTCTGTTGCGCAGTTCGGGGATCGACATCTTGCCGACGGTGGTTAGCGTGGCGGCGGAGGATCCCGAGACCGCCGCGAAAACGGTGCAGGCGACGATGTTGGTATGGACCAATCCGCCCGGCAAACGCGCAAGCCAGGGCGAGAGACCCTTGAACATGTCCTCGGACAGTCGCGTGCGGTAGAGAATTTCTCCCATCCAGATGAACAGGGGCAGGGCAGTCAGGGTCCAGCTGCTCGAAGACGCCCAGATCGTTGTGATCATCGTGTCGCCCACGGGACGGGTGGTAAACAGCTCCATTCCGACCCAGGCCACACCCATCAGCGCGAGGCCAACCCAGACGCCGGTGCCAAGAAGCAGGAAGAGGACAACAAGGAAAAGGATGATGGCGTAGAGTTCGGTCATCGCATCACACCTCGAATGTATCGTCGACGGTATCGCGGGTGATCCGGTGATCGCCTTTGAAAATGACATGTGCCAGGTTATCCGTCAGTGCGATGGCCAGCAAACCGCCGCCAATAACCATGACAGATTGCGGGATCCACAAGTGGATCGCGTCCTGTCCCTGACTGACCTCGTTGAACTTCCACGACCAATACACAAACCAATAGGCGTAATAGGTGAAATACCATGCGACCGCTGCGCCCAATGTGAAACACCAGATTTCCAGAGCACGCTTAAGATGCGCGGGGACAGAATTCAGCAGGATGGAAACCCGGATATGCGCGCCCTTGTTCAGCGCGTTGGCAAAGGCCAGAAAGCTTGCCGCAGCCATCGCGTAGCCTGCATAATTCGGGGCGCCGGGGAATATTTCGCCGGTCCAGCGCGCCACCATCTGCGCCACGATCAGTACGAGAATTGCGATCAGGCATAGTGCTGCGGCAATTCCGGCAAGCAGGTATAGGAAATCAAGCGTCTTGCGGATCGCAGTCACGGCATCACCCCACCCAATGGAGATTGAAAATTAGCGGCCCCGAAACTCAGGGCCGCTACTTAAAGTTTATTGCATCGCTTTGAAGTCATCGACGAGGGCGGCACCTTCGTCTCCGGCAGCTTCGAGCCATTCGGTTGTCATGGTCGCACCGATTTCGCGCAATTCGCCCATCAAAGCGTCGCCTGCAGGCTGCACTGTCATACCGCCAGCGGCGAGACCGTCCATGGTGAATTGTGTATAGGCTTTGGAGGCTTCCAGTCCCCGTGCCGCGGCCTCATCCGCGCAGGTCCGGATGGCGGTTTGGTTTGCCTCAGACACATTCGCCCAAACGTCCTGATTGACCATCACGTAGTTGCGGGGCAACCAGGCATCAACCTCGTAGAAATGTGTCAGGCTTTCCCAGACCTTGCGATCATATCCGGTGGCGCCCGAGGATACCATGGATTCAGCAACTCCAGTTGCAAAAGCTTGACTGATTTCAGCGGCTTCGACCGTGACGGGCAACATGCCGGTGAGTTCAGCCAAACGGCTGGTTGTGTTGTTATATGAACGGAATTTGACTCCAGCCATATCGGCCACGCTGTTCACTTCTTTTTTGAAATACAGCCCTTGTGGCGGCCATGGCACAGCGTAGAGCATTTCGAGGTTTTGCTCGTCTAAAAGCGCGTCGATTTTTGGCTTGGCTGCTTTGAACAGCTTTTCGCTGTCATCAAACGAAGGAGCCAGGAACGGAATACTGTCAAATCCGAACACGGCACTTTCGTTCTGGTGACCTGACAGCAGGCGCTCCCCAATCTGCACCTGACCGGTTTGAATGGCCCGTTTGATGTCCGCACCCGCGAACAGCGATCCGCCCGGATGCACTTCGATGGTGATCTCACCATTCGTGCCCGCGCCTACGCACTCCGCAAAGGCAACGCCGTTTTCAGAATGGAAGTTCGACGCGGAATAAGCCATGGGCATATCCCATTTCTCAGCTGCAAATGCTGGTGCGACCGCGCCCACCGCAATTGCAAGCGTGGCCGTACCGGCCATGAATTTCTGTGTCATTTTCATTGATCTCTCCGTTGGTTGGTCTTTGCGCGGATCTAACGCCCGCTGGAATACTTGGTGCTTAGAGGTTGAGCCTCAGGCACGGTCAGCCGTTGCGAATCTTAGTTAGAGTGATTCTCTGCTGGTAATACTGCCTATCTTTTGCAACACGTCAACAAAATGTTGACAAATTGTCAGCAAGTGGCAGTCTATCGGTATGACTGATCCTTATCTTGGCCCTGTAGTGTCCTCTGCCCATCTTGCGAGCGGTTCGTTCGCTGAAATCTCTGAACTGGAGTACGGGCTCACACTTGCAAATAATGCGTTTCAACGCTGGATGGTGCGGGCGATTGCCATGGCCGGTTATCCAGAACTGGGAGCGCTGGACGTGCTTGTATTGCATTCAGTTTATCATCGAGAGCGGCCCAAAAAACTGGCAGATATTTGTCTGGTTCTGAATGTGGAGGATACCCACACCGTCAACTACGCCATCAAAAAGCTGATCAAGGCGGGGCTCGTCAAGGACGGGCGGCAAGGAAAGGAAAAGACGGTGGCCGCAACAGAAAAAGGCGCTGAAACCTGTGTCCGTTACCGTGAAATTCGTGAAGGTTTACTTTTGCGGGCGGTTGGTGAGTTAGGATTGGAACCGGAACAAGTCAGCAGGGCCGCGTCGTTGTTGCGTCTGATGTCGGGGCAGTACGATCAGGCCGCACGCGCCGCGACGACCTATTGAGGATCGCGCAGCCAGCCGTCTTCAAATGACAATTGACTGACGTCAGCGAGCCTCTGAATACGCGACAGTTCGGATTCAAATGCGGCGATCCGACCCTTGCCCCATCGCACTTTTGGTTCCGGCCAGACAGCGCGCACCTGCAAAGTGTCCCGGTCCCTGAAGGCCTTCATGTCAACGCGCCCCACCAATCGGTCGCCTTCGAGAATGGGGAAAACATAATACCCATACCGTCGTTTGGCTTCGGGCACGAATATCTCGATCCGGTACTCAAAACCAAAGAGCCTTTCGGCACGTTTTCTATCGCGCAGCGCCGGATCAAAGGGGCTCAGGATGCGCAGTCGTTGCGTAGGCTGCACGTCCAGTGCCGGGTCCGCGCCAATATCAGGACGCGCAAAACAATCGCGCAGGGCACCGCCAACACATGTGATCCGGATGGGTTGCAGCCTGCCGGCTGCGAGCTCGCCAGCGCACCAGTCTTTCGCCTCAGAAATCGAAATGTGATCCCAGAAAGCCGCAAGTTCGGTGGGTGTTGCAAACCCAAGTCGATCCAAAGCACCCGCACAACACCAATCGATAGTCGCCGTCGTGTGTTCTTCGGACTGCTGGGGTTTGCAAAGTGCCGCGTCGATGACCCGCTCGGTCAGGTCATATCGCTTGCGAAACCCTTCGCGCCCCACGACACATAACGCGCCGGAGCGCCACAAATATTCCAGTGCCGTTTTTGACGGGTGCCAGTCCCACCATCCCCCGGAACCGCGCTTCTCGCCAGCGCCAACGTCTGACGAGCATAGCGGCCCCTGATCCCGGATCTGGTCCAGGACTGTTTGAAACTGTGCTTCAAATCCATCTCGACGCCAGTCACGCCAGTCACGCCATTGTGCTTTGAGCTTTTGCGCGTCGCGTTCTCTGCGCAACTGCCACCACTGATAGTATCCCATCGGGATGACAGCGGCGTCATGTGTCCAATGCTCAAATAATGCACGATCTTTTTCGTATAGGCGCTTCAGGGCTTTGGGTCGGTACCGCGGGCGACGTGAAAACAAAATGAGATCATGGGCACGAGAGACAGTATTGATGCTATCCAGTTGAACAAAGCCCAGCCGCTCAATCAACCCCAACAAATCAGCGCCCCGCGCATCGCCCTTTGGTGTGTCACTGAGAGCATGGCGGTCCAGAAACAACCAGCGCGCCGCAGTGTTGTCCAATGTCAGAGTATTCATCCGTGTTGGTTGCGGCGCAGGGTATCCCCGTATGAAATTGTCGGCGTTAGCGTAATCCGCACCGGTTCGCCGGGCTCGGTTTCTTCGGGCAATGCGCTGCGATCCAGAATAATCTTGGCAGCGGCGTCACCAATCTCTGACCGGCACGCATCCATGGTGGCAAGCCTGCGCGGCAATCCCTGCAGCAATTCCACACCGTTGAACCCGGCCAGTCCAATCTGTCCCGGAATGTCGATTCCCTGATCGAGAAGGTAGAGTAACCCCCCGGCACCGATCATGTCATTGGAATAATAAAGGAAATCCAGATCGGGTGCACGTTCCAGCATGGATTGCGTCATTTCGCGCCCTTTGGCCAACGCAGAGCCACCAGAATAAAAGTCGCGTGCTTCGATCTCGATGCCCGCTTTTGTCAAACCCTCGGTCAGGCCTTCGAAGCGTTTGCGGGCGCGGTGATCCAGCGGCATTTTGGTGCCCATGAATCCAATCCGAGTATACCCTTCCTTGAGGATCGCCGCCGCCATCATGCGTCCTGCACGGCGGTGAGAAATCCCAACCATCGCATCTACGGGATTGCCGTCAGTGTCCATGATTTCGACAACAGGAATACCAGAGCTTTCCAGCATCGTGCGGGTTGCTTCGGAGTGTTCCAGTCCAGCAATGATAACGCCTGAGGGACGCCAGGACAGCATTTCATAAAGCACCTGTTCTTCTTTTTCCGGCCCGTAGTCTGTGACGCCGACCACTGGCTGCAACGGTGTGCCTTCGAAAGCTTGATTGATCCCTGTCAGAACTTCGGGAAAGACCATATTCGACAAAGAGGGTATGATCACCGCGACCAGATTGACCCGCTGTGAGGCCAGAGACCCCGCAATCTGGTTGGGGACATACCCAAGGGTTTTTGCTGCTTCGAGGACCCGCTTGCGCGTTGCAGCAGAGACATCACCCCGATCGCGCAAAACCCGGCTGACCGTCATTTCAGACACCCCACAGGCTTCTGATACATCACGAAGGGTCAAGGGGCGCTGTTTAGGTCTTGTCACAATTGGAATCCTGTTTTGTTACACCTTCGTAACGCAGTTGAACCCTCGCTATCAAGCGCATGTCATACAGAATACCACAAAGCATCCAAAGTGCTGGAGTTGTGATGCGCGCCAAAGGTCGGTGATCCGCCAATTGGCTGCATAAAACAGGTGAAGTGAGGCGGTACTGAAATTTTCCTTGAATGGGTTAGACTGCAAGCACCTCAGTTAGATGAATGCAATAGCGACCGTGGCGAAAAAGACTTACCAGCAAATATTCCGACGCGTTGCTTCTCAAACTGGTGATCCCGGCAGGAATTGAACCTGCGGCCCCCAGATTAGGAATCTGGTGCTCTATCCAGCTGAGCTACGGGACCACGCATGGCCTGATAGCCTTCATGCAAATTAATTGTAAAGACTGATTTCTGTCGATGCAGACTGCCATACCAAAGATGATTTGTTAAAAATGAGCTGGACGCCCCCCTATCCGGTCAGATCATGGTGAAAGCCTCGCATGGTTTCCGGTGACCCGGGCAAGGGGAAAGGAAGCGAGATCCTCGCTCCCCCGGCTGTATGCAAGCTTTGTTGAAAATTCGGCAGATGTGCGAAAGGTCCGGTCGGAGCAGAACGCCACGTGACAGATGCACGGAATGGAAATAGCGCGCTTTGCACAAGGCACGCGAGTGTCAACGCCAATGTTTTTTCCCAATGGCTGACAATGGGCATGCGCGAAACGCAGGTCTTTTCGGGGCAGGAGTGTTTCAAGCAAGCTGTGCGGCCTCAAGATGTAAACGGTAATTAAACGATGACAGAGTAAGCCTTCTGACGGTGGGTTTGAGGGAGTAGTGTTATGGCGCTTGCGGGTTGCCAGTCGTTTGCCGCACGTTTGTGGACCAGGTTTTATTTGCTGCTCGGCCTCGATGAACTTGAAGAGGGCCATTTAAGCGAAGCTGCCGCCAACCGCATGCGCAGAGGTCAGATTCGCGGTTCAATCGAACAGATGCGTGTATTCTTGGCGGCCAATACGTTCTTTGCGCCAGCACTCTCCCTTCAGGCATGGAACAGCGGCGTCAATGCACTGGTCATTCTGTGGACGGTTGCAATGCTCACATTTTCATGGGCCCTATTTTTTTCTTGGAACTCTACTTACAAGACTGACGGAAATCGCAAAGACTTGCGTCGTTTTGTACTGGAAACATATGCAAATTCTGGCCTCTGGGCCTTGGGTATGGCACTTTTCTATCCCGTCGTAAGCGGTGATCAAAAGGCGGTTTTGGCTTGTATCATGGCGGGCAGTCTCGCGCTTGGCACAGTTGGTTTTTCCAGAACGCCAGCCGCTGCTTTTTCCTATCTCGGTGTCCAAACCACTGCGAGCTTTCTGGTCGCTTTGGGGACTGGGATCGCAACGGGATCTGGTACCGATTATCTCATCGCATTTCTGGCGCTGGCAGCGGGCGGCGGGGTTTTTAACGCAGTGCTTGAAAGAGCCAAATCCTCGATGAGGGCCTTTAATGACCGCGAGTCGCTGGCGGAAAAGAGTGAAGTTGTTGACCTTTTGCTGAAGGACTATGAGGAGCAGGCAACCGAATGGCTCTGGCAGACCAATGGTGACCTCTGTATCCGACGCGCGCCCCAACAAGTTCTGGACATGCTCGGAGTATCACCTGGGGAAACGACGTCGCTCTCTTTGCTGGAAGCCATTTCCGCCCGTGTTTCGGATGAAAACTGTCCCGACCTTGAACGTCTGCAAACCGCGTTTTCCAATAAGGTGGATTTTCACGACGTATTGCTTTTGATCACTGACGTGCAGAACGGGGCAAGGCGTTGGATCATGATGCGCGGTCGACCACAATTCGAGAATGATACCTTTTCCGGCTTCCGTGGAATTTTTGCAGATGCGACGGCGATGGTGGAGGCTAAGAAGCAAGTCGAGTTCCTGGCTACGCACGACTCGCTGACGGGGATCCACAACAGGAACTCGCTGCAGGACAGATTGGCAAAGCTCGACCCGGAAAATGACCATGCGGCAGTATTCCTGATTGACCTTGATGGTTTCAAACAGGTGAATGACAGCTATGGCCATGGCGTCGGAGATGAACTTTTGCAGGTGGTTGCCGAACGCCTGTGCCAGACAATTTCAGCGAATGATTTTGTGGCGAGGCTGGGCGGGGATGAGTTTCTGGTGCTCGTCAAATCAGCCCAAGAACTCATGTTGCCGGAATTGGTTACAATGGGGGATCACCTGGTACAGGATCTTTCACAGCCTTATCTGATCGATCATCTAGATCTGTCTTTGTCAGCATCTATCGGTCTGGCACGTTTTCCATTTGATTCCAGAGACGGCGAAGAATTGTTGGTACAGGTTGATCTGGCTCTCTATGCGGCAAAAAACGGTGGGCGCAATCAATGCCGTACCTTTGTCGAAGACATGCAAAAGGGCCTGCAAAAAAGATTGATCGTGACCGAGCGGCTGAAAAAAGCGATCGTTGCCGAACAGATTGTGCCTTTCTATCAACCTCAATACTCGTTGATTGACGGTGGATTGGTCGGGTTTGAGGCCTTGGCACGATGGGCAGATGCCGAGTTGGGTTTTGTGGGTCCGGATATTTTCATTCCAGTGGCTGAACAGACAGGGCTTATCGGTGCATTGGGCGAGCAATTACTGAAGCGGTCGTGTTTGGATGCGATGACCTGGCAAAGTTGCCATTCTGGCGGTGTTTGTCCGATGGTTTGTGTGAATATCTCTCCGATTCAGTTCGAACGGGAGGATGTCGCACAGATTGTGCGCCGCGTGCTCAGTGAAACCGGATTGGACGCCGCGCGATTGGAAATTGAGATAACAGAAGGCGTGCTGATTTCTGATGCCGAAAAAACAGCGGCAACCCTGCTTGAACTGACGGATATGGGCGTCACCATTGCCCTGGACGACTTCGGCACGGGATATTCCTCCCTGAGCTACCTCAGGGCGTTGCCTCTGAACCGTCTCAAGATTGACCGTAGTTTCGTGCGGGATATGCATGAAAGATCCGCGCAATCTATTGTCAATGCGATCGTGCAGTTAGGTTCAAATCTGGGTCTTTCAGTGATTGCAGAAGGGGTGGAGACAGAAGAGCAACGTCAGGCACTTGCCCGGATGGGATGTCAGGACGGACAAGGATACTTGTTCTCAGCGGCCGTTCCCGCCCATGAGGTGAACGCATTGACAACCGCCTCGTTAGATTGGTGGCGATCTCCAAAAAAGCGACAGAGTTAAACCCGGTCAGCGCGGTTACGTGGATGGCAATTGACCCATTCGGACACCGCGACTGCATCGTCTGCGGCGACACGATCTGCCAGAAGAGACGTTTACTATGGCGGGATGCTTAGCGGCTTAGCGGCGCCGGGCTTTTGACGCCCTTCAACAGGTGTCAAAAGCTGCGCAAAGGTTTTGTCCTTGTTGCAATTTAAATGGCGGGATGAGAGGCGATCAGGGCAACAAAAATGCAAGATTTTAAATCAAAAAACGCCCTATTGTATCGAACCGTTTCACACATGAAGGTGGACGAAGACTGCCTATCGCCATCAGCCCAAAGGGTACAGACTGAGCCCGTTTGATAGTCAGGCTCACATTGCGCCTCGAAGTGAATACCAAGCCTCATACTGTTCTGAATACTGCCCGTTGCCGTATCGTTTACCTGCCCTTTTGGACACAGGTGACTGGAGTTGTTTCTGAGCCAGGACTGCTCCGAGATACTGAGCGACTTGCAAATACTCACGAGGGTTTCAAAAACAGGACAGCAAATCCCTATCTGTCGATACCCGTTAGGCGGCCGAGCCATTTCCCGCCAATAGCCATGCGACACACAAAACTCTTGCCGCACGCACCGGCGAAACGCATCTCGCAGCGGTGCAATCAACAGTGCCAACGCCCCCGAAAAATCGAGCAAGGCCAGTCACGAAAATGGGTGATGTTCCTCTAGGGGTTTAAAATGGCACTCTTGAAGCCGCCAGGCGACCCGAAAGCCGCGAATGAACCAGCCGCTTTTTTCTTCCTCTTGATTTATCAAACACAGACACCATGCTAAGGCGCTCATAAGATGGCTTGGGGAAGCAAGCCTATTGAGGCGTTGGCGTCTATTTCTTGGGTTTGCGGGGCTTGATAAACGTGGAAATCCGGGGTGTCGTGCCGGTTTCCGCGCGCGACCGGGTCCGTAAAACGGGTTGTTCGGAACCGGGCGCTTTGCTTTCCCGTAACACGATAAAAAGCCCGCTTGCGATGATAATGGATGAGCCAATGATCGTGTGGGTGTCGGGTGTTTCATCAAAAAACATGAGACCGTAGAATGACGCCCAAAGGATTTGAGAATATTGCATGGGCGCAACCACGACAGCCTCACCGGTGTTATAGGCCGCAATAAGAAACCGGCCTGCAATCCACGCAAAAACCGCAACGATGCCAAGTTTGCCCAGATCCTCGAGAGGGAGGGGCTGGTACACCAGCGGTAAGAGCGCCGCCATGACAACGAAATTCGCCATCATCGGGTACAGCATTATCACGACCGTGCGTTCCTCGCGCCCGATCTTGCGCACGATGATGGAAGCGATGGATCCACATATTGCAGAGATCAATGCCGCAAGATGGCCCAATTCCAGATCAGCCTGGCCGGGACGCAACACGACTAAAACGCCTGTCAGGCCCACGCCCACAGCAATCCACCGGCGCAGTTTAACCTGTTCGCCCAAGATAGGAATCGCAAGAATGGTGATCAGTAACGGAGCGGCAAAGAGGATGGCGTAAACCTCTGCCAACGGCAGAACAGAAAACGCATAGAAAGCGCAGAAGCCAGTGATGACTGCCGCAAGCGTGCGCGCCGTCATCCACCAGGGATGTCTCGGTATCAGCGTTCCATGCGTTGCATCGCGCAGCAAGTAAAGCATTGCGAGCGGAAAGCTGAACAGGACACTGAAAAAGACAATCTGCACGGGCGAATAGCCACCGCCAAGGACTTTGATAATGACATCGTGGCTGGCGAAAATACCAAAGGCCGCAAGCGCATAAAGCGCGCCTTTTGTATTCGGGCTCATGGTAGCATTTCCCGGAATTCTGGTCGGACTGGTGGTTTGAAAGCCAACGCGTGGTCAATAGAGGAAATCGCAGAGGCTGATGGATCACACGCCCGATGGCCTTCGGGGGTCTCGGTTTTGGATGTTGACCAACAGGCGGGACGCGGTTTCAGGGGGACCGAGGCCTTCGAGAAACAATATGACCCGCCCTGTGCTGTCACAGGCTTTCGTCTAGCGCTGTCAGTATGGCATCGCCCATTTGGGTGGTTGTTATGGGCGTGCCGCCCTCTTCGCCCATTAAATCTGCGGTGCGTGCACCGTCTGCCAGAACCCGTTCGATAGCCTTTTCAACACGGGCCGCCTCATCGCCTTGATCAAACGAATAGCGCAGGGCCATGGCAAAGCTCAGGATACAGGCAATCGGGTTCGCTTTACCCTGACCGGCGATGTCTGGTGCAGAGCCATGCACCGGTTCGTAAAGCGCGCGGGGCGGGCCATTATCTGTCGGCGCGCCAAGGCTGGCAGAAGGTAACATGCCCAGGGACCCGGTCAGCATTGCTGCACAATCAGAGAGGATATCACCAAAAAGATTGTCGGTGAGGATCACGTCAAATTGCTTGGGCGCACGCACCAACTGCATTGCGCCGTTGTCGGCATACATGTGCGACAACTCGATATCAGGGTAATCAGTGTCACGCACCTTCTGCACGACTTCGCGCCACAGAATACCGCTTTCCATAACATTTGCTTTTTCCATCGAGCATACTTTGCTCGACCGGCGCCGCGCCAATTCAAAAGCGGAGCGCGCAACGCGGTCAATTTCGCCTTCTGTATAGCGTTGTGTGTTGATGCCAACGCGTTCGTTGCCTTCTTCGAAAATACCGCGGGGCTCTCCGAAGTAAACGCCAGAAGTCAGTTCGCGTACGATCATGATATCAAGACCGGCAACGATGTCTTTTTTGAGCGACGAGAAATCTGCCAACGCATCAAAACACTGGGCAGGGCGCAGGTTCGAAAAAAGGTCCATCTCTTTGCGCAGCCGCAAAAGCCCACGTTCTGGTTTTACGCTGAAATCAAGTTCATCGTATTTGGGTCCGCCAACCGCACCTAGCAGGACGGCATCGGCCTCTAAGGCGCGGGCCATTGTATCATCATGCAGGGGGGTGCCATGCGCGTCGTATGCTGCGCCGCCGACCAGGTCCTCGCTTACGTCAAAAGCTAAATTGCGCTTGTCGCCAAACCAGGAAATTACCCGTTTGACCTGATCCATGACCTCTGGGCCAATTCCGTCGCCGGCGAGGATAAGGAGGGAGGGATTGGCCATGATGAGACTCCTGAAACTTGTGTTGCACGCGGCCTACCGTGCGACCTTGGCAGGGTCAAGAAGCGGAGGGTGTAATTATACCCACCCGGCCCCCCGCGTTTGCTTGTTTTGGTGGATCTTGGCTTCTGGCCTGCCTGTCGCAGACAGATGATCAGAGCCTTGCGATTGGCGGATTGCAGGGTCGGATGTTAGATACCCCCAAGATCTTATTGGCGCATTCCTAGGTCTCTTGCATAATCATTGGATAAACCTGCAAATCCAAAGCGAACCGACGAGGGGCGAACCCGTGGCCACCGCAAGAGCGCGCATCATCTGGACTGGGACCGGCGTTTTCCTCCTGATCGTTCTTTTGTGGCCCTTCGCACTCCATTCCACGCGTACGGGCATTGTCGGGTTGGCTGCGCCTGACACGCTGGACAGCCGTTTTTTCATTGCAGGGCATATTTTCAGTAATCCAGCGATTTTTGGACATATGGTCTTGGGTGGGTTGCTCACGGTGCTAATCCCCTTGCAGATATGGACCGCCTTAAGGAAACGGCTGCCCGTGCTGCATCGTTGGAGCGGTCGTGTTTTGTGCGCCTGCGCCGTTCTGACGGGCCTGGGCGGGCTGGTGTTCATCGTGTTGCGGGGAACGATCGGGGGCTTTTGGATGGATTTCGGTTTCGCACTCTATGGCGTATTGCTGAGTTTAAGCGCCCTGCAGGCCATCAGGTTCGCGCGTGCGCGTCGCTTCGCGGATCACAAACGTTGGGCGTTGCGACTTTTTGTGCTCAGCATCGGGTCATGGCTCTACCGCGTGCATTATGGAGTCTGGTACGCGCTGACAGGTGGGCTCGCCTCAACGCCGACTTTTGAAGGGGCGTTCGATCTCATACAGAACTTTGCGTTTTATGCGCCTTATTTGGTGGGTCTTGAGTTATGGATGCGCCGGTCCCATACCAACATCACCGCGTGATATCGACCCATACCAAACGATGGCGGGAGGCCGTCATCGCGATCTCGCCGAGTTCGGTCGCGCGATCTGGCCAGAAGACACCCGTGTCCACAACGCGCCAATCTGAGGAAGGCAGCACATAGTCCACCCGCAGGTTTCCGGGCACGGGGTCTGTCCAATCAACGGTGTCCAACGTATCGCCTGATACCAAATCGCTGCCAACACTTGTCGGCATTGGATCCTGAAGGCGCGGATCATCCACAACCGACGTGATGGCGCTCTTGATGCCTTCACCGCCGCGCCGGTCCTGATTGAAATCGCCTAAAAGGATGAAACGCTCCTGCACGGCGGGACCAAAAGCGCCTTCCAAATAGTGTTGCCAGAACACTATCTCGTCATGATTGCGCTTGCCGTTCCTGTCCTCCGGTCCATCAAATACCGGCGGGCTGGCATGGAAGGTCATCAAGGTGACGCGCCCTAATTTGGGGACTTCGATGGGCACCACCCAATGACCTGTGCTTGAAAGACGCTGAATGGCTTGTGCGTCTTCTGAGGGAAACGGCCCGTCTGCCGTTTCAGGTAGCACTGCATCCGGAATGTCACGCCAAAGGGTCGGTGTGAAGTCCTGGATTGCGATGTAATCTATGGGGTGCCGCGACAGAATTGCCATACCGCCCTGGCCGGAAAACTGTCCATAACTTTGGGCGTCCCGAGGGTCCCCCCGCTGTCCGTCCCCATCCATATCCAACCCCGTGGGCATCCCGGTGTTGGGCCGCGCCGAAAATTGGAACGGGTATTCCACACCCATCCCGGCCAGAGCTTTGACATATTCCGACAAGGCCGCCCCAGTCAGGTCATAATCAAAACCTTGCAATGCAAGAATGTCAGGCTTTGCCTCTGCGATGATGCGCAGGGTTGCGATGATCTGGTCGTCTTCGCCACGCGCGATATCGCGCAGCAGTATTCCGGGACCTTTACGCTGAAGTTCCACATTGAATGACGCGACGCGTATGGTCTCCGCAATAACGCTTTGACCAAGAGTTAGAAGCGTTACAGCGAATAACCCGACCGCAAAGTGACCCAGACGGGCACCCAAGTTTGACGATTTGTCTGCTGTTGTGCTGTGCACGATCTTGCCGGCTGGAAGGTCCATGATGTCTTTTTCCAGATCAGTGATCTTATCTCATCTCGAGTTTATCAGAAGAAAAGCAGCTTTGACTACTATGGTCGCAAAATCCAAGTGGCATATTCAGTCGGACGGCGTTGAAACGCCTATTGGGCTCTGGGCGAAGAGGCGCGCCATCTTTTTGGATTTGCGTGCGGGCTCAGTATCGCAGGTCCCCTCGGCCCATCTTTTGACCGCTTTGCATAAGCTTTTATTGCCGCGCTTATTACAACGTGCGACTTAGCGAGCATATTGGCCTGTTCTGGAGTGCGAGGGCGGTCACCGCGCGCCAAGGATGGTGTTGTGGGCGTGGCCAGCGCGCCCCCAACATCATCGCTCGGCGGAGCGATGTTTATTATGGAACAGCAGCAGTCGGTTTTAAACCCAAGGGCGCGCTTGTGATGCCGCCTTTTCATAGGTGTCAATTGATGCCGCTTTTTCCATCGTCAGACCAATGTCATCGAGACCATTCATGAGGCAATGCTTTTTGAAAGGATCAACGTCAAAACTAAAGACTTCACCGTCGGATGTGGTGATCGTTTGGGCATCCAGATCGATACTGATCCGCGCGTTGGATCCCTTTTCCGCGTCCTTCATCAGAACATCGACCTGTTCCTGCGGGAGCGCAATTGGGAGGATGCCGTTCTTGAAGCAGTTATTGTAAAAAATATCAGCATAAGAAGGCGCAACCACACAGCGGATCCCAAAATCCTTGATGGCCCAAGGGGCATGTTCGCGGCTGGATCCACACCCAAAGTTGTCACCCGCCACAAGGATTTCTGCCGCGCGGTACGCGTCCTGGTTCAACACAAAGGTGGGAATTTCTGCGCCGTCATCATCATATCTCATCTCGTCAAAGAGATTAACGCCAAGACCCGATCGTTTGATGGTCTTGAGAAATTGTTTTGGGATGATCATATCCGTGTCGATGTTGATCATCGGCATCGGTGCCGCAATCCCGGTAAGTTTGTCGAATTTATCCATGGTCTCTCCAGTCCGGGCCATATGCCCTTGCTGTGTAATTAGGTGTTGAAACGGTCATCGAGCTTTTCTTTGATCAAACCTTTGGCCGTGCGCAGGAACAGGGCCAATGCGATGAGGCCCGCGCCATTGAAAAGCAATTCGATGCCAAGCAGGATGCCGAGCAATTGTGGTGCAATCTCAAAAAAGTTTGCAACGATGTAACCCGCAAGAAGTACTGACAATGCGCCGGAAAGCAGCATCGGCCAGAAGAGGGCTGTTTCGCGCATCTGATACCCTGAGATGAGCCGCATAATGCCATTTGCACCGATCAGGATGGTGGCGATTGTAACCAGCGAAATGATGCCCTGCAGCGGTTGAAACATGAGCGAGCCGCCAAGTAAAACGAGCAACGCGCCAAGCCCGATGCCCATGACTTTGGACGATGTGTGGTTTTCACTTATGCCAGCGATGATTTGGATTACGCCGGTGAGGGCAAACAGACCGCCCGCCAGCACGGTTACCGCGATAGATGCCGCGACAGGGTTCGCCAGAACAAATACACCGAACAGAATGGACAAGACGCCAACGCAAAGCCATTTCACCCAAAGTTTCATCGTTTCACTCTCCTGATTTTGCCCAAGGACACCGAGAAATGTCCTTGGAAAGAGGTCACATCAAATCGCGCACATCGGTCAGTTTGCCAGTAATGGCCGCTGCTGCCGCCATAGCGGGTGACATCAGGTGAGTGCGCCCACCACGCCCTTGCCGGCCTTCAAAGTTGCGGTTGGACGTTGCAGCACAACGCTCACCCGGTGCCAGTTGATCGGGGTTCATGGCCAGACACATCGAACAGCCTGCAAGGCGCCATTCAAACCCAGCCTCTTTGAATATGTCGGCAAGACCCTCTTCTTCGGCCTGCGCGCGCACAAGGCCCGAGCCCGGGACAACCATGGCCCGCAGCCCTTCTTTCTTGGTTTTACCTTTGAGGATGGCTGCGGCGGCGCGCAAGTCTTCGATCCGCCCGTTGGTACAGGACCCGATGAACACGGTATCAATCTCAACTTCAGACAAGGGCGTACCGGGTGTGAGACCCATGTAATCCAGCGATCTTTGCGCCGCGCCAACCTTGCCGCCCTGAAAGTCATCTGCAGCTGGAACCGCCGCCGTGATTGGCAGCACGTCTTCGGGCGACGTGCCCCAAGTGACCACGGGTGCAATGTCTTCGCCCTTGAGCGTGATCACCTGATCCCACTGCGCATCGTCATCTGAGAACAGGGTTTTCCACCAGGCCATGGCCGCTTCCCATTGCGCGCCTTTGGGCGCGTGGGGCCGACCTTGGCAATACTCATAGGTTTTTTCGTCCGGTGCAATCAGTCCAGCACGCGCGCCGCCCTCAATCGCCATGTTGCAAACGGTCATGCGCCCTTCCATGGACAGATCGCGGATCGCTTCGCCGCAATATTCGATGACATAACCGGTGCCGCCCGCAGTACCGGTTGCACCGATCACCGACAAGGTAATGTCTTTTGCCGTCACACCGGGGCGCAGTTTTCCGGTGATTTCGACTTTCATGTTCTTGGATTTTTTCTGGATCAACGTCTGGGTGGCCAGAACATGTTCGACCTCGGAGGTGCCGATCCCATGTGCCAGCGCGCCAAAGGCACCATGCGTTGCGGTATGGCTGTCACCGCATACAACGGTCATGCCGGGCAATGTCCAGCCTTGTTCCGGGCCAACAATATGAACGATGCCCTGACGCACGTCCGTTACCGGATAATAATGAATGCCGAATTCCTTGGCGTTGGTGTCCAGCGCTTCGACCTGGATGCGGCTGTCCTCTGTCATCGTTGCAGCATTGGCGCGGTCCAGAGTGGTGGGAACATTATGATCCGGTACAGCGATTGTTTTTTCTGGCGCACGGACCGTGCGTCCCGTCATCCGAAGGCCTTCAAAGGCCTGAGGTGAAGTCACCTCATGCACAAGATGGCGGTCAATGTACAATAGGCAGGTGCCGTCATCGGCCTCATCGGCGACATGGGCATCCCAGATTTTATCATAAAGCGTTTTGGGGGACATGTGGTCCTCTCCCGTAATGTGAAAATGAGCAGTGGGTGCAGTGCGCGGGTTATAGCCGTGCAAGCACGGTATGGGTCGCGCCGAAAAAGCGTTCACGCAACCGTGCGCGGTCGTCCATATCAAAGACCCGTTCCATTGTGCTTAGATACAGTGCTGTTGGCCCTGCCGCAAGGCCCGCTGGCTTGTTGATATCAATGCACTGTGCAAGGGTCCGAGAATGGCTGATCCAATTGCAAATCTAGAAGAACCGCTTGGGCATGTATTGATGTCGGTTGATGAGATCTGGAACCTCATCTCGCTGTTTGCGGAAGATCTTATTGAACCGGGCTGGCGGCAGAACCAGGCGCTGATTCTACTGTTTCTGGCCGGTTTAGCTTATGTTTTGCACGGTGTGTCCGGGCGTGCCATCGAAGCGCGTGTGCGCGCTGTAGAGGGTTGGTCCAAGTGGCAGCTTAGGATGATCATTCAGATCAAGCGGCGCATGGGGCTGATCCTTTTCGCCTTGATGGCCTATAGCGTGTATCTGGTGATGCAGAGCCTCACCTGGCCGTCGCGTTCCTATCTGATCGGCGGGGTGGCCACGCTCGCGGCGACATGGGTGATGATCGCCTATGCGGGACGTCTGGTGCGCAACAGGTTCATGCGGCGCATCGTGGTCTGGGGATTGTGGGTCTATGTGACCCTTCAGTTCGCGGGCCTTGGCGATGAGGTGTCATCTTTTCTGGACGGGCTGGCTCTTGAAGTCGGCGATTTCCGGATTTCGATGCTGGCAATGCTCGTGGCTGCCGTCGTTATTGGCTTGCTTTTTACCGGCGCGCGCCTTGTCAGCACAACGGTCTCGGCACGCATTCGTATGAATGAAGACATCAGCCCTTCGATGCAGGTGCTGGCGGTCAAAGGGATTCAGATTGCCCTTTACGGATGTGCATTTTTCATTGGCGTCAAAGCTGTTGGGATTGACCTGACAGGCCTTGCCGTTTTGTCAGGTGCCATTGGTGTTGGCCTTGGTTTTGGTCTGCAAAAGGTCGTGTCCAACCTCGTTTCCGGGGTCATTATTCTGCTGGACAAGTCCATCAAACCTGGCGATGTGATTTCGCTGGGTGAAACCTTTGGCTGGATCAATGCGCTCGGCGCGCGTTACGTCAGCGTTGTGACGCGGGACGGCCGCGAATATCTCATTCCCAACGAGGATCTGATAACCGGGCAGGTGGTGAACTGGTCTCATTCTGACCAGTTTGTGCGCCTCGATATTTACTTCGGGACCTCTTACGGCTGCGATCCGCATCATGTCCGTCGTCTGGCCATTGAGGCAGCAACCGGTGTGGATAGAGTGTTGTCACACCCCAAGCTGCCTGTGTGCCATATCGTCGGATTTGGCGACAGCTCGGTAGATTACATTCTGCGCTTCTGGATTGGCGATCCGACGGGGGGTCTGACAAACATTCGGGGTAATGTCTATCTGGCTCTCTGGGACATCTTTCAGGCCAATGACATCTCAATCCCCTTCCCTCAGCGCGAAGTACGCATGTTGGATGACGCTTAGCTTTTCAGCACTGACGGAACGTAAGATTAACGCATTTGCAACCCCGTCATTGAATTGTTGCCGCTCAGTTGTTACCCTTCAGTCACCCCAGCGTCGGGGGTCTGGCGGCGCGTTCAAAGGAGGACAATGTCCTGTCAATCCATGCTGAAGCAGCAGGTGCTGCTCAAAACGGGCACGCAGTAATGGTCACTGCTGCCGACACAGCCACCAGCGACGCGCTCCTGGCGACTATTCTTTCATCCCTTTCCGACGACAAGGCCGAAGACATCGTGCAGATCGATCTGCGCGGGAAGACGGAGATTGGTGACTATATGGTCATCTGTTCCGGTCGCTCGACCCGTCAGGTTTCTTCGATTTCGGAAAAACTCGCGCAGAAGGTCAAGGATGAATTTGGCCGCACGGCGAAGATGGAAGGCAAAGACGCCGGAGATTGGGTTCTGATCGACACAGGTGATGTGATCGTGCATGTCTTCCGCCCGGAAGTGCGCGAATTCTATCAGCTCGAAAAGATGTGGCAGCCTGTATCCGGTTCGGAGTCAGCGACCAACTGATTTACCTGAGTTGGTGGCCTGATCATGCGCGTGCATATTGTTGCGGTCGGACGCTTGCGTGCGGGGCCGCAAAAGGAACTCATTGACGACTATTTGAAGCGCTTTGATCGAAGCGGGCGTGGACTGAGCCTCGGGCCTGCGCGCGTTGTCGAGGTGGATGATCGTAAAGCATCTGGCATGGGAGCGGAGGCAGAACTATTGCGCCGTGCAATCCCAGCGGGCGCGCTGATTGTCACCATGGACGAACGTGGCAAGCTTGAAACATCGCCCGAATTTGCCACGCGCATGGCCAGATGGCGCGATGCTGGGCGTCGCGATCTGGCGATCCTCATAGGAGGTGCAGATGGCATCGCCCCGGACCTACGCGCCGAGGCGGATTTCTCTCTGTCATTTGGCAAGATGGTCTGGCCACATATGTTAGTGCGCGTAATGCTCGCTGAACAACTCTACCGCGCAGCGTCCATCCTGTCGGGCGGGCCTTACCACCGTGACTAAGGGCCGGAAGAAATGGGCGGAACTGGGTTTATAACGCTGGATAGATGTCGGCTATGGGTTCTTTCCTTCACGGCGAACATCACGAATTCAGTCGCGCAAACTGTTATCACCCCTTCCAGCGCTAAACTGTTGTGATAGCTTGCGGGCTCGGGCGCGTACTGATGCAGCGGAATCGCTTCCTGCGGCTGTTAGGGCCATCTTGGCCTTATGCCGGAAATCCGCAAATTGCGATCCAATAACCACTCTGGTGTGCAGGCTCCATGCTCGTAGAAACGGCCGGGGATGATCTGCAAGCGACGTGGCCCAATCAAAAAACCTCTGGGCTTGTGCTCTTTCCAATTCAAAAGACTCAATTGATTGCAATATATGGAGTTTCGCTTGCCAAGGATGAATGTCATGCAATACTTGCGACAGTTGATCAGTGAATTCTATGTCGAATTGCGTCCCGTCATCGGCTTCTGCTTTTATAAGCCAGCTTGCCGCTTCCGATGTGTGCTGGCGAGGCTCGCCCGTGAGGCGCAAGAGGGCTTCAAAATAGCCGGGTATGGATCTGTACGCCGTCTTGGCTTCCGACAAAATTGAAACGGCAACCCCATCATATTCTTGCAGGCGACGTTCGAGCTCAGATCTCATCTGTATTCTCCAACTTCTTCCCTCCGAAATAGTCACGGGTGTCAGGTTGATGCGCAGAGTAAACGTCTGGCCGTCAACGCCTGGCGCAAGTTACCGCAAGTTTATCACAGTCGTCGTGCTGTTCCAGCCACCCGGAAGGTCGCGCGCCTGAATCTGAACTTGCGTGGTTCCCTCTGGGATACGCACACCGGACAGCGATCGCGTAAAGGGTTGTTCCTGTACATGAGGGTGCGCCAATTCACGGATGGCGATCTGATTGCCTTGCATGTCCAAAATGCGCCAGGCGTCCGCATAGTGATCCCAGCCCGTATCCGGGTGCGAAATTGTGACATCAAACCGCCAGCTGTCGCCCGTTTTTTTGGCCTTTACGTTATCTATGCGCGGGGGTTCTGCCAGGGCGGGCAGCGCCGATAAAAGCAAAGCCAATACTGTGTACTTCATTTCAAATCCAACCAATGCAATGCGACCCACGTGGTATTTAAGAGGCCAAAAGTATTTTGCGAGAGACGGAGGCGAATTCTCTGCGCCATATAACAATCACTGTGAAAAGGGATGCAATGATCAAAGGAAGTGGGCCAGCGAGCCATGCGGCAGCAGCGAGTGCAAAGTAAAGTGACCTGAGACCGCGATTAAAACTCCTTGCGCCTGTGATGTTGATCTGGGCGGCTTTTTCTGCGCCTTTAAATGCGTCCGGATGCTTTGGATCATTGGGTACCGCGCCCATGAGTACGGAACAATAGCCAAATAACCGGTTCGCCCATACGAATTTTAGGAACGCGTTGGTCAGGAACAACGCCAGAACCATGAGTTTCAATTCCCAGACAATCGTCGGGTGATCCATCAATGTGATGTCTGAAGCGACGCCAGCGAGCCGTTCTGCGTTGCCGATCACCGCCAGTGTTCCGCCGATGGCGATGACCGAGGTTGAGGCAAAGAATGCTGTGCCTTGCCGTAATGTGCCCAGAACATGCGCGTCAAAGATGCGCGGTTCGCGGGTCACCATTTGCCGCATCCATTCCTGCCGATAGCCGGCCATGATCAAAGAGGTGGATTTGTGTTTGGCCGAGGGGTGCTCAACCCAGAAGCCGATCGCAATCCACAGCGTAAACAGCAGGGCCAGCCCGACAAAATCGAGCGTTTGAAACAGGGTGATGCGGTCGAGTAATGTCATGAGGAGACGCATCGCATCTCCAATAAAGCTTGCCAATGGGTGAAATTGGTAATATTAATTTACCAAATGGAGGAATGCCGATGGAAATGCCGATTCCCGACAAGGACGTACTGGCCCGCAAAGCGCGGGTCGTGGGACGTTTGCAGTCCGTTTTGCCGAATGACGCAGTTATTCACGAAGAGTCCGAGACGCGTGCCTATGAATGCGACGCGCTAACGGCCTATAAATGTCCGCCGATGGTTGCCGTCTTGCCGTCAACCACACAGGAAGTCTCCGACATCTTGCGTATTTGCCACGAAGAAGGCGTTCCCGTTGTGCCGCGTGGGTCGGGAACCTCGTTGGCCGGTGGTGCGTTGCCGACGGCGGATTGCGTCATTTTGGGTGTGGCGCGCATGAGTGACGTTCTTGAAACAGACTATGACAACCGCCTGATCCGGGTTCAGACCGGACGTACTAATTTGAGCGTGACGGGCGCGGTTGAGGAAAACGGTTTTTTCTATGCACCAGATCCGTCAAGCCAACTGGCTTGTGCTATCGCGGGTAACATCGCGATGAATTCTGGCGGGGCGCATTGTCTGAAATACGGCGTGACCACAAATAACCTACTCGGCGTGACCATGGTGATGATGGACGGCGAAGTGGTTGAGATCGGTGGCGGTTACATGGACAGCGGTGGGCTCGACCTGCTCGGTCTTGTCTGCGGCTCTGAAGGTCAGCTGGGCGTCATCACCGAGGCCACATTGCGTATTCTGGCCAAACCAGAAGGCGCACGACCCGTTTTGATGGGCTTTGACGACAGCGAGGTCGCTGGGGCCTGCGTCAGCGACATTATCAAAGCGGGTGTTTTGCCCGTTGCCATCGAATTCATGGACCGATTGTGCATTGAGACGTGTGAAAACTTCGCGCATGCGGGTTATCCTCTTTGCGAAGCTTTGCTGATCGTTGAGGTCGAAGGCTCAGACGCCGAGATTGATCACCAATTGGCCCTGATCATGGAGATCGCGCGCCGCCATAACCCGGTTGAACTGCGTGAAAGCAAGTCTGCCGAGGAAAGTGCGCTGATCTGGTTGGGCCGCAAATCTGCGTTCGGCGCGATTGGCCAGATCAATGATTACATGTGTCTGGACGGGACCATCCCGGTGAGCTCCCTACCGTTTGTGCTGCGCCGAATTGGCGAAATGTCCAAGGAATACGGGCTGCAGGTTGGCAATGTCTTCCATGCGGGTGACGGCAATATGCATCCGCTGATCTTGTTTGACGCCAATAAACCGGGTGATCTGGAGCTGTGCGAAGCATTTGGGGCTGAGGTCTTGAAGCTGTGCGTCGAAGCGGGCGGGTGCCTGACAGGCGAACATGGTGTCGGGATCGAAAAACGCGACCTGATGACATACCAATACGCGCCCGAAGATCTGGAAGCGCAGATGGCGATCAAGGATGTTTTTGATCCGCAATGGCTGCTCAATCCGGCAAAGGTCTTTCCACTTGCTGTGTCTGAACTACGCCGGTCTGTCGCATTGGCCGCTGAATGATCACGGCCCCACCGCGGCCATATTTTTTGAGATGAGACACGCATGAAACCTGAAAGCGAAGCGGCTCTGGCCGACACCATCAAGGCAGCCAAAGGGCCATTGGCAATCCAAGGCGGCGGTACGCGTGGCATGAACATTGCCGGTGATGTTTTGTCCGTTGGCGGGCTTTCTGGGATATCTCTCTACGAACCCGGTGCTTTGACAATTGTCGCTCAAGCGGGCACGCCGATCAGGGAAATCACCACGGCGCTCTCGGCGGAAAACCAGCGTTTGGCTTTTGAACCGATGGATCATCGTACATTGCTCGGCACGTCTGGTGAGCCCACGATTGGTGGTGTGATCGCTGGTAACATTAGCGGTCCGCGTCGTATCCAGGGAGGTGCCGCGCGCGATTACGCTCTGGGTGTGCGCTATGTGGATGGGGCCGGGAACGTTGTGAAAAACGGCGGGCGCGTTATGAAGAACGTGACGGGGTACGATTTGGTCAAGTTGATGAGCGGCGCATTTGGGACGCTTGGCGTTTTGACCGAGGTCGCGTTGAAAGTGTTGCCCACTCCAGAGACGCAAGGCACGCTTGTGTTACGCGGACTGGATGACCATGAGGCCGTGCGCGCCATGTCTGCGGCCATGGGGTCGCCCTATGAGGTCAGCGGCGCTGCACATTGCGCCAAGCTTGTGGATGACGGGCTGGTGACGGTGCTGCGTGTTGAAGGGTTCGAGTCCTCGGTCGCCTATCGTCTTGATCGCCTCAAAGACCTGCTTGCGCCCATTTGCAAGGACATGACTGTCGGAGATGCCGCAATGACAGAGCAGGTGTGGCGCAGCGTACGCGACGCAGAACTCTGGAAAGACGCGCCAGAAGACATCTGGCGTGTCTCTTGCAAACCCTCGGACGCGCCGGCGCTTATGGCGCGCTCGGGTGCTCCGGATTGGTATTTCGATTGGGCCGGTGGGCTAGTCTGGGTTCGAATGCCTCAAGGCGAGAATTTGCGCGCCAAACTTGGCGTTTTTGATGGGCACGCGACGTTGGTCAAAGCATCCGAGCAGGCGCGAGCAACATTGCCAGTGTTTCACCCCGAAGCGCCAGGCGTCGCCAAGATCACTTCTGGCTTGCGGGCCCGGTTTGACCCACGCGGCATCTTGAATGCCGGATTGATGGCAGGAGTTTGACATGCAGCTTTTGATTAATGGATCGGCGACTTCGAAAAGGGCCATGGCCACCAGTGCGACGCGCAATGGTCCGCACGCGATTGTCGCAATAGTGGCTTTGGCTTCCACACCTCTGTTCTTAGCAGCCACCCTGCTTTCAATTTATTAGGCCTGACCGATATGCAAACGACGTTTTCCCCAGAGCAGCTTAAAGACCCCGGCATTGAGCGCAGCAATGAAATCCTGCGGACCTGCGTACATTGCGGTTTCTGCACGGCGACCTGCCCGACCTATCAGGTGTTGGGCGATGAACTCGATAGCCCTCGAGGTCGTATCTATCTGATCAAGGATATGTTGGAAAACGACCGCGATCCGGATGAGAAGACCGTCAAACACATCGATCGATGCCTGAGCTGTCTCGCCTGTATGACCACCTGCCCTTCAGGTGTGCACTATATGCATCTTGTCGATCACGCGCGCGAATACATCGAAGAACGCTACAAAAGACCGCTGAGCGACAGGGCGTTGCGGTGGGTATTGGCGTTGATCCTACCTTATCCGATGCGGTTCAGGCTGGCCCTTGTGGGGGCTAAACTCGGGCGGCCGTTCGCGCGGTTCATGCCAGATGCGCGTCTGCGGGCGATGCTTGAGATGGCACCGAAGAAAATTCCGCCGGTCAGCCGCAATGATGATCCACAGACCTTTGCGTCCCAAGCGCCACGTAAAAAACGCGTGGCATTGATGACGGGATGCGCGCAGCGTGCTCTCAATACGGATATCAACGATGCCACCATCCGGTTGCTGACGCGCTTGGGATGCGAAGTGGTTGTGGCAGAAGGAGCCGGGTGTTGCGGTGCACTGACGCATCACATGGGCAAGACCAGCGAAAGCCATACCACAGCAGCCAAAAACATTGAGGCCTGGGCGCGTGAGATGGATGGAGACGGGTTGGATGCCATCGTGATCAACACCAGCGGCTGTGGCACGACGGTCAAGGACTACGGGCATATGTTCCGCAACGAACCGCTGGCCGCAGATGCAAAACGGGTTTCCGAAATTGCGATGGATGTCTCGGAAGTGCTGATCCAACTGGAATTGCCGGAAGGCGTGGATCAAAATACAGTGGTCGCCTATCATGCTGCCTGTTCATTGCAACATGGCCAGCAGATCAAGACTTATCCCAAGGATTTATTGAAGCGCGCAGGGTATACAATTGTCGAACCATCTGATCCACACCTATGCTGCGGGTCTGCCGGGACATACAATCTGATGCAGCCAGAAATTTCCAAGAAACTGAAGGATCGCAAGATCCGAACACTTGAGGCAAAGAACCCCGACGTGATCGCCGCCGGTAATATCGGGTGCATGATGCAGATCGGATCCGGTACAGAACTACCGATCGTGCACACGGTTGAATTGCTGGATTGGGCCACCGGCGGTCCGAAGCCTCCCGCCCTGATGGAAGATTTCAACCCTGGGTCTGAAATCCCAATTCTGCGCTAACCCAAAGACAAACAAACGGTAAACAATCGCCATCATTGGCCCCGGGAGCGCCGCATTTCCGCCGTAACTGATCCTTAACGTCAAGGGATCAGTGACGAAGGAATTCAAGATGATCCAGTGGTTGGTTTCAGCCGCGCTCGTTGTGGGCGCGACAACAGGTGCGTTCGCCCAAGACCGCGGCCTGCAATCGCTGGAAAATGGTTTTGACGCGCGTGCTTGGGAGGCCGTGGGACGGTTGGATATTGGTGGCAAAGGATTTTGCACCGGATCATTGATCAGCCCCAACTTGGTCCTCACTGCGGCGCATTGTTTGTTCGATAAAGCCTCCGGTGAGCCGCTCAATCCTGAAATCATAGAATTTCGCGCCGGTTGGCGGCACGGTCGCGCGTCTGCTTATCGCAATGTGCGCCGCGCAGTGGTGCATCCCGACTACGATTATTCACAAAAGGTTTCGTCGTCGCGAGTGGAAAATGATGTCGCGCTTCTTGAACTTGCGCGCCCGATCCGCAATACGACAATCAAGCCTTTTGCGACTGCGGCGCGTCCTGCAATTGGCGCGCATGTCGGCGTCGTCAGCTACGCGCACGATCGTTCCGAAGCCCCATCCCTTCAAGAAATGTGTACTGTTCTGACGGTGCGGCAGGGCGTGTTGGTGACGTCCTGCGAGGTGGATTTCGGGTCTTCCGGCGCACCCATTTTCGAATTTTTCAATGGCAGGGCACAGATCGTTTCCGTGGTGTCGGCCAAAGCAGAGATCGAGGGCGCAAATGTCTCCTTGGGCACCGCCTTGGCGGCGCCCTTGTCTTTGCTGCGCGCAGAGTTGGTCTCGGGCAGGGGTGTTTATCAAACCACACCGCCAATCGCACCACGGATCGCTGTCGGTCAAGGGCGCATGACCAGCGGTGCCAAATTCGTAAAGCCGGAGGTGATGCAATGAAACGTTTTCTGGGTCCGTTGGTGGTCGCTTTTATGATGTCTTTGCCTGCCGGTGCTTTGGCGCAGGACAATGCAACGCTCGTGAGTCTCGGTGACACTGACAACCCAGAGGCGTGGCGCGCAGTCGGGAGGTTGGACGCCGCAATGTCAGGATTCTGCACAGCGACGCTCATTGCACCTGATCTCGTTTTGACAGCGGCGCACTGTGTTTACTCATCCAGAACAAAACGATTGATAAAACCTGCGGGCCTGAAATTCCGTGCTGGTCTTCACCGCGGGGTGGCCGTCGCCGAAAGTCAAGTGGCGCAGGTCGAAGTTCATCCCGGATATGACGTCCGCGTTGGTCCCACGGCCCAAAGTGTAGGTCATGATGTGGCGCTCTTGCGCCTTGCCAAACCTATTCCAACACATGTTCTGAATCCATTTTCCGTCCGTTCTTCTACACACACCGACGGGCCCGTAAATGTTGTTTCATATGGCCTAGGGCGCGCGGAATCTCTTTCGCACGAAAGTGGATGCGAGGTGTTTGATGGATATAAAAACGTCATTCTGATGGATTGCGAGGCTACGTTCGGCTCTTCCGGAGCGCCGGTTTTCAGTCAAGCAGGTGAGGGTGGTCAAATCGTGTCCTTGGTGTCCAGTGTTGGATTGTTCCGAGGCAAGAAAACTACATATGGGATGATCCTGCCCAAGCTGGTTGAGGACCTGAAAGCGCAGATGCGTGCGAACTCTGACAGGCCCGTCGCTGACGCAGGCGCTATTCTCTCGGGCGATGACCGTCGTAGTATTGTGTCCGAAAGTGGCGCGCAATTTGTTCTCGCCGAGGGGTCTTGAAAGCCTAAAAACCATCCCCAAATTATGAGTAGCCGAAGTGCCTGTTCAGGGCTTTGGCAACAACCATTGTCGGTGTGCGTCCAACAGGAGCCACTGGCGCGTAATCGCTCAAAAAGAGGATAACACTATGCGTACTTATGATTTTGCACCACTTTACCGCGCAACGGTCGGTTTTGATCAAATCGCCAACCTGATGGACCGCGTCTTGACAACGGAGGAGACGCAGCCCTCATACCCGCCGTACAATATTGAAAAGCTCGAAGATGATGCTTACCGGATCTCAATTGCTGTGGCAGGATTTTCTGACGCGGACCTTTCCGTTGAAACCCGTGAAAACGCGCTGATTGTATCGGCCCGAAAAGCCGACGAGGATACTGCGCGCAACTATTTGCATCGCGGTATCGCCACGCGCGCGTTCGAGCGCAGGTTCCACCTCGCAGATCACGTCCACGTAACCGGCGCGGCACATGTTGACGGTATGTTGAACATTGATTTGGCGCGCGAAGTGCCGGAAGCACTTAAACCCCGTCAGATTTCGATCTCTTCCGCCAAGCAGATTGAAAAAGACGTTGTCGACGCCAAGTCGGTCAACTGATCTTCTGAGTTCGCTCGATAAGACTCGATAAGAATGGCCCGGACCGAGTGTTCGGGCCTTATTCTTGGCTAGGTAAAACCCTGCGGAGATGACAAGCGCTAGGCAACTGGCTTTCTGAACAAAGGGTTTTCAGGTTCTTTGCAATTGGCGCGCCTCGATGATTTGTTTCCATTGAGAGAGCAAAAGCCTGAAGAAGGCGCCAGTCGATCGCGCGGTCGAAGAAGCCTCTAAACAACACCCTGTTCACCTGCTACAATTGTCAGGTGACGCGACGATTATTTTCGTGCTACGGTTGTGCCGAAGAGGATACTCGATGGCACAAATATTTGCTTCTGAACGCGGACGAAAACCGCAAAAATCTGCGCAACCTGAGGGTCGGTCTGTCAAGGGTTCAAACCTGAACGGATTGCAGAACCGGGCGGACGCGAGTGCCAGTCAAAATCATCTTGCGACGCTTCAATGCGCGGCCGATACGGTCCAGCGTATGGAGGAGGATGAGATGTTGCAGGGTAAGGCAAAGGGAGATGTATTGTCCAGCGACCCCGTCCAACGCATGGAAGATGAAGAGTTGCTGCAAGGCAAGGCGAAAATGTCCAAGCTTGCAAGCGAACAACCGGTGCAACGCCAAGCGGATCCGGGATCCGGAAACGGATTGCCATCTGCTCTGCAAGCTGGTGTGGAAAACCTGTCTGGCGTCGACATGAGTTCGGTGCAGGTGCACTACAACTCCGCAAAACCTTCCCAACTTCAGGCACATGCCTATGCTCAGGGATCGGCGATCCATCTTGGTCCGGGGCAGGAACATCACTTGCCCCACGAGGCCTGGCACGTCGCACAACAGGCGCAGGGCCGCGTGAAACCGACAACGCAGTTGGCAGGTCAGCAGATCAATGATGACGCAGGTTTGGAGGGCGAAGCCGACCGAATGGGCGCGCGCGCGATGCGAGAGGGAAATGCCGTTGTGCCGGACTAGGCACGCGCTGAACAAGTCACACGCTTTTACGGACCCTCCTTTAAGAATGAAGAAGCATTTTTCAGTTCGCGAGTTTTCAGTGACGGCCTGGCCGTCACCGATCCGCACAATTGCAGGCATCTTCGTGTGTCTGATGCTTTTCTCGCAGGTCGCACAGGCCGCCTGCCGAACGGCCGCCACAGGAGCA
Organism: Paracoccaceae bacterium; assembly: GCA_033344815.1. Classification (NCBI taxonomy): domain Bacteria; kingdom Pseudomonadati; phylum Pseudomonadota; class Alphaproteobacteria; order Rhodobacterales; family Paracoccaceae; species Paracoccaceae bacterium. Next base: position 2,262,490 of record JAWPMR010000001.1, on the reverse strand, counting down.
GACCGGCCAGACGTCATTGTCGCAATCCGTGATGCACCCCCTTTTACGTCCGAAAGCCACAACGGTTTGGCAGAAGGTTTTGCCGTCGACATCTGGACGTCAATTGAACACGAATTGACGACATCCGGCCTGATGTCCAAGAGCGATATCATCACGTGTGACGGGATTGGTGATCACATCAGAGCATTGGCGAATGGCGATGTCGACGTTGTTATTTCCCCTTTGACCATTACCGCTGAGCGCATGCAGGAATTTGATTTTTCACAACAATACCTGCAGTCGGGCCTGACATTGGCGCACCGCACCAACAGCGCGATTGATTTTGCCGCGGCCACAGGTGTGATTGTGCAGACGATTTCGCAACCGGGCGTGATCCGCGCAATTCTGGTGTTTCTCGCAATCAACCTTGTGCTTGCAATTCTGATCCGGGCTGCATTGCGTGCAGGCTCCAGTGCGGGCGAAATCGAAGCTGGCGTTGGTCACTGGTTTGACAGCACAGTTGAGGCTCTGGTGCGCACCATTGGACTGAAAGGCCTGTCAGAGCAATTTCGGACGCGATGGGGCCGGTTGCTGGAGATCTTCATGGCTTTGCTGGGGACGGTTCTTTCGGCGACGATCCTGGGCGTTCTGACCACCGCTTTTGTGGGCTCCATTGGCGGCAGTGGCGCCACGCCCGCGGCCAGATTGCCGGAAATGCGCATTGCGACACTGGAAGGCTCAACAGCGCAGGCCTTCCTGATCGCACAATATCCGAGACCAGAGGTCAACAAAACCCAAGCGGTCTGCGCATTGGCATCCATTGCCCGCGAAGTGGATACCTGCCTTGTCTACGCCTCATGGGCCGATGCTGTTGAAGGACTGGACAAAGGCCACGTCGATGCGGTTCTGGGGGATTGGGTCGCTCTTACGTATTTATCGCGTCTGGAACAGTATGTTGACCGGATTTCTGTTGACTCAAAAGTCTATCGAAATGAGCCCTACGGGTGGGGAATCTCGCGAGATCGCAGCGATCTGCGGCGCGGCATAGACAAGGCGATGATCGAACTCATGCGAGATCCAAGATGGCGAAAACGCATCGAAGGCTATCTTGGAGTTGGCACCGTGGCACCGAATTGATGCGGGACGAGGGCCCAACAGATGATAAAGCTACGCGCGCCGGAATTGCGTCTTCCTATCACACCTATTTCACGTCTGGCCACTATGACCGACGCTACCCGAGCCCGAATAGAACCACATGGCATCGTATTTGCCAGATCGTAACATCCACAACACATATCGTGGATTTTGGATGTGGCAGTGGACGCTATTTGCTGCGTTTGCAGGGCATGATCGGCCGCGCTGCCGGATTTGACATTAGTCCTGCGGCGATTGCTTTGATCAAGGAGCGCGCGGGTCAGGCAGGGTGGGACGATTTAGACATACTCGGACCCGAGCCCGATGCACTGCAAAAGTATATTGAACGGGTGGGGCAAGTGGATGTCATGCTCTGCCTTTTCGGTGTTTTGGGTCACATCGAAGACGCCGATCTCCGTCGCGACGCGCTCTGTCAAATGTGTCGATCCTTGAAACCGGGGACGGGGCGATTGTTGATTTCCGTTCCCAATATGGCACGGCGGTTTTTTGCGGAGCAGCGTTTGGCTGGCCCGGATGCCGAAGGTGCAATAAAATACAAGCGCCATATGAACGGTACACATGTGGTGCTGCCTTACCAGCTTTATGATCCCGGGCGCCTGTGCAGAGAGCTGGCGGAGGCTGGTTTTGAGCTACGACGCCTGAATGCAGAAAGTGTTTTGCCGGAAAGCTGGTTGCTGCACAACGGCGTGGCGCGGTGGATTGACGGCCTCCTGACGCCGCTTTGTCCCGCACGGTGGGGGTACGGCATTATCGCCGAGGCGGTACCTTCATGAATTAGTTATTGGAACGAGGGTCTGTGACCCGGTCAGACGTCGTGATGGATGCCGCGGCGAAATTCAAAAGTGAAGTATACAGCCACGATTTGGCAGGAAACGTTGCAGGTTCGCTTTGGAACCGGCGAAAGTCACGTCACAAAATCAACAGGGTCTGGAAAACAACGGGTAAGTCACTTTGAACACCACGATGACGCTTGATTTTGCGAAGCACCGCTGGAAAGCAGGGGCCATTTTGGGCAGACATCCACGCGCGCGGCATCGTCTTATGGGTGTACCGCGACTTGCTCAGTAACGACTTGGACATTTGCGCAGGTGCCTAGTTTTCGAGGCACGCATCTGCCCGAAGACTTCGACGACACTTGTCTCGTTACAAGACAGCATTTTCGAAAATCGGATTGCATTGCTTTTGTTGCGTCAAGACAGGCGTCTGATTTTGGTGCTTGGGGGTGTGGCGTGGTTTGAGTGGGGTCGGAAGTCTTTTTTCCAACCGTCTTTTGCCAAGTCTGAGTCTTTCCGCCGCGTAGAAACAATGTTTTGCCAGTACGCAAATGAAAATATCGCATGCGTGCCGCACGATTGGCGAAATCAGATCAAAGTCTATCGCCATGGAGTGTTTCGTACCGACGCAACGCCCGAGAGCATGCCAGCGACAGAGCAAGTGGAAAACGCCGCGCTGTGCGACCCATCGTTCCTTTTGGCCCTTGATAAATTTGTCTGGCTTGCGGACTGAAAGTGACGATCAAAACGAACTGCTGAACGCGTCTGCAATGCGGAATATGCTCGGGTTTATTGATGCGGATTTCTTCACGGTGCTGCTGGTCGTTCTGGGCATGCGGGCACTGGCCTTGATGATATGTGCGCACGCAACCTCGCGTCCTGCAATTCTCTAAGGGGCTCTGAGGGGTGAACCCTGGGATCATTGATCGGTTGGGCTATTCGTCAGGTGTATGACTGTTGTGATCGGCGGCTTGCGGTCATGTCACGCCGTAATAAATACGAAAGGGATCGGTATTTATGGGACTTGGTGCATAATTTCGTGCGTTCTCCTGTGTGGTAATGACCGGAAACACAGGCAAAATAAATTCACTCATGAGTTGATTTTTGCAGCAGCTTGTCTACGCTACAGAGATTGAATTCAAAAGTGGGGGCTGTTGATGTCGGTCAGATTTACTGGACCTGACAGTTCGATTATGATGGGTTTCGTCAGAGTGACGCGTTGTGATTGATCTGGCTCTGGGTCTGGTCGCTCAACGACTAAACAGTCATCTTACCGCTCGGTATGGCGTTCCGGATGAATTGGTCAGTATATCGCCGCTGGTGGATGCCGAGGGGAAGCCTACGGCAGACGCGCGCAACCGGTTGGTTCTGTTCCTGACAAACATCGCGCAGGATTCAACGCCGCGTGCGTCCGCTGGTGGTCGCGGCACCGTGCAAATGATGCAGGCGCAACCTATTCATCTAGATATCTATTTCATGCTGGCGTCGGCCTATGATGCGGAAACTTACGGAGAGGGGCTTAAGCTGATCTCCTCGGCGTTGACCTACTTTCAGGCCAACCCGGTCATGACTCCACGCAATACGCCGGACATGCCCTCGGGTTTGAATCAACTCAGCCTCGACATCGCCAACCTCAAGGTTGAGGAAATGGGTCAGTTGTGGGGCAATCTTGGTGGACGTTATGTACCATCGGTGATGTTCAAAATGCGCTCGGTGATGATTGATGCGGGTGCCGTTTCCGAAGTGGTGCCGCTGATTACACGACCTGGCCAGTCGGCAAGTCAGGGCGGGGGTGCGTCCTGATGGCCTATCGCGAGATCCTGACATTGACCTTGTCGCATGACTTTTATGGATCTGAAAATGTTCCGTTGCGGGTTTCACCAGCAGATGCACATGCGTTTTCGAAAGCTGGTTTAATTCTGCGTCAAAGCGGCAATGAAATTCTGGTTGTTGCTGATGATGGGGACGCGCGTCCCGATGCGCTGTTGCTCGACATTGGCGCTATGAACCCGGACGTTTTTATCGTGACTCAGGATGCGGACTGGCATCATGTGCTGGCCTTTGATGTCGCGGGTGACGCGTTTGAATTTCATGCCACTGATGCGACAGACCGGCTACCACAGACGCAGGCCCAACGTCTGGCGCGACTGAGGTTTGCGCTACTCCCGGATCAGGAGAGGTTTTGTTCCGTCCACTTCAGCGCGGTTGAAGCGCTTTGGGCTTATCATGTCACTGGCGCGCAAAGTTCGGAGGATCTGGAGATCGTGGATCCTGCATCCAAGACGACTTTTTCCCCTTTAGGCGCTGTTGTTTTGCCAAACGGCAAACAGGCCTTTGTTATTCGCTCTGACAGACCGCTTCCAGCGCGCGCGCGGCCAACCCAAAAATTCACGTTACAGCGGCCCAGTGCGTTTGGGCCCGAAGCACTTGTACCAGTCCTCCCCGCAGCGGGGATTTCGTTCAAACCGATCGAACAACAGCCAGGTAGCGCTGCGCGCCTGCAATCAGACATTTACGTCTCACTATGGTGAAGGAGATCTGAAAATGGCCATGAAGACGCCGGGCGTTTACATCGTTGAGAAAAACGCATTCCCCAATTCGGTTGTGCAGGTTGCAACCGCCGTACCGGCCTTTATCGGCTACACAGAGATGGCAATGAACGGCAACGTTTCGCTGTCCAATACGCCGTGGCGGATTACATCGATGTCCGAATTTCACAGCTATTTTGGCTATGCGCCGGACCCCAAGTTCGAGATCATACCCTGGGCGGAATTTGACGATGTGTCACCGCTCTCTCCTGAGGGCGCAGCCAAACCTGCGGCACTACCGCGCGCGAAATTTACCACCCAGGGGCCGCAGGGAGAGGAAGCTTTCGAGCTCAAACAAACCAACAAGGCTTATGCTCTTTACGGCGCGATGCGGCTGTTCTTCCAAAACGGCGGTGGCGCCTGCTACATCGTTTCGGTTGGCACATATGCGGATGACGAGATCGACGCCAACAAGGTCATGGCCGGGATTTCTTTACTGAAGAAAGAACCTGAACCCACGATGGTGGTCATCCCGGAAACCACGCGCATGGTGCGTCAGAATGCGGTAAAAGTGCAGCAGGCGATGTTGAAACACTGCGGCTCGGACATGAAGAACCGCTTTGCGATCCTCGACATTTCTGGCGGGCATCTGGCACAGGCGGACCCTCTGGGCAATCCCGTTGCCACGTTCCGCAATGACATCGGCATCAACGATCTGGATTTTGGTACGACCTATTATCCGTGGCTTGATACCTCGATTTATCAGTCGCGCGATTTTGACTTTGAAAATGTTGATGCCAAAAGCCGCAAAATGTTCATCGGATTGATGAAGCGCAGCGTAAAGCGGGACCCGGAACTTTCGCCGGAAATCGACCGCGTCGGTGCGCCGGTTCTGGCGGGTGATTTTACCCTGTCCGTAACGCGGGGCGGCACTGTTGCTGTTACGGAAAAGGACGTGGTTTCCCAGGACGATGATACGGGTGATGAAGATCTGATCTATCAACTGGACGGTGGCACGGATGACATGGCCGGTGCGCTGAAAGTCGATGGCGCGGATGCGACGAGCTTCACGCAGGCCGACCTGAAAGCGGGCAAGGTGTCTTTTGTTCACCAAGCGGACGCTGGTGCGAAGGGCAAGTTCGATCTCATCGTGACGGATAAGAACGGCATCGCAACGGATGCAAAAACCATCGACGTGGAAGTCGTTGGCGGACTGTTGGATCCAAGCGCGGTTGAGGCGGGTACGGCCGTTGAGATTAATGTCGCCGCCGATCATCCTGGCGCGGATAAAGCAAGCGTCAAACTGATCGATTCCGATGATGCGGAGGGCAAAGCCAAGTCGCAAAAAGGTGTGGGCGACTGGAGTGTGGCCAAAACGGGCAAGGTGACATTCAAGCCGAACCCTGAATTTGCCGGACCAGAGGCTGTTGCAAGTTACACCATTGTGGACAGTGACGGGGCGGAAACCGCACCGGCTTTGTTGCGCATTTTGATGGATGGGCCTGTGACGGGTCCGGTCTTTGACAACCCATCTGCAGCCACAATTGACAAAACATTGCGCGCAACCGTGCCACTTTACACGGATGTGATGAATGAGATCACGGCCTATATGAATGCGATGCCGCCGGCAGCAGCGATGGCCGGGATTTATACGGCGGTGGACGCAAACCGTGGTGTCTGGAAGGCCCCGGCGAATGTGTCGGTGAACTCTGTAGTTGGCCCCAAGGTCAACATCAATCACGAGGAGCAGGAAAACCTAAACGTATCGACCACGGGTAAATCGATCAATGCGATCCGTCCGTTTGTGGGTGAGGGGACGCTTGTTTGGGGCGCTCGGACGCTGGATGGGAACAGTCTCGATTGGCGTTACATCAATGTGCGCCGCACGATGATCATGATCGAGGAATCAATCCGGCTGGCCTCCAAGGCCTATGTGTTTGAGCCCAACACGGCGCAAACCTGGGTGACAATGCGCTCCATGATCGAGAACTTCCTGACTTCGGTCTGGAAAGCGGGCGGATTGGCAGGCGCTGTGCCGACGGATGCGTTTAGTGTGCACGTCGGTCTGGGTGAGACCATGACGCCGGTCGATATTCTTGAGGGCATTCTGAGGATCACCGTTCTGGTGGCCGTGACACGCCCTGCAGAATTCATCGAAGTCACTTTCCAGCAGCAAATGCAAAAATCGTAAGAACGATCTCAGAATGAAGGATTATAGTTATGGCAGATGATGGCTCCGCCCAAACGCAGGCAGTCTGGCCGCTCCCGAAGTTTCATTTTCAGGTGAAATGGGATGACACGGAACTGGCCTTTCAGGAGGTCTCTGGCCTCGATATCGAAAGCGAGGTCATAGAATACCGCGCAGGCAACAACCCCGTGTTTTCAACGATCAAAATGCCGGGGATGATTAAGTCCGGCAACATCACCATGAAGAAAGGTGTGTTTGTCAAAGACAACGCTATTTTCGACTGGTTCGCTGAGATCAAGATGAACACGATCAAGCGCAAAGCGCTGACGATTTCATTACTGGATGAAGCGCAAAACCCCACCATGGTCTGGAAGGTGCAAAACGCCTTTCCGGTGAAGGTGACGGGCACGGACCTCAAGGCGGATGGCAACGAGGTCGCCGTGGAAAGCGTTGAGATTGCCCACGAAGGGTTCGTGATCGAGAACGCGTAATTCCATGAAACTGATGGACCCTCCTGTCGCGTTTCATTTTTCGGTATCGTTTGTGGGGCTTATTCCACCGGTGCCGGATATGGCGTTCCAGGAGGTTTCCGGTTTGGAAAGCTCAATCGAACTGGAGCCCTTGACGGAAGGCGGTGAAAACCGATTTGTGCATCAGTTGCCCAAGTCGGTTAAGCACTCTAACCTTGTGCTCAAGCGCTCTATGACAACCATGGCGAGCGGGCTGGTACAATGGTGCAAGTCCACTCTTGAAGGGGATTTTTCCGAGGCGATTGTGCCCAAGGACATGGTCGTCGCGCTGCTGAGCGAAAATCGGATCCCAGTGGCGACATGGTCGATTGGCAATGCGTTTCCGATCAAATGGACCGTTGGCAATCTGGATGCGATGAAAAACGAACTCGCGATCGAAACGATCGAATTCTCCTATACCACGCTGAAAAGGATGATGTGATGGCGGTGGAAATTGGCAGTCTTGTTGTGCGTGGCACCTTTGGTCAAGCCGCGGGAAAGGGCGGTGTCAGCCCGGAAGAACTCGAAGAGCAGTTGTCGATGGTGCGCCAAACGCTGTTGGACGAAATGCACGACTTATTGGAAGAGGCGGACCGCCGCGCTCGGGAACAGTAGCCCGTGGCCAAGCTCAAGATCATTCGCTGCAAGATCAACAATGATCAGATCGAGGAGCAATCCGGCGATGACAATATCTTTGAAGCCACCATCAATCCGGAGAAGTATACCCACAAAATGGGTTTGAAATATTCCGGGACGTCGCAAGCAAGTGGCGCAGGCGCGATCGGGAAATCCGCAGCAATTACAAAATTCGCAAGCGCCGAACCGGAAAAGCTGGATTTTGCGATAACGCTGGATGGCACCGGCGTAGTGGCGGATGCCCGTGATGTGACCGTCGCTGAACAGATAGAGAAACTGCGTGACATTGCCTATGATTATGACGGTGACACGCATGAACCGAACCCGGTAAAAGTCGTTTGGGGCGAAGGGCTGGAAGCCTTCTTTGGTCGGCTGACCAGTTTCTCGGTGGATTACACACTGTTTCATCCCGAGGGCGCTGCTTTGCGCGCGAAACTCACGCTGGCGTTTGTGGAGGCCATAACGGAGGCGCAGGAAGCGCGGGAAGCGGACCGAAGTTCTCCCGATATGACGCATATGGTGCGGGTACGGCAGGGCGATACCCTCCCCTTGCTGTGTCAGAAAATCTACAGCGATGCCTCGCGATATCTGGAAGTGGCGCGCTTGAATAACCTCGACAGCTTTCGCACCCTTGCGCCCAACACACTCTTGCGCTTTCCGCCAGTGAGGTAAGCTATGGCTGACAGTCCAACACTGAACACCGACGGACCGCTTGGGGTAAGCATCAAAGTGGCCGGTGCGGCCACCGCGGATACTTTGATGATTGCATCTGTCAAGGTTTACAAACAGATCAATCGCATCCCAGAAGCGGTGGTGACCATTGAAACCGGCTCAATCCCGGAAAATGACTTTCCGGAAATTGATGGCAAGGATTTCGATCTTGGCAAAGCAATCGAGATTTCCGCCTATTTCGGTGAAAATGATCCGGGACTACTCTTCAAGGGAAAGATATACGGTAAGAGGATGCGCATTCGCGGCCTCAAGCCGCCCCAAATGATCCTTACGTGCCGAGACAATTCAGCTGGATTGAATGTCATCAAACGAACGGCGCAGTTCAAGGAAAAGAATGACAGTGACGCCATGAAACAGGTCATTGGCAATGCCGGGCTCACCGCGGATGTGGCCGCCGGCAAGATGAGCGTTCAGGATCAGGTACAGCACAATAGTACCGATTGGGATTTCCTGAGGATGTTGGCCGATCGCAATGGATTTGTACTTGTGGCCGACGATGGGACAATTAAGGCATCCGAGCCGAATACCAGTGGCTCGGAAGTTTTGACGCTGACCTTGGGCGTAGACATCATTTCCTTTGACGCGGCCGTCGACACCAGTGGGTTGATCGGCGCGGCCTCTGGGATGTCCTGGGATGACAGCACCCAAAAGACGGTCTCAAAGACGGGCGACAATCCACCCGCGCTGGGATGGGGAAACCTGACGGATGCCACATTGTCAGAGATCATCGGGGCGCAGGAGCACAGTTTTGCGGCACCGGATATGATTGAAGCCTCAGACATCGGTGTCATGGCTTCCGCGCGCAGACTGCGGTCTTCGCTTTCTGCGCTGCAAGGGCGGTGCTCCTTTATTGGCAATGCATTGCCCTTGCCTGATACCGTGATTGAAATCGTCGGTGTTGGGGACCGCTTTGGCGGTAAGGCCTACGTCGCCGGGGTGGAACACAAATTAGAGGGCGGAGAGTGGACGACCGAAGTCATCATGGGGCTGCCCGACGGCTGGCGCTCGGATAGTTCTGATTTGGGGGGAGCGGATGCGGCGGCCATCAGCACGCCAATCCCGGGATTGCAGATCGGCAAGGTGGTTCAAATAATCGAGGATCCGGACGCACGCCTGCGGATTCAGATCAAACTACCGATGTTCGGCACCGAGGAAACGCTGGTCTGGGCGCGATATGCGGCGCCCTATTCGTCGGGTCAAGCCGGGATACAGTTCATGCCAGAAAAAGACGACGAGGTTGTTGTAGCCTTTTTCAACGCGGACCCAAATGCGCCGGTGATCCTGGGCTCTTTGCACAATGGATCAAACGAACAGCCCTATGCGCCCGATGATCCAAACACGTTCAAGGCGATCGTCACCAAATCGCAACTGAAAATCGAGTTTGAGGACCAGAAGAAAATTCTGACGCTCGAAACACCAGGCGGTCACAGTGTTGTTTTGAGCGATGACGAAGAGAGCATCGTCATTACGGACAGCAACAGTAACAAAATGCAAATGACCAGCGATGGAATTACACTGGACAGCCCTGGGGACATCACCCTGAAAGCAAAAGGTAAAATTGCGCTTCAGGCGACGGGTGACGCGACTGTCAAAGGGATGAATGTCGAATTGACGGCGCAGACGCAATTCAAGGCTTCGGGCGCTGCTGGTGCGGAAATTTCGTCAAGTGGCCAGACTGTCGTCAAAGGCTCCATCGTGATGATCAATTAGGAGGATATGCGATGCCACCCGCCGCCAGATTGACCGATATGCAAACCTGCCCAATGGTGACGGCGCTTGTGCCACATGTGGGTGGCCCGATCATCGGACCGGGTGAAGCAACGGTATTGATTGTCAGCATGCCAGCCGCAGTTGTCGGGGATAATTGCGTTTGCGTGGGCCCGCCCGCAACGATTGTAAAAGGGTCTGCGACGGTCCTGATCGGCGGCAAGCCTGCTGCACGCTTGGGTGATACCACCTCGCATGGCGGTTCGATTGTTGTGGGTGCCCCGACAGTGATGATCGGAGGCTGAGATGGCGCAAAATGATCCTTCTTTTCTGGGACGTGGGTGGTCTTTTCCGCCCCGGTTTGATGGTCATACCGGGCAGGCCTATCTGTCACAAAGCGAAGAAGATATTGTGGAAAGCCTGCGGATTTTGCTGGAAACCCGGCCGGGTGAGAGGGTCATGCATCCGACTTATGGCTGCAGACTGCATGATCTGGTTTTTGCGCCAATGAATGGCGAGACCGCCGCCGCCATACGGGTTGCGATCACGCAGGCAATTTTGTTCTTTGAGCCGCGCATCACTCTGAAATCCGTTAATGTCGTGACACGGGACTGGGCCGGGGGGGTGTTGAGAATTGAGTTGAGCTATACGGTCAATCAGACCAACACGCGCCACAATATGGTGTTTCCCTACTATATCAACGAAGGCACCTTGGTATCCGATTTGCCCATCCCTGCAGTGTGACGCGCTCTATGGCGAATGCTCTTGATAAACCTTCCGCGTGTCGACCCCGGATAAAACGTCTTTGCGTGATCCTGACGGTTTCGGCGGTGGCACTGACGAGTTGCGGGCCGATTGACGCCTTTAAGTCCAGCGCTGTTGGCGAAAGGCTGGGCCTGGCACCGGTTGAGCCCTGCAACGTCACCAAACTGGAAGGAAAGCGGTTGATAGGGGCCTACCTTCGGCAGGTCACAGCCACGGAAGGCTACGACATGTTCTCGATCACAGGCGTGCCGCGTAGCAGTGGGTTGCCTCGAAATCTAGCATTTGACGACAGTAAGATCCGGCGGCTGTCCCTTTCAGGCGAAGGGGAATTGTCCGGCTCGCGCCGCTCCACTGTAATCCCTCGCGAAGGGTTTCCAAAATCCGACACATTGCCAGCGGTTTACGATATGACCTATCGCGCGGATCGCATTGATTATACGGGCCCGCTTGTGGTCGGAACCAGCGCAGCGGGTTTCGAAATCCCTACGACGGGGCGTGCGTTGTATAGCGGGACAGTGCAGGTTTCACTCACTAATTTTCTCGAAGATGGCACGATCAATACCTCACTGGCACAGGGGAGCTTCAGTGTTGACATTGGCTATGGCTCCGGACGTGCACGTTTCCTGGCCAAGTCGCTGGAGGTGACTGAAGGTGCCGCTCTGCCATTCGACAGCTTGACCTGGGCAAATCTGGGCGTGTGCGGGACACGCGTGATCAGCAGCGGTCAGGGCAGCGTAAAAGTTGTTTCTGAAGAAGGCCGTACCACAAGTCCATTTGCCATCGGCCGATCTGTTGCACCCGCGCGGTCAAATTTCGAGTCCATGCAGTTTGCAAATCAGGAACGTCCCGCACCACCTGATGCCTTTGGTGGTATTTTTTCTATTGAGAGCGATATCGGTACGTTATCAGCCGTCTTCCTCTCTGATAATTCGCTCTAAGCGAGAACGTTTAACTTGCGCGATACACTCGGTTACTGCACTCTACCAGTGGGGGAATTTATGTTACTGATCACTGCGTTGACAGGTGCCTCCGCGCGGCGACCGAAGGTTCGCTGCCATTATACTTGCTCCCAATGCCGTGGTTGGATGTGCTGACAGACTGGAAAAACATAGCGGTCACGCCGGGTGCACTGGATCGGTTGCGCCTGCCGCAGCCTTTAGAAGAACGGTCATTGAAACTTTTGCCGCTAGACTTGGCCCAGTCGTTTTGTCGCGCGGGGAAACACTTGGGCGCGCAGAATGTCCATTTAATCAGCGCCGCCGATGTAGGGCCATGGGCGCGTCTGTTTTTGTCTGAGCCGGCCTATGTTCTTGCCGAGGTACTCTCGTTCCATCCCGAAGATGAGGCGCGCCGGTTTGAAAGGGCAATGGAGGAAGATCCTGACGCGGCCATTCAGCAGATTGGAGATTTGTCGCGGTGCCTTCGGGATTGGCTGGCAAGGATCGAAACGGCACAGCTGACCATTTTTTCAAAACAGATTGCTCAAATCAATGCCGAGGCCGATCTGATCCACCGCCTGAACAGTCTGTCACGCAACAAAAGCAAAGATGTTCTGGCGGCTGTCAAGAGCTGGGGTGTATCCGCACGTGCGCTGTCTGACGATCGTGATGCGTTGCAAAAAGCGCGTGCGATTGAAACAGGGCTGCGTGGCAACCATGCGCTTTTACGCAATACCGTGGCCACCCTCCAACCCATGGCGCAAACCGCTTTTGAGGCCCGTATCGCATCGGGTAACATGGATCCGACGCTGGGGCTTTTGATCGCGGAACTGCGAACTTCCATGTTGGTCGAGACGCAGATCAATGATTTTCTGGATCGGTTCACGCAGTACTATTACCGCGATGTGATTGGTCAGGAACCCGCTGGACCCTCGCGCGAGCGGGTTCTGCTGCATTTGCCAAACAGCCGCCAGTCGGGCGCCTTGGCAAAGGGAACAAAACTTCAGGCCCGCACAGAAACGGGGTCGATCCAACAGTTTGAAACCGAAGCTACTGTGCCTGTCAGTCAGGCGACATTGGCGCAAACTGCGGTCTTGAGCTATGATATGGATCCGCTGATCTCACTCAATGCGACGCTGAACGGGATTAGTGGCGTGCGTGCCGAAGCCTATCCACCGGGCCCTCGGATCAATGCGCAACCGGTCTTTTCACCGACAACCACTGACCCCGTAAGGCTTGGTCTTGATCTTGCTTCGCCGATGTTTGCGCTGGCAGAAGGTGAGCGCTGGATCGAAGTGTCAATCAACATGACGCGACGCAGCGCATTACCTGCGCAATCTACCCATCGACCCGACAGGCCGATGACGAGCACTGGAAAGGACCCGCTGGATCCTGATCTGGTTTTGTCGCTGCGCGAAGACCCGGAGTTGATGGAAGCCTTCAGCCAGTCTGATCTTGACGTAAGCATTGAACGTGTGGCGCGAAAGGTTCAGGCTCTGGCGGCAGAGAGGCGCGTTACACTGTCGCTGTCGCTGGTGTATGAAGTGCTGGCCCATCACGCTCTCAGTGTATCATCGCTGCGTATTCTGCTGGGCCGTATTGTGACTCTCAGTTTGATTGAAACACGCACGTTTCCCAGCGGTGATTACTGGAAGGCGCTGCGCGCAAAAATAGATGTTTGTCGCGCAGAACTGAGCGGCCAATCTGCATTGATGGAGGGACATACCGATCATCAGTCGATGATATTTGATGCGTTTGAGACAACAGACGACGGGACATTCGTTCTGGCATCAGAAGATGTTTTCGAAAAACTGCTCAGTGATGCTTTTGCCATTACATTGAGTACGCAAGAGGGGCCGGTGCATGCATCAGTGACCCAGGTTCTGTCCAATACGCATGCAGGCAATGCCGGGCTGACCCTGAAGCTGAAATTGAACGATACCTTGCCCGCGATTGCAGCGATTGAGCCAGCATCAGCGCCTGTATTGTCACTACGTTACGCTGCCAATGCGCGGGTGTGTCCCGTGTCCTTTTTCGAACGGTATCAGGTCAAGAATTTCGACATTCGGGTGAAGGCGGTAGGGGTAAAGCAGATTGTAGCATTTTCCGATGATGGCCCGGTTGTAACGGACCAGTCCTTCATGCCTTTCGGCGCACGTCCAAAAGATGGCGCTTCGATCTGGGTCGGCTGCATGGAAATGGCAACAAAACCGATCACTGATGTGGGCGTCAACGTGACCTGGGCGGATACGCCAGCCGCGATGGGAGGGTTTGAGGCTCACTATAAAAACTATGCCAAAACCCGAGATGTGCCCGATCCAAAACTGACACTGGCGTTTCTCAGTGGAGATGGCTGGAAAGCGCTGGGTGACAAAGAGCTACCGATGTTTGAACGGTCGGATCTGGGTGAGATCAGTTCTGAATGGACCTTTGACAGCCCGTTATATGCACCCTCAAACCCTGCGAACCGCGAATTGACCGCTCAGGATTTCAGTGCGCGTCAGAAAATACCTGCGGGGATGATCAGCTTGACCCTGACCGGCACCGCCAACGGGTTTCTGGCAGATGAGTATCCGTTTGCTTTGGTCAAGGCGATGCGTCCGAGACTTTTGCCTGCACCGGTTTTACCGCCGCGTCCTGTACCGTCTGCGCCCTATGTGCCGCGTATTTCCACTATCTCACTTTCATATACGGCACATGCAAAGATAGAGATAAACGCGCCGCAAACCGCAAGGTTGGGCGAGAAGGTCGTGCAAGTGGGGCCTTTCGGGCAGGTCGAAGTATTTCCCAAAAGAACGTTGCGCAGTATATCGCTGTTTCCCCCCCGGCTTGGATACGGACATCTTTTCATTCAGATCAGCGGCCGCGATGCGACGGGGCCTTTGACATTGTTGTTCAACGTTGCGGATAAAGGGCATCTGCGCCGGGTGCCTGAGCCGAACCCGGTCGACTGGTATTATCTGACGTTTACGGGATGGGCGCCTCTCCCCGCGACAGCCATTGCATCAGACAGTACTGCCGACCTTATGCGGTCCGGACTTGTTGCGATCAACTTGCCCGAGGATGCAATCAAGGTGACCTCGGAAATGCCCAATGAGGGCGCATGGCTTGCGGCTGTGGCCACAAAGCCCGACCTGAGCGTGTTTCCCAGTGTCACTTCAATTGATATCAATGGCGTCTGGTCGCTTTGTACTGATGCCAGCTACGACGGGTCGGATACGGCGCGTGCCTGGAATTTCGAACCCGCTCAGGCGGGTCTGTCAGCGCCCGTTGAAGTGCCGGTTGCTGCTGACGTTCGTCCCCCGGAAACAATACGTGATTTCACCGCTCGGGTAGGTGAGCGGTTACGTCATCGCAAGCGCGCCGTCACGCCCTGGGACGTTGAACGGCTCGTTCTGGATGCCTTTCCTGAAGTCTGGATGGTCAAATGCCTGCCGCATCTGGATCGCCGCTCCCCTCAACCAGCCCCCGGGCAGGTGACAGTTGTCGTGGTGCGAAAACCGCCTGTTATTAAGGCAGACGCGCCGATAACGCCGCTGGTCTTTGATGTGGCAACCCTGCAGCGGATACGGGATCATCTGACCCGGCTTGGTTCGGAATTTGCCACATATGACATCGTCAACCCCAGCTTTGAGCGTCTGCATGTGCGGGCCAGTCTGGTCTTTGATCGTGACCGGGATGATGGGGCGATGGCGCAACGCCTCAAAACGCATCTGAACCGGTATCTCTCCGTTTGGACAGCACCTGATCCACTGAAACGTTTCGGCTGGTCTTTGAATGTCAAACTGCTGCGCGCGCATATCAATGCGCTTGATTACGTGCACCGCATAAATGACTTTTCCGTGCTGCACCTCGCGTCTGATGATGCGGGCACACATGTCCTCATGGACACTGCGCAGTCTGATACGCGTGGGCCGCATGGGCCCTGGATCACCGCAGCCCAACCGTGGAGCCTGCCGTTGTCAGCTACCGATCACGCGCTGAAGCCACTTCTAAGAACTAACGACGACCGACCGACGCAAAGCGGTATTGGACGGTTGTCAATTGGCGACATGCTCATCGTGGGCCAGGGGACTAATTCGTGACAAAACAAGATCGTACGACGCTCAAATCCTTTTTCCGCGAAGGCGCTCTGCCGACAGCAGAGCACTATCGCGATCTGATCGACAGTAATGTAAATACTGTCGAAGATGGGTATTCCAAAACTGCGATAGACGGTTTGAACCTGAATTCTGTCGGGACGTCTTTGCGCGTAATGAGCCTGTATCAGGGGCTCAGCACGCCGACACCGTCATGGACCATCGAGCATGGTTCAACAACTTCCGGTCAGGCACCCGGCGCATTGCATTTCAAACCACAGCAAGGAGCACAGGCGAACCAGCTTGACAACGATGCGCCTCAGACCAAAGCACGGGGTTTGAGCCTGACGCGTGACGGAAGAGCAGGTCTGGACGCCGAAAACCCTGCATGGCGGCTCGACGTCAATGGCGTGGCCCGAATGGCGGGGCGGGTGGGTATGCCATCACCTGATATTGCGCATATCCCGGCCGATGGCAAATGGCATGATATTACGTCCGCGATGACCGGTTGCCAGGCCTTTGAAGTCATGGCAGGCGCAGGGGCTGAAGTGAATGCCGGTCACTATGCGATGCTACATGCGATCGCGATGAACGCATTTCATCCCCGAAACCCGATCCTGAACTGGATGTTTGGTCGCCGTCGTATTCGCGCGCAAACCGCAGTCTATGGCAGCTATGCGGACCGGCTGAAACTGCGTTGGGTGGCGACAGATGAGCGTCATCACTTCAAACTGCAACTGCGCTCAAATGCAAACTACGGTGCAGGCAAGAATATTCGCTACTACCTGACACGCTTGTGGTTCGATTCCCTGATGGAGGGATCACGCCGTAACACCGACAGGGATGAGGGGTTGTTATGACCTCACCGCCTGCCCCCAAGGATTTTGATACGCTGCGTCGATCAGCGATTGGGTTTGCGCAGGCCGCCTCTGGCAACATCTGGACCGATTACAACCTTCATGACCCCGGTGTTACTCTGTTGGAACAGACTTGTTTTGCATTGAGTGAAGTGTCGTTTCAGGCCGTCCACAGCACGGCTGATTTACTGACGAACGACAGAGGCGATATTCGATTCAACGGATTATCGCTGTTTTTGCCGTCGCAGGTCTTGCCGGGTGATCCGGTAACGATGCTCGATCTGGCGACAGAACTTACCGAAGTAGATGGAATTTCGCGTGTTCTGGTGTCTCGTGGACCGCGTTCAGGGCTATTTGATGCGGTTGTCATCCCTGCGCGCTCTGCTCATGGCGAAACGATACAAAACCATCGTGAGCAGGCCAAAAAGAAAGTTCGCACTGCCTTTCGATCCCGGCGGCCTTTGGCCTGTGATCTTAATCGTCTCTATGTGGCGAAACGTATGTCTGCAATGCTTACTGGGAGCGTCAAAATAACCGCGACGGCCATTCCGGAACGGGTTGCAGCAGAAATATACTTTCATGTCTCTGCGATTCTACGGGGACAGGCGGTTGGGCACCGGGCCAATGAAGGGGCCACGCGTCAGACAGTTTATGATCATCCTCAGGCCTTTTTGCATGCGCCTTCTGATCAGGATAGCAGCGTCCCGAACCTTGAGGATTACCTGGCCGACTTTCGCGAGATTCCCGGAGTCATTGATGTGTCCACGTTCTCTCTGTCAAGTCAGCCCATCACGCCGCGCGACGGGGAAGATCCGGCAGAAGCCTATTACCTTGATCTGACGTTGCCGGAAACTGTCGCTGATATTGAGTTGGAACTGACGCTGGACGATGTGCCCTTGAAACTGGATCCGAGTCAGATCCTTGAAGAGTTCGTACGGGTTTCGGCAGAACATATCGCACAGGCGCAGCATCACCTCAAAGCCGATGATTGGCTCCCGCCCACTGCGGGCCAGCGTCGCAACTTCGATCAGGTGCCCGTCGATGCCTTGTTGCCGGGTGTCTATGTGGCTGGTGCCAAGACGTCGACCGAAGCAAGCTTGCTGGCGCGCTATCGCTCAGCGGTGAACGCGCATCTGGCTGAAATGTCAGGGACATTACGGGATTTGCCCGCTTTTCTGACTGCCACCACGGATGCGGCTTCCGACGACCCCGCCGTTCAACGCCACCGCGTCGATTTGTTGGACTATCTGATCGCCCATCAGGGCGAAGAAATGCCTGTCACGCGCCACGCAGGGCTTCATACTTATCGCAGCGCTGCCGATCGGGCATTCTTTGATATCCGTTGGCGCCTCGATTTTCTCGCAGCACTACCTTACTTTAACCGGGGTCGCGGCACGGGTCCTGACGGTGAGGTTCCCGGTGCGTTTCTTGCAAAGTTTCGCCTGCTAGCGGATCTGGATCACCACAGCAATCTGGCTCAGGAGATGGTCAGATTTGACCTTTCGCTTCAGTTTGACAACGAAGGCTTCGAGCCTGACTACCCACGCAACGCATTGAAACTGCCTGATGATCCCTTCGACATGCTGGTCCCGCATGATCCAGTTGCACAACAATTGCCGGAAGCCGATCTGTTGCACGCCAGCCCTTGGATCGTGGATGGCAAGTGTTCCCCGGACTTGTTCTTGCGCGCCGCCGATCCGCGGTCGTTTATTGTGTCGCGAACCGAGGAAAATTCCCATGCGGTCTTCTTTGACTCAGGCGATGAAACCCATCTCTATTTGTGTGAAATGTTTCCAAGTGCGCAGGCGGCAAAAATATTCACACAGCGCATGCGCGCAAGTTGGCGGGCGATCCACGCAAATTCAGAAGGTGCGTTCCTCATCGAAGATATTCTGCTGCGCAGTGTCAGCAGTGATTTCAGCCCCAACACTGCAACACTTGTGTTGACCGGGTGGACGGCACGTAGCAGCCAACCGACATATCGCGCCTATGTGGAGCGATTGATCGAGACTCTCTCTCCGGCCCATCTGAGGATTGTACCGTATTGGCTCAGTCAACCGGAAATGGCGCGTTTCGAGGTGTTGCATGAACGGTATCTGCAAGATGACGCTGACGCCAAACGTGAATTGCGCGCCTTACTGTCCGAGGGGCGGGCCGTGACATGAGTTCGGGTGCTGCTCAAAAAACAATGGCTGGAGAGCCCGTGCATTCCGTTGGCACAATGGTGATCGACTTTGACGTGGTCTCCGGAAATGGTCCACTCGCAACGCCCGAAGCTATACTCTCACATACCAGAACGCAGTTGCTACCAGTATTGGAGCAAGTATTAGAAGATCTTTCCGATTCTGGTGCGCAGGCAAGGGCCGAGGTGCTGGAAATTGATTTGGGTGACTGGCCCGAGGACCCGATATGGAGCGATGTGCGCCGCAGTTTTTCAGAAAAGCTGTTGAGTGCTCTGCGACCTTATCTGAGATCGCCGCGTAAAACTGAATTTGCGACGGATGAAGATGCCAAAGCCGATGTGGCGGATGAACCCACCGGTCAGAAATCGGCTCAAAGCGGTCGTCCTGATACGACCGAACCACCTGAGCAATACGGAACTGTTTCGGGTGTTGCGAAAGATGAGGCCGCGTGTCTCATAGCATACCTGGCGCGCTTACGTCTGTTAATGCGTGGGCAGGTAGACGCTGCGCGCCGGGCAGCCATGTCCCGTGCGATCGCAGCTTTGGTTGGGGTTGAAAAGCCTGGTACGGGACCGGATTGGTCGCTTCAAGGTGCAGTTTCAGAAGCTGTTCGCTCGTTAGATGCCGAGGCACAGTCGGTACTTCGCACGCTGATTGGGTCTCAAGAACGATCGACCGGTTTGAAAATAATAGATCGGAAACCGTCTTACACGAACCCGTCAGAGGGTGTGTCAGAAAACCTCGCGGCTGCGGCACCGTCCCAGCAGAAAACTGCGCGCGAGCCTAACGGCGGTAAATCAGACGACGCAAAGAAGGACTTCGCGAAAGTTCCCAAGGCGTTGTGGGACGATCAGGATCACGCGGACCCATCTCAGCTGATACATCAGGCCAAGCGTTTGAATACCCCTCAAAGCGTCTCGCGAAACGCGCTGGCGAGCGAACAGGCTGGCTCGGATGTGCCACAAGAAACGGAGCGTGACATTGCCGATACACTGGTGGAACAACTTGCCGCCGTTACAAGACGTGCGCAGATGATAGAAGGACCGTTGGCACAATTGATCCAGAAATCCGGTACGCCGCAGCCTTTGGCCGCAGAGCGTGCCCACGCGCTTGCGCCGCATATTGCAATGCTGTCCTTAGATGTGGTTCAGGACGAACCTGCGTTGCGAACATCCGCATCGAATGAGGATCAGGAGACGGGCCGCAATCGACGTGCAGAGCAGACATCACGTGATACTGCGCGTCGGTCACCCTCTGCTACGGATCATCAAGCCTCACGATCTGATCCAAATCCTGTTCCGACCGGCCAACTTCAGGCACCCACCGAACCCGATATCTCACCAGACGATCAGATTAAAGTACGACAGGATTATCATGATCCGCCGATCCATGCGCATGACTCAGCACCTGATCGAAATCGCGTGCAAGCGGATCCAAATATTGTTCAGCGGGGTCATAAAACGGCGCGAGCGGATCGTGAGACAAAACCGCTTGATCCCGGCGAGGAAGAGTTCAACCAACATGATGCGCCGATGGATCGGATGTTTCATCCCCAACCTTTGACTGTCTCAGACCCCGATCTTTGGATGCGTCTGTTAATCGCAGCGGGCCATCCACGAGAGGACGTTCTGGAAGCACTCGCCGTTATTTATGGCTCAGAGTCCGAAGGTCCCGATGCATCGCCCGCCGCTCTCGAAACACCAACAGGACAAACTGCAAAGGCGAAACCGAAGGAAGGGGATCCTTCTTCGCTGTTAAGTGAAACAGAGTTGCTGCGCAGTTTGCAAGATCTGGCGCGGGATCAGGAAAGGCAGATCAACCCTGGAAAACAAATTCCAAACGAGGATAATCCGCAGCATGTCGAAGGAATTGATGTGCCTGCAAAGGCGATAGATCAAACATCGGACAGTATTGGGCTCGCGGGTGCGGCGTCGTCTGGGCAAAGTAACTTCACCAAAGGTGCGAAGGAACTGCAGCCGCGATCACTCCGTGAACCCATCGTGTCGACAATTACGTCCGTTGCCGAAGAGATAGATTTCCAAAGTGGCAAGTATTGGCGGGCCGTATTTGATATGATTTGGCGTGCCTTGCCAATTGACCCCCAAGACGCGAACAGCCTGGGTGTCGGCAGTCGTGCAGCAGAAAATGTCGCAGAACCTGCACCGCTCGGAGACAGCCGATCCAATTCGGAGATCGAAACACCTGGTCTTGTCGCGCCAATGTCTAAGCAATCGAGCTCGTCGCAAACCATTTCACCTGACGGCAGTTCCAATGAAATGCTGGAACCGGATGCTTTGACGGCGAAACTAAATCAGGATGCTGCTGACGCAGAAGCCTCACCGGTATCGGATCCAAAATCTACGGAGCCATCACTTAAGGCACCTCGCAGGCCTGGAGGCGATCAATCAGGTGAGCCACGTGCCGAGTCAAAACCATGGATCGAAGCATCCGCGGAAAATCAGGGCGCAAAGGTATCCAACAACAAGATCCATTCCAGTGCCGAGCTTGAGGTCCAATCAGCAACTGATCGCCCAGAAGTAAACCAAAATGTGGATTCGCCTGAACAGGACCTGCCCCTGACCGTTGAGCAGAACCATAACACTGACCATATCCGCGCGATTATGGCGTTGGTAACGGCGCCGCGCGGTCCGGATGATCGATTTGAGGCATTTTTGGAAGCGCGCATCGCAGACCTGTTTCCGGACATCCCAAAACGGCGCAATGCGTTGCGCCAGGTTGCGGCGCGACTGAGTTACAGCGATAGGATGTACCCGCCGCATCTGCGGCAGATTGCCCTGTCATCAATTGAACAGCTTTTGTCCGTGCTGACATCTGCAAAAGCGCCCTCCGAAGGTGACGCTTGTACGGAAACGGATCGAACAGGCCGCGTGGATCAAGATGCTCACCCCGCCTCACCCGCGCGGGCCTTTTTGTCTGAGCGGGGCGGGTTGATCCTGTTCCATCCCTATCTGCCTATGCTGTTTGAACGTCTGGCGCTTTTGGATGAAAAACGCCAGATTCCAAAGGAAAACATGCCTGCGGCGCGACGCGCGTTGCAAGTCATTGCTGATCAGGAAGCACCGCAAGATCAGCCGACCGATCCGGTGGAAAAGATGCTTCTGGGACTTCCGCAGAATTGGGCACTCCCATCAACGCATGTTTTGACGCCATCTGATGTGGCCCTGATCAATAGTCTGTTGGTGTCGGTCATTGAACGATGGGGTGCATTGGGACAAACGTCAGCAGACGGCTTGCGCGAAGCCTTCATTCGTCGAAACGCCGTGTTGAAACAGCAAGAAACAGGTTGGATTTTGCGTGTCGACATCGGCCCGTTTGATATGTTGCTGGATAGGTTGCCATGGAGTTTTGGCACCATCGCTTTGCCGTGGATGCCCGAACCTTGCATAGTGCATTGGAGAGACAGCGATGTCTGATGCCGCCCTTTTTACCATTCCAAACAGCGTGCCTGCACAAATTCACGCACAGGCGATCACTGCCGAATTGGCGTGGCTTTCAAATGTGATCGAAACGCGACTAAAGCACTTCTTCGCGGGTAAAGATGTTGATTTTCAAATGGAAAGCCCGCCAGAGTTACCGCCCGCTTCTGCGTTGGCACAATTGGTTCACCGCGCCAAACTGACGGTCCACGCTCGTTTGATCCTGGCTCTGGCACTTGCACCGCATGTGCACTCTTCCATCCTTGATCCATTCTTTGTCAAAAATACACCGATCGATCGTGTATTTTCCCAGTTTGGGGGCGTGATCAGTGAACATGCCTTTCATCCCACGGCGGAAACGGCGCTTTTTCTGGTAGCTGGCGCGGATCCGACCGCGCGGATTGGCGCAATGCACTATTTCGACGTGGATAATCCGCTGCGCCAGATCGCTGGGCTGGATTTGGGTACAACAACCAACACCGTATTCGCCGCGACGCTTCAATTGCCGGTGCACCGTGTGGTGGCATTGTGCGAAGGTTCAGCCCCGAAGCCGGATTTTTCGCCCAACTTTCCTGCGAAGCGGTTGCAAACGGGACTTGACTGGGACGACCTCGCCTTGCCCCGCGATTTACAACACAATCTGGACCATATTATTGCGTGGCTGGAAAACCGGGATCAGATTCTTGGGGATTGGGGGCTATCCCGCCAGTTGGGAGATGGCTTCAAGGCGCTGTTCTATGGTCCACCCGGCACGGGCAAAACGTTGACGGCATCACTTTTGGGTAAGCGTACCGGCCTAGATGTGTACCGCGTGGATTTATCCATGGTCGTTTCAAAATACATCGGCGAGACCGAGAAAAACCTTGGTGTTGTCTTTGATATGGCCGCGGAACGCGAATGGATCCTGTTTTTTGACGAAGCAGACGCGCTTTTTGGCAGCCGCACCGCAACCACTTCTTCAAATGACCGATATGCAAATCAGGAGGTTTCCTATTTGCTGCAGCGAATTGAGGATTGCCGCAGTCTGGTTATTCTTGCCACCAACCTGCGTGGCAATATTGACGATGCGTTTTTCCGGCGGTTCCAAATGGCGCTGGGTTTCTCGCGACCCGACCCGGAACAACGCAAAAAAATCTGGTCAGGCTTGTTGGCGCAGGTCCCATTGGCCGCAGATGTGGACATTGCCAAGATCGCGCAGGCGCATGCGCTGGTCGGCGGATCCATTACCAATGTGGTACGCCACGCAGCGATTACGGCACTGCGGCGCAAGTCTGCGACTGTGTCCAGCAAGGATATTCAAAGCGCTATTGCCAGTGAAATGCGCAAAGAAGGACGCACAGCATGACCCTGTTGATCCGGTTTCTGTTTGCAATTTTCACGATGATCATCAGTGCTTTGCCTGGCGCTTCCTACGCTCAGGAAAATGATCCGGGGTTTTGCGGGCCGCTTTTCGCCACCTTGTCGGCGGATGATTTGTTCACCTCCCAGACGCGCGCGGAATTCAGCGAACGGATCAGTGATCAAAGCCAATCCACACTTTTTGCAACCATGCAGAGCGGGTTAGCCACCGGCCTTCAGGACAGTAGCCGGTTTTTGACCGACGGCACATGGGGGGATTATACGCGCAATAGTCTGGCACGCCTATGCACGCAGATACCCGGACTCACCTCCGAAAACGGTGCTGCGGAAACAGTTAAATTGGCGGTCGAATTTGGCGAACTGACATCCTACGTGCCGTTTTGGCGGGGGCGTCTGACGGCTGTAGATGGATTCATTCCGCTGACACCAGAAGACACGCCCGACATGACCTTATTGCGTCTTGCGGGTCCGCCCGCCGAAACGGCGGCTGTTCTGCGCCCGGCGGCTGGCACGTCTTGTGATGACCTTTCTGGAGCTGCACTCTCCGAACAGGCGCAGACGGCTTTTGACATTCTGGCTTTGGATGAAACACTCGAAGATCTTTGCACCGTCATGCCCGTGGTGGCGGGAGGCTCTGGTTTTCCGGATGCGCTGGAAACCTACGGCCAACTTGAAGCCGCCTTTCCTGGTGCGCTTGATGATTTGCAGGATCCCGCCTTTGCCCGGTGGATGGCAAAGGATCTGCAGAGGCGCCTTTTTTTGCTGGTCGGGACACGCCATACGGTGATGTCCTTGCTGGCGGATTTTGCCAAGATGAAACCCGTCGAGGAAGTGGATCACGCTTCAGACGAGCCCGCTTCATGTCGGATGACCTCGGATCCGACCACACTTACGTTTTACAGCTTTGATCAGCCACAGCTGGATCAATTGGTGCAGACTGTCGATGTGGCGGGCTTGTTGGCGCCATTGGCTGAGCAAAGCTTTTCCAGCGCTGAACTCCTTGATGGCGCACTTCGCGCGGCACTTGGTGAGGCGCTTGATCCGTGCGCTTTGGACAGGATCAGCCAATTGGTTTTGAACGCGGATCAACTTGGCCTGCGTTTCCAGCTTGATCCTGAACGTGTGGCGGGTTTCGTGCTCAATCCTGACCTACTGGACAGCGCCCCCATCCTGGAACCACTAACGGGCGTGAAGGTCGCCAATCGTGATGATCTGATCGCGGGATTGGAAGTGAACCTTTCAAACGCATTGACTGATGCTTTGAATACGCAGATCGAGGCGGCAGCAGATTTGCTGAGCAGTGCGGCAGAAGAAATCACCGAGACGCTTGATGAGCCCCGCGTGGATCCTGAGAACTTTGATCCACTCGAATTGCCGCCATTGATCGGGGTGACGGACGCGAGCGTTACAGCGGCGCTCCAAACCATCACCAACGACGTATTCACGCAGGCAATATATGACGGCCCTTTCCTGATTGGGACCAACGTAGAACTGATAAAAGCGGATGTCAGAGCACTCTTGCGTCCTCTGGTTCCAGATCAGGTAAATGACATGGTAACGCAGGATATGGCCCTGATTGAAGCGGCCATCAGCAGTGACTGGCAGTTGACCCCGGATTTGTTGGACGAGATTCTAATGCTGCCGGATGTGGCGCAGGCTGCTGATGATCCGACCGCCGCCAAACTGGAAGAGCGGATGCAAAGCCTCCTGCGCATCACCTATCCCACTGAACGCCTGTTTCGTGCGGCCCTCGGTTCGATCCCCGCCGCGACTGGTCAACCGGTGGATACCCCTTTGTCGCCGGCACTGATGACCCGCGCGACCGTCATTGCCGAAACGACCGTAGAAAACGCCTCGGACCCGCGTCTGACCGGAGACTTCGCGATAGCGGATTGCAACTGTGTGCCCGAACGCAACCTGCCGGACAACAGCAACGTTTATGGCTTCTATCCATTTTGGTTCGCGCCGCTTGAAGAGGCGCCAAGTGATACTGAGGAAGAGCCACCAGTGCTCGAAGTGATTGATTTCGGGCTGATAAGTCGCGTTGCTTTTTATGGGTTGGAATTGCGGTTTGAATTCCCACAGGCTGCATCAGGAGACCGGAACCTGCGGCTGAATAACGTGACACATTGGGTCAATATGAGGCGTGATTTCATCAACAGTGCGCATCAGCATCGCGCCGAGGTGGACCTGTCTTTTGATTTGCGCAGTTGGGCGGAGTGGTCGGAGCAGGAGATTTCCTACGCGGTTGAACGCATCGTTGACCATTCCAGTCCTATTGAGCGCTTTCGCGATAGATCGATCGCGGGTGTCAAAAGCGCTATTCCCACGCTCTTTGACACAATGCAGCCTGACGGCGTGACGCTGATTTTCGAAGACTATACGGGGCGGCCGAACGATGACGTCAACGTCACAAAGATGATCAGAATTATTCGTCAGGTCCAGAATGAATTAGAACCGCGCGGCCAGACTGTGAATGTGGCGTTTGATTTTTCGCTGATCGATGTGGAACCCAGCGAAGCCCTTATGAACGACCTTCGCGAACTGCTCATCCCGGGTGAAGATGGTGAAAAAACCGTAGATAAAATTCTGGTTTTTCTGGAGCGCCCCACGACAGAAACCAAAAAGAACCTGCGTGCGCGTATGGACCGGGGGAATTTCAGAGGGACAGAGAGGTCCACTGTTCTGCGTAGTCTGATCCCTGTCATTCCACCAAGTGCGCATGAATTGGTCAAGCAACGTCCCCTGAAAGGGCAAGACTCCGATCCTAACGCGGAGGCCTTCAGTCAGTTTCTGGACGACGTGGTCTATTTTCAGGACAATTTCGCCGGTATTGGCTTCTGGCCCATCCCTCAATTAAGCGACCCTGAAACCCCAACGATCGCGCGCATCATAGCAACCGAGTGGAATGCATCGACACTGCCGACCCAATTGGCTTTCGCGCAGGGCACCTTTGATCAGGTTTGCACCTGGTCCTGTCCACGCAGAGCTTACATCGCGCTAGTGACAATAGCAGTTTTTGCGGTGGTTGTACTGCTAGTCTGGCGGTCATTTTATAGTGGTCTGATCGACAAGATCGCGTTCAAGGTGGGTGTCGTACGCATCGGCGTGGCCGGTATTCTGGCTATGCTGTTGGTGCTGACGGCCTGCGATCACAAAGCTGTCTGGCCACAGATCTTTCTCAGCGCTTTGATTGTTGTGCTGTTGTTGACCTTGCTGTTCAATTTCATCCAGCGTGCGCGAAACGGGCCCAAACCCTGAACCGGACGCTTGCCGCATAGGCCCCAGCACAAAGGGCCGCAAAAAGCGGCCCTCATCGTGAATTGCATGGGGTTTAGACCGACATGCAGATATATTTCATCTCAAGGTAATCTTCGATGCCGTGATGGGACCCTTCGCGGCCCAACCCGGATTGTTTCACACCGCCAAAGGGGCCAACTTCGGTCGAAATGATACCCGTGTTCACGCCAACGATCCCGTACTCCAAAGCCTCCGCGACCTTGTAAACGCGGCTCAGGTCTTTGGCATAAAAATAGGACGCCAAACCAAAGATCGTGTCATTGGCCATTGCGATCACCTCGTCCTCGTCCTCAAATTTGAAGAGCGGGGCCAGTGGACCAAAGGTTTCTTCTGTCGCGACCTTCATGTCTTGGGTCACGCCGGTGACAACGGTCGGTTCGAAAAACGTGCCGCCCATTTCATGCGCTTTACCACCTGTCAGGATTGTACCGCCGTG
Source organism: Paracoccaceae bacterium (assembly GCA_033344815.1). Taxonomy (NCBI): domain Bacteria; kingdom Pseudomonadati; phylum Pseudomonadota; class Alphaproteobacteria; order Rhodobacterales; family Paracoccaceae; species Paracoccaceae bacterium. Next base: position 2,234,929 of record JAWPMR010000001.1, on the reverse strand, counting down.
GGCCACCACGTCTTCCATGTGTTCCTTGACCTTTTCAACCGCGTCCTGATTGATGAGTGGCCCCGTGGTGACGCCCTCTGTGAGACCATCGCCGACATTGAGGTTTTCCACGGCGACCTTCAGTTTGGCAGCAAATGCGTCGTATACGCCCGCCTGAACATAGATGCGGTTGGCACAGACGCAGGTCTGGCCATTATTGCGGAACTTACACAACATGGCGCCTTCTACGGCGGCGTCCAGATCGGCGTCATCAAAGACGATGAACGGGGCATTGCCGCCCAACTCCATAGAGCATTTCATGACCTGATCAGCGGCTTGTTTCAGCAAGATGCGACCAACCTCTGTCGATCCGGTAAAGGTCAGTTTGCGTACGGCGGGGTTTTCGCAGAACTCTTTGCCAACGGCAGAGGAGGATGAAGAGGGCACTACGTTAAAGACCCCCGCAGGCACACCGGCACGTTCCGCCAGCACCCCCATCACAATTGCGCTGAGCGGCGTTTCTGCCGCCGGACGTGCAACGAACGCGCAACCAACCGCCAAAGCGGGCGCGGCCTTGCGTGTGATCATGGCGTTGGGGAAATTCCATGGCGTAATCGAGGCTGCGACACCGATGGGTTGTTTCAATACTGTAATGCGTTTGTCGCGTTGATGACCGGGGATGGTTTCGCCGTAAACGCGCTTGGCTTGTTCGCCCATGAATTCGATGAAGCTGGCCCCATAACCGATCTCACCCTTGGCTTCGGCATGCGGTTTGCCCTGTTCCGCCGTCAGGATGGTGGCCAGATCGTCGGCGTTTTCCATCATCAGATCGAACCATTTGCGCATGACGCCGGCGCGTTCCTTACCGGTCCAGGCGGCCCACTCCTTTTGCGCTTGCTCCGCTTGGGCAATGGCACCGGCGACCTGTGCGCGGCTCAGATTGGCCACAGACGCAATCACATCACCGCGCGCGGGGTTCGTTACATCAAACGTTCCGTCATCGCCGTCGACCCACGCGCCGCCGATGTAGGCACGGGTTTCCAAGAGGCTTGGGTCCTTCAACAAGGATTTGAGATCGGTGTTTAGAATATCTTTCATTTCGGGTCCTCCGCGAAAATGGCTGTGGTTCTCAAATCAACTCTGAGTATGATTGTCCAGTTCCGAAAAGAGGAAGATCAAAATGATGCCACTGGACGATGCTTACGCAAATGCCGCTTACATTACTGGGGCTGATGCCTATCCGCCAAGGTGGGAAGCAACCGCCGCGGCATTTCGAACGCGGCTTGGTGCACGGGCCGAGACGGGTCTGGCCTATGGTCCAAGCGCACGGCAGGTGTTTGATTTCTTTAACGCTGAGGGTGTTTCTAAGGGTACATTGATCTTTGTGCACGGCGGGTATTGGAAGGCTTTTGACCGGACGTATTGGTCCCATTTGGCGACAGGCGCGCTGGCGTCCGGGTGGTCCGTTGCGATGCCTGGCTATGATTTATGCCCCGATGTGCGGATTTCGCAGATCACGAAACAAATTGCCGCCGCAGTAACGAAGATCGCGGATCGCACGTTTGAGCCCATCGCACTGGCAGGTCATTCGGCAGGGGGCCATTTGGTGTCGCGGATGATGGATCCTTTGGTGCTGCCCGAACCGGTACGCCGCAGGATCGACCGGATTGCCTCAATTTCCCCGGTTGCTGACCTTGAACCGCTGCTTGAGACGTCAATGAATGAAATATTGCGTTTAGACGCCGAGGAGGCGCGTGCGGAAAGCCTGGCGAGCATGGCGCGACCGGAGGAGGCGAAGGTCAAAATCTGGGTTGGCGCGAATGAACGCCCGGTGTTTCTGGAGCAAGCCGAATTCCAGGCTAAAGCATGGGGCGCACAGCAGGTGATTGTACCGGGCAAACACCATTTTGACGTGATCGATGCTCTTGAAAATCCGGCAAGCGATATGGTCCGGTTTCTAACTGGGCAATAACACTTGATCGCACGCGGTGAATCGACCATGGGTTAAACAGGTTGCGGGCGATGGCGTCGCCCCTGTTATGCCTTGATACGTCCTGAACGCCGGGACCTTTCTGAACAAGGAGGGTCTGACATGACCGCCCAAAATATCGCCAACCGTCCGGAAATGTACCGATACCACAACGGTGAAAAATCACCGCTTCCGTTTGAAGCCGGTGAATATGAAACGCGCCTGACCGAGTTGCGCGAACGCATGGAAGCTATTGGGGCCTCGGCGGCTGTGTTCACGTCGATGCACAATATCGCGTATTATTCGGGTTTTTTGTATTGCGCGTTCGGGCGTCCTTACGGATTGGTTGTGACGGCCACGGATGCGGTCACGATCAGCGCGGGCATTGATACAGGACAACCCTGGCGTCGCAGCTTTGCCGACAATATTACCTATACCGACTGGCAGCGCGATAATTTCTGGCGCGCGGTGGCATCTGTTGCGGGCAAAAATGCAATCATCGGGTATGAAGGCGACCACCTGACACTAATGCAGCGCGATAAACTCGAAGAGTTCCTGAACCCACTGACGATGGTGGATCTGTACGAAACGACAATGCGTCAGCGGATGCATAAATCCGAGGCCGAGATCGCGTTAATCCGTCACGGCGCTCAGGTGGCCGATGTGGGGGGCTATGCCATTCGCGATGCGATCAAGGCAGGTGTTCGCGAAATTGACGTGGCCATGGCAGGGCGTGATGCGATGGAACTGGAAATCGCTAAACGCTTCCCGGATGCGGAATACCGCGACACGTGGGTGTGGTTCCAATCGGGCCTGAATACGGACGGGGCGCATAACCCGGTGACGGGACGAGTCCTGCAACGGGGCGATATTCTGTCGCTGAACACATTTCCCATGATTTCAGGATACTACACCGCTTTGGAACGCACCCTATTCGTCGGCGAGGTGGACCCCGCAAGCCTGAAGATCTGGGAAGCCAATGTTGCGGCCCATGAATACGGGATGAGTCTCTTGCAGCCCGGAGCGTCCTGCGCGGCAATCACAAATAAAATTAATGAGTTCTTTGCCGAGCGCGACCTGCTGCAGTATCGGACTTTTGGATATGGCCACTCCTTTGGCGTTCTTAGCCATTACTATGGTCGCGAGGCCGGATTGGAGTTGCGCGAGGACATCGACACGGTTCTGGAACCCGGCATGGTCATCTCGATGGAGCCAATGTTGACCCTTGCGGCCGATCAGCCCGGCGCAGGCGGGTACCGTGAACACGATATTTTGGTGATCGAAGAGGACGGCAATGAAAACATCACCGGATATCCCTATGGCCCCGAATTCAATGTTGTAGGCTGATTGAGGGTCCCGCAGTGCGTTTCGTGTGCTGTGGGACCGACACCGGGGTCACCCCGGCCTCTGGCAATTTTTGACCTTTGAGGATTCGGCGTTTCGAGTTTCAGAGGTTTTGTCGCTGCGATTGGAATTGACCTTTCCAAAACAGACCACATTTGAAAAGACAGGCGCACGTCTTAAGCACGCGTGATACTATTTGGCTTGACGTGCGTTATAACGATAGCAAGACGCAGAGACAGGGAGACCGTAATGTTCGCACTGGCACGTTTGCTGGGAATGGGCTTCGTCGTTTTGACGATTGTCTATATATGCCTGTCCTTCTATTCACGTGCTGTCAGACGCGGTAAACTGGAAGCAGAGTGGGATGAAAACCGCGGACCGGGCAATCGGGAAAGCTTTGTGAAAGCTGGTCTGAGGGAATACGATGGCTCGTTGCGTCGCAAATTAATTCTGGGCGTCTATGTGATCCCGACAATCGCGGTCTGCCTGCTCATCTATTTTACGAATTTCGCCTGAGAAAGGGTCTGTTATGTTTTACGTCAAATGGGTTTTCATAATCTTGCTCTGGGCACTGATTGCGTCGGTGTTTCATTACACATTGCCTCAGGTAGATATCGTTCGGGTTACGGACACTTATGAGAAAAGAATTGACCCCGGCGAAAATCGCCTTTTCTGGGCGCAGGCGGATGTGGGGACCAATGCAAATGCCACAAGTCGAGATGTGTTTTTTATTCAATCCCGGCGCGTGGACGACAAGGTCATGGTGTACCGGAACGAAGACACAGGTTGGGGTTGGCCGCCGTATTTCAAATTCGATACCTCTAACCTTCAGGCCGAGGCGGCGGATGCCAAATCAACTTCGGCTGCGCCTCAATACGTCGCGATTCGACACTATGGATGGCGCATAGAGTTCTTCACGATCTTCCCAAATGCTATTTCGCTGTGGCCGGTGGATGGTCCGGACGCCAGTAAACCTTTGCCTTGGATGAACATCCTTATTTTGGGTGGTTTGGCTGTGCTTTTTGGCGCAATTTGGGTGCGCTGGCGGCGCTTCAGACAAGCCCGGATCGATCCAAAACTCGAAGAGATGCAAGACAGTTGGGAAGCGGCAGAAGACAATATGGCGGAAAAGCGTAACCGTCTGCGCCGTTGGTGGGCCGCCAAACGTCGAGGGTATTAGGCTTTTGCCAACATACGACCCAGCGGTCTCCCACCCAAAATGTGAACGTGAAGATGGGGTACTTCCTGCACGCCGTCTGCCCCCGCATTGGAGATCAGTCGAAAACCGTCGCCAGCTACCAGTGACACGCCTTCTTGGCGACACACTTCGCCAATCGCGCGGGTAAAGTCGACAATCTCGGCGTTGGACGCTTCGGCGGCAAAATGATCATAGCTGACATAAGGTCCTTTCGGAATGACCAGCACATGTGTCGGTGCCTGTGGATACAAATCCCGAAATGCAAGGCAGTGCTCCGTTTCCAGGACAGTGGTGTTCGGGATCTCACCGCGCAGAATTTTGGCGAAGATGTTCTGGTCGTCATAGGCGTAACTCATAGGGTCTCCTTGAGCGTCAAATTGATGTTTTTCGTGCGCGATGTACTTTTGGGGCATCCTGCGAGATAGATTGCATTTTGTCCAAGGGCTTGATGGAGGCATCTGGCCAGCCCGCATTTGAATGCTGAAATTTCTAGCAGGGCTCGGTGGGTGCACAGCTTAGATCAAAGAAACCATCCTGACATACTTCCGAAGGGCGCTTTTTATCATCCGTAGGTGTAAAAAAGTAAGGTTTGAGCCTCAGCGAGAATTATATTCGCGAAATTTTCAGGTGGTTTTTCCAGCCCCCAACTTTTCCTAAAAGTTCGGGATCATTCCAGAATGGTTGCATTTGCGCCTCTTGTGACAAGAACGACTTGATGAAATCCATAAGAACTTTTTGCGACAGTTAGTACTTGGAGTTCTAGGTCCCGTTAGAAAGTAGCCCGTATCGGAAAGAACGTTGCAATGGATTCCTGCACAGGGCCAATATTGTCCGAACTGCCACATGTGGCGTTCTACCAATGTTGGTCGCGGACCTTTCGGGAATGAACCATCGCAAAAGCCGTCTCCGGACGCTTAATCCCCCGTCTGCAAACTGGCGCTCAGCGGATTGGATTGGAGCGAAATCTGAACCGAAACAAGCGATTGGTCGCTCTGTTCAAGAGCCGCCGAAAGGGCCGAGCACGCTGGTTCGATGGTCTACTTGAAAGATGTGATTGTAGAGTTGAGCGACCCATTGTTTGCCCTCCATCGTTTGTTCCAGATGGCCCAACGCGGGTCCAATTAGGGGCTGAACCTGCGACCAGAAAAAGTCCGGGAATTTTTCCATCAGATCCACTGCGCTTTGATACCCCAGCTGTTCTGCCATCCCGGTTTCCTTGAATTCGAGGAACAAGGCTCCGATTTTGCGGTGGTAAAAGGGATCGGCCATTTGGCCAATCAAGTCTGCAGCGCGCACCAGGGCGGGTTCGCTGGAAGTTGAATGATAATATTCATCTTCGGGTACCGGAAAACGCGTGTAATCAATCGCTTTGGCAATGCGCTCCTGATCGATGAAGGTCGAGTCAGAAAACCGACGGCGCGCATACATCATACCGCGCTCCACATGATAGGGTGCCAGAAATGCGTCTGAAGCACCGCGCGGAGGCGTTATAGTGTTGCCTTTGGCGTCAATCACCACATCAATCGCTCCATCGCCCTCACAGATATCTCGCAGATAACCGATATCATGCAGAAGCAATGCGATGATGTAGTGCAGCCAGTCACGGGGTTGGATCGCTTCTGTCACCAATCTGCCACGCATAATTTGCTGACCAACAAGCGTGACCATTATCGTATGTTCGGCGTTGTGGTAAAGGGCATCTGAGTTTGCCAGACGTTCCAGAACCATCTTTGCGCACCCATTGATGTAGGCCGCGTATTGCGGATCGCGGCCGGAAAAGTAATCAAGAAAGGTCTCCGACAAGTGGTCTCCAAAAGAGGATGCCAATGTGGCTGTCGGATTAAACATCATGGTCTCCGGTCAGGTATGATGCATTTGTCATACACCATTCTGAACGCTGCGCCTATCCGGGGCTTTTGTGACCACTTGGACACGCGCAGGCTCGTGGGTTGCACGAGGCCCAGTCTACGCCTACATCTGGCACCATGGCCCAAGTGAAATCCGCATCCAAGTCCGATCCCAATTACAAGGTGGTCGCCGAAAATCGGCGGGCGCGTTTTGACTATGAAATTGAGGATGATGTTGAATGCGGGATCATTCTGGAAGGATCTGAAGTGAAGTCTCTGCGTTCAGGGGGGGCGAATATTGCCGAAAGCTATGCCGCTGTCGAAGACGGGGAGCTTTGGTTGGTCAACAGCTATATTGCCCCATATAAACAGGCCAAGACATTTCAGCACGAGGAGCGCCGCCGCCGCAAATTGCTCATTTCGCGCAAACAACTGTCTGATTTTTGGAACGCCACTCAACGCAAAGGCCTGACGCTTGTGCCTCTGGTGCTGTACTTCAATCATCGCGGCATGGCGAAGATAAAAATTGGTGTCGCCAAGGGTAAAAAGTTGCACGACAAACGCGAAACGGCTGCAAAACGTGACTGGTCGCGGCAAAAATCCCGCCTCATGAAAGATCACGGATGATCCAAGGTGGCCTAAATCCCACCTTACCCACCTGTCATGTCTGGAGCGGTATGAAGCAGGGTACGCTTTAGGATACTTCTCCGGTCCAACTGGGCTTGATACCACAGCCTGCTGGCGTTACCCAGAGGCATATCAATGCTGCGGGGCCTGTCATGACCAATGATCCAAAAACACTGGTGTCTACTTCTTGGTTGGCCCAGCATTTGAAAGACCCGGACTTACGGGTTCTAGACGGCTCGTGGTACCTTCCCGATGCAGGGCGTGATCCGCGCGCGGAGTATGAGGCCGAGCACATACCTGGTGCACGGTTTTTCGACATCGAGGATGTTTCAGACAATCGGTCAGATTTGCCGCATATGGCGCCACCTGTCGAGAAATTCATGTCACGCCTGCGGGCTATGGGCATCGGCGACGGTCATCAGGTCGTCGTCTATGATGGTGCGGGGCTTCTTTCTGCGGCCCGTGTTTGGTGGTTGTTTCGTCTGATGGGTCAGGAAAATGTAGCCGTTCTTGATGGAGGTTTTCCCAAATGGAAATCTGAAGGCCACGCGCTCGAAGATATGCCGCCTGTCATTCGAGACCGTCATATGACCGTTCGGGTGCAGAATCAGCTGGTGCGTGACGTCACTCAGGTATCATCAGCTGCCAAACTGGGGGATCACGTCATTGTAGACGCGCGTGCCGCCACCCGGTTTCGCGGCGAGTCCCCCGAACCGCGTGAGGGGCTGCGTGCTGGTCACATTCCGGGGTCGCGTAATGTGCCATACACAAGCCTCTTGAATGCGGACAAGACGATGAAAGACCCGCAAACCTGTCGCGCGATTTTTGAAGCGGCCGGTGTCGATCTGAACAAACCGATCATTACCTCTTGTGGATCTGGCGTGACGGCCGCTGTTCTTGCGCTCGCGCTGGAGCGTATGGGTCACAAGAACTGGTCTCTTTACGATGGGTCCTGGGCCGAATGGGGTATGTTCCCGACCGTCCCTGTTGCAACCGGAGAAGCGTGATGTTTGAAACACTGCAAAACCGCCCTGCCGACGGCATTCTTGCCCTGATGCAGATGTACAAGGACGATCCGCGCCAAACAAAAATCGATTTGGGCGTCGGTGTTTATAAAGACTCATCTGGATTGACGCCCATAATGGGTGCTATCAAATCTGCTGAAAAACAGCTGTGGGAAGAGCAGGATACCAAGGTCTACACGGGTCTTGCCGGCGATCCTGCTTTTGCGGATGCGATGATCGAGCTTGTTTTAGCGCAGGCGGTCAAACGCGAAAATATTGCTGCTGTCGCTACGCCAGGTGGAACGGGTGCCGTGCGTCAGGCATTCGAACTCATTCGATTGGCACGGCCAGAGGCGCGCGTGTTCGTTTCAGACCCGACCTGGCCCAATCACATTTCGATCCTGAACTACCTTGACATAAAAATCATGCGCTACCGTTATTTCGACGAAGAAAGCCGCGGTGTCGATTTTACTGGCATGATCGAGGACATCAAGAAAGCCAAGCCGGGTGATGTGGTCCTCCTGCATGGGTGCTGCCATAATCCAACGGGTGCAAACCTGAACATGACGGAATGGCGCGCTGTTGTGGATGTTTTGAACGAAACCGGTGCCGTGCCAATGATCGACATCGCGTATCAGGGGTTTGGCGATGGTCTGCAAGAAGACGCCGCACCTACGCGATTGGTCGCCTCATCGGTTCCGGAATGCCTGATTGCGGCGAGTTGCTCCAAGAACTTTGGCATCTACCGTGAACGCACTGGCCTGTTGATGGCGCTTAGCCAGAACACCGAAGCACGAAAATTGCATCAAGATACTTTGGCGTTTCTGAACCGGCAAAATTTTTCGTTTCCGCCTGATCACGGCGCGCGTCTTGTGACGATGATTCTGAATGATGCCGAATTGCGCGCGAATTGGATGGCAGAGTTAGAGGAGGTCAGAAACTCCATGTTGGGTCTGCGCAGCCAATTGGCAGCCGAGTTACAGCGTTTGTCCGGCTCTGATCGGTTTGGCTTTATTGCTCAGCATCGTGGCATGTTCTCGCGGTTGGGTACCACACCGGAAAAGGTCGAGCAGATGCGCGAACAAAACGGGATCTATATGGTGTCCGACAGCCGCATGAATATCGCTGGGTTGAATGCCCATACCGTGCCAATCCTTGCGAAGGCGATTATCGACGCGGGCATTTAAAGCGGAAGCATTCAAAGTTCGGACCAGTGCATTCCTGTCCGCTTAAAAGAAAGAACCCGGGCATTTAAGCCCGGGTTCGCTCGTTTTTCTGAGGTGAAGACTTACCCTTTCGAGAACTCCGGGTAGGCTTCCATCCCGAGCTCGCTTGTGTCCAGACCATTGATCTCGGCTTCTTCGCTGACCCGGATACCCATCGTCGCTTTGAGGATGAACCAGAGGATCAGTGATGCGACAAAGGTGAAGACACCATAAGCGACGATCCCTGTGAGCTGCGTCATAAGGCTCGCGTCGCCGTAGAAAATCACGGCAATCGTGCCCCAGATACCCGCAAGCAGGTGGACGGGAATTGCACCGACAACGTCGTCGATCTTGAACTTGTCAAGCATTGGCACGGCCAACACGACGATGATACCACCCACTGCACCGATCCAGAGCGCCCCAAAGAGCGTCGGTGCCAGAGGTTCAGCAGTGATGGAGACCAACCCCGCCAAAGCGCCGTTGAGCACCATTGTAAGGTCGACCTTTTTATACATCATCTGGGTCATGATCAGGGCCGCAACTGAACCGGCAGCCGCCGCCATGTTGGTGTTCGCAAAGATACGCGATACATCGGAGATATCGCCGACAGTGCCAGCAGCCAACTGCGAGCCGCCGTTAAAGCCGAACCAACCGAGCCACAGGATGAATGTCCCCAAGGTCGCAAGTGCCAAGTTGGAGCCAGGAAACGGGTTCACGCGCCCGTCTTTCCCGTATTTGCCAATCCGTGGGCCAAGTACGATGGCACCTGCAAGAGCTGCCCAGCCACCAACTGAGTGTACAACTGTGGAACCTGCAAAGTCGGAGAAGCCGGCTTCAGACAACCAGCCGCCGCCCCACTGCCAGGACCCGGAAATGGGGTAAAAGACGCCGGTGAGCACGATGACGAAGATCAGGAAAGGCCAGAGCTTGATGCGTTCAGCCAAAGCACCTGAAACGATTGACGCAGTCGCAGCAACGAACACAAGCTGGAAGAAGAAGTCCGAACCGATAGAAGCATAGTCCAGTGCGGCGTCTGCGGCGGCGATGCCAACAGGGTCAAGCACAGTCTGGGAGAAGAACGGGCCGACCCAACCGGAGATGGTCCAGCCGTCACCCGGATACATCAAGTTGAAGCCAATGAGCCAGTACATGATGGCGGCGAAAGAGAATAGAGAGATGTTTTTTGTCAACTGCATCGCCACGTTTTTGGAACGCACGAGGCCCGCTTCAAGCATGGCAAATCCAGCGGCCATGAAGAATACGAGGAAGCCAGCCATCAAGAACAAAAGCGTTGTCATGATGTAGGGGCCAATTTCGTCAAATCCGGGCGCTGCGTCTTGCGCCAGCGCCAGCGACGGCAGCGCAACCAGCGCAGCGGCGGCAGCTAAAGTCTTAAAATGTGTCATAGTGAGTATCCCTGTTTGTGAAGTGCCGCTTCACAGCGCGTCTTCGTTGGTTTCGCCGGTACGGACACGGACAGCCTGATCAACATTCAGGACGAAGATCTTTCCGTCGCCGATTTTGCCCGTATGTGCGGTCTTGGTGATTGTCTCGACCACTTGATCGACGGCGCTTGCCGCAACAACGATTTCAATTTTGACCTTTGGCACAAAATTCACGGCGTATTCCGCGCCGCGATAAATTTCTGTATGGCCTGACTGAGAGCCAAACCCCTTGATCTCGGTCACCATCATGCCGCGCACACCGGCTTCGGTCAGTGCTTCACGCACTTCCTCCAGCTTGAACGGCTTGATTGTTGCAATGATGAGTTTCACCTCGTGTCCCCTTAACTTGGCAGAGTTCTCTGCAATGTTTGCGCATGCAGAAAACGCCATCGCCCGGCGAACATGGAAGATTCACAGTCCTGACCCGTTGAGATTTCGAAGTCGCATGATTAAAAAATGAGCGAAATACCAAAAATGCATAAAAAGTAATCAAATAATTGATGATCTTTCTGTGCAAGACGATCTCAACAATCTTGATCAGGCGCGCTACACTACGTCTAACAAAATTGGGCCGGGCAGGTTCTTCATGAGTGATTCACGTAAAGGCAAGCGACCGTTGGTCGCGGATAAGCGCTATGCTGCGCCGTCCAGGAAGGCGCGCAAATCGCCTGCCAAATCAACGGCCAAACCCAAGGCCAAGCCACGCAAGACCGCGCGCCGCAAAGCACCGGCGAAGCGCCGAGGTGGCATCATCGGTTTCTTCCAAAGAATTGTGCGCTGGATCCTGCGTTTGATCTGGCGCATTACATGGCGAATTGGCGCAGTGGTATGTATTTTGCTCGGACTTGCCGTTGGCTATTACTATACCACTTTGCCTGATGTGAACGACTTGCTGGATGGTCGCGCACGGGGCTCGGTGACCTTGCTGGATGATCAGGGTCGCGTCTTCGCTTGGCGCGGAGATCAGTTTGGTGGTGTGGTCACGGCAGAGACCGTATCGCCGCACCTGAGAAACGCGATTGTAGCCACCGAAGACAAACGCTTCTATCGCCATTTTGGGCTCAGTCCGCGGGGGATTGCGGGCGCTATGCGCATCAATCTGAGTGAAGGACGTGGCCCGTTGTCCGGGCATGGCGGCTCAACGATCACGCAACAGGTGTCCAAACTGTTGTGCCTTGGCGTGCCTTATGATCCGACCACACAGAGCGAAGCGGAATACGAAGCGGAATGCCGGCGCGGGACCATCAAGCGCAAGGCTTCTGAGGCAATCTATGCGCTGGCGATGGAGGCCAAGTATTCCAAGAATGACATCCTGACGATCTATATGAACCGCGCCTTTCTGGGGGCGGGCGCGCGGGGGTTTGAAGCCGCCAGCCAGCGCTATTTCGGTAAGTCTGCGGCGAATCTGAACCCAGCGGAATCTGCGATGCTGGCCGGCTTATTGGTGGCGCCCACGCGTTTTGCGCCCACCAATGACCTGACCAGATCGCAAGGGAGGGCGGCGACAATTGTCCGGCTGATGAACGAACAGGGGTATCTGTCGGATGCCGAAGCGCGCGAGGCGCAAGACAACCCGGCTGAATTGTCTGAAGCCGCTGAAGCGCGTGCGGGGGGGTATTTTGCCGACTGGGTGATGTCATCCGGCCCCGAATTTTTCACCCGCAAGACGACTGAGGATGTGATCATCAAGACAACGCTGGATCAGCGCATACAAAGTGCGGCGGATGAGGCGATGCAGTGGGTATTTGAAAACAAGATCCGTGAGGGCAGCAAAGCGCAAGCGGCAATCGTGGTGATGTCTGCCGATGGTGCGGTGAGGGCTATGGTGGGAGGGCGCAAGGCGAAAGTTGTTGGCGCCTTCAATCGGGCGGTACAAGCCAAACGTCAGACAGGGTCTGCATTCAAACCATTCGTTTATGCTGCGGCACTGGATCTGGGCTATTCGCCCAATGACACGGTAACGGATGAACCCCTGACCATTGATATCCCTGGATCAGGCCCTTGGTCTCCGCGCAACTATACCAACAAGTTTTATGGCAAAGTGTCGCTGACGCGCGCCTTGCAGGACAGTCTGAACATCCCAGCGGTAAAGGTTTCCGAATTTGTGGGACGCGACCTCGTGCGGCAAGTGGCAAGCGAGTTTGGGTTGGACAGCGATCTGGCGGCAGGTCCTGCTCTGGCATTGGGCGCGTCTGAGAGCACGTTGATTGAAATGACCGGAGCGTATGCGGGTATTCTGAACGGTGGCTCCTCCGTCATCCCTTATGGCTTGGTGGAGCTACGATTGCTGGGCGATAATGAACCCCTGATGGGGACCGGTGGCGGGATCGGGGAGCGGGTTATTCAAGACACGGCGGCACGTCAGTTGGTTTACATGATGGAGAAGGTCGTTTCAGAGGGAACCGGGAAGCGTGCCCAATTTGGCGATCGTGAGCTGGCGGGTAAGACCGGGACCACTCAAGCAGCGCGGGACGCATGGTTTGTTGGTTTTTCAGCAGATTACGTGGCTGGTGTGTGGATGGGATATGATGACAACACACCCTTGACAGGCGTCACCGGTGCCGGGTTGCCTGCCGAGATCTGGCGCGAGACGATGATGCGAGTGCATGAGGGTGTGCCGCTCAAACCGCTGCCCAGTGTCACGCCCTCTCAGGCGGGCGAAACGCGTGACACCGGCGGAGGGCAGCAAGGCGACGGCGGCGCTGTCGGCATTCTCGAAGGTCTGCTGCGCGATATTCTAGGTGGCGGTGGTGATGGCGCACGCGCGCCCAACGTTAAGGGCGAGGATCGCTGACACTGGTGTCAGCGGATCCACTAGCTGGTTTTTTTGAGGTCTGCGATCAAAGCGTTGAGATTGCCGCCCCGGCTATCGAGCATGGAGCCAATTTCATTGCGTTCCGTGAGCAATAGATTCACACCTTCGATGTAGATGTTGAAAAACTTGTCGCGTCCGGATTTGTCGGACACATGGAATGCCACTTCGAAAGGCCCATCGCCCCGCAGGTACGCCAGCGTCTTGATTTCATAACCGGCTTTGATCTGGCGGGCTGATTGAACCTCGACGCGCCCCCCGACGAAATCACGGAACTGTTTGCCATATTTGCGGGCGATGTATCCCGTGAACGCATCATTGAAGGCTCTTTTTTGGGATGCCGATGCGGAGCGCCCATCCGCACCCAGGGCATATTGTGCCATGATGTTAACATCAGCGTACCGCACGAAGAGTTTCTCGAACTCTCGCAGAATCGCCACGTCCGACTTGCCGGACGAAATGACCCGGTCGATGTCGGCAACGACTTGATCCACAAGCCTGCGCGCGGCGTCTTCTGTCAAGGCAAACGCCTGATTTGTGCCTAGCAAAGAAACCGCGGCCGCACTCAGAATGAAATTTCGGCGATTGAAGTTACTCAGCATAGGGGTCCTCGTAAGGGTCGGTGGAAAAGGGATCCGTGTCATTGGCCGCGTCCTGTCCCAATTCAAAGCGGCGGTTCTGAAGGTAGATCAGGCGTGACTGTGAATAGCTGTCGGCGCTTTCATACAATACGGAATCGAAGCTGTCACTGAAACGCTCGCGGTCATTCAATGCCGCAACGCCTTTTGAGGCTGGCGGTATGATCCGGGCGTCGCCATCAATGGTGCTAAAGGTCAGCGGGTTGGTGAAGAAATCTACAACCAGACCGGTCGTGGCGCGCTGCGTCGACGGACCAAGGAAAGGCAGTTCGATGTAGGCACCTTCGCCGACACCCCAAACTGCCAGTGTTTCGCCGAAATCGGTGGTGTGGGCCGGAATATTCAGCTCATCGGCCGCATCAAAGAATCCAGCGAGACCAATGGTGGTGTTCATTATGAAACGCACCGTCGCAAGACCGGTGCCGCGCAAATCGCCTTGCAAAAGGCTATTGATAGCAACCCCAGGCATATCCAGGTTTTCAGAGAAGTTATTGATGGTGTTCCGCATTTCTACGGGCACAACGCCGTATCCTTGCGACACAGGCCGGAACACGTTCTTATCAAAGCCCTTGTTGAAGCTGTGAATTTTGCGGTTCTGCGTTTCATAGGGGTCATTGATCCCATCCGAGCGTGTTGCGACATCCTGAGAAGTGGCACACGCACTTATGGAAAGAACTGCTGCCAACAGCACGGCGAGGCGCATCGGAGGCTTCGTTTGGTGGGAAAAAGACACTGGGAGGATCCTGTGAGAAATTTTGACTGTACGTAATTGTTTTTCGGGAGATGCCTAGGGGGCAAAGGTTAGGAAATAGTATCATGTGGCCGCAACGCGACATCGAGACCTTAACGTCTAAATGCCTGAAAGGTCCACAATCTGTGCGGTAAATTAAAACCTGTAAGCGGAAATGCGTCTACTTCGCAATCAAAACCTTCCTTAGAAACAGGGAGCAACTGCAAAATACGATGTTCTCCTCTCAATAAAGTGATCTTCAAGCCGTGTCTAACGGCTATTGATCTGGTTGTAAGTCAGCAGACACAGGGGAACCAGAGTGCTGGATATGCCTTTCGCTTTGGCTAGCACATAGTGCATTTGAAAAGCGAAATTGCACCTCTGAAAAGAATGCGTCATTAAAAGTGGAAAACGTAACGCCGATCTCACCAAAAGGATACTGAAATGAGTTTTGCTTCCCGTCTCGCCGAATTGGGCGTCACCTTGCCGGACGCCCCTGCACCAGCGGCCAACTATGTGCCTTTTGTAAAATCCGGCACCACGCTTTATGTGTCGGGGCAAATCTCGAACGGTCCGGACGGGCTCGTGACAGGTAAATTAGGCGCTGACATGAAAACCGAAGATGGCGCCGCAGCTGCACGCCTTTGCGCGATCAGTTTGCTTGCGCAGGTCAAGGCCGCCTGTGGCGGGGACATTGATGGTTTGGTCCGCGTGATCAAACTAACCGGATTTGTGAACTCGACCGCTGATTTTACTGATCAACCAAAGGTCATCAATGGCGCTTCCGACTTTCTGGTTGAAGCTTTGGGCGATGCGGGCCGTCATTCGCGATCTGCTGTTTCGGCGGCCTCCTTGCCGCTTGGCGTTGCAGTTGAAATCGAAGGTATCTTCGAGATCAAATGAAGGTCGCTCTGCCTCAAGCCTTCCTGACGACGCCAATTGCACATCGCGCCTTGCATGATGTGGCGAAGGGGCGTCCCGAAAACAGCCGCGCGGCCATCCGTGCGGCGATTTCGGCCGGTTACGGTATTGAGATCGACGTCCAGCAAAGTTCGGATGCGCAGGCCATGGTTTTCCATGACTACGCCTTGGACCGTCTGGCAGATGCTACAGGTCCAATTCGAGCGCAGACAAAAGATGCCTTGTGCCAGACACCTTTGCGCGGAGGGGATGAAGGCATTCCAGATCTTGTCGCGGTTCTGGAGCTGGTGGCCGGCCAAGTCCCCTTGCTGATCGAGATCAAGGATCAGGACGGCGCAATGGGACAGGATGTCGGGCCGCTGGAAAGGGCTGTAGCCCAGGCGTTGAAAGGGTACCCGGGTCCCGTTGCGGTCATGTCCTTCAATCCAAATTCGGTAAGACTCATGGCGGAGTTGTGCCCGGGTATTGCGCGTGGGTTGGTAACTGAATCCTTCGCGGAAAAAAATTGGAACTTACCTCTTGAAACGCGCGAACATCTGCGGAACATCCCCGATTATGAAAAGGCAGAATGCAGTTTCATCAGTCACGACATCGACGACCTTGATCGTGCGCGTGTGGCCGACCTGAAATCACAAGGCGCTGCTGTTCTGTGTTGGACAGTCAAATCGCCGCAACAAGAGGCGTGCGCACGCAAAATTGCGCAAAATATTACCTTTGAACGCTACCTCGCGGCCTTTCCCGCTTGAACCTGCGCATGAGTGCTACAGGTTAGACATGGCAGGGTAAGGGGCGATGCAGCAACAGGAATTTGAAATACGGATCATTCCGTCGTTACGCGAGATCGCTGCGCGTGACTGGGATGCTTGCGCCTGCCCAGAGGCGGTTGACGGTGCGCGACCAAACGATCCTTTCACGACATACCGGTTCCTCAGCGCTTTGGAGGAAAGCGGATCCGTGGGCGCGGGTACTGGCTGGCAGCCGCAATACCTGACAGCATATGCTGATGATCAGCTTATCGGAGTCGCCCCGATGTATGTTAAATCGCATAGTCAGGGCGAGTATATTTTCGATCACAACTGGGCGCATGCCTATGAGCGCGCAGGCGGCCGTTACTATCCCAAATTGCAGATTGCCGTGCCTCATACGCCCGCCACGGGACGGCGTCTGCTGGTGCGCCCGGGGTTTGAGGACGCAGGGCGCGCGGCGTTGATCCAAGGTGCCGTGCAACTCGCGGATAACAACAATATTTCGTCGCTTCATTTGACGTTTTGCACCGAAGACGAGGCCGAGAGTGGTGAGGCACTTGGCCTGATGCGCCGCAAAACCCAACAGTTCCATTGGCGTAACGATGGTTATGCCGACTTTGACGGGTTTCTTGCCACGTTAAGTTCACGCAAGCGTAAGAACATCCGTAAGGAGCGCGCCCAAGCACAGCGTTTCGGCGGCGATATCCACACATTCTCAGGCGACGACTTAAAGCCCGAACACTGGGATGCCTTTTGGCAGTTCTATCAGGATACGGGTGCGCGCAAATGGGGCACACCCTATTTGACACGCAAGTTTTTTGACATCGCACAAGAGACGCTGCGTGATGACATGGCCTTGGTTTTGGCTGAACGGGACGGGCGCTGGGTGGCGGGCGCGTTGAATTTCATCGGAGCTCGGGCGCTCTATGGCCGTTACTGGGGATGTAGTGAACATCATCCGTGCCTGCACTTCGAGCTTTGCTATTACCGTGCCATCGATATCGCCATCGAACAGGGGTTATCCAGGGTAGAGGCGGGTGCACAGGGTGAACACAAACTTGCGCGCGGTTATTTGCCGACGCCGACTTGGTCCTTGCATTGGGTGAATGATGCAGGTTTTGCCGGTGCCATAGACAGTTATCTCAAAGCAGAACGCGACGCTGTGGATGAAGAGATCAACGTGTTAACAGAATACGGCCCATTTAAACGGGCAGAAATCGAGGAACAGGAATGACCGAAAAATTGAGCGAAGAAACGCGAGGACCCTTGCTGGAGCCCCTCTTTGCCGCTGGCTGGGAGATGGTCGACGGACGGGATGCCCTAAAGAAAACCTTTGTTTTCAAGAATTTTGTTGAAGCTTTCGGGTGGATGACCCGCGCGGCAATCTGGGCTGAAAAATGGGACCATCACCCTGAATGGCACAATGTGTACAAGACGGTAGAAGTCGTGTTGACCACGCATGATGTCGGTGGCATCAGCGCGCTCGACGCAAAACTTGCACGAAAAATGGACAGCCTCGCGGAGTAAGCAATGGACGATTTACTAAATACTGAAATCTGGCAGGGAAATACGCTGGCGGATCTTCTGACGCTGGAATTTCTTCTGGGCGCGGCGGGCTCCGTTTTTGCCGCCGTTGCCATCCTTTTTGTGGGCTGGACGATCTCGGCATGGCTACAACGGCGCGTAAAGGCCTTGGGGAGCAAAAACGCGCATCTGGATGACATGCTTTTCGACTTTCTTGCGTCGATCGTGCGTTACATTGTTCTGGGTTTCACATTCCTCTTTGTTCTCAATACCTTTGGCGTTCAAACCACATCCGTTGTTGCAATCATCGGTGCGGCGGGCCTTGCCATCGGTCTGGCTTTGCAAGGGACGCTCTCAAACATCGCAGCGGGCGTGATGTTGATCCTGTTTCGTCCAATTAAACTGGGTGATTTCGTGGATGTGGGCGGGACGCTGGGAAGCGTCAAGGCGATCACACTGAATTTTACAGAGCTTGCGGATATGAGCAATGTTCAGGTCATCATTCCAAACTCGCAAGTTTGGGGCAATGTCATCACCAATTACTCCAGTAATTCAACGCGACGCGCCGAGTGGACGTTTGGGGTTGGTTACGGTGTTAATCTGGCCGAGGCCGAGAAAATAATCTTCGACACGATTATGGCTGATCCACGCTCCAAGTCCGATCCCGAACCCTTTATCCAAGTGAATAATCTGGGTGCCAGTTCAGTCGATTTTCTTGTGCGCGTCTGGGTCGAAGCGTCGGAATTCTTTGCCTATCAGGCAGATATGAAACGTGCAGTCAAAGAGGCACTGGATGCGGGGAACATCGACATTCCGTTTCCAACGACAACGATCGTTCAAGCGTCCTGAAGTGGGAAACCCTGATGAAAAGGCCCGGAACGTTTGTTCCGGGCCTTTCGCGTTTTACATATTGTCCAGAAGCGCTTCGCCAGCAGATACTTCGCACACGCCGGGACTTTCTTCGGGCTGAAGCAGGGTTACCTTACCGTTTTCAACCAGCATCGCATAGCGTTTGGAGCGTGCAAGCAACCCAGCAGGTGGCGCGTCGAAGTCCATGCCAATGGCCTTGGTAAAGGAACTATCCGCATCGCCCAACATGGTGATACCGGCTGCGGCAGCCCCTGTCGCCTCGCCCCAGGATTTCATGACGAACGGGTCGTTGACCGACACGCATATGATTTCGTCTACACCTTTGGCATCAAACTGATCCTTGGTGCGTACAAAGCTCGGGACATGCGCGGAGTGGCAGGTCGGGGTATAAGCGCCCGGCACTGCAAAAATGACGACCTTGCGATCTTTGGTTTTGTCCGCAAGAGATACAGGCGCTGGTCCTTCCGCGCCCATTTCCATCAAAGTTGCGTCGGGAAGTTGGTCGCCTTGTGAAATCGTCATGTGATACGCCTTTCTTGCAATTGCGTTTGTCGTTGTCGTGGATATAGGCTGCGGCGTTGGTCAGGACCAGAAGATTTCGTTAATAAAGGGGGCAGTATGCGCCACATCGTTGTGATCGGGGCCGGGCAGGCGGGTGCCTCTTGTGTGGCAAAGCTGCGAAACAGCGGTTGCGAGGATCAGATCACTCTCATCGGTGCAGAACCGGTTTTGCCCTATCAACGCCCCCCTTTGTCCAAGGCGTACTTGATGGGAGACATGACTTTAGAGCGTCTCTACCTGCGTCCTGCTGCCTTTTACGCGGATCACGCAATTACCCTGCGGATGGATGAGACGGTTACTGGGATTGACCCTGAGGCGAAAACAGTGGCGCTTGGCAACGAAACGCTGCAGTACGACGATCTTGTGCTGACCACCGGATCCGTGCCGCGTCGCTTGCCGGACAGCATTGGGGGCAATCTGGATGGGGTCTTTGTGGTGCGCGATCTGCAGGACGTGGACGCGATGGCACCGCGCTTTCAGGCGGGCAAAAAAGTCCTTATCGTCGGCGGTGGGTACATTGGGCTTGAGGCGGCTTCAGTCGCGGCCAAACTGGGTTTGAAAGTCACGCTGGTGGAAATGGCTGAGCGTATTTTGCAACGTGTCGCGGCCCCTCAGACGAGTGACTATTTTCGCGCGCTGCACCAATCACACGGTGTCGAAATCCTGGAAGGCGTGGGGCTGGAGCGTTTGACCGGCGAAGGTGCGGTAACCGGTGCCACGTTAAGCAATGGGGTTAAGCTGGACGCGAATTTTGTCATCGCTGGCGTTGGGATCGGCCCGGCGACGGCCTTAGCCGAAAATGCAGGGTTGGATCTGGAGAATGGCATAAAGGTTGATGCTCAGGGGCACACGTCCGATCCGCATATCTGGGCTGCCGGAGATTGTACGTCGTTGCCCTATCAAGGGGGTCGCATCCGATTGGAGAGTGTCCCGAACGCGATTGAGCAAGCAGAGACCGTGGCAGAAAACCTGATGGGGGCCGCAAAGTGCTATGTCGCAAAACCGTGGTTCTGGTCTGACCAATACGATGTAAAACTGCAGATCGCGGGACTAAACAGCGGATATACAGATGTGGTGAGCCGGGTAGGAGACGGGCAGACGGCCTCTTTCTGGTACTATCGCGGCGATGAATTGATCGCCGTGGATGCCATGAACGACCCGCGTGCATATATGATCGGCAAACGTCTGATTGAGGCTGGTAAAACGGCGGATCCAGCTCTTGTGGCGGATGCTTCTGCAGACCTCAAACCGCTCTTGAAAGCGTGAGGATCATCGCAGGACACTACCGTGGCACGGCCCTAGCAAGCGTGGGAAAAGGGGATCGATCTGCGCATCTGCGCCCCACAACAGATCGGGTTCGTGAAAGCCTGTTCAGCGTTCTCACTCATCACGATGTCATTGCGGGAGCCCGGGTATTGGATCTGTTTGCCGGTACAGGCGCGTTGGGGCTGGAAGCCCTTTCTCGGGGCGCTGAGTTTGTCACATTCGTTGATGACGGCCGCGCGTCCCAAAGCCTCATTCGTCAAAACATCGCCAAATTGCAGGTCGGGGGCAGCAGTCAAATTCTTCAACGCGATGTGCGGCACTTACCGCAGTGTAACTTTGACCCGTACAACCTGGTTTTTCTCGACCCGCCCTATGGGAAAGGTCTTGGTGTCAAAGCGCTCATCCATGCGGATAGCTCGGGTTGGCTGGCTCCTGACGCTTTTGTCGTCTGGGAAGAAGCCGAAGCAATGCCGGCCCCACATGGATTTCGTCCTGTGGATCAACGGAAATATGGCGATACGCACATAACCTTATTGTCGAAACTACTGGAGTGATGTGTTAGTATAAACCCATGTTTGCCTCCACGCTCTCCTTTTTCTGGCCGCTGAGCACTCCTGATCGCAGCGCTCAAAAGCCGCCCGCGCCGCGTCCATCACCCGTTTTCATTGGCGATGCGGTGCAACCGTGGGGTCAGGAAACCATGCTGTTGAGCATTCTCCAGAACGCGCAGAAAGAGGACTAGCCGGTTGCATAAGTCGGATGGAACATGCCCTTGGGAGAGAGCGTGAAGATCTCAGCCCCGTCCGACGTTACACCGACGGAGTGTTCAAATTGTGCTGACAAGAATCTATCTCGCGTGACGGCTGTCCAGTCATCCGCCAGTGTCTTGGTCTCTGGACGCCCGAGGTTGACCATAGGTTCAATGGTAAAGAACATGCCCTCTTCCAAAACCGCGCCTGTGCCTCGATTTCCATAGTGCAGAACGTTGGGCGGGGCATGGAACACGCGGCCAAGTCCGTGGCCACAGAAGTCTCGTACCACCGACAAGCGTTGGCTCTCGACATAGGTCTGGATCGCATGGCCGATGTCGCCGAATGTATTGCCTGGCTTGACGTTCTCGATACCTTTCATCAGTGCATCATGTGTGACTTGAATGAGTCTTGCTGCCTTTTTGGGCGGTGACCCTGCGACATACATTCTGCTGGTATCCCCGAACCACCCATCAACGATCACCGTCACGTCAATATTGACGATATCGCCCTGCAGCAATTTGTCGTCAGCGCGGCGTTTTTCCAGATCCTTGGAAACGGTTTCGCTGGCGTTTTTAGGTATGGGCGCGCCCGGGATGCCATGGCAAACCACATGGTTCACCGAAATGCAGCTGGCATGCTTATAACCCTTGTAGCCAATGGTCGCCGACGTCGCCCCCGCGTCTTCCACCATTTCGGTGATCGCTTTGTCAATGGCACCGGTCGACTGGCCCACGAAAACCAAAGCCGCCATTTCATCAAGGATTCGCGCCGCCAATGCGCCCGCAGCATGCATGCCTGCGAAGTCGGCTTTTTCGTATATGCGTATGCCGTCTTTGGTGTGACGGCCCCGAAGGTCTTCGTTCACGCAAGTGCTCCATCATCTGTATTACGTGTGCTTTTAACGCGCAACATATCGAAGGACCAGAGGATCCTCAGATCGAAATTTTCAACGCGTCCGCCATTATAATGGCTTCAGGTGAAATATTTGTACGATAGCATAGAGTTTCAACACCTGCCGCTTGCGCTGCATGATAAGCAGCGCTGTAAGTTGGATCAATATCCCGGGCGAGGTCAAAATGGGTGCAGTCAGTGCGCTGAACCAGATAGAGCATCACGGCGCGATGACCCGCCGCCGCTACTTTGGCCAGCTCATCAAGATGTTTGGCGCCTCGCGCCGTCACGCTGTCCGGAAATTCAGCCAGGCCCGGCTGGCGCGACAGAGTCACGCTTTTTACCTCGAGGTAAACATCCGGCAATTCGCGGGCCTGAAGCAAGAAATCGATCCGGCTGTTTTGACCATATTTCACTTCGGGGCGGATCACATCATATGCCGCAAAGGGAAGTAACGTTTGTGTTTGCAGGGCAGCTTTCAAAGCGCGATTTGGCAGCGAGGTATCTACGCCGGTAAAGTGGCCATTTCCATGATCCACCAGTCGCCATCCGTATTTCAGTTTCTTTTTTGGATCGTCATTTGGTTCAAGCCAGACACGTGTGCCCGGATCAGCAAGACCCATCATCGAACCGGGATTGGCGCAATGTGCTGTGACCTCGGTGCCGGATCCTTCCAAAACACAGTCAGCAAGGAAGCGTTTATACCGCCGGCTCAGCCGTGCAGGAACAAGATCGGTTTGAAAGCGCATGAGTGCAGGTTTATACCTCGCAACAGGTAAGACGCAAGGAGTGCGAAGCGATGCCCAACCCAACGGCAGCCATGCTGGTGATCGGCGACGAAATTCTGTCCGGTCGGACACGTGACGCCAATATGTACCATCTCGCAGGCAAGCTCACCGAGGCAGGGATTGATCTGCGTGAAGTGCGGGTCGTGAGCGATGACCGGTTTGCCATCATACAAGCGGTTAAGGCGCTTTCCTCCGACAATGACCACGTTTTCACCAGTGGCGGGATTGGGCCAACGCATGATGACATCACAGCCGATTGTATCGCGGAGGCATTTGATAAACATATTGATGTGCGCGAAGATGCGCGCCGTATTTTGCAAGCACACTATGCTCAAACGGGTATGGAGCTGAACCAAGCGCGTTTGCGAATGGCACGAATACCCGACGACGCGCAATTGATCGAAAACCCGGTTTCACGGGCACCGGGTTTCACGCTCGGGAATGTGCA
The DNA here is from genome assembly GCA_033344815.1 of Paracoccaceae bacterium. NCBI lineage: Bacteria > Pseudomonadati > Pseudomonadota > Alphaproteobacteria > Rhodobacterales > Paracoccaceae > Paracoccaceae bacterium. The sequence continues at coordinate 2,211,364 of JAWPMR010000001.1, read as the reverse complement.
TGTAATGGCGGGGGTTCCGTCGGTGTTTCAGGCGATGGTTGAAAGTTTGTTGCCTACGCTGACCGGTGGGGCGCCATTGGTATCAGAAACCCTGCGAATTGAACGTGGGGAGGGTGATATTGCAGGGCCTCTCGGCGTGCTTGCCGCAGAGTATCCAACACTCAGCATGGGGTCTTATCCGTTTCAACTCAAAAGCGGACAATATGGGTCTAACGTGGTGATCCGTGGATCAGATGCGACTTTGGTGCATGTCGCTCTTGAACGTCTGTCCGCGTTGTTTCTGGAATGAACCCGGATCGGTTTTATTCGGCTATCGATGCGACCTGGCCTGCGGCTGAAACAGCGATGGTGGACCCGTGGCTATTGCGACGCGGTGCGGGGGGTGGCAAACGAGTGTCATCCGCGACCGCTCATGGATCTGTGCAACAGCCAGACGTGGAACAGGCCGTGGTCGCCATGGACAATTGGGGTCAGGACCCGCTCTTTATGATCCGCCCTCATGATCAGGAGCTGGACGCGCTGCTGGCGGCACAAGGGTACGGCATTATTGATCCGACCAATGTTTATAGCGTTGCCATCGAGCGCCTTACGGAAGTTCCGCTGCCGCGTGTTACGGCCTTTTGCATTTGGGAGCCTTTGGCCATCATGTGCGAAATTTGGGCGAAAGGCGGGATCGGACCTGAACGCATTGATGTCATGGAGCGTGCGCATGTGAAGACCGGTATTCTGGCTCGCTGGAATGAAAAGCCCGCCGGTGCCGCTTTTGCAGCGGTGGACGGTGACATATGCATGGTGCACGCTGTTGAGGTCCTGCCCGGACAGCGCCGTCAGGGCGTTGCGCAATGGATTATGCGTGCTGCGGCTTTTTGGGGACAAAAACATGGTGCCTCCCATATGTCGGTCTTGTGCACCGCGGCAAACCGCCCCGCGAACAAACTCTATTCCTCTCTGGGCTTTGAACGGGTGGGGCATTACCATTACCGTCACAAAGCTGCTTAAGGATAATGAGACATGGCTGACACTGCACCCCCAACGGCCCTGAATCTGCCTATGGTGGATCCACTCCCGGCTCCGACGCAAAAATATTTTGATGTGTGTCAGGACAAACTGGGTATGATCCCGAATGTCTTGCGTGCCTATGCCTTCGACATTGACAAACTGGATGCGTTTACAGGCATGTACAACGATCTGATGCTGGCGCCATCTGGCCTGAGCAAGCTGGAGCGTGAAATGATCGCGGTCGTCGTTTCCTCGGTGAACAAGTGCTTTTACTGTCTTGTCGCGCATGGCGCCGCCGTTCGGGCAATGTCCGGTGATGCCATGCTCGGCGAAGCGCTGGTGATGAATTATCGCGTGGCCAAACTGGACGCCCGCCAACGCGCCATGCTTGATTTCGCAGCTCTGATGACATCATCCAGCGCCACCATAGAGGAAAGCGACCGTGACGCTTTGCGACAAGTTGGCTTCACGGATCGCGATATCTGGGACATTGCCAATGTCGCGGGCTTTTTCAACATGACTAACCGGGTGGCGAGCGCGACGGCAATGCGACCGAATGATGACTATCACGCGCAGGCGAGATGAGCCTGAAGCATGCTTTCCTGACCGGGTTTGCCCTCTGCCTTATCGCTGGAGCGTCGTCGGCGCAGCTTGCCTTGCCTGATGCGGCACGCCTGACCGTCGAACGGGCCACGCAACCGGATAGTTTTGCGGCACCCATTGGCGTATTTTCCGATGGTGTTGTGCCGTTCCAAACGGTGGAAGGATCCATAACGCGAAGAGCATGGCGCATAGATTCAAGCGGATTGACGACCTTGCAGGTTATCGCTCCGCTGAGGGCTCAGATCGAGAGCCTGGGGTATGTCTTGGCATTTGAATGTGAGAACACGTCTTGCGGTGGATTTGACTTCCGTTTCGCAGTCGAAGTCCTTCCGGGTCCGAATATGTACGTGAACATTGCCGCTTACCGCTATCTGACGGCGTTCAAAGGTCCACGCGATGCACCGGTCGAAGCCATCAGCGTACTTGTATCTGTGACCAGCGCGTCTGCCTATGTTCAAATCATCGAGGCGGTTGCGGGATCACAAATCAATCCAAATCCGATCTCATCCTCAGCAAGCCCTCCAACAGATCCTCTCCTGCCCGATAGCGACAGAAGTTCTCAACCGCAATCAGACGAGTTCGTGGATCAGGGGTTTGCGATCCTGGAGGATCTTGATTTTGCACCAGGGACAACAGACTTGGGCGCGGGTCCGTTTGCATCGCTGGAGCGACTTGCCGCTACCTTGACAGAACGTCGTGATCTGCGCGTGGCGCTTGTGGGACACACGGACACTGTGGGTGCCTTGGATGTGAATATCTCTTTGTCCCGCGCACGCGCACGTTCAGTTCGAACCCGGCTTATTGAGGAATATGGTATTGACGCAGGCAGGTTGGACGCCGAAGGCATGGGTTATCTGGCGCCTGTGGCAACAAACCTGACTGCGGCGGGACGCCGTCAAAACCGCCGCGTCGAAGCCGTTATTTTGAACGTTGAATGACCCGGGAAAGGCTTACCAGTCAGCAGGGCCTTTTTCCGCAAAGGCATGTACGAGAAAATCGATAAATGCGCGAACTTTGGGCTGTGTGAAGCGCCCGGGCGGATAAACTGCATAGATGCCCTGGCTCTCTATGGGTAATTGCGGGATTGCGTCTTCCACGAGGCCTTTGTCCAGTGCATCCGCGTATAGAAAACTGGGCAAATAGGCGATGCCAAGGCCCGAAATTGCGGCATTCAACAGGGATTGTCCGTCATTGACGCTCAACCAACCGGCGGTACGAACCTGACGTTTTTCACCAGATGGTGCCGTGAGCTTCCAGACATTGCCAGAGGATTGGGCTGAATAGTGCAGCAGTTTATGATTATTCAAATCGTCAATTTTTTCCGGGCGCCCGTGTTTTTTGAAATAGCACGGGCTGGCAATCATGCGTTTGGTGGTTTCAGTCAGTTTGCGCGCCCTGAGACTGCTGTCTTCGAGTTCCCCGATGCGTACGGCCATGTCAAAACCTTCTGAAATCAGCTCGACATAGCGGTTGTTCAAAACCATGTTGACTGTGATGTCCGGAAAATCCGACAGAAATTCGCTGAGGACCGGGGACAAATGGTTTACGCCAAAATCTGTCGCCACCGAAATGCGCAAAAGGCCGGAAGGCGCGCTTTGCATAGAGGTCACCAGAGCATCTGCTTCACCTGCATCATTCAAAACCCGGCGCGCCCGGTCGTAATAAGCCAATCCGATTTCGGTTGGACTGACGCGGCGCGTGGTCCGATTTAGCAGGCGTGCACCAAGCCGCGCTTCGAGGGAGGAGACATGTTTCGAGACGGCGGATTTTGAAATCCCCATTTTGCGGGCTGCGTCTGTGAAACCGCCTTGGTCCACTACTGTGGCAAAGGCTTCCATTTCTGCTAGGCGATCCATTGCCATCTCCCAAACCACTTTCCTAGCTTCAATGTGCTCGCCAATTCAGGCGTAAATGCGGCAGAGGTGAGACAATACAGAGGTTTCCGTGCGGATCGTTCCGATCATGGAAACAAGATAGTACCCTTCCAATGGGCTTTGAAAGTCACGGAGATCTCGCGAAAACCTCTGCGGCTTACGGCAAGGGTGCCGCGTCTACATCACATATCACAAGGAACGGATGGCGCGGGCGACTTCGGTGCAGTGTCCGCGGTCTTTCGGACATAACCGTCGGCGGATCAGACAGTATGATGCACTGGGCAACCGGTGTCCCGCCGGGACGTCTATACGCAATCTAAACCAGTGGCTCTCGCCAAAGCCCGGCACTCGCGCACGCTTGAGCGTCAGCCCGGGCGCCTGCCGCAGATCATTCAGGTCAAGCCCCACGGCACTGGATACCGGTTGCAATTGATTGATCCTGTCGGCCCTGCTTGGATCGGCGGTACGCAACGTGTCTGGTTTGCAAAGCACCTGATAGCTGGTTACGAAATTTTCCCAGCCTTCGGCGGTGTGAGGCCGCATCAAATCTACTGAGATCAGGAGCGCGCTTATGCTCGATCTTGCGGCCGACCCCGCCACAAACACGCCGGACCTGCCATGGCCCCTCTGCACTTCGGGCCATTCAGGCAATTGCGGCGTCGCAGGTTCGCTGGCAAGGACTTCTCGTCGCAACGATTTGACGTCAAGAATGATGGCTGTCAGACGCGCGCTAAGCGAAAGGTCATGACCCAATGCCGTTTCCATACGACGGCTCGGGTCGATGCTCGACTCACCGGCGAGGTAGGCCTTCAGGCCTTCATCTGTGATATGAGTAGGCTTCGCTCATTGGGCGGACCTTTGTTCATCCGGCATCTTGAGGTTCAGTGTTTTTCGTGCGGCGGACAAACGGTTCACTACGGTGCCAATAGGCATTTTCATGATTTCGACGGCCTCGCGGTAACTCATTCCCTCGACCTAAAACACTACATAGCCCTGTGCCTCTGGAAAGTCGTTTTTGACCTTAAACACTTTAGAAACGAAGGTATTCGCCTCGGTACTGGCATTTTCCTGATCTTCAAAATCCTGTTGTTCTATGGGAACAAGCCTGCCAGCAGTGCGTATCTTGCGGGTTCGCAGGTCATACAGTCAGAGGCGATGCGCCATACGCATCATCTAGCGGTCAAGGTGTGTTCCCGGCTTAACCCAATCTGATTTCTCGATGGCTCTGAAGCAGGTTACCGTGCAACCAATTCATCCCAATCCTTGCGGCCGTTCAAGGAAATGCAAAATCTCCAAAGCACAGGGTAGACCTCTGGCAGATCATCGCTTACCGCTTTGTTGCACGCCTTTCTTCTTCAGAAGTTGATTTCGCTCATCCCACACCCGGCGTTGAGCCAAACCATGCCAATTCTGATGTATCAACACCGCGGATCAGGCGCGTCTGTGGTCACATTCCGTCCAAGGCCCGTCGCTGGTATGCCTTTTCACTATAAAATTGCGGCAAGGCGGGTGCCTTGATCAATAGCGCGCTTTGCATCCAGTTCTGCGGCGACATCAGCCCCGCCGATTACGTGACAGGGCGTTCCCTGTGCTTCCAGAACGTCGGCAAGCGTGCGATCCGGGAGCTGTCCTGCGCATAATACGATCGTATCTGCCTCAATCAGCGTTGGCTTTTCACGGCCTTCACCGAAAGATACCATGATGCCGCCTTCCTCGACCCGTTCGTAATTTACCCCCGCAATCATTTTCACCTCTTTCATCGCCAATGCGGCGCGGTGAATCCAGCCGGTCGTTTTCCCAAGCCGTTTTCCAGGTTTTTCGGCCTTGCGTTGCAACAGGGTGATCTGGCGTGCAGGTGCTTGCGGTTGCGGGCCTTCAGGCGCCAATCCGGCGCGGTGTTCTGCGGGGTCGGCAACGCCCCATTCTCGCATCCAATCTGGTAGGCTTGTGGTCGGGCTGATACCTTCGTGCACCAGAAATTCTGCCACATCAAATCCAATGCCACCCGCACCAATGATTGCCACGCGTTTGCCAACAGGCACTTTCCCGCGCAAAACGTCGATGTAATTTACCACATTTGGCGCATTTTGCCCGGGAATTTCCGGATCACGCGGTACCACTCCTGTCGCGACGATCACCTCGTCAAATTCTGCAAGATCTGCGGCAACCACATTTTGACCCAAATTCTGCGTTATCCCAAGATCGGCGACTATCGTGCTATACCAATCCACGAGCCCCCAGAACTCTTCTTTGCCAGGCACCTGCTTGGCCATATTCAACTGGCCACCAATTTCCTGAGCGCGATCAAAGAGTACGACTTTGTGCCCCCGTTCGGCGGCGGTTACCGCCGTGGACAGACCAGCCGGACCGGCGCCCACCACGGCGATGGATTTGGGATGATCCGTTCGCGTGATCACCAACTCAGTTTCATAACAGGCGCGCGGATTGACCAGACAACTGGATATTTTGCCACTGAAGGTATGATCCAGACAGGCTTGATTGCAGGCAATGCAGGGAGCAATCTGAGCGGATTTGCCCGCCTTTGCCTTGGCGACAAAGTCAGCATCCGCCAACATCGGGCGCGCCATGGATATCATATCCGCACAGCCCGTTGCCAGCACCTCCTCTGCCACGTCGGGTGTGTTGATCCGATTTGACGTGATGATCGGGATACTGACCTTCCCCATTAGTTTTTTGGTTACCCATGCGAAGGCCGCCCGTGGAACAGAGGTGGCAATCGTCGGGATGCGGGCTTCATGCCAGCCGATACCCGTATTGATGATCGTCGCACCCGCTTTTTCGATCTCTTGTGCCAACTGCACAACTTCGTCGTGGGTCGAGCCATTTGGCACCAGATCGATCATCGACAGGCGGTAAATGATTATGAAATCTGTACCAACGGCCGCACGGACCCGTCGCACGACCTCAATAGGAAGACGCATTCGGTTCTCATAAGATCCCCCCCATGCGTCATCACGCTTGTTGGTATGCGTCACCAGAAACTGGTTCAGAAAATACCCTTCTGACCCCATGATTTCCACACCGTCATACCCTGCTTGTTGGGCACGCTCGGCACAGGCGACGATGTCACCGACTTGTTTTTCGATGCCCTCTTCGTCAAGAGCGGCGGGTGGGAAGGGCGAGATCGGCGATTTGATCGCAGAAGGTGCCACGCATTTGGGTCCGTAAGCATAGCGCCCTGCGTGCAGGATCTGCATGGCAATTTTGCCGCCAGCGTCATGCACCCGCTGCGTAATTACACTGTGATTGTCTACGTCTTGCTGGCTGGCCATCATCGCCGCACCGGGCAATACAGAGCCTTCAAGGTTTGGGCCGATTCCGCCGGTAACCATCAGCCCGACCTCACCGCGCGCGCGTGCAGCATAGAATTCCGCAACGCGGTTCCAATCCCGAGTTTCTTCAAGACCGGTATGCATGGACCCCATCAGCACGCGGTTTTTCAATGTGGTAAAGCCCAGATCGAGCGGCGCCAGAAGATGTGGATAATTGGCCATGATGAACCCTCCCCGGTTATGGTTGTGTTGAGATCACATTTTCACATATCTGCTGTCACGTCGAACGCGGCGTCACTTTGGCAATAACAACCGAGAGGCTATAGGATGCTGCTGCGATGGGCGAAACCGCAAGATTCGCCGGAACTGGCGCAGGTGTTCTATGCAGCGGTGCGCAAGGGGGCGAGCCCTTATTCGCAAGAGCAGCGTATTGCGTGGTTATCCACCCCGCCCTCAGGGAAGCCCTGGACCGACCGGCTCGCCAGAATGGATGTCTTAATTGCGGAGAACGATCGCCAGATCATGGGTTTTATGAGTATTGAGGCGGGGGGCCACATTGACCTTGCATTCATCCGGCCAGAGCATCAGGGGTCTGGTTTGTTCCGCCGACTTTATGCCGATATCGAATTAAAAGCACGCAAGGGGGGTGAGCCGCGATTGTGGACCCACGCAAGCCTCATGGCGCAACCAGCCTTTAAGGCGATGGGTTTTGTCGTTATCCATCATGAAACGGTTGCGCGCCACGGGCAAAATCTGAGGCGCGCCAAAATGGAGAAACCGCTCACATGACGCCTGAAGAGATTGCAAAACTGCCTTATCGCCCTTGTGTGGGCGTTATGTTGATCAATGCCAAAAAAGAAGTCTTTGTTGGTCAGCGCCGCGACAGTCAGATTGCAGCATGGCAGATGCCCCAAGGTGGCATTGATAAAGGGGAGCCCGCCCGGGACGCCGCATTGCGCGAGCTTTGGGAAGAAACAGGTGTGACGTCTGATCTGGTGGATATCGTTGCGGAAAGCGATCAATGGTTGCCCTACGAGTTGCCATTTGATCTGGTGCCCAGGCTTTGGAAGGGCCGGTACCGCGGGCAAAAACAGCGCTGGTTTCTGTTACAGTTCAATGGGGAAGACAGCCATATCAACATCGCAACAGAACATCCGGAGTTTTCTGAATGGCGCTGGCTGGCCGCGCATGATCTTGTGGATAATATTGTGCCCTTCAAACGTGATGTTTACGCTGCGGTCATGGCGGAATTCGGGGATTTGATCTAAGGCCGCAGCAGCGGGATATTCGGCCCCGCTGTGACTGGCAATATGCCGCTCACACGCGGGTCGTTGTCAATTTCGACGGCCTGGCGGACTGGCAAGAACCCACTGCGCCGATAAAAATCAAGCGCCTGAGGGCTATCGATTGTGCAAGTGTGCACGTGGAATTTTGTGATCGGTCGTTGCCAGGCCTTCGCTATCGCTTCGTTCATCAGGTATCTACCCGATCCGGTGCCTATGAGTTCGGATGTCAGTCCGAAATATGCCAACTCGCAGGCCCCTTTTTGGCGAAAGTCGAGCTCCAGCAAGGCTTCGTCCCGACCATCGCGGCAGAGCGTAAAGATCTCGACATCCGGGGCTTCGATGATTTCCCGCAGAGCCGCGTCATCCAAGGTCAGCCGACCGAACCAGAGCCAATCAAGGGAACCGACGCGTCGGAATATGTCGCGGTACCAGTCCAGATCGGGGGTGGCACGGTGAAATGTCACGCCCTCAGGCAAGGGGATGTTTTTGGTTTCCACACGCGTCGTCATCTCCAGATAGGTCACGATCATCGCGACCTTTCCGGCAGGCACGTCATGAAAGCCATCGCTCAACAATGTCAGACAAGACCTTCCTTGTGGAAGACTTCCTTCATGTCGATCTGAGGTCGTGGCCCGACGTGGCTGATGACTTCTGCGGCGCAGAGGTTGCCCATGCGGGCGCAAATCTCCAGATCTCGCCCCGTCGCCAAACCATAAAGGAACCCGGCGGCAAATTGATCTCCCGCGCCGGTGGCATCCACGGGGATGACCTCTTGGACAGGCACGTCAATGCGTTTCCCCTCAGACAGGACCGTGACGCCGTCACCTGATCTGGTACACACGACCAAAGGACAGATATCTGCGGTTCTGGCAAGCGCCGTCTCAAGGTCAGTTTCAAACAGCGATTTGATTTCGTGTTCGTTGCCAATGACATAATCCAGATCATGTTCGATCAGAGAAAGGAAATCCGCCCGATGGCGCTCCACGCAGAACGGGTCCGAAATAGCGATCCCGGCGATGCCATTGCCTGCTTTGGTTGCGCGTGCCGCTTCACGAAAGGCAGTTTTGCCGGCATCGTGATCAAACAGATAGCCTTCCAAAAACATGATCCGCGCGTTCCCTGAAACGTTTATTGGCACATCAACCGACGTTAGCCCCGTTGAAATGCCCAGATAGGTGTTGAGGGAACGCTCGCCGTCAGGCGTTACAAAAATCATGCACCGGGAAGTCGGGGTATCACCGTCCAAAACGGGAGGGTTCACAAAATCAATTCCATTGTCGGTCATGGCGCTGGCATAAAACCTGCCCAATGCATCATCACGCACGCGCCCGATGAAGGCCGTTTGCAATCCTAACGATCCAACGCCCGCCACAGTATTGGCCACAGCACCGCCCGGCGTTTGAAGCCGATCATTCATCGCACCAAAGAGCTTTTCAGATCGATCCTGATCGACCAGTTGCATGATGCCTTTTTCGATCCCCATGTGATCGAGAAACGTATCATCCGCATGGGTGATCACATCGACAACGGCGTTTCCGATGCCAACAACTTCGTAGGTTTTCATACTGTTTTATCCTCAAATGGACAGAGATCGCGGATGATGCAGGTTGGACACATAGGCTTGCGGGCCTTGCAATGATACCGCCCATGCAAAATCATCCAGTGGTGGGCGTGAAGCTGAAAATCAGCTGGGATATTGTCTTCGATCGCACGTTCTACCGCCTCGACGGTTTTGCCAGGGGCAATCCCTGTACGGTTACCGAGGCGAAAAATATGTGTGTCGACAGCTTGGGATGGAAACTGCCACCACATATTCAGAACCACATTAGCGGTTTTGCGACCCACCCCCGGTAAGCCTTGCAGAGCCGCACGGCTGTTGGGGACTTCGCCATCGTATTCGCGGACCAGAATTTCACTAAGCTTGATGACATTTTTGGCTTTTTGGCGAAAAAGGCCAATCGTCTTGATGTGCTCTGTTACGCCTTCTAGGCCAAGATCGAGCATCTTTTGCGGTGTGTCTGCAATGGCAAATAACTTGCGCGTCGCCTTGTTTACGCCCGCATCCGTCGCCTGAGCGCTCAGCGCAACGGCGACAACCAGCGTATAGACGTTAACATGTTCCAGTTCCCCCTTTGGTGCGGGATCTGCCTCCTGAAAACGGGAGAATATCTCCCGTATAGAATGATAACCAAGCTGCTTTGCCATATGCCCGGTATGCGAGGATTTCCTATGCGGAGCAAGGCCAACCAGACGTATTGCATGAGATCTGATGCAAAACCGTCGCGTTGCTCCAGGGCGACATTGTTGACCTGAGTGTTTGGATTGACCTTCTGGCGGTGTCTGCAGTTTCGGTGAGGCAGCCTTAAGTTTGACACAAAAGAGGATGAAAAAAGCTGTTTGTTTCAAGAACGGCCTGTTCGTCGCCTCACCATCGATTGCACAGCGAGAACTTCACGAGGGGCCGATGAGGTGTGACGATTCCTGAGCTGGGGATGCGATGCAGCACTAGACCGTCCAGGAACAGAATTTCGGGCTGCGCCGTTGGTCCCAGCGCCAATCGTACAAGCGCAGAAAACTGTCACCCAGACAGATGACAGGCGTGTTGCCACCCCCGTCAAAGTCAGGGAGTAAGTCCCTGCAGTTGTCTTTGCCTGCTACTAATTCTAGGCAACAGACAAATGATCCCGATGCTGTTCAATGACCGAGTTATGGCGGCAGTGTGAACCGATCAGGATCTTGTCGTTTCGGAGTGTTGGGGAGGGAGCCATGCGCCTTGGGATGGGTACCAAACGGCTTCAAGGATGCAGCTCTGTTGGGTAGATCAATGCAAATGCCTGAAGAACGATGAGGGATGTTCATGCAAGACTTTTGGCACAGCAGTGGCCCCGTCATTAGCGCCGCAAAAAAGCTGAGGTGATTTTGGTCAAAACCCGCTCGACTGGACACATCACAAGGGGACATTGCGTGGCAGGCTTCGGTTAAAATTCCGATGATGGCTTCGTTTCAAGCGCGCTGCGACATTGGGAACTCAATCCCGGAATTCCGACCGATAGGTGTATCCGGCGGCACCAAAGCCACGGACGGAATTGCATTTACATGTCTCGACACCACCACGAAAATTTCCACGGTAAGGCACGTTGTTGCTGCGCGCCGCCCTATCAACGGCGAAACGGGAGCAATCCCAGACGAAACCAATTGGTGGCCTCAGGGTGAGTTGATTACTGGAAAAACTATATCGGCGGATAGGAAAGCAGTGAATGGCCGGCAAAAAAAACAAGTTCTACAATCGCCGCATATCCCCGATGTCACGGAACGGTCTTCGACGAGCAGTTCAATGACGTGCAAACCGCAGGTTTCGGGTCGCCAGTACGGCGCGATCCTCATAAAAGAAACATATGACACATCATCAATCTCTCCCCGATGCATCCGAAGCAGCCTATCATTATCAAGTGGTGCGACGCGCCATCGACTTGATTGATCAGTCTGAAGATCAACTTTCACTGGATGAAATTGCCACAGAAATGGGAATGAGTACGGCTCATTTCCAACGGGTTTTTTCCCGTTGGGTTGGTGTATCGCCAAAACGCTATCAGCAATATCTGAAATTGGATCATGCCAAAAACCTGTTGCGCGATCGGTTTACAACGCTTGAGGCATCACATGCTGTTGGCTTGTCCGGCAGCGGGCGGTTGCACGATCTGTTTGTGCGGTGGGAAGCAATGAGTCCGGGGGATTTCGCGCGCGGTGGTTCAGGGCTGACAATCTTTTGGGGCTGGTTTGAAAGTCCGTTTGGTCCCGCGATTGTCATGGGAACTGAAAAGGGCATCTGTGGTATGGGATTTGCCGCCGAGATGGGTGAAGAGGCCGCACTTCAGGATCTATTGTCGCGTTGGCCCAAAGCGGAATTCAAAGAAGATCCAATGATGCTGCGCCCTTGGGTTCTGAAAGCTTTTGGCGCGGGAGACGGGCAACTGGATACAGCACCGCTTTACTTGATTGGAGCGCCGTTTCAGATCAAAGTGTGGGAGGCGCTTCTCAGCATCCCCTCGGGACAGGTCACAACCTATTCCGAAATTGCACAGGCCATCGACAAGCCGCGTGCCGTGCGCGCCGTTGGGACTGCTGTTGGCCGCAATCCGATCAGTTGGCTGATCCCATGCCATCGCGCCCTGCGTAAATCCGGCGGTCTGGGAGGGTATCACTGGGGTTTGCCGATGAAGCGCGCAATGCTTGCTTATGAGGCCGTACGCGCGGAGAGTTGAACGTGCGTGTTGCAGGCGGGTTGCTGCCGACGCTTTTTCCCCCTTGGTTTGGATCGGAACGCGCGCCATATATACTGAGTTCACACAAAGACCCCGCCCGAACGGGGCCGCAACCATTGAAGGCAGTATAATATGACATTTTCACGAGCTTCGTTGATCCTTGCCCTGTCCGGCAGCCTGGGTCTGGCGGCATGCACGGACCCAAGCCAGATCGGTGCCAATTCCAGCAACCCCAAAACACAGCAAGGAGCGCTGATTGGCGCAGGTGCAGGTGCGCTTCTGGGGGCTCTTTCCAAAGGTGATGGCAATCGCGGGGATGGGGCACTTGTTGGTGCGGTCGTCGGTGGCGCGCTCGGTGCAGGCGTAGGTTATTCGCTGGACAGACAAGAAGCAGAATTGCGTGCACAGCTCGGGAATGACGACGTTACGATCACAAACACTGGCGACCGTTTGATCGTAAGCCTGCCCCAGGACATCCTGTTTGCAACCGATAGTGCGGCAGTGCGCCCAGATCTGCAAAATGACCTTTTCACCGTTGCGGGCAACTTACAGCAGTATTCCCAATCCACAGTTCAGATCATCGGTCACACTGACAGCGATGGCGAAGCCGGTTACAATCAACAGCTTTCTGAACGACGGGCCAGCGCTGTTGGCGGTGTCCTTACGAATGCTGGTGTATCCGGTGCGCGCATTCAAACCTTTGGGCGCGGTGAAAGCCAGCCTATTGCCAGCAATTTGAATGCAGAAGGAAAAGCTCAAAATCGTCGTGTGGAAATCGTCATTCTTCCAACGGCTTCTTAGTTTTTCTCAGAAATTGTTGTTCAAAGAGCCTCGGTTTGCCGCCGAGGCTCTTGTCTTTTGTGACCCCGGCATCAAGCTCTTGTGAGAGACCAACTGTTTGAAAGACGCTCAATGCCAAAATATTCACTTATCGGCCTGTCGGGATCCCTCCGTGCAAATTCCGCAAACACAAAATTACTGTCAGAAGCGGCGCGCCTGTTCGAGGCTGAAGAGTTCACACTCGCGGATCTGCGGTTACCGCTTTATGACGGTGATCTCGAGAGCAAAGATGGAGTTCCCGAAGCGGTTCAGGCCCTGTCAGAAAGTATCTTGAGGGCTGATGCGGTCGTGATTTCAACACCGGAATACAACAAAGCACCCTCAGGGGTTCTCAAAAACGCGTTGGATTGGATCAGCCGAACCAAGGCCAAACCGTGGAATGGTAAACCGCTTGCCGTGATGTCCGCGTCTGCGGGTCGCTCCGGCGGGGAACGTGCTCAGATGGTTTTGCGTGGGTATATGGTGCCTTTTCGCCCGTGCATTTTGCAGGGCCCCGAAATTCACCTTGCTGACTGCAACAATCAATTCGATGAAAGAGGCCATCTCAAGGGAGAAATCTACATACGCGAGCTTACGACACTGATGAAAGCTCTGCGCGAGGAAATTGAGCGTTAGCCCTGTGGAACGGAAACTTCGATCAGGTTGTGATCAGGATCTCTGAGATAGATCGAGATGATAGACCCTATTGCGCCTGATCTTTGAACTGGCCCGTCCTCAATCTCAATCTGATGTGTGGTCAGATGATCCATCCAGGCCTCAACCGGCGCATCTGTCAAAAAACACAGATCCGCCGTTCCCGGATGAGCATTTTGGGCTCTTGGTTCGAATTCACGCCCTTGCTGGTGAAGGTTGATCTTGCTTTGACCGTACAAGAGAGCCCACCTGCGGGTTCCGTCTGATACCTGAAATTGCTCGCCGCGCATGCCCAGAACTTGCGTGTAGAACCGAACCGTGTCCGGTATGCTTTTTACGGTCAAGACCAGATGATCGAGCGCGCGAACGCGGCATTGGATACTGGCGTGCTCCATCGTGTAGTCCCCGATTAATACAAATGTTCCATGGATCGTCCGTGGTAAGCTCGCTTGCAAGTTTTGCATGGTTGACCAAGAGTTTATAGTCAAAAAGAAGCGCTGACTTCAAACCCCTCCGGAATTTCACAACGACCCTCCAACATAAGGTCGGCCATGACCTCGGCGATTTTTGGCGCCATGCCGAAACCGATTTTGAAACCACCATTGGCAATGAAATGGCCCGGCCTGTCTGGCCATTCTCCCAGCATAGGCGCTCGACTTCGCGCGCGCGGGCGCACACCAGCCCATTTTTGGATAACGGGAGCATGCTTTAAAACGGGCACTGCACGACGCGCCCTTTCTATGATTACATCAATTTGGTCGTCGACGGTCACCGGGTTGTCGAAATTCGGCTCAGAAGTTGATCCAGCTGCGACAGTGCCATCCAGATGTGGGATGATATGAATCGTATCTGCAAATATCTGCGCCTTACCGCGGGCTTCAAATTGCAAGAGCGCGGCCTGGCCTTTGACGCCACTGCCAACTCTGCGCTCCTGCTCGTTGTTCAGGCGGTCCAAACCATCCACGCCGGTTGCCCACAGAATATTGCCTCTGTCTTTCCCCTCGGCCTTGATCGAAACACCCCTTACATTGAGTGCAGCGACCAAAGCATCACAAGCCCGGCGCGGATGCAGATGTGCGCTTAGCGTATCACGAATGATCCATCCGGTCGGCGAATTTGGCTGCCAGTCCTCAAGTGCGTTTTCCTCAACGGCCCAGATCGCGTTGTGTTGCCACAGCTCTCCAGCGCTATGGGATCGACGTCTGGCCAGCTCCAATCCTGCCGGATCCATTATCGGCTGCAGACGCCCTGATCGGCAGTATCCCGCATTTTCTCCACCTGTCGCTTCAACCTCAGACCAAAAACGTTCCGCCATGAGCAGACTATCCAGTTGGAAAGCCTTCTTTGGATTCCAGTTTTCAGGGACATGCGGAGCCAATGCCCCGACAATGCCGCCACTGCTTCCGGCCGCGACTCCATGAGGATCAATTATCTGGACCCGTGCACCACGTTTCACGCAAGCCCACGCGATCGAAAGGCCAAAAATTCCGGCGCCCCGCACAGTTACATCGACCATTGCCAAACTTTGTTGTCTCCCTCAGTGTCGCGCCAGATCTCAGCGACATGGCAAGGCTCATCCATGCAGAACCAGTCCACAGATGTTAGCTGGAACAAAAATGACGTTCCAGTCTCCAACCGATTCGATGACCCGTATTTCAGTCTGGAAAACGGATTGGAAGAAACGCGCCACGTATTTCTTCAAGGCAATGGGTTGCCGGAACGATTTTGTGACGGATTTCACGTCGCTGAACTCGGTTTTGGCACAGGTCTTAATTTTCTGACGACGGTGTTGGCATGGCGCGAGTCTGGGGTGAGTGGTCGATTGCACTTCACTAGTTTCGAGGCATTTCCTTTGAGCGTTCAGCACATTGGCAGAGCTCTTGCGGTGTTTGCGGAGCTGAATGAGATAAGTCGACCACTCACCGCCTGCTGGCGTCCGGAGGGCGGTACCTTTGAACTTGATGATGACGTGCTGCTCAACGTCATCATTGGCGATGCAAATGTTGAGCTTTCGAATTGGACTGGTTTCGCCGACGCCTGGTATCTTGATGGGTTTTCACCGGCAAAAAACCCTGAATTGTGGTCACAAACCATATTGCATCAGGTGGCAAAGCATACCGTCGCAAATGGTACCTTTGCGACCTATACGGCGGCGGGGTTTGTAAGGCGTGCTTTGGAAGCGGCTGGCTTTGACGTTTCACGATCCGTTGGTTTCGGTCGAAAACGACATATGTCCCGGGGTGTCATGAGGCCATGACCCAGTCAAATAACGTAAGACTGGGAGTGATGCTGATGCTCCTCACGACTTTGGTCTTCGCCTTTCAGGACGGTATTTCGCGCCATCTTGCAGATGTGTACAACGTCTATTTGGTCGTTATGGTGCGGTACTGGTTCTTCGCAGCCTTTGTCATTGCGGTTGCCTGCCGCAGGGCGGGAGGAATTCAAGCCGCCGCGCAGACCAACCAGCCTGTCCTGCAGGCCTTTAGAGGCATATTGCTTGCGTTAGAGGTCTGCGTCATGGTGACGGGTTTCACGCTTCTGGGTCTTGTGGAAAGCCACGCTGTATTTGCCTGTTACCCTCTGCTGGTGGCTGCGCTGTCGGGCCCATTGTTGGGCGAGAAAGTCGGATGGCGCCGATGGGTCGCAATCGGTGTGGGGTTTATTGGTGTTTTGATCATTCTCCAACCTGATGGTTCCGTGTTTGACCCTTTCGCAATAATTCCGCTTATCGCGGCGCTGATGTTCGCCCTCTATGGGCTCCTGACCCGTTTTGCTGCCCGTCAGGATGACACTGCCACTAGCTTTTTCTGGACCGGAACTGCGGGCGCAGTGATCATGACAATGATTGGTATTTGGTTTTGGGAACCGATGACTGGCACCGACTGGATGTGGATGGGGCTCCTTTGCCTGACCGGTGTCGCGGGTCACTGGCTGCTGATACGTTGCTACGAAGCGGCTGAAGCCAGTGCCGTACAACCGTTTGCCTACTTCCAGCTGGTATTTGCGTCGCTCATGGGTGTTACGATCTTTGGGGAAGTCATTCGTCCCAATGTTGCACTAGGCGTTGCGATCATCATTGGTGCGGGTCTATTCACCTTTTGGCGCGAACGACAACAGCGTTGAACCCGTCAATTCGTCAATGAAGGGTTGCGGCATGGGAGGCTTACCCAGACGCGCGCGGTAGATTGGCAGGCTTTCTGTGACGCGCATGACATAGTTACGGGTTTCACGGAACGGGATATGCTCTATCCAATCGATCATGTCGACATCGCCTTTTCTGGGATCTCCATAGGCCAACATCCAACGATCGGGTCTGCTCGGACCGGCATTATAGCCGGCGGACATCATTACAACGTTGCCGCGAAAACGTGCGGCGAGTCCCGACAGATATGCGGCACCCAGTTCGGCATTATAGGTCGGATCTGATATCAGGCGATCGGTTGAGTGTTGACCGGCGCGTCCCATCGAGGCCGCCACTTCCCGGCCTGTCGCTGGCATGATCTGCATAAGCCCGCGTGCGCCGACCCCGCTTTGGACACCGGGATCAAATTCGCTCTCGCGCCGGGCGATCGCGAGAACCATTTCAGGGGCCATCGGCAGGTTTTGCTCCGCGACGGGATGCAATGGGTAATACCCGCGCGGCACAACAATGGCACGTCGCGCTGTGCGTTTGCCAATCATGACAGCGAGATGCGGTTGATTGAGATCAATCGCAGCTTCGGCAAGCAGAGTAGCGTCTTCCTCACTCAAGCTTTCGGCCAAGTGGGTCCAAAACCGTTCCGCTAAATTCAGCTCCCCGGATGCTTCAAGCAAGAGGCCTGCCATAAACACGGGATTCTCAGCCAGAGATGTTTCACGCCAGTTGCCGGGGACTTCGGTCGTTTGTAACTCCGCATCGAAAGGTAAATCAGCGCGATCGGCTGCCAATAAACCATAAAACGAAGTTTGGTATTGGGCTGCGCGGGTATAGGCTTGATCCGCTGCCGCCACGTCGCCCATTTCTGCCAATGCACGTCCTTGCCAATACCCTGCTCGGCCCTTGGAAATGGGAGAGCGGACGGCGGAATCATGATTATTGAAGTGCTGCAATGCCGTTTCCGGCTCATTCAGCTTGCGCAGAGCGATATACCCAGCAAGCCATTCCAGATCTGCGTAATTCGAGCCGCGGGTCAGGAAGTGGCGTGCTGCCAATTCATAGGCGCGTTCCGGATTGCCATCCCGCATTTCGTCCCGAGCCATTGACCTGCGCCGATTCCCCCAAGCCTCAGGGTTGCCGAGGGCCTCCGCACTTGTTGAGGTTTCTATCAAAAGAGACTTGGCGTCATCCCAGCGGCCTTTACGAGCCCGCCAGACAAATCGCTCGTATTGCAATCCCGGATTCTTAGCGTGGCTGGCTGGAATACGCGCAATCAGCGTATCGACACCTTTTTCCCGGGCGCGCAGAGCAATGCGTGCTTTGGCGACGGCGACATCCGATGCGGGCACCAGATCATACATGCGCCGCGCGTTCTCAAACGCACCAGCCCATAGCATTGCATCCAGCCGGGCGGTATGATGTTTCTTCAAAAGAGTATTGTGAGACGCCAGAAACCGGCTCTGTGCGGATGAGCCCATGGGCATCGACCGCCATGCCATAACGACAATGTCCCTGGCCGCCACTTCAGAGCCAGTGCGCGCCAAAGCTTCAGAATGCCGCAACACACCTTCGGGTGTTTGCGCTGCCTGCTCCGCAAAAAACGCATTAACGTCGGAGTCTTTGCGCGTAATGACCACATGTTCGGACTTTTTGCGCAAATAGGGTTCGCCGGGCCAGTCGGGGCGTCGTTTCAGAAAGGCGACAACGTCGCTATAGTTGCCTTTACCAGCTCTCAGGCGAGACCATTCGATGACATCAGCGGCAACATCGCCATCGCGCGCAGCGGCCTTGGCGGCGGTCTGCCAATCCCCGCTGCGCATAGCATCGATAGCCCAGGCCAAGGGTCTTGGCCGCTCTGCCAAGGCGGGCACAGCAGTCAAAAAAACCAAAGTCAGCGTCGTTAGCAGGTGTCTGGTCACTTGCAATTCCCAGTGATTGAAGGCTAGAGCCTCTGTTACATACAGCTTCGTTGTGAGGTATCAAATCACGATCGTGCTGACATGTCGTTAATCTCAGGCCATTTGCCGGCCAAAACACAAAAAAGGAGCGTGCACATGTTCATAGGCTCAATGCCTGCCCTCGTCACGCCGTTCAGGAACGGCGAGCTGGATCTTGAGACACTTAAGAAACTTGTTGAGTGGCATATTGGCGAAGGCAGCAATGGTTTGGTGCCTGTCGGAACCACTGGAGAAAGCCCGACGCTGACTCACCGTGAACACGAAATTGTCGTTGAAGAAGTCGTCAAGGCTGCTTCGGGGCGGATACCGGTGATTGCCGGTGCCGGGTCCAACAATACAATCGAGGCGATGCGTCTGGCACGCCATGCTGAAAAAGTCGGCGCCGACGCCGCCCTGGTCGTGACGCCTTACTATAACAAACCGACGCAAACGGGTCTGATCGCGCATTTTACTGCGCTGCATGATTGCTGTGAACTGCCTATCATCATTTACAATATCCCTGGCCGGTCGGTTGTAGATATGTCGCCCGAAACAATGGGTGAACTGTCCAAATTGCCTCGGATTGTCGGGGTCAAGGATGCTACAGGAGATCTGGCACGGGTCAGCGATCAGCGTATCACCTGCGGGCCTGATTTCATTCAGCTGTCGGGTGAGGATGCCACCGCGCATGGTTTCAATGCCCAGGGCGGAACGGGATGTATCTCCGTGACGGCCAATGTCGCCCCGAAACTTCTGAGCGAAATGCAGGCGGCATGCCTTGCAGGCGATTATGCGCAGGCGCTTGAAATTCAGGACCGCTTGATGCCATTGCACAAGGCAATCTTCACAGAGCCAGGCCTGGTTGGTGTGAAATATGCGATGTCGCGTCTTGATCTGTGTTCAGATGAAGTGCGCTTGCCTCTGTGCGGATTGTCTGACGCGACGAGAGGTCTTGTCGAGGATGGTCTGCGCCACGCGGGCCTAATGAACTGAGACAATCAGGCGGGTAGATTTCTGCCCGTCTCGTTTGGTCAGGCGTCTTTGATGTTGCGCCACGCGATACACCGCGTGGCGCAAATTCGTTTTTAGCGCTTGCCGTAATACAAGCCGACCACATGCTCGGCTTCGGCGAAAAACAACCAGCGCGCCGTCAGAACACCAGCCACGTGGCTGAGCACCGCAAGTATGCCAATGAAGTGGGAAAACGGCAGAAGCAGAAGGATGAAGGGCACCAAGACCATCAAAACAAGCGCAATAATCCGAAGTTTTTGACTGTGCTTGCGCCCAATCTCATGCACGAATTCACGCAGCAGGTAATTCGTTCCGGTGTGGGGAGGCTCAAAAGCGCGCACCTTGCCAATACCGCCAAGACCCGTTGCGGTGGCCATATCTGTTCCAGAGGCGGCCAATGCCTTGTCGCCTTCGGTCCAGGTCAGGATCAGAACGACGCCTGCGATCACCAGCAAGACAAGCGCCATGGACACCTGGCCTGCAAATAATGCGCCACCTGCCAGTGACAGCGTCAGGAATTTGACCGGTGTAATGCCCATGTTCCAACGCGGTATTGTTTTCAGCTGAGTATAGATCATGGATGTCGTGAACACAGTGGCCAATGAAAACAACGCGCCAAGCCATCCCAGCAGGGTGAATCGGGTCTGTAAAAAGACCAAGCCTGCTGCGTAAAGCCCCATGAAAACAAGAGCGCCCACAGCGCACCAGGCTTCACGGCTGAGCCAACTTGAGCGCCACTGCGTGAAAGCCTTCATCGCGCGTTCGGGACGGCCCAGGTGGAAAGTTGAAGCCATAAGGCCCCCCACCGCCATGGCATAGGCAATGGTGAAGAAAGCAAATGCCGTCCAGCCCGTGACCAGCGGGTACCCGAGCCCGAGAAAAAACAGCAATCCAAATCCGAGGCCGCTGAAGGTGGTGAAGAAAATGACAGAAGGAGCCGGATGCATCAGAGTTTCTCCAAGGTCTTGTCGAGCCAGCCCAGGAACCCTTTTGGTTCCTGCGCAATGGGTTCAAGGAAAGGGGCGAGAACATCAAATTCGGGCAGGGCGTCTTTGGGCCGCGGCGGGAGGTATTGATTGACCGGCTTGGTGCCTTGTTCGGGCATCAGGTCCATCCCCCCACGTTCCGCCACCAATTTGCTGACGTCACTGTCAGGATCGCCCAGATCTCCGAAATGGCGGGCATTGGACGGGCAGGTGCGCACACAGGCGGGCTGGCGGTCTTCTTCGGGCAGGTTCTCGTTGTAAATCCGATCAACGCAAAGCGTACATTTCTTCATCACACCTGCCGCCTGATCCAATTCACGCGCGCCGTAAGGACACGCCCATGCGCAAAGCCCGCAGCCAATGCAATCGCTTTCGTTCACCAGAACGATCCCGTCCTCGACCCGCTTGTAGCTGGCCCCGGTCGGGCAGACGGTCACGCAAGGCGCATCCTCACAATGCAGACAGGATTTGGGGAAGTGGATGAGCTGTGCTTCGCCCTGCTCGGGCTGGACCTCGTAGCTGTGTACCCGGTTCAGGAAGGTGCCGCTGTTGTCATCGCCATACGCGTTCTGATCCGACAGGGGCGCGCCATAGTTTTCGGTGTTCCATCCCTTGCAGGAAATGACACAGGCGTGGCAGCCCACACAGGTATCAAGATCGATAACGAGTCCAAGTTTCTTTTCGGTATGGGTGGGCAGGGTTGTCATGGCTGGTTCCCTTCTTGGGGATCGATTGTTGCGCAATAAGGAACGCGGCGTCCAGGGGGCGCTGCCCCCGCGCCCCTAGGGCGCTCCCCCGGAGTGATTACGGCCAAAAGAAAGCAATACATCATTTGCCGACCTTCCATTTCAGATCTTTGGGACCTCGGCCAACCGGAGATTTGATCGGGTCAAATCCGGGTTGGGATTCTTCAGGTGGTGCAGCTTTTGTGACCCGAACCTTCAGATCAAACCATGCGGCCTGACCTGTGATCGGGTCTGAGTTCGCCCACCGCAGGCCGTCGCCTTTGGGAGGTAGCAACTCGTGGATCAGGTGGTTGAGCAAGAAGCCCCGCGTGGCCTCTGGCGCGTCTTCTTCGAGGGCCCATGCGCCCTTGCGTTTACCGATGGCATTCCACGTCCAGATGGTGTTTTCATTCAAGGCCGCCATTTCCAGCACAGGCACTGTGATCTCGCCGTGCGGTGACGTCACCCGCGCCCAATCCCCATCAGACAGATCATTGTCGCGCATCAGATTGGTCGGCATATAGAGCGGGTTGTGACCATGCAATTGGCGCAGCCATGCGTTTTGCGACCCCCATGAATGATACATTGCCATTGGCCGTTGAGTCAGGGCCGTAATGGGGAATTCGTCCGCCTTGTTTTCCTCTTCGGAGGAATACCAGATTGGCAGGGGGGACATCTTCTCCTTGATGCGTGCACGCAGATGGTCAGGAGGTTGGCGGTCTCCATGTCCTTCGGCGGCCAGCTGGAATTTGCGCATCGGTTCGACATAAAGCGAAAACAGATAGGGCATCGGCTTGTCATAAAGCCCCATGCCGACGGCCCAATCCTGATAGGCGGTATTCCATGGTTTGTAATAATTCGACCCTTCGGGGATGTGTTCGACAAAGAACCCGCCGTTTTCGATATATTGATCCAACTGGTTCGGATTGACCTCACCGCGACCCGATTTGTCGCCATCAATGCCCCGGAACCCGGCCAAGGGACCAATGCCCGGACGGCGTTCGTGATTCACGATGTAGTCGCCATAATCCTTGTATTTCTGGCTGCCGTCCTCGTTGACGAAGCCGGGCAGGCCAAGCATGCCCCCCAGTTCACACAGCGCGGATTGGAACCCTTTGACATCGCGATCCGGTTCGATCACGGGCCAACGAATGGCATCCGCTGCAGCATCCGCCTCGCAGATCGGGCGATCGAGCAACGAGATGCAATCGTGGCGTTCGAGATACGTCGTGTCTGGCAGGATCAGATCAGAGTAAGCGACCATCTCTGAGGAATAGGCATCAGAATAGATGATCTTGGGGATCACATAGTCGCCGTTTTCGTCCTTGTCCGTCAGCATGTCGATCACGCCGCGCGTGTTCATCGACGAGTTCCACGACATATTGGCCATATACATGAACAAAACGTCGATCTTATAGGGATCTCCGGCATAGGCGTTTGAGATCACCATATGCATCAACCCATGGCTGGACATCGGGTTTTCCCATGTGAATGCCTTGTCGATACGGGCGGCTGTTCCGTCGTCTTTGAGGGCCAGATCTTCGGGACCATGCACAAACCCAAGGTGCGGGCCATTCAGTGCGGCACCCGGTGTTACGCCCACATGCGGTTTGGGGTGCGCTGTCGCCGGTTTTGGATAGGGCGGTTTGAAACGAAATCCGCCCGGGACCTCAACCGTACCAAGGATGATCTGCAAGACATGCAGCGCACGGCAGGTCTGAAAGCCATTGGCATGGGCGGAAATTCCGCGCATGGAATGGAAAGACACCGGCCGCCCTACCATTTTGGTATGCTTTACACCGCGAAAGTCGGTCCATTCCTGATCCAGCTCAAAGGCTTCTTCGAACGCGACACGGGCCAGTTCCGCTGCAATCGCGCGGATGCGTTTGGCCGGGATGCCACAACGATCAGCCACGTTTTCAGGCGCGTATTGGTCGTCCAGATACATATCCGCCATCTGGTGGAACACAGGGCGGTGGACCTGACCGTTTGCCTCATGGGTCGCGGCGAGGTCTGGTTGCACGCCCGGTTGATCGAATGCGGTCAGTTTGCCCGTCTTACGGTCAATCACCAGTTCCTTGCCATCTTCGTTGCGCATGAGCAGGCCATGATCATCCCCGCCCGGATTATTTATCACCAGAACCGGGGCGTTGGTATATTGCGCAAGGTAGTTCAGATCGATTTTTCCGGCCTTCATCAGGCAATGGATCATCGCGAGGATAAACAGACCGTCGGTGCCCGGTGTAATCCCAACCCAATCATCTGCCACAGCATTATAGCCGGTGCGGATCGGGTTCACGCCAATGACACGGGCACCGCGTTTCTTGATTTTGCCGATGCCCATTTTGATCGGGTTGCTATCGTGGTCTTCGGCGACCCCGAACAGCATGAACAGCTTTGTGTGGTCCCAATCGGGTTGGCCAAATTCCCAGAACGCACCGCCCATGGTGTAGATGCCCGCCGCTGCCATGTTGACGGAACAGAACCCGCCGTGGGCTGCATAGTTCGGCGTGCCAAACCCCTGCGCCCACAGGCTGGTGAAGCTTTGTGACTGATCGCGCCCGGTGAAGAAGGCGAGCTTTTCAGGGTTGTCCTTGCGCACCGGCTCCAGCCAGTCGGTGGCGATCTGCAAGGCTTCATCCCATTCGATCTCTTCGAATTCGCCTGATCCGCGCGGACCGACGCGTTTCAGCGGTTTGCGTAGGCGCGAGGGTGCATTGACCTGCATGATCCCGGCAGAGCCTTTGGCGCAGAGCACACCCTGATTAACCGGGTGATCCTTGTTACCCTCGATATAGGCGACCTTTCCATCCTTCATATGGACGTTGATCCCGCAGCGGCAGGCGCACATGTAGCAGGTGGTCTTGCGCACCTCGTCCGAGACGTGTGGTGAGGTGTCTACGTTCGGTTGCTGGTATGTCATCTGGCCTCCTACCTGACTGCTGTTGTTCAGGATATGTAATTTATCCCCAGCAGGATCAGTCCTGCGATGAATAGTGTTTCAGTAATTAAAAGAGTGATGGCGGGACCTTCGACCGCCAGCACCCTGATGAATTTGGTTTTCATGCTGACTGCGAGAATAGCAACAAGCAGAAGCCAACACGACGACTGGCTCATAAAATCAGCAAGGGCAACAGCGATCACACCGAATGAGTTCAGCGTGGCAAGCATCAGAAAGCTGATGGTAATGACAAGCAACAAAGGCCTGCGTTCACTGTCATCGGTCGCTTCGCCATGCGTGCGGAATAAAAGGCCAGCAATCAAAACGATCAGGGCCAAGATCAACACACAGACCAGTTTCTCCCACGCTACGATATCTTCGGATAGAATTGCGCTGATCGCCATGGCCGCAGAGGCACCGCAGATTGCCACCGATCCGGCAGCCGGGAACGCAAACCGCCACCCGTGCCTGAACCGCCGCGAAATCAGTCGGCCAAATCTGATTGTCGCAGGCAAAAAGGAGGCAACAAGGGTGATCAGATTGACGCCATGCCCTCGCCTCAGAACCATGGAAATGCGCGCGCCCGGAGAGGCAATGCCAATCCGCTGGAGAATACGCGCGGCAAAGGAAATGCCCGTGGCGGTTTTGCCTTCATTGCCCAAAGCCACCACAGTGATGCCCAGCAGCATAGTCATAAAGATGGCAGGGGCTTCGGATTGATCCGCAAGAAACGGCGCCGTGATTGCGACAATCACCGCTGTGGCGATAGTGGGGAACCCGGCAAGGGTTCTTTTAGGAACATCGGTGAAGGGTTCGGTTGCTGACGGCATACGTGTAGTCATGTCACGATACCAACCGGTGCAACGTGGATGGCGCCTGTGCCTCATGATCAAAGAGGCTGTGCACCATCATGCGGTCCCTTTCGCCTGTAGAACAGTGACAGCAATCATGTTGGTCACGTCTTGTGCCACGCATCCGCGAGACAGATCATTGGCGGGTTTAGCGAGGCCTTGCAGGACTGGGCCAATCGCCTCCGCGCCGCCAATGCGTTGCGCGATCTTGTAACCGATGTTGCCTGCATCAAGGTTGGGAAAAATCATTACATTGGCATGGCCCGCGACGGTGGACCCTTTTGCTTTGGTGGCGGCAACTTCTGGCGAAAAGGCCGCGTCAAATTGCAATTCGCCGTCCGCTTTCAAGTCGGGATGATTGGCCTTGAGCAGTGCGGCTGCGTCGCTGACTTTGTTGACGTTTGCGTGGCGGGCCGAGCCCATTGTGGAAAAGGATAACAGTGCCACACGAGGTTCGACTTCCAGCAATTGGCGACAGGAGGCCGCGGAGGCCACCGCGATCGCGGCGAGTTCTTCGGAAGTCGGTTCAATGACCAGACCACAATCACCAAAGATCATCCCGTCGCGTCCGGAGGGGTGGTTTTCGGGCAAGGCCATCAGGAAGAAACTGGAGACAAGCGGTGCCTCTTCGGCTTTGCCAATGACCTGCAATGCGGCGCGGACCGTGTCGCCCGTCGTTGCGACCGCGCCGCCGACCGTACCATCCGCGTAACCCAGACGCACCATCATGGCAGCAAAGACCAAGGGATCATGGGCTTGCGTTTCGGCGACCTCATGGCTGACGCCCTTGTGCTTGCGCAACGCGAAGTAGGCCTCGGCGAATTCTTTGGTCAGAGTGGAATGGGCTGGGTCTTCGATCTTGAGGGTCGGGCTTTCGGTGGCGCCCGCAGCGACAAGCTGGGCGGCGACCGTGTCACGCGCCCCAAGGAGCGTAATGCGGGCGGTGCCGGTTTTCACGGCAGCGATGGCGCCGGCCACGACCCGGGGATCGTGGCCTTCGCTCATGACGATATGGGCAGGCCGGGCGGCGGCGCGTCTGGTAAGATCGCGCAGCACATTCATGGCCTGCTCCCATGGTTTATGCAGATGCTGGTGTGCACCTGAGTTTATACGGCCTGCGGACGCATGTCCGCAGCGCTGATGCCAGCCACTGCGACGGGTTTCTTCATTGCGTCACGGCGGAACGGATCACCAAGTTCCTGATTGATCATTGCTTCGATCAGGGTGGTCACACCATTTTCCATCTGGTCCTTGATGGCCTGTGCCAGAGCCGCTGTCAGCTCGTCCTGTGTGCGGGCAATGACGCCCTTGAGGCCACAGGCAGTGGCGATCCCCGCATAGGAGACCTCTTCGTCCAGCTCGGTGCCTACGAAGTTGTCTTCGAACCACAGCGTCGAGTTCCGCTTTTCAGCACCCCACTGGTAGTTGCGGAACACAATCTGTGTAATTGCGGGCCAGTCACCGCGCCCGATCGCCGTCAGTTCGTTGACGGAGATGCCAAACGCACCGTCGCCTGCGAAACCCACAACCGGCACATCAGGCTGACCGATTTTCGCACCCACAATCGACGGCAATCCATATCCACAGGGACCAAACAAACCAGGTGCGAGATATTTACGGCTTTCGTTGAAGGACGGGTAGGCGTTACCGATTGCGCAATTGTTGCCGATATCAGAGGAAATGATTGCCTCTACCGG
Source organism: Paracoccaceae bacterium (assembly GCA_033344815.1). Classification (NCBI taxonomy): domain Bacteria; kingdom Pseudomonadati; phylum Pseudomonadota; class Alphaproteobacteria; order Rhodobacterales; family Paracoccaceae; species Paracoccaceae bacterium. Next base: position 2,184,290 of record JAWPMR010000001.1, on the reverse strand, counting down.
CAAAGCGGCCTGGATCGCGCGCCATGCCATACGAGGCGACATCCAGTCAGGCTTGGCCGCACGGGCGCGCACATTCCAGTCTGTCCCGGGATCGTCCTGCTCGTCCGTCATGGAGGTGAGTTCCTGTGCCCAGGAAGACTTGGTGGTGGCAATCAGGTTTTTGCGATCCGCGCGCCCGGCATCCCCCGCATCATCTGCCAGTTTGGCGCAGATTGAAGTGGCGACCTTGGCGGCATCGCCGACGATACCAACAGTGACCTTTTTGGTCAGACCGATACGATCCGCATTAATGTCCACCTGGATGATCTTGGCATCCGTGGGCCAGTAGTCGATGCCGTAACCGGGCAGGGTGGAGAAGGGATTGAGGCGTGTTCCAAGACACAGCACGACGTCGGCTTTGGAGATCAACTCCATACCGGCCTTGGAGCCATTGTAGCCCAAGGGACCGGCGAACAACGGATGATTGCCGGGGAAAGCATCGTTATGCTGGTAGCCCACACAAACAGGTGCATCCAGTGTTTCGGCCAACACTTGGGAAGCTTCAATACCCCCTTTGGACAGAACCGCGCCGGCACCATTCAGAATGACGGGGAATTTCGCGGAAGACAGCAGGTCAGCAGCATTCTGTACAGCGGATTCGCCGCCCTGTGGCAATTCAAAGTCAACGATCATCGGCAGTTCGATGTCGATCACTTGCGTCCAGAAGTCACGTGGGATGTTGATCTGCGCTGGACCGGAAGCGCGTTTGGCCTGCATGATCACGCGGTTGAGTGTCTCGGCGATCCGGGAGGGGTCGCGCACTTCTTCCTGGTAGGCGACGCAATCCGCGAACAGGTTCATCTGTTCCATTTCCTGAAAGCCACCTTGACCGATGGTCTTGTTGGCAGCCTGTGGCGTGACCAGCAAAACCGGTGTGTGGTTCCAGTAAGCAGTTTTGACAGCCGTTACAAAATTCGTGATGCCCGGGCCGTTTTGCGCGATCATCATGCACATCTTGCCGGTGGCGCGGGTGAAGCCATCAGCCATCATGCCGCCCGATGTTTCATGGGCACAGTCCCAGAACTTGATCCCTGCATCCGGGAAGATGTCGGAGATCGGCATCATAGCGGAGCCGATGATGCCAAATGCGTTGTCGATCCCGTGCATTTGCAGGGTTTTCACAAAGGCTTCTTCAGTTGTCATTTTCATGGCGAGGGTCCTTGGATGAAGAGTTTCGAATCTTGGTTGAGGGTTATCTAGAGCGTCCCGGCGGGGACAGTTAGGGCCAGATGTTTGCTTCACTTAATTCCAGTTGGCTTGCAGAGCGCAATTCGTCTGCGACAATTGCAACACCTTTTGCGATCCGGCTTGCGGGGATTGAGGAATAGGCCAGTCGATAGTAGCCTTTCGGTTGCGCAGGGCCGCAGAAAAACGAGTGTCCGGGCTCGATCAGCACGCCACGCGCCTGAAGGCGACGCGCCAGATCGCAGGTATCAACGCCCGCGTGCGCACGCATCCAGAAAGACGAGCCACCATAAGCGCCTTGTCCGGCAATTTGCAGGCCGTGATCGGCAATGGCCGTGGTCATGACCTGGCGGCGTTCATGCAGCGCACTGCCCATCCGGCGGATCAGGGCATCATGATGGCCCAGCGACAGGAAATACGCGGCAGTGCGCTGCACATGCCCTGGCGGGTGACGCAGCACCGAGGCGCGCAACGCACGCGCCTCGCGGATGAAGGGTTCCGACCCCACCAGATACCCCAGCCGCAGCCCCGGAAACAGCGATTTTGAAAAGCTGCCGACGTATATCACGCGCCCATCTGCATCGAGACTTTTGAGCGCTGGCGAGGGGCTTTTGAGAAAGGACATCTCAAATTCATAATCGTCCTCCACGATCAGCGCATCCATCTCAGAGGCCCGTTGCAGCAATTCGTGGCGCCGGTGCATGGGCATGGTATTGGTGGTTGGGCACTGATGGCTGGGCGTTGTAAAGATCACGTCCGTGTCGGGCGGAATCGCATCAGGTGGCATGCCGTCGGCATCCACACGCACGGGTGTCACATGGCAGCGCGATTGCGACAAAATGTCCCTAAGCGCATGATAACAAGGGTCTTCGAGCGCTGCACGCCGCCGCTGCGTCAACAGAACCTGCGTTGTCAGCCAGAGCGCGTTCTGCGCGCCCAGCGTGATCAGAATCTGTTCGGGGCGGGCCGTAATCCCGCGCCGGGGCAGGGTGTGGCGGGCGATGAATTCGATCAGCTGCGGGTCATCCTGATCATAGTAATCCGTGGTGAGCGCCGTGAAATCCTTCTGCCCCAGCGCCTTGAGCGCACAAAGCCGCCAGTTGGCGTGATCAAACAGCTCAGGATCCGCCTGCCCGTAAATGAACGGATAGCGATACCCGGCCCAATCCGCAGGCTTGCGCACTGTGTCACCCCCGGAAAACCGCTGACCAATCGCACGGCTCCAATCCACCGCATCCGGGCCTGCCTCGCTGGGGGCAAACGCGGGCGGCACGGGCGCATTGTCGGAAACGTAATACCCCGAGCGGCCCCGCGATGTCAGGTAATCATTGGCCAGAAGTTCGGTGTAGGCGATGGTCACGGTAATGCGGCTTATACCGAGATGGATCGCCAGTTTGCGTGTTGAGGGGAGCTTCTCCCCGCGCTGAAACCGACCCGACAGAATGCCCTGCGCAATCATCTGCTGGATCTGCGATTGCAGAGTCCCCTGAGCGTCAGGATGCAGAAAAAAGGTTTCGACGGGCAGCGCCATAAAGAAAGCCTACACTGGATATAGACCGCCTTCAATCTGGTATTAACCGCACCCGAAAAGATGCGGTTTAGTCCCCCCTTGCGCGCAGTCATTTTGACCAAAAAGCGTATTATTGAAACTTCTGGTATCATTAATGAATGGATATGGCAAGAAATTCCGCTGATATGCGGCGCACAACCGGTACACAGGCTGTACACAAGCTGTACACCGGGCGGTGTACAGAGACCCTTTTAACGCGATCCCGACAGAATTGGCACATCCAAACAGACAGGGGGACAATATGAGCACCAAGGTGGAACGCAGCATGAAAACGCAGATGATGTATGAGCTGGAACGACTAGAGCAGGATTTAAGCACCGCCTGGCTGGACCAAAGCCTGCCAACCTATTGGTCCGGTCTGGACTGGGAAGGCGAAGTGGCGCGCAAGACGACCCGCGTCACGATCCGGCTGGATGCGGATATGGTGCGTTGGTTTCGCAGTCTGGGTCCGGGGTATCAGACGCGGATGAACCGGGTGTTGCGAATCTACTGGATGGCGCTGATGTCAGGCTATGTAAAAGGGTTCCCCGAGGACAACACGGTGCCCCGCCTTGCCGCCGAAGCCCGACGGGTTCAGGAGGAGATCGCGCGGGATCGGGGAACGCAATGACGCCATGCGGGTCCTGACCATCGAATTAGGCGCGCGGGTCTGAGGGGCCACAAGCCCGTGATCTGTGTTGTCTTACCGGATCGAAGGCCTAATTATCTCCTGGAACGGGAATTTTGCCCGTTTTCAGGGAGGACACCATGAAGCACTTCATTCTAACAGCAACCGCCGGACTCATGCTCGCGGGAGCGGCCTTTGCCGATGGGCATCGCAGCCCGGCGCCGCAGAACGCGCAGGCCTATATTATTTCACCGGCGGATGGCGCGACAGTTTCGAACCCGGTCACGGTTGTATTCGGGCTGGTAGGCATGGGCGTTGCCCCGGCTGGTACCGAGCAGGAAAACACCGGTCATCACCACCTGTTGATCAACACCGACCCGCAAACGCTGGACCTTGATTCCGGCCTGCCCGCGACCGATGAGATCGTTCATTTCGGGGGCGGTCAGACACAGGTCACCAAAGAGCTTCCGACCGGCACGCATACGCTGCAACTGCTTCTTGGGGATTGGAGCCACGTGCCGCATGATCCGCCGGTCATGAGCGAAGTGATCACGATCACGGTGAACTAGACGCCACCTCACCCTGCGCGCGTTAGCTGCGGCGGGGTGACCTGGCGCAGTGGTTTTGCGCGCGGGACGTTGGGTGCCAGACGCGCAGAGCCAAGGCTGCGCATGTACTCGGTGGCGCTGGTCCCGGAGCAGGCGAAGGCATGTCCCGAAGCCAGCACTGGGCCGCGCCGCTGTGTACAAGAAGAGATCGGGAGGAGTGTGAGGCGCGGCGCTGACTGGTTTTGAACTTTAAAACCCGGGATCTTGCGATCAGTACGACCTGGAGGGACGCCGGCCCTCTGTGCATCCGCCCATTTGTTAGGATGCGTCGAAGGTCCAGACAGTTGAGCCGCCTGAATTTTTGGGCGCTCTGGTCGCTTTGCCGATGCGTCTCTGCCGCCCCGGTCAGTCTGGGTGAAAATATGCTTTTTGGCTTTGGAGCCTAGTGCGCCAACATTTCTGGGAGTGAGAAAACAAACACTCTTTGCGCCTCACGCGGCTGAATGTCATCAGCGATCTTTGAAATTACGTGTATGTCATCGTTTCCTACGCGGTACACCATTAAGGAGAAACGGACACTGGCGTCTTTGGCCTCGTTCGTGGATACGTAGTGAGTCACATTTACCGAATATTGACCATTGGGAGCACTTTCACTGAGATAGATGTTTTCAACGTGTTCAGTAGACGACGACCAAAAACCACTATCGATGTCGAGACTCGCGCCACAGTTAATTTTATTCATGTAGGCGACTATTTCGCCGCTTGGACAGACGAGGGAGAGGTCCAGATCACCGGGCCCGCTCCAAAATAGCGAGAAGTTCATTGCGCCGTATGCACCATCTTGATCAAAAACGAGTTTCACGTCTCGTAGATCTGCCAGATGCTCCTTCTGCTCCGTCGATTGCTGCGTGGAGCCATTCACTTGACGTTCAAGCGCTTCGATTGCTGCCTCCAGGGCGGCCAGTTGCTTCTCCGGAACAAGCTCGCCTTCCCGTGCATTTATGATTGGGATGTGCACTGCGACGGAAAACATCGCGCATACCGGCGTCAGATATAAAAGAGATTTCCTTGTTTTCGTTGAAAAGGGCGGCACTTTGAGAAATCCGAAGTCGCACCCGGCCAGAAATGGAGAAATCACCAACACGAATGAGAATAGAAGAAGAACCGTGCCGAAGTCGCTTGGAAGCCCCGCGTATTCCAGTGCGCTTACCCTTTAAAGTCCCGCGTGGCGGCGGTGCCAGCGGCGCCTTTCGTATTGATGAGAAAGACCGATGCTGTGGCCGAGGCCAAGGCGTCTCTGTGGGGCTGTAACTGCAATCTGTGTCCTTGGAAAAGCAAGTAACCTTTGGAATCAAAATCGAATACGCCTCTCAACTGATACCGCTAATTTTCGTCAGCACCAAATCAACCCGATGTCGGACAGAAGCACCGTTGAGCAGTCTGCTGCCTCGCTTTGCTCCACGCCGCGCGGCAGACAAATCCCGCATTGCCAGTGCAAACGGTGCGGTCATGACCTTTTGTGTGGCAGTGCCATCGTCAAAGACAGAGCCAGGCGCCGTGCTGTTGGTCGTCCATCTCGTCGAAATGCAGTTTCAGCGGTTCATGCGTGTCCACAAAGGAGGAGGCAAATCCGCGTTGGGGCAGGTCGCGGCGCACGAAGAAACCGGCAATCCAGACGCCTAGCAACAGGCCGTTTTTCTCGCGCAGCTCAATGCGGTGGCCCTGTACGTCGCCGTGATCGAGCTGGCCGCTTTCGTTGGCCATTTGCGCGTCAAAACAGACCAGACCGTTGTTGTAAAACCGCCAGCGCACCGCCCCCCAGTGGCATTCATCAATAGTGGCCGGGCCGGTCCAGAGGTAGTCGCGCCATTTGACATCACCGCCGTCCGCGCCCTTGACGACGCCGGAGGTATGCGCGTCGTTGTCCTGTGTGTCCCAGCGGACATAATCGCCCGGCTCGATTTCGCGCGCGATGGGGATGCCGGTGTCGGCAAGGCCAATGGTGCGTTTGATCAGCCCGTCCCGCAAGGGCGTTTCGTCGCCTTTGGTTTCAGCGAGTTTCGTGACGATTTTTGACGCCGCAGCCCAGATCATATGGTGCCCCTTCTTGCTGTTCGCCCCTGGAGTGTGACCAATTGCGGTCGTGAAGTCGACCTTCGCCGTGGCTTGCGGCATGAAAAAAGCCCCGCGCGGGGTGCCGGGGCTTTTCAAAGGTCACTGCGGGGGTGTTCAGGCGAAAACGCGGCCCAAAGCGGCATCAACCGCCGCACAGATGTGGTCGATATCGTCCTTTTTCGCGATCAGCGCAGGCGAAAAACACAGGGTGTTGTTTTTACCCGGCAGGGACCGGTTGGTCGCGCCAATGATCACGCCCTGTTGCATGCAATCCCCGACCACGGCCTGTACGATCTTTTCGGCCACGGGCGCGCGGGTGTCGCGATCCTCGACCAGCTCGGCGCCAATAAACAGACCCTTGCCGCGCACCTGACCGATGCAGGGGTATTTTTCCGCCAGTTCGTTCAGTTTTTCGACCATATAGTGGCCTTGCGTCACGGTATTTTCCAACAGGCCCTCATCCTCGATGATGCCCATGTTTTCGATCGCCGCCGTGGGACCGGCCGCACAACCGCCAAAGGTGGAGATGTCGCGGAAATAGTTCATCGGATCGGTGTGGTCGTCCTTGAACATATCAAACACGGCCTCGGTGGTCACCAGGCAGGAGATCGCGGCGTATCCGGAGGCCACACCCTTGGCCATGGTCACCATGTCGGGTTGGATGCCGTAGTTCTGATAGCCAAACCACGTGCCGGTGCGGCCCAAGCCGCAAACGACCTCGTCGATGTGCAGCAGGATATCGTATTTGGTGCAGATCTCCTGCACCCGCTCCCAATATCCGTCTGGAGGGGTGATCACACCGCCGCCCGCCGTGACCGGCTCAAGGCACAAGCCCCCAACCGTTTCGGGACCTTCTGCGAGGATGATCTTTTCGATCTGATCCGCCGCCCAGACACCGTAGTTTTCCTGCGGTGCGCCGTCTTGTTCAAAGGACCGGTATTCCAGACAATGGGGCACGCGGATAAAGCCCGGCGTGAAAGGGCCATATTGGGCGTTGCGTTCGTCCTGACCCCCGGCGGAGAGGGTTGAAATGGTCGTGCCGTGGTAGTCGCGGTCGCGGTAGAGAATTTTGTGCTTCTTGCCGCCATAGCGTTTATGGGCGATCTGGCGGATCATCTTGAAGGCTTTCTCATTCGCCTCAGACCCGGAGTTGGCATAATACACCCGGCTCATGCCGGGCATTTTGGCAATCAGCTTTTCGGCGAAGATCGAGCCCGGAATGGAGCCTGCGGACCCGGCAAAATAGTTCAGCTTGATCAGCTGATCGCGCACCGCATTGGCGATCCGTTCACGGCCATAGCCGACGTTGACGGTCCAGACACCGCCGGACACCGCATCCAGATGCTCCTTGCCCTTCTGATCCCAGACTTTCATGCCCTTGCCCTCGACGATGATGCGTGGGTCGGTGGTTTCATAGGGTTTGTGCTGGCTCAGGTGATGCCAGATGTGGGCGCGGTCTGCCTCGACAATGCGGCTGATGTCGTTTTCATTGAAATTGCCGTCCATGGTGCAGACCTTTCATTTGGTTTCGTAGAATCAGGTGAAATCGGATGGCATCAGGTGCCGGATTTCGCCAAATTGACTGTTTTTATAGGCACACAAGTAGGGCCAGATTGCTATCAAAGCTAAGGCCAGAATCACCCCGACCTCAAGTGATTCTCGCGCCAGCATACTATATCCATGGGGAAATCCGGGCAAATCCGATCTGTGCCTGATTTATGTGCCTTGAAGAGATCAATTGTTATACGGACATGCCTTTGCGCTCTGCGGAGCCCTGGCATGACTTGTTTGAGGGCGGTCAGCGCGATGGGAAGCCCGTCAGAAGTGGTAGCCCACCGCGCCGCCGCAGGGGAGGTTTTGTGCCGCCGGACCAAGCTGTGGCCAGTATTTGCGGTGACAGGTAGGGCGTGTGTCGCAGGCGCGGGGCGGGCTGCGGCCATGACCGTATTGCGTCTTCGCGTGCGGCTGAAATGGAAAAGCGACCGATGAAGCCAAACTGGACTCATGCAGGGGTGCAAAGTGGACGTTTTCACAGCTGTGCTCACAACATCACTATAGCCGCGGTCGAAGGACGGGACAGGGGCGCTGATATCAGCGGTCCGGGGGCACCCGCCTCGATTGAAATGAGAGGGCGCATTTTTCGAGCAGATGCATTAAAATACATCATTTGTCGCTGAAACGCCCTTGCGGGCGGCGAAATTCTGACGTTGGATATTGCCGTGCACAGGAAGAAAGACAAGCGGTAGAAAGCCGCGACGCACCATAACACCCCGGCCCACAATGGGTCGCAACAAGATCAACGGGAGAATTAGAATGATCAAAAAGACAACATGCGGATTTATTGCGGGCGCCGTCATGGCGATGGGCGCACAATCCGCCTCTGCGGAAATCACCGTGGGATATTTCCTAGAATGGCCCATGCCGATGATGGCGGCCAAGGCTTCCGGCGCTTACGATGAAGCGCTGGGCATGAAGGTAAACTGGGTTTCTTTTGAAACCGGCACGGCGATGAGCGCGGCAATGGCCTCAGGTGATGTGCAACTTTCCGTGTCTCAGGGTGTTCCGCCGTTCGTGGTCGCAGCCTCAGGCGGTCAGGACATTCAGGTCGTGGATGTGGCCGTGAGCTATTCGGACAATGACAACTGCGTTGTGTCTGCAGGTCTGGAGATCGACAAGGAGTCCGCGGGCGAATTGGCCGGCAAGAAAGTTGCCGTGCCTTTGGGGACTGCGGCGCATTATGGTTTCCTGCGTCAGATGGACCATTTCGGCATCCCACTCGACAGCCTGCAGGTTGTGGACATGGCGCCACCGGAAGGGGCGGCGGCTCTGAGCCAGGGCGCGGTTGATTTCGCCTGTGGTTACGGCGGTGGTTTGGGCCGCATGAAGGAATACGGTAACGTCCTTTTGACGGGCGACGAAAAAGAAGAGCTGGGCATTCTGGTGTTTGACGTGACATCTGCGCCAGCGTCCTTCATCGCTGAAAACGGTGACACGGTTTCCAAGTTTCTGGCAGTGACAGCGGCCGCCAACGAGGAATGGAATACCAACCCGACAGACGAGATGCTGACCGTGATTGCGGAGCAAGCGGGTATGGATCTGGATGCGGCGAAATCCGCGATTTCCACGATGAAATTCCCAGGCGTCGAGGATCAGCTTTCTGAGACTTGGTTGGGCGGCAATGCGGCGACCTTCATGAAGGGTGTTGCGGATGTGTTCGTCGAAGCAGGTTCGATTGATTCTGCATTGGACAGCTATGAGGATGCGGTCAACACAGCGCCGCTGACAGCTGCCCAAGGCTTGTAAAAGAACGGGTTCCGGCGCGGGGATAATGCCTTGCGCCGGAACACTCTAACGACCAGAGGCGGGGTCAACCCTGCCCGAACACCCGCGGTGCGCGGACAACAGGTGGGGACCTCATGACCGGACTATCCATAGAAAATCTATCCATGCGCTTTGAATTGCCCAACGGTGATCATGTGCAGGCTTTGCAGGACGTTTCAATTGACCTGAAAGCTGGCGAGTTGCTGAGCGTGCTGGGCCCCTCAGGGTGCGGCAAGACAACGCTTTTGAACATTGTGGCGGGCTTTCTGGCCCCGACCAGCGGCGAGTTGATCCTGAACGGGCACAAGGTTACCGGGCCGGACGCGGAACGCGGCATGGTGTTTCAACAAGGTGCGTTGTTTGAGTGGATGTCGGTGCGTGAAAATGTTGGCTTTGGCCCGTCGATGAAGGGCACGCCCAAGCGCGACAAGGACGAGACAGTGGATCATCTGCTGGACGTGGTTGGCCTTCAGGATTTCAAAGAGAAGGCGGTTTACGAATTGTCGGGCGGCATGCAGCAGCGTGTGGCGCTGGCGCGCTGTCTGGCCAACGACCCGGATGTGATCCTGATGGATGAACCCCTGGGCGCGCTGGATGCCTTGACGCGGGAAAAAATGCAGAGCCTCGTGCTGAAGCTGTGGAAAGAAACCGGCAAGACGATCATTCTGATCACGCACTCAGTTGAGGAAGCGCTGCTTTTGGGCGAACGCTTGATCGTGATGGCGCCCCGCCCCGGACGCATCCACAAGGAATACCGTCTGCCCTTTGCCGACCTCGGCGTTGATGCAGATCTGCGCGAAGTGAAAAAACATCCCGACTTCGGCCCCAAACGCGAAGAAATCCTGAACATGATCTGGGATATGGAAGAAGAAATTATGGGCGGAAAGGAGGACGCGGCATGATACCTCTGCTGATATACATCATCATCTTCATAGCGGCGTTTTTCATTGTGACCAAAGTGGTGCAGGGTGCGGGTATGAGCGATTACACGTCGCTCAAGACGGTGACATTCGGCGATGAAAGCGCTGTACGTCCCAACCGCGCCGCCGGGATTATTTCGATCCTGACGATCTTTTTGATGTGGGGGATTTTCACAGGCTCCAGCCTGTTGCCGGGTTTTCTGCATGCGCCGGGCCCGTTTGAGGGAACCACAAGCTTTACCTATACCTCGCAAGCGGAAGGGCAGCCCCCTGATGATGCCACGGTGACGGTTGTGGTGCATCCGCGCGAGATCGACACGGACGCGCCCGAGGTGGAACCGGGCGATGGTTTTGCCAAAAACGATTCCGCAGCGATCGCGCAATGGCGCACAGGTCTGATCAACGTGGACCGTAACGATGACATCACCAAGAGCGATGGTGCAAAGGTCATTGCCATCAACGGCGAGAAAATTGCGCCCGGCGAAACGGTCAAGGTTGACGGCGGGGCCGTGACCCTGTCCGACAAGGGCACGCCCAACTTCGAGCCGACACGTGGTTGGCAGATGGAGCCCTTGTATCTGCCCGCACCGGAACAGGTCTGGACCCGCTCCATTGCCATTGCCAGCGAGGGGTTTCGCAACTTTACCCTGCTCGAGCACCTTGGGTATTCACTGTTCCGCGTCGTCGTCGGCTTTGTACTGGGCGCGATTGTCGGCATTCCACTGGGTTATGCCATGGGGCTGAGCGATTGGTTCCGGGGCTGGTTTGATCCCATCGTGGAATTCATGCGCCCGGTGCCGCCCTTGGCGCTGATCCCGCTGGTGATCATCTGGGCCGGGATCGGGGAGGCTGGCAAGATCATCCTACTGTTCCTGGCCGCCTTATGGATCATGGCGATTGCGGCGCGTTCCGGCGTGTCGGGTGTCAAGATTTCCAAGGTCCACGCGGCCTATTCGCTGGGCGCAAGCAAGTGGCAGATCATGCGCCACGTCATTGTGCCCAACTCCTTGCCGGAGATCTTTACCGGTGCGCGGGTGGCGATGGGTGTGTGCTGGGGCACGGTTGTGGCCGCTGAACTGGTCGCGGCGGAACAGGGCGCGGGTATGATGATCATGACCGCCTCCAAGTTCCAGAACACTGATATCGTGATCATGGGCATCATCCTGATCGGAGTGATCGGCTTTGGCATCGACATGCTGATGCGCTGGGCCGAACGCATCCTCGTGCCGTGGAAGGGTAAAGGCTGATCCGAGCTTGCTCGGCGAAGGCTCCAGTGGAGCCTTCGAAGCCTTTACGGGCGGAGCCCAGGGGCCGGCTGACCCAGAACAGGTTTACCTGACCTTTTCCGGACTGTGCGGGCGGAGCCCAGGGGCCGGCCGACCCAGAACAGGCCCGCCTGATCTTTTCCAGCCTTTACGGGCGGAGCCCAGGGGTCTGGTGTTCTTGAGCGCAGGTTGAGGAACCTTTCCAGCCTTTGTCGTTGGGCACCCCGGGGGCAGCACAGCTTATGCGTTACCAATTGGCGCTGGCATTCAAACCCTGCCCATCTTCCAATCAACGCGAGAGTTTCATCCGCATTTGCCTGGCGGGACGCAAAAGATGCCACATAAAAAGCAACTGGCCCATCCGGCGATGGCCAGCGCCATGTTTACAGGGCTATATCAGCGATTTCCAAAAGATGACTTTGTCGTCCCCTGCGCCCCAGAAATCTCTGATGCGGGCCTCTTCCGCATAGCCGTTCTTGCGGTAAAACGCGCGGGTCTGTGCAAAATCATCCGTGCCAGATGTCTCCGCAATCAGGATCCGATGTCCGCACGCTTTCAGCTCCGCTTCGAGATGTGTCGTGAGAGCACTGCCAAAGCCACCCCCTTGCGCGCGGGGCAGCACTGCGAGGGCGCGCATATTCCACGCCCCCTCCGCAAGCTCTTCTGGGACGGCATAGCATAACCCGATGGGTTTCCCGTTCACCTCGCATGTGAGCCAAATGTCAGAGGTTTCCGCATCTGACAGAAAGCCGTTCACAATGTCTGGTAACATCTCACTTGGAAACAGCTCGGTGCCATCCAGCACCTCTTGCAAGGGGGCAATGTCATCATGCTGTGTTGGTCGTATTTTCATTGGTTTTATGTCTTTCTCAGTCTTGCCATGCGAGGTCTTCACTCAACACGGCGGCCGTGACGCTCGCATCTTTTTCCAGTGAAACAGGAGTTGTTTCGAACGATTGCGAGACGCGCACAAATAAGAAGCCTCACGCGATTGCGCAGGCGATTGTGGGTCTGATCGTCCTGACAGTCAGGACTTAGCGGTTACCCGCAATCGTAAACATAAAAACTCCAGCGCCGGGCGTGCATGCCGGGCGTCTGTCACGCCTATCAGGCGACCCCACGGCAATCAAGTCAGGCCAGATCGTGTCTCCGGCAGGTTTGCATCTCAGCCGCAATCAACCAGTTCCACCTGATCCCGGACAGCACCCTGATGCAAAAGTCAAACATCGCCTGCGATCTGTTTGGGGATTCTGCATCCGTTTCTTGACGATTTTGACGCGGCTCGGTGGCACGTTCCATTACAAACCGAAACACAACTGCGTCATATCACCCTAAAACGGTTCAGAATTGCTCAATAAGCTTGTGTAATTGTGGATCATCAGTATCCCTGTGGAAACGATCGACAAAAGGGCAGGCTTTCATGACATCCGAAACCCCGTTTGAGGGCGCGATCCCGGTGGATCCAGCGCCCAAGCCTGCCTCCGCCTGGGTAAAGATTCTTGCCAAATATCGCGACCCCAATCCGGCACGATCTGCCTTTGAAATCGCGGTCAGCCTGATCCCGTTTCTGGCGATCTGGGCGGTGGCGTGGTGGCTGTTGTCGATCAACCCCTTCGCCGCCTTTGTGCTGGCCTGCGTCAATGGGCTGTTTCTGGTGCGTCTGTTTTGCATTCAACATGATTGCGGACATGGGTCGTTTTTTGCCAGCAGGAGGCTGAGCGACTGGATTGGTCGTGGGCTGGGGGTGCTGACCCTGACGCCCTATGACACGTGGAGGCGCAGCCATTCCATCCATCACGCGGGTGCGGGCAACCTTGAAAAGCGCGGTATTGGTGATGTGATCACGTTGACCGTGGCCGAATACAGAGCGCGCAACTGGCTGGGACGGGTGAAATACCGCACCTATCGCAACCCGTTGATTTTGTTCGTGCTGGGCCCGGCCTATATCTTTTATCTCGAAAACCGCGTGCCGGTGGGTCAAATGAGCGCTGGCTGGCGCATCTGGCTGAGTTCGATGGGGACCAATCTGGGGGTTGCGATCACGGTCGCTTTGATCGTGTATTTTGGCGGGTTGATGCCGCTTCTGGTGGTTTTTGTTCCGACGACGCTGGTGGCGGCGACCTTGGGGGTCTGGTTGTTTTACGTCCAGCACCAGTTTGAGGAAACCCATTGGAACCAACCTGAGGACTGGGCCCTGCACGAAGCGGCGTTGCATGGTTCGTCGCATTACGTGATGCCCGGTATTTTGCAGTGGTTCACGGCCAATATCGGCATTCACCACGTGCATCATCTGTATAGCCGGATCCCGTTTTACCGCCTGAAAGAAGTGCTGCGGGATCACAGCGAACTGGCCGAAGCACAGCGTTTGAGCATTGCAGAAAGCCTTGCCTGCGCGCGCTTGCATCTGTGGGATGAGAAAGAGCGCCGCCTGTTGTCTTTCCGCCAGATGCGCGCCGCATACGGCGTGATCTGAGGGCCGTGAGGGCCTTGAGGGCATCCACAAAGAGTTTCACACGCCGCGTTCCCTGATGAAGTCCCGGTAGAAGCGCCCATGGACCGGATCGAATCTGCGGGTTCAATCGTTGCCTTTTGAGCTGTGCGGGGCGCGGGCTGGCGCTGATCTCATTTCTGACAGGTGAAACGGCTGGCCAACTACCGCCGTGGATCTGCGCGACTTATCTGCGCCGACCCAGCAAGGATCGCTTTGTGCAGGCCCTCATGGGGAGGCTGCACCGGCTGTTCGACATGCTTAGGTTCCCGTCACTTTGCGGATCGCCGTTGCGCGGGTCCTGCTGCGGTGTGCGTGATGTGTTGTCAGCCCTGGGGTTTGCGCCGGGGCGTGGCATTTGGCCCTTTGGCGGGTGCCTTGCCACGCTTGTTGGGCGGAACAAACCGTTTGGACGTATCTGAGGCGCGTTTCTTCATGGCGCTCTTGTCGCGCGCCGCGCCGCCTTTGCCACCTGCTGCACGATCCTGACGTGTTTCGCCCGCGTCGCGCACCGTGCGCTCTGCCTTGGCCGCCTCCCGATTTTCCTTGGTCCAGACCGGTTTGGCACGCGGCCCGCGCGTACTTTCGGCATTTGCCTTGGCCTTGGGTTTGGCCCCGGGCTTCATCGGGGAACGTTCAGTCTTATGTGACTTGGGAGGCTTTTTCCCTTTGGGCGCTGCAGCAGGTTTATAAGGTTTGTCCGAGACTTCTGTGCGCGGTTTGTCGCGTTTGCGCGGGGCTTCTGCAGGGGGTGCTGCATCCATCGGGTCATAGCGCGGTTTGTCGCGACGTGGTTTCTTGAAATCCGGCTTTGGCCCGCGTGGTGCGCGATCCGGTCTGGGACCGCGTTCCAGATTGGGGGCCTTGTCCAGACGGGTCAGTTTCGCGCCGGCTTCCAGCACCATATCCGGACCTACAGCGGCCACAAATGCATCTGCGCGCGCCGCCAGCACTTCAACAAAACTATGGCTTGGTTGAACGCGGATTGCGCCGATGTCATCCTTGGTCAGGTTGCCCTTGTTGCACACCATCGGCAGCAGGGTGCGCGGTTCCGCGCCGTCCTGACGTCCTTGCGAGATCGAAAACCAAACCGAGGGGCCAAACGCCTTGCGCGGTCCATCATCGCGCACACCGGGTTCGGAAAGCTCCTCCGGTGCGGATTGACGCGCGCGCATCAGGTTCACAAAGGCTGCCGCCAACTGTTCTGGGGTGAATTCACCCACCAGACGGTTGACGATGTCCTGCGCGTTTTCAGGGACAGGTTCGGACCAAGATGTGTCTTCCAACAGACGGGATTCATCGGCGGCGTTCACGGCCGCGGCAGAAGGCGGTTCGGCCCATTCCACTTTCAGCTTGGCCCCGCCAATCAGGCGGTTTGCCTTGGAGCGCAGCTTGGGCGGCACAATGAGCGCCGACACCCCCTTGCGCCCGGCACGACCGGTGCGGCCAGACCGGTGCAGCAGGGTATCGGAATTGGACGGCAGATCCGCGTGGATCACCAGTTCGAGGTTTGGCAAATCGATCCCCCGCGCGGCCACATCCGTTGCCACACAGACCCGCGCGCGACCGTCGCGCAAAGATTGCAGGGCGTTGGTGCGTTCAGATTGCGTCAATTCACCCGACAACGCCACAACGGAAAAATTCCGGTTTGTCAGGCGCGACGTCATCCGCGCGACAGCGGCGCGGGTGTTGCAGAAAACGATGGCGTTCTTGGCCTCATAGAACCGCAAAACATTGATGATCGCATTGTCGATATCGCGCGGATTTGTGGCCATCGCGCGGTATTCGATGTCTGAGTGTTGCCGTGTGTCCCCGGCGGTGGCGACGCGCTGTGCATCGCGCTGATAGCTTTTCGCCAGCTTGGCAATGGCAGCCGGGACTGTCGCGGAAAACATCAGCGTGCGACGGTCTTCGGGGGCTTCGGAGAGGATGAATTCCAACTCTTCGCGAAAGCCCAGATCGAGCATTTCATCGGCCTCATCCAATACCACCGCACGGAGCGCAGACAGGTCTATGTTGTTGCGCTTGATGTGGTCACACAAACGCCCTGGTGTGGCCACGACCACATGCGCGCCACGATCCAGCGCCCGCCGTTCAGTACGTGTGTCCATGCCGCCCACACAGGAGGTGACAACCGCACCTGCCGGACCATAAAGCCAGGTCAGCTCGCGGTTGACCTGCATCGCCAGCTCGCGCGTGGGCGCGATGATCAGCGCCAGCGGCGCGCCGGCCGGACCAAAGTGCAGATCTTCACCCAGAAGCGTGGGAGCGATCGCAAGGCCAAAACCAACGGTTTTGCCCGAGCCGGTCTGGGCGGAGACCAGCAGGTCAGCATGTGACAGCGCGGGATCGGTCACAGCTTCCTGCACAGGGGTGAGCGTGTCGTAGCCTTGTTTGGCCAAGGCATCAGAAAGGGTCTGTATCACGGAGTTTACCTGTATCTTGCGTGGCACGCGGCCACAAAACCGCATGACGTGCGGTCGAGTTGCGGCGTCGTTATGCCTTTGAGGGCCAAGAGTCGATGGGGATTTACGACGCATACCGCGACAATATGGCGACAATTTGCAGTTCCGCGGCAAAGAGATCTGCCAGAACGGGATTTTCCACCCGTGCGTGTCAGGCAGTTCTTTTCATTTGTCACAAAAGCCGCCCGGAGCGTTCAGCACGGTTGATCCTGGCTGTGCCAGAAATCGCGGCTGGTCTCGGGCGACGCAACCGCATAGTTCTTGGGCAAACCAATCTGTCGTAAAAGGAACATCAGATGAAGACAACAATCCTCGGCGGTCTGCTATTTTTGGTGCCTTTTGCGGTCATCCTCGTGGTTTTCGGAAAGGCCTATCAGGTCAGTATTGTTGTGGCGACAGCCTTGGATAAATACATCCCCGTATCCCACGTTGCCGGGGTGGCTTTTGCCAATATACTGGCTTTGCTGCTGATTGTGCTGGTGTGTTATCTCGCCGGTCTGGCCGCGCGGCGCGGGTTTCTGTCCACAAAGATGGAAAAACTCGAAGGATTTCTGATTGATGCCTTGCCGGGTTATGCGGTGGCCAAGGGCATGATCGGGTCCGTGGCAAAAGAGGACGAAATCGCCTCTTTGCTGACGCCTGTAATGGTGAAGTTTGACGATTATGATCAGATCGCCTTTGAAATCGAACGCGACGCCGGACGCAGCGTCCTGTTTTTGCCCGGCGCGCCCACGACATGGTCGGGAACGACAGTGGTGGTTGACAAGGAACGCGTGCAATACTTGTCCATACCGGCGCATCAGGCGGTGAAACTGATGCGGGTTCTTGGACGCGGATCTTTGAGCGTGCCACAAGCGAAACCCTGAAAAGGATGACATTGGGGTTTCGAATTTAACGTGGTGCTTGTGTCAGGCGCAGGGCGGGGTGACGCGCATTCTGACCAGCACTGCGTGAACCATCACGGGTATGGGTTTTTGGTGGAGCCTAGCGGGATCGAACCGCTGACCTCCTGCATGCCATGCAGGCGCTCTCCCAGCTGAGCTAAGGCCCCGATGTGCGACCCTCAGGGCCCCACGGGATGGATCATCGACCCGATGCGCCGCTGAATAGGCGCAACGCGGGGCGGGATCAAGTCAAAAACCTGCCGCCCTGCGCGATTTGTTATCTAGCTGTCGTCGTCTTCTGATGCCACATCCGCGATTTCTTCGAGCGGAACGGTGTCATCGTCATCTTCGTCATCATCCAGGATATCATCACCCAGATCCACATCGACGTCGTCATCATCATCCAATACGGTTTCATCCTCTTCCTCAGAGGCTTTGGCTTTGGCCTTCGCTGAGGCTGCATCCTCGGCATCTGCCGCAATCATGCGCGATTTGCTCAGGTCAATCTCGACGACTTCGCCAGTATAGGGGCTGATGATCGGATTTTTATTCAGATCATAAAAACGTTTGCCGCTTGTGGGGCAGAGGCGTTTCGTTCCCCATTCTTCGTTGGGCATGAAATCCCCCTTTTAAATTGCGATTCTGGTGTAGATGATTCCGGCCAATTGCCATATGCAACGGAGGCTGTAAAGGCCTGCTGCGCACAAGGCCACCCCATAAGAGCCCGCCCATGTCTCAAATGTTCCTAGCCGGTGACCCGCCCATTGCCCTGATCCTGCGGCGTTCTGCCCGGGCGCAACGGATTTCCCTGCGTATTTCGCAGCTCGATGGGCGGGTCACCCTGACCTTGCCCAAACGTGTGTCGGAACGCGAAGCGATGGGTTTTGCGCGGGAAAAAGAGAGCTGGATTCGCAAGCATCTGGCTGCGCGCGGCGCGGATGTGGCCGTGGGTCTTGGCGCGGTTGTGCCCGTGGGTGGGTTGATGCACGAAGTGGTGGCAGGGTCTGGTCGCAAGGTCCGTTTTGAAGCGGGGCGGGTGGCTGTGCCCGGAAAACCGGAGCGGGCGGGGCGGCGGCTGGCGGGTTACCTCAAGACCATTGCGCGCGCGCGGCTGGCGGAGGCGTCTGATCATTATGCGGCCAAACTGGGGCGGCCCTACACAGCCTTGACCCTGCGCGACACGCGCTCGCGTTGGGGGTCCTGCACGTCGGAGGGGCGCTTGATGTATTCATGGCGTTTGATCCTTGCACCGCCTGAGGTGCTGGATTACGTCGCCGCGCATGAGGTCGCCCATCTGCTTGAAATGAACCACGCACCGGCATTCTGGGAGCACGTGCAACGCATTTACGGGGATTACAAAGCGCCCAGAGCGTGGCTGCGCAAACAGGGCGGGGATCTGCACCGCTACCGGTTTGACACCTGAGACGCAGCTCTTGACGCGCGGTCTATTTGTGATCACAAAACGCATATGATCCTCAGTCCCCGCCCCGCTGATGCCGCCCCGGTCGCACATGACCGCGTTTACCGCGCACTGCGCAGCCGCATTATGCAGGGTGATCTGCATCCGGGTCAGGGGCTCACGCTGCGTGGAATAGGCAAGGAATATGAGGTTTCGATGACGCCGGCACGCGAAGCCGTGCGTCGTCTGGTGGCTGAAGGGGCGCTGACCATGTCCTCGTCAGGCCGGGTGGCAACGCCCGAACTCAGCAATGAGCGGATCGAGGAACTGGCGGCCCTGCGCGCGCTCATCGAGGTGGAACTGGCCAGCCGCGCCTTGCCGCGTGCCCATATGGCGCTGATCGAGCGCATGCAAACGATCAATGCCTCCATCGCGGAGGCCGTCGCGCATCGGGACGCTGTCAGTTATCTGCGCACCAATCTGGAGTTCCATCGCACGCTCTATCTCAGGGCTCAGGCACCTGCGATGCTGGCGATGGCTGAAACTGTCTGGCTGCAGATGGGGCCGACGATGCGTGCGCTGTACGGGCGTTTGCGCAAGACTGAACCGCCGCAGTTCCACCGTTTGATCATCGCAGCCCTGCGCGCCGGGGATGAGCCGGGTCTGCGCCTTGCGGTACGCTCTGATGTGACCCAGGGATTGCGGATGCTGGCGAGCTGAACCAGCGGATTTACGCGACGTTTGCCCTTGAAAAATTCTACTATATGTAGAATTTTAACAGAATGTTGCCCTTAATTAGACACAATTTTACGTTGTATTTAGCGCGTGGTGTAGGGGTCACACGTTTGTTTTTGACGAGTAAATATTTGTAATGGAAAAAGAAAAACTAAAATTCTGTGGACAAATCAGGCCTGCGTCAGCGGCGGACCTGTCGGTCGTGGCAGGGATGGTGGCGAAACTGGCCACGCATCACGGCGATGTGGCCACCGTCACGCGCGAGGAACTGGCGCGTGACATTCTTGGGCCAAACCCCTGGGTTCGGGTCCTGCTGGCGGAATTGCGGGGGACATGCGTCGGCTATGCAGCGCTCTGTCCCCTGGCAAGGGTGCAGTATGGGATGCGGGGTATGGATCTGCATCACCTTTACGTCGTGCCGGAAGCGCGCAGAACCGGTGTCGCCAAAGCGTTGATTGAGGCCAGTCAAACAGTTGCGGAGCAGCAAGGGTGCCGATATCTCGCCGTGGGCACCCATCCGGAGAATACCCTGGTGCATGCAATATATCCTGCCCTCGGGTTTGATCGACTGGACGCGCCCGGGCCCCGTTTCAGTATCACGCTGAAACCTGCGTCCTGAACCTCAGGCGGCGAGCCCTTTCGCTCCGATTTCGATGAATTTGGTACGGCGATCTTTGACAAGCTCGGCCGCGTCTTTGGTCTTGAGATCCTTGAGCATACCTTCGATTGCGCGCCCGACGGCGGCAATGGCGTGCCCTGCGTTTCTGTGCGCGCCGCCTGTCGGTTCGGGAATGATCCGGTCAATGACGCCCAGTTGTTTCAGATCATCCGCCGTCAGGCGCAACGCCTCTGCGGCTTCGCGCATCTTTTCGGCGTCTTTCCACAAGATCGAGGCACAGCCCTCCGGGCTGATTACCGAATAAACCGAATGCTCCAGCATTGCCACACGGTTGGCCGTCGCAAAGGCGACAGCGCCGCCTGAGCCGCCCTCGCCGATGATCACCGAAACCAGTGGTACACCGATCTGCAGGCATTTCTCAGTGGCGCGCGCGATAGCCTCAGACTGGCCGCGTTCCTCAGCCCCCTTGCCGGGATAGGCGCCCGGCGTGTCCACCAGCGTGATCACGGGCAGATTAAAACGGTGGGCAATGTCCATCAGGCGGATTGCCTTGCGGTATCCTTCGGGGCGCGCCATGCCGAAATTACGTTCGATGCGAGATTTGGTATCATGTCCCTTTTCATGACCGATCACAATGACCGGCTGGTCGTTGAACCGGGCCAATCCGCCCATCACCGCATGATCATCGGCAAAGTTACGGTCGCCGGCCAAGGGCGTGTAATCGGTGAAGAGCGCCTTGATGTAATCATGGCAATGCGGGCGCTCGGGGTGACGCGCGACCTGACATTTGCGCCAGGGCGTCAGCGATTTGTAAAGATCCACCAGCATCGTGCTGGCCTTGGCGTCCAATGCGGCGGCCTCGTCCGTGACGTCCATTTCCTCACTGGCGCGGGCCAGCGCACGCAGTTCTTCCGCTTTGCCTTCGATTTCAGCCAGCGGTTTCTCGAAATCCATGTATTGAGTCATGGGGCGCCTGTCTTTTGTTGCTCGACCTTTATATGGCGGGCATTGCAGGGCATTGCAACGGGTGTCAGGCGGGCCAGAGCACCGGATAAAGCGACGCAATGAGCATCGCGGCCATGCTCCAGTTGAAGATTTGCAAGCGAAAAGGATTAGTCAGCAGACGCGCCATTTGCTGGCCCATCATGGTCCAGAGTGTGATCGAGGGCAGGTTCACAAGACCAAATACCAGAGCCACCAACGCAAAGGCGGCCAGGGTCTGGCCCGGCGCATAGACCGACAGGGCGGTCAGCGCCATCGCCCAGGCTTTGGGGTTGACCCATTGGAAAGCAGCGGCCTGAAGGAAGGTCATCGGTGTGCCCTGCGCGCTGTCCTTTTTGATCGCGGCAGCAGTGGCTATTTTCCATGCGAGATAGGCCAGATAGCCCACGGATATGATTTTCAGGATCCTGTGGCTGATCGGGTAACTGTCAAAGATCTGCGACAGACCCGCCCCGACCAAGATGATCATGACGGTGAATCCGATGGAAATCCCCAGCATATGTGGGATTGAGCGGATGAAACCGTAATTTGCGCCTGAGGCCATCAGCATCAGGTTGTTTGGCCCCGGAGTGGCGGAGCTGACGAAAGCAAAGAGGATCAAGGCGGAGAGGATTTCAAGTGTCATAGTTGCAATCATCAGCCGGTTTATCGGATTTTTAGTTGCGTTCTTGCGCGGGCGTGCGGTAATTTCGCAACTTATGGCTAGCATTGATG
Source organism: Paracoccaceae bacterium (assembly GCA_033344815.1). NCBI lineage: Bacteria > Pseudomonadati > Pseudomonadota > Alphaproteobacteria > Rhodobacterales > Paracoccaceae > Paracoccaceae bacterium. Next base: position 2,162,414 of record JAWPMR010000001.1, on the reverse strand, counting down.
AGAAAAGCGGTCAAATATTGCGTGAGCTGAAACGCGATGGGCGTGTCAGCAATCTGGAACTGGCGGAGCGCGTGGGACTGTCGCCCTCGGCCTGTCTGCGCCGGGTGCAGGAGCTTGAACGCAGTGGTGTGATCAAAGGGTACCGCGTGGTGTTGGATCCGACTCCTTTGGGCATTGGGTTTGTCGCGTACATCGGTGTCGGGTTGGGTGATCATTCCAAGGCCTCGCAGGAAGCTTTCGAGCGGGCGATTTCGCGCGCGCCGGAGGTGGTGGAATGTCACAATATCACCGGATCCATTGAGTATCTGTTGCGCATCGAATGCGCCGATTTGCCCAGTTACAAGATGTTTCACACTGACAAACTGGGCGCCTTGCCACAGGTCACTTCGATCACGTCCTATGTGGTCATGGGCTCGCCCAAAGATGAGCGGGCGTGAGGGCAGTTAAGGGCGGGATATGAGTATTTTTGGCCAAAAGAAGTCTAACGCGTCGCGGCATCGGCAATGGTTTCAAAACGTTGGTCGAGTTCATCGGTGAGGGCTTTAAGGGCTGCGCCGCCCTCATCCTGATAGGGTGCAAAGACAAATCCAGGTGTTTTATAGGAGAGGGTTGCGGTACCGTCGGTGTTTTCCGTGACGTAGAAGCGGACAGGCGCTTCGATCATTGCGGCAGTGGAAAGGTTCAGGATCTTGACAGCGAAGTCATTGTTGAACACGCCCACGACGCGGTTTTCGGGAATGGTGATGCCGCGATTGCGTGCCGTATCGGTTGGACCTGCCTGCGTCACGACGCCCATTTTATGCGACTTTACGGCTTTTTTCAGGTCAGCCAGCAAGTTGGCGTGGGTCTTTTGTGTGGGGATCACCACCCAACCCTCGCGCAGGTCAATATATTGCGCCTGGGCGGATGAGATCCACACTGCGGCAAGGATGGTGGCAAAGATGCGGTACATGGCGGACTCCTTCGCGCTGATCCAGACATGCGCAGGCGCAAAAACCAAATCAAACTTGCGTCAACCGTTGATCATTTCCGATTGTCGCACGATCACCTCGGCCTGCTTGATGGAGGCAATGTCGACGAGGCGGCCCTTGTAGACCGTCGCGCCTTCGCCTTTGGCCTTGGCGTCTGCCATGGCTGCAAGGATTTCGCGGGCCTCGGCGACGGCTGCGTCTGAGGGGGTGAAGACCTCATTTGCGATGGCAACCTGTTTGGGGTGGATCGCCCATTTGCCGACCATACCCAGGGTCGCAGAACGGCGCGCCTGCGCGCGGAAACCATCATCATCGGAAAAGTCACCAAACGGGCCGTCAACAGGTAGAACGCCATGGGTGCGGCAGGCCGCGACAATGGCTGCCTGTGCCCAGTGCCATGGATCGGACCAGTGTTTCTGGCCCTGATAGTGCATGTAATAGTTTTCCTGTGTCCCGCCGATGCCTGTTGTTTGCATGCCCATGGAGGCGGCGAAATCGGCGGCTCCGAGGCTCATCGCCTGCAATCGTGGCGAACTGGCTGCGATTTCTTCAACATGGGCGATGCCAGCGGCGGATTCGATGATCACCTCAAAGCTGATTTTCTTGTCGCGCCCTTTTGCGGCCTCCACGGATGTGACCAGCGCGTCCACGGCATAGATGTCGCCTGCGCAGCCCACCTTGGGGATCATGATCTGGTCCAGCCGGTCCCCGGCTTGTTCCAACAGATCAACTACGTCGCGATACCAGAACGGTGTGTCCAGCCCATTGATGCGGACTGACAGGGTTTTATTGCCCCAGTCGACATCCGATACCGCCGCGATGACATTGGCGCGTGCGCTGTCCTTGTCCGAGGGGGCCACGCTGTCTTCGAGGTCAAGGTTGATCACATCCGCAGCCGAGGCGGCCATTTTTTCAAAAATCGCAGGGCGTGAGCCGGGCCCGAAGAGCTGACATCGGTTTGGACGGGCAGGGGCGGCGGGCTGGATCTTGAAACTCATGGCGGACCTCGGTGTAATAAAATGTCGATCTGATCGCCTCAGCAGTTATTAAATTGCGCGCGTGCTCGCAAGGGGATTTTGCAGTTGCAGCATTCTGCGGCGCATGGTGTAGATGCGCTTAATTATTGCCATTTTTCCCGAATTATTCGAAGAAAGTTCTCAATTCAGACGTCAAACATGTGATTCCGAGATGTCATTGCGCCAGAATTCCGCGAGATTGCGAGCAAACACCGACTCGGGGGATATACCATGATCGAAACACCATATCTTTTGTTCCTGGGCGATGCGCCCGATCAATTGGCCGCAAAAGTTGCGCAAGGCATCAAGGACTGGCGTCCTGAAAACGCCGTGGGCCAGTTCCGCATGGAAGGTTGCAAGGCGGACGTGGGATTGCAGGACATGTCCTTGCAAGAGGCCAGGGACGCGGGGGCAAAAACCGTTGTCATCGGCGTGGCCAATCGTGGCGGGTACATCAGCAAGGAATGGCGTCGCGTGCTGGTGGAAGCGTTGGAGATGGGGTTTGATCTGGCCAGCGGGTTGCATAACCTGTTGCGCGATGAATCTGAACTGATGGCGGCGGCTCAGGTGCATGGCGGTACCTTGCATGACGTGCGCGTGCCCACGGACGCTTATCCGATTGCAAACGGTGTCAAGCGGGCCGGAAAGCGCGTTCTGGCCGTGGGGACCGATTGTTCGGCGGGCAAGATGTATACCGCTTTGGCGCTGGATGCGTCGATGCGTGAGAAGGATATGAAAAGCACGTTCCGCGCCACGGGCCAGACCGGCATCTTGATCACGGGTCATGGCGTGCCCCTGGATGCGGTGATTGCGGATTTCATGGCAGGGGCCGTTGAATACCTGACGCCGGACAATGAAGAGGATCACTGGGATATCATCGAGGGGCAGGGGAGCTTGTTCCATGTGTCTTATTCCGGGGTGACACTTGCGTTGATCCATGGCGGTCAGCCGGACGCTCTGATCATTTGCCATGAGCCGACGCGCAAACACATGCGCGGCTTGCCGGGGTATCCACTGCCCAGCATCGAAGCGGTGCGCGATACGGCGCTGCAGTTTGCGCATGTGGCAAACCCTGATTGCAAGGTCGTTGGTGTGTCGATCAACACGCAACATCTGAGCGAGCAGGAGGCCACGGATTATTGTGCCGAGGTTGAAGCACGGCTTGGTGTGCCCACGGTTGATCCTTTTCGCCACGGTGCGGCGCGATTGGCGGAGGCGCTTGCTGATCTTTAGAGTGTCGGGTGTTTTTTGCGTCGGAGCCTCCGGCGGGAGTATTTGTCGCCAAAAGAAAGGGTGAGCATGGAAATCGCTGTTAGCTGGGATGTGTTTCGTCTTGCGCAGGTCTTTACGATCAGTCGCGGGTCGCGATCAGAGGCCAGGGTTTTAAGCGTTCGGATCAAGGACGGCACCTGTGAGGGGTGGGGCGAATGCGTTCCCTATGCGCGCTATGATGAAACGTTGGAAAGTGTAACGGCGCAGATTGAAAGCCTGTCTGGAGATTTGACGCGGCCAGCGCTTTTTGATGCGCTGCCTGCCGGGGCCGCGCGCAATGCTGTGGATTGTGCGCTGTGGGATCTGGAGGCGAAACGCGCAGGCAAACGCGCGTGGGAGTTGGCCGGACTGCCTGCGCCGCAGCCTGAAATCACCGCTTATACGCTGTCGTTGGATGCACCTGAGAAGATGCGCATGCAGGCGCGTGAACATGCGCATCGGCCCTTGTTAAAGATCAAGCTGGGCACGCCGGATGACATGCCCCGGCTTGAAGCGGTTCGTGCAGGTGCGCCCAAATCGCGGATCATTATTGACGCTAATGAAGGCTGGAGCGCGGAAATCTATGCCGATTTGGCGCCGCATTTGGTACGATTGGGTGTGCAATTGGTTGAGCAACCTCTGCCTGCCGGGGAGGATGATGCGCTGATCGGGCTGGAGCGTCCGGTGCCGGTTTGTGCTGATGAAAGCTGCCATGATCGCGCCAGCTTGCCGGGTCTCAGGGGCAAATACGACATGATCAACATCAAGCTGGACAAGGCTGGTGGGCTGACAGAGGCGCTGGCCTTGCGGCGCGAGGGTCTGGCGCTTGGATATGATGTGATGGTGGGCTGCATGGTGGGTTCCAGTCTCGCCATGGCCCCGGCGACGATTTTGGCGCAAGGTGCACGTGTGACGGATCTGGACGGGCCGTTGTTGTTGGCCGAAGACCGCGATAACGCGTTGGTTTTCGACGAAATGGGCGTGCACCCGCCCGAAGCCGGGTTGTGGGGATAGGCGTCACCGGATATCTGGGTTTGTGAACGTGTGGGGAAGGACCCCGCAGAAGGAGAATGACATGCGCACGGTTTATCTGAATGGCGACTACCTGCCCGAAAACGAGGCATCTGTTTCAATCTTTGACCGGGGCTTTCTGATGGCGGATGGCGTCTATGAGGTCACCTCTGTTCTGGGCGGGAAACTGATTGATTTTGACGGCCACGCAGTGCGATTGCAGCGCTCTCTGGAGGCGCTGGACATGCGCAATCCGATCAGCCTGGAAGACCTTCTTGAAGTTCACCGGGAGCTGGTACGGGTGAACGAGATTGATGAGGGCATGATTTACCTTCAGATCACGCGTGGCGCACCCGGAGATCGTGATTTTGTCTTCCCCGACCCTGAGACAACCGATCCAACGATCGTGTTGTTTACCCAGTCCAAGCCCGGCCTTGCCAACAGCCCGGCGGCGCAAAAAGGCATGAAAGTCATCAGTATTGAGGACATTCGGTGGGGACGGCGTGACATCAAGACGGTGCAACTGCTTTATCCGTCAATGGGCAAGATGATGGCCAAGAAAGCCGGCGCCGATGATGCCTGGATGATCGAGGATGGGTTCGTGACCGAGGGCACCAGCAACAACGCCTATATCGTCAAGGGCAACAAGATCATCACGCGGGCACTGAGCAATGATATTCTGCATGGGATCACCCGGGCCGCGGTGTTGCGGTTTGCGCAAGAGGCGCAGATGGAAGTTGAGGAGCGCAATTTCACCATTGATGAGGCTAAGGACGCGGATGAGGCGTTTATCACCTCCGCCAGCACATTTGTAATGCCGGTCGTTGAAATCGATGGGGTGGCATTGGGAGAAGGTGTGCCCGGCCGCGTGGCACCGCGTTTACGTGAGATATACCTTGAGGAAAGCCTGAAAGCTGCGATCTGACGCGGTGTCCGTACCTGCGTCTCTTTCACTGTCTGCTCTGAAAGCGATGGAAGGGCAGGAAATTGGCCGTTCCGATTGGGTGGAAATCTCACAGGCGCGCATTGATGCCTTTGCCGATGTAACCGAGGATTGGCAGGCCATCCACCTGGATCCGTCCGTTGGTAGTGCTGCGGGATTTGATGGCACGGTGGCGCATGGGTTTTTGACGCTGTCGATGTTGTCGGCCATGGCCTACAGCGGTGTGCCCCAGATTGAGGGACAGGTTGCATCGCTCAACTATGGTTTTGACCGGGTCAGGTTTACCGGACCGGTGCCGGCGGGTGCCCGGATGCTGGCAACGTTTACTCTGCGGTCTTTGGAGTCCAGACCAGATGGTTCCCTGATGGTGCTCACTGGTGTGACTGTTCGTGTTGAAGGTGCGGCGCGGGCCGTGCTGATGGCGGATTGGCGCATTCTCTACACGTTTGCCTGACTCGACAGGTTTTCAGCGCCAAAAGAGTGCTGCGTGCTCTGGAGTTGAGCCGGGGGGGAGACAAGACCCTGACGCAGCCCTTTTCGCCAAGTATCGCGCAGAATGATGGCAGGAACGGTCAGACCGAGGATCGGGAGTGCTCAGCTCGATGCAGGATGGAGACGTGTTTCGCAAAGTGCCACTTGAAGTGGCAATCATATCTGGCATTGCCACAAAGGTGTGATCCATGCTTATGCGCGGTGTCTTGTCTCCCCCATCGCCTCAAAGAGCGTTGAGCGAATGCTCAACCGGTGCGAAGCCGGCGTTTTGTCAGCCGCGGCACCATCAGCAACCCGAATCCGCCAATGGTCAACCATATCCCGGACGGGAGCGGGATGGCTGTGACCACCGCACGAGTTTCATAACCCAGGTCTCGGAAGGACGCGATTGTTGTCTCGCTCAGAAATAGAGGTGGCTCAACATATCCGGTCATCAGCTCGTTCGGCCCGCCGGCCCATGTTTCGTCCCAATGCGCATCGCGTGTTCCCGGCGCGCCATCCAACTCGGCCGGTACGAATTCAGCGACCGGATCAAACTCCGCGCGATACGCATTAACGGCATTGGTCCCGGTGTATTGGCCGCTGCCAATTTCATAGACACCGTTGGCTTCCCACAATGTGCCGAACCCCAAAACATGGGCCACCTCGTGCAAAAGCACCTCAAAGAGGGTCCCGGACGCTTCAAGGCGATTGAGGTCGGCGGTGTCAAAATCAACTGACCCGCGCGTGGGCAGAGTGTAACCGCTCTGCTTTACGAGGCCGTTGGGCCTGCCAAACGCGACAAAACCGTCTTCACCGTCAATGTCGAAGGCATAGACGTTGATGACAACATCATTGATCGTGATCCCTGGCTGATACCCCGGGAGCAATGTTTCCCAAAAACGCTCAGCCTCAGCCAGCAACTGCAACTGGGTCTTTGACGTTCCAGCCGGGGTCGCAAAAGACAAATTCAAGGTAGACGAAAGCGCCGCATGCGGCAGTAGCAGAAGCAGGAAAAGGAGTGCAGACACTGTGAAACGCATTGAGAAACCTCCACTTTTCGGAGGTCAGGCTTAAGACAGTGATCATATGTGTCAACACGTCATGCGGGAAAACGGCAGGCTTCCGCCTTGATCCGGGCGGCCACATGCCGACCGGCCCCGGAGCGTCCTGATTTTTCCCTTTGTGTGCACAAGGCTGGGGCAAGGACCCAAAGAGAACGGGTTTCCAGCTTCAGTCTTTGCCTACATTTTCAGCGAACGCTTTTTTGAAAGCCTTTTGTTGATCCCCGCTGGCGTCCGTTTGAAACTGGGTTTTCCATGTTTCCATTGTCATCCCATAAAAAAGTTCACGCGCCTCGTCCTTGCCAATCTGAATGCCTTTTTCAGCGGCAGCCTCGGCATACCAACGGCTCAGGCAATTGCGGCAAAACCCGGCGAGGTTCATCATATCTATGTTTTGAACGTCCGTGCGGTCTTCCATCAGATGTTTTTGCAACCGGCGAAATGCGGCGGCTTGCAATTCGATCTCTTCCTGTGTGGGCATGGGTGCCTCCTTTTACATGACTTCCAGATTGGTGTGCCGCGCGCGCATGTCAACCGCGCGGGCATTACTTGCACCGGGTGCATATGCCGTGTCATCAAAGAGTAATGGAATTTAACCATGGTGACGGTGGTTGCTCTGGCAGTCATCATGCGACATAAGATGCGCAATCCGTTAGCGGTAACAAGCCAATAAGGACGACATTTGAGATGAGACGCACCCGCAACGTCAAAATCGTGGCCACCCTAGGGCCGGCCTCGGACACCCGTGAGATGATCCAGGCGCTGCATGCGGCTGGAGCAGATGTGTTCCGGCTCAACATGAGCCACGGCAGCCACGAAGAAATCCGTGAAAAGCACGCCATCATACGTGAGATTGAAAAAGAGAGCGGTGGCAGCATTTGTATTCTGGCCGACTTGCAGGGACCGAAACTTCGCGTCGGCGTATTCGCCAATGAAGACGGGGAAATGTTGGAAGACGGCGCGGCGTTTCGCATGGATCTTGATGAGGCCGAAGGGGACGCCACACGTGTCTGCTTGCCGCATCCGGAGATTTTTGCAGCGCTTGAGCCCGGGTCGAGCCTGTTGGTGAATGATGGGAAGATCCGGCTGAAAGTGGATGCCTGCGGTCCTGATTTTGCCGATTGCACGGTGATCGCTGGCGGTGTGATTTCAAACCGCAAGGGCGTGAATGTTCCTGATGTGGTTTTGCCGCTGGCTGCCTTGTCGGACAAGGATCGCAAGGATCTTGCTTTTGTGTGCGATCTTGGCGTGGACTGGCTGGCGCTCAGTTTTGTGCAGCGCCCCGAGGATGTGTTGGAAGCTTCCGACCTTGCCAATGGCCGAGCGGCGATTCTGTCCAAGATTGAAAAACCTGCAGCGGTGAAAAATTTTGACGACATCCTGAAGGTCAGTGATGGCATCATGGTGGCGCGTGGCGATCTGGGTGTTGAATTGCCGGTGCAGAACGTGCCACCCATCCAGAAACGTCTCGTGCGTAAATGCCGCTCGGCGGCCAAACCTGTCATCGTCGCCACACAGATGATGGAAAGCATGATCGACAGCCCAATGCCGACGCGCGCCGAGGTTTCCGATGTTGCCACAGCGATCTATGAGGGTGCGGATGCGGTGATGTTGTCGGCGGAATCCGCCGCCGGATCCTATCCCATCGAGGCGGTTACGACGATGAACAACGTCGCGACCGAAGTGGAACAGGACCCGACCTACACCCAGATCATCGAAGCCTCTCGCGAAAGCAAAGGTGCCACGATCGCGGATGGGATTGTTTCCGCGGCCCGCGAAATAGCGGAAACCACCAACATCAAGGCCATTTGCTGTTTTTCCCAGAGCGGAACGACGGCGGCTCTGGTCGCACGCGAGCGGCCTCGTGTGCCGATTATTGCGATGACGTCGGTGGCTCGTACGGCGCGGCAATTGACGCTCTATTGGGGCACCAATTGCGTGATCGTCGACCCGCTGGATCGGTTCAAGATGGCCGTTGTCCAATCAGCGCGCGCAGCGACACGGCAGGGCTATGCCGATAAAGATGACATGATTGTGGTTACTGCGGGCGTGCCCTTCAACGTGCCAGGCAGTACCAACATCTTGCGTGTCGCTCCTTGTGACGAGCGTTTGATTTTCAACTCTGATCCGGAATAGAGCACAGCCTGTCTGGCGGTTGTGCGGACTTTCCCGCCATTCGCCTTTCTGATTTCGCTGACTCGGCATGGCCTCGCGCTCGCAGTATGTCTGTCGCTGCGCTACAGTTCAAGTCGCCAATTCGGTCATTCAATCTGGTTCCATTCCGTAAAATACAAACTTCACTTTCGCTGTACGGTGTCAAAACCGGTGGGACGCGGACTGTGCTTGCGGAGGGATCAGGTAATTCATCGTTTGCCTAAGCTAAATGTTCAAAATGAGCGGACAATGATCTGAAACTTCCGGATCGTAAACCACATCAAATCTCTGCACCGCGTCGGCATCACTGATCAGCATATAATCGGCGAACCTTCCCGCCTTTTTGTATTGAGAATTTCGTGTGCTCGTAAATCCGCGTCCAATCACCAGTTCAGATAGACCGGCATTTGTTAGAATACGAAGCGTCTCACTATCTGGCTCGACATTGAAATCTCCACAGATCACCGTCAAGTCTTCTGGCTCTGATACCCGTTGCGAGAGATTAAGTAATCGTTGTGCCTGCTCTGCACGTTCAGGTGTATCCATCTTTCCACTTAAGTCGCGCAGCCCATGCATATGTGTAACACTGATGGAACGATTGGAATTGTAATCGTACACCCGCACGCCATGTGCGCTGCGAGATCGAGGGTGATCTCCGTAGCCAACCGGTGAGAACGTTTTGTGGACGAAGCCTTGAACCTGACCAATGATAGGAACTGACTTATGCACAAAGGTTGCTAAACCCCATTGTGAAGGGATCGACTGGTCTTTATCCCATAAAACACCCTGCGCGGCTGGACAGAAAATAGCTACATGATCGGGCAATGCTCTGGACACATCGCGGAAGAAATTTGCGCGCTGCGGCAGGATGTGATCCCCATCACGGTATGTCAGCCAATCTTTTTCTGACGATGGACTATGGACGACCTCTTGCAAGCATAGAATTTCGGGAGCGGCGCTTTGGATGTAAGGCAGCAAGTCTTCGTGTAGCTTTCCACCCCAACCGTTTAAGCACATAATTTCCATCGGGGACTCCTTATCAGCGTCGAATCCTGACATTCTCTGGATTATAGAAATTCTGCAAGATGGGCTCAAAGTCGACGTTTCTCGAATTTCGGTAGCTATACATAACTCCGATTGTCGGGTCGCCCGTGTGTAGCGGCAAAGCTAAAATGTCACCCATGAGCAATTCAGGAATGTCACTCTACCCTCAAAACTTACTGAGGGTGAGCAGACATGGGATGGGTGGTTATGAGCGAGCGCGAACTGAACCGTGTAGAGGTTCTGGCGCAGGTCGATGATGGTCGTCTGAGCGTCGACAACGCTGCGAACATGTTGGACCTGACGCGTCGGCAGATTTTCCGGCTGTTGAAGCGATACCGTCAGGATGGCGCATCGGCGATCCGGCATAAGGCGCGTGGCAAACCTCCGAATAATCGCATCCATCATGCCAAGCGGGACTATGCTCTGAGCCTCATCAAAGAGGACTACGCGGATTTCGGGCCGACATTGGCTGCTGAGATGCTGGCCGAACATCATGGGCTCAAGATGTCGCGCGAGACATTGCGCAAATGGATGGTCGAGGACGGGATTTGGCTATCCCGCAAACAACGACGCACATTCCATCAGCCCAGACTGCGCCGGGAGTGCTTTGGAGAATTGATTCAGATCGACGGCTCAGATCACCGATGGTTCGAGGATCGGGGTGACCCCTGCACCCTGCTCGTCTTCATCGATGATGCGACCAGCACGTTGATGGAACTGCTATTTGTGACGTCGGAGAGCACGTTCAGCTACTTTGAAGCCCTAGAAAGCTACCTGCTGAAGCACGGTCGCCCGGTTGCATTTTACAGCGACAAACACACGGTGTTCAGGGTTCCTAAACCCAATGAACACATGACGGGCATGACTCAGTTTGGGCGTGCCTTGGCCGAGCTGAACATCGAGATCATCTGCGCCAATTCATCCCAAGCCAAAGGGCGTGTCGAACGCGCGAACCGAACGTTGCAGGACAGGTTGGTCAAGGAGCTGCGCCTTGCGGGTATCTCCAACATGGAAGATGGCAATGCATTCTTGGTGGGCTTCGTTGAACGCTATAACGCGAAGTTTGCAAAGGCACCCGCCAAGCCGGACAACCTGCATCGTGCTTTGAACATCGCGCCGGATCGCCTCGTGGAAGTCTTTTGTCTCCGCGACAAACGCTATGTCACTAAGGATTTGACGCTGAAGTATGACCGCAAACGTATCCGGCTGGAGGTTAACGATCTGACACGCGGCCTCGTTGGCACATACGTTGATGTCTACGAGATGCCGGATGCACGCATCCAGGTGCGTGCCAAAGGCGTTGCCCTGCCCTGCAGCATCTTCGATCCGAACCAACAGCGTGTCACCCACGCAGCAATCACCGAGAACAAGAATCTCAGCGCTGTGCTGGCCCACATCAAGAAAGAGCAGGAGAAAGCCGCGTCTCCGCCAAAGGTCAAACCCGTCAGCGCAAAGAACAATTACAAAAAGAACGGGCGCCGGAATACAGGCTGGAACAGCCTTGCAGACCAAAAGCGCATCGCAGACCGCAAAGCCAGCCAGGACTGCGATAGCTGAGGTCTCCGCCCTGTCAGGCTTTGCTTCCCTCAGCGCATTTGGTGACATTCCTGCTTTGCAGAACCGGTGACATTTCTACTTGGTTGCAACACCGTGTTAGGTCCGGTATTCGCCTCTTGTCAAATGAGATGCTTTCCCCTAACTAGCGGCTTCTCATTGCGGGACCGGCCCATGTGGCATGCCGAGTCGCGCTGGAAACCGACTTGAACGATAGGAGACGGAAATGCCCAAGATGAAGACGAAATCGAGCGCCAAAAAGCGCTTCAAGGTGACGGCCACTGGCAAGGTCATCGGCGGACAGGCTGGCAAACGCCACGGCATGATCAAGCGGACCCGCAAATTTATCCGTAACGCAAGGGGTACAACTGAGTTGTCTGCACCCGATGCCAAGATCATCAAGGGCTTCATGCCCTACGACCGCTAAGGAGAGCTGATATGTCCCGAGTTAAAGGTGGTACAGTCACCCACGCCCGTCACAAGAAGGTCATAAAGGCCGCCAAAGGTTATTACGGCCGCCGCAAGAGCACCTTCAAGGTTGCCCGTCAGGCCGTGGACAAGGCCAATCAATACGCGACCCGTGACCGCAAGAATCGCAAGCGCAATTTCCGCGCCCTTTGGATCCAGCGGATCAACGCTGCCGTGCGCAGCCATGATGACGCGCTGACATACAGTCGTTTTATCAATGGGTTGACCCTGGCCGGTATCGAAGTCGACCGCAAAGTATTGGCTGATCTGGCCGTGCATGAGCCCGATGCTTTTGGCGCGATCGTGAAGCAAGCTCAAGACGCATTGGCAGCCTGAAACTCCTTTGCGCAACAAGATTAGGAAGGCCGCTCCGGGTGTGGGGCGGTTTTTCGTTTTCTAATGACTCGTGCTGCCCAAAGATGGTGTGCCTGACCTATTGAGCAAGCGCATTTAAATGCTACAAAGCCACAATCGAACAAACGCGAAGTCCTGATGGCCACGAGCAGTTCCAATATCCAAAATAGCGATGAAGACGTCGATCTGAAGGATCGGATTGTGAGCGCCGTTATCATCGGGATTATCCGGTCTTTGACGCTTTTGCCGTATCGCAGGCGCGTGCCGGTCGGGGGGTGGGTAATTTCGCGCCTTGTGGCGCCGCTGATCGGATATCGTGATCGGATCCGCGATAACTTGCATTTCATCTTTCCCGACATGTCCGAAAAAGACGTCGAGCAGATGACGCGGGATGTGCCGGATCAGATTGGGCGGACGCTGTGCGAGTTATTTTCGCCTAAAAATCTGGTGGCAACCGCAGAGCAAACGCCCATCAGAGGCGACGGGATCGACGCGGTTGATACTGCGCGCGAGACGGGTCGCCCAATCATCATCGTGTCCGGTCATATTGGCAATTATGATATTGCCCGCTCAAAACTGATTCAACGTGGTCACAAGGTCGGCGGGCTCTATCGCAGCATGAATTATAAAGGCTTCAACGATTTTTACGTATCAAGCATATCTCAGGTAGGCACGCCGCTGTTTCTGCGCGGACGTCGCGGTATGGGGGAAATGCTCAAGTTTCTCAAAGCGGGGAATGCCATCGCCATGCTGATTGACCAGCATATGACGTCTGGTGCGCCGCTCACGTTTTTTGGCCATACGGCCTATACAGCGCTTTCGGCGGCAGAACTGGCGCTGCGGTATGACGCGCTTCTCGTGCCCTGCTACGGCATTCGTCAACCGGATGGATTGAGTTTTGAAATGATCGTTGAACCGCCAATTCCGCACACAACGCCTGAGGAAATGACGCAGGCTCTGAACGACAGCCTCGAAGCGCAGGTGCGGGCGAACATGTCGCAATGGCTTTGGGTGCACCGCCGCTGGAAAGCGCAGTAACGCCAAGGTCTGGCGTCGCGATACAGGCTTGCCTACCGCCCGCTCAACGGGGATAGTTCACCTCATAAAACAAACGACCTCGGGGAGAGATGACCATGTGGAAGAAATTGGCAGCGGCCGCTTTAGGAACTGTCCTGATAGCAGGTGGGGCGGCGGCACAAAGCTGCGCCGCAGGTAAAACACTGACGGATGGCAAGCTGACCATCGCGACAGGCAATCCGGCGTATTACCCTTGGGCCATTGATGACATGCCTGAAACCGGACAGGGATTTGAACCAGCGGTAGCCTATGCGCTGGCGATGGAAATGGGGTTTGACGCGGCCGATGTGGTCTGGACGCGCACCTCGTTCGATCAGGCAATTCAGCCGGGTGCCAAGGATTTTGATCTCAACATGCAGCAGTTTTCCATTACAACTGACCGCGAAAAGGTCGTCGATTTTTCTGAACCCTACTACACGGCACCAATGGCGGTGCTGGTGCGTGGGGGCGACGGGCTCGAGGCAAGCCTCGCGGCGTTGAAAGAATTGAAATGGGGTGTTGTTGCCACTACGACAGCCTTGCCCGTGGTGATGGAAAAGATCGCGCCGACCTCGAGCCCGCTGGTCTATGATGATACCGCAAACGTTGTCGAAGCCATGAAGGCCGGGCAGGTTGATGCGGCACTTTTTGATCTGCCCACGGCTCTTTATCTCTCCGCTGTTGTGCTCGAGGGAGGCCAAGTGCTGGGTCAGTTTCCAGCCGATGAAACCGACAATCCGGATCATTTCGGCATGTTGATGAGCGAAGGTAACCCTTTGAAAGAATGTGTCGATGCAGCCCTTGCCACGTTGAAGGAGGAAGGCTCGCTCGCTGGTATTGAAGCGGAATGGTTGCAAGAGGCGACAGGCGTACCACTGATAAAGTAAGGCGTACATGAACCGCAGACAGGCATATGAGGCGGCGGAGCGACGCCGTTCGCTGATTGTTGCTGGCATCAGCACCTTGGCGGTGATTTTGGCAATTGTTCTGTTGGTGCCGCTGGCCCCCGGTTGGCCGCAGGTAAAGACCAGTTTCTTTGACGGTGCGGTTTTTGCGCAAACCTTCCCAACCTTGCTGCGCGCATTTCTGGTCGACGTGATGATCTTTGCGTGGTCGGTACCGATCATTCTGGTCTTGGGTCTTGCCATTGCGCTGGCGCGTGGTGCGCAAACGCCCGCCTTGTTCCCGTTGCGGATTTTTGGCGCGGTCTACGTGGATGTTTTCCGCGGCATTCCGGTTGTTCTGACCATCTATCTGATCGGGTTTGGCGTACCGGGTCTGGGCCTGCCGCGCCCCTGGAACAGTCCGTATATCTGGGGCACTGTGGCACTGGTTCTGACCTATTCGGCCTATGTTGCCGAAGTCCTGCGTTCAGGCATCGAGAGTATTCACAGCAGCCAGCGCAATGCAGCAGTCTGTCTGGGCCTGAATGCCGGCGACACCATGCGCTATGTGATCCTGCCTCAGGCGATCCGCCGTGTGGTGCCTGCAAATATGAACATGTTAGTGGCGTTGCAAAAGGACGTGGCTCTGTTGAGTTTCATCGGCCCGGTGGAGATCTTGCGTCAGGCAGGCATTTACAAGAGCTTGCTCGCGAATTTTACCCCGTATGTTGTTGCGGCCATTATTTTTCTGATGGTGACGGTCCCCGCTACCCGTTATGCCGATTACCTTTTGAACCGGGATCGCAATGCCAGAAGCTAAGCTTGTCCTGCGCGGCGTGCGTAAGTCATTCGGCGAAAACGAAGTGTTGCGCGGCGTTGATATGACAATTCAGGCGGGGGAAATGATTTGTCTGATTGGAGCCTCTGGATCAGGTAAATCGACGCTTTTGCGCTGTATCAACCAGCTGGAACCAATAGATGACGGCGCCGTATTACTGGATGGTCAAGACATCTCCGAACCGGGGTTGGATCTGGGACCGGTGCGGCGGCGGATCGGGATCGTGTTTCAGTCTTACAACCTGTTTCCCCATATGAGCGCGCTGGAAAACGTCTTGCTTGCACCGCGTCGTGTGCTCCAGGAGGATGCCGTCGCCTTGCGTGCGCGCGTTGAGGGTCTGTTTGCTCGATTTGGGCTGGCGGACCATATGGACAAATACCCCGATCAACTTTCTGGGGGGCAACAACAGCGGGTCGCCGTGATCCGCGCGTTGGCCATGCGTCCTGAGATCATGCTGTTTGACGAAATCACCGCAGCGCTGGATCCCGAACTGGTCGGGGAGGTTCTGAATGTGCTACGCCAATTGCGCCACGCAGGCATGACCATGGTCCTGGCCACGCATGAAATGGGTTTTGCGCGCGAATTGGCGGATCGCGTGTGTTTCATGGACGGTGGCGTGATAGTCGAGGAAGGCCACCCAGATCAGATTTTCAGCGCACCAAAGGTGGCGCGCACGCAGGAATTCTTGCGATCCGTTCTGCGTTGATCCATTGTTTCCATGCGGCCACTTCACAGGATGGCAGCACCATAAGGGCAGTGCCAACAAAGTTGCCTTCGCCTTGACATAGCGCAAAGCCGGGGTTTCCCGATCATCCTAAGATGTCCAGCACGTCGCCCAAGCAAACATATTGGAGGTAGGACCATGTATAAGAAAATTCTCGTCCCGGTGCTTTTTGATGAAGGACATGATACAGGGGCCTCTTATGCCGCCGCGCGTGCCTTGGCCAGCGAAGGGGCCGAATTTATCGTGATGCATGTGCTCGAAGAAATACCTGCCTATGCGTCATCAGAAATTCCGCATGATATACTGGAGAAAACCCATAGGACTGCAGCGCAGGCATTGGAAAAGTCTGCCAAGGCATTGCCAGGTGCAACGATCGCGATGATCTCTGGGCATGCCGGGAAAACCATCGTCGATTATGCCAGTGAACATAACATAGATTGCATCGTTTTGGCATCTCATCGACCGGGGATTGAGGATTTCTTTCTTGGCTCCACAGCCTCTCGGGTGGTGCGCCACGCAAAATGCTCGGTCCACATTTTTCGCTGATGACTGGGGTCGGTACGGGGTGTTAAATCAGGTCACCACCCGCGCACCAGCGCGCCTTTTGGATCCTTTTTGATCTCCAGACGGGCGCGCCTGCCTTGCATTCATCTGCCATTCTGCTAGCACCGCTTCAACATGAACCTGTGAGGCAGAGATGGACGATCTCAAGCAAAAATACCTGGGCCAGATTGCGGATGCCGCGGATGAGTCGACACTGGAGGCCATCCGCTTGGCGGCGGTGGGCAAGAAAGGTGAGGTGGCGCTAAAGATGCGCGAGCTTGGCAAGATGACCCCCGAAGAACGGCAAGTCGCTGGCCCGGTGCTTAACGCCCTCAAGGAGGAAATCAATTCAGCACTCAGTGCCAAGAAGTCCGGCCTGGCGGATGCGGCATTGGATGCACGGTTGCGCGACGAGTGGCTGGACGTAACTTTGCCCGGACGGAACCGCCCGCAAGGAACGATCCACCCGATTTCGCAGGTCAGCGAAGAGGTCACGGCGATTTTTGCCCAGATGGGGTTTTCGGTCGCCGAAGGGCCGCGCATCGACACCGATTGGTATAATTTTGATGCGCTGAACATTCCGGGTCATCATCCGGCGCGCGCCGAAATGGACACGTTCTACATGCACCGCGCAGAAGGCGATAATCGCCCGCCTCATGTGTTGCGTACGCATACCAGCCCGGTCCAGATCCGATCGATGGAAAAGATGGGCGCGCCCCTGCGGATCATTTGCCCGGGCGGCGTTTACCGTGCCGATTACGATCAAACCCACACGCCGATGTTCCATCAGGTAGAGGGTCTGGCGATCGACAAAGATATTTCTATGGCGCACCTGAAATGGGTACTGGAGGAGTTCGTAAAATCCTACTTCGAAGTGGACGGCGTCGATTTGCGGTTCCGCGCGTCGCATTTTCCCTTCACGGAACCTTCTGCTGAGGTCGATATCCGCTGTTCATGGGAAGGCGGGACGCTGAAAGTCGGTGAAGGCGATGATTGGCTGGAAATTCTGGGCTCGGGGATGGTGCATCCCAAAGTGTTAACGGCGGGGGGTATTGATCCCGACCTTTGGCAGGGGTTTGCATTTGGTATGGGAATCGATCGGATCGCTATGCTGAAATACGGGGTACCGGATTTGCGGGCCTTCTTTGACTCTGATCTGCGCTGGTTGCGTCACTATGGATTTTCCAGCCTTGATCAACCCAATCTGCACGGCGGGTTGAGCCGCTAGACGTCGACGGGCATAGTGCGACGTGCTACCGTGTCGGCGATGAACAGACAGAAAAAAACTACAGGAATCGCGCCGCGGGTGATTTTGGTTGCCGTGATGGTGTGTTTTATCTTGGTAGCTCATGTTTTCATGTGGTTGTCGGACATGCCGCGCAACATGAAGATTGTTTTCACAATTCTGAATGCAGCGGGCTGGACGATCGTGCTGGTCCCGATCTTGCTTGTAGATAAATGGCTCGACGCGATCCGTGATCGCAATTCTGACACCTGAGGGTTCGTGAAATCGTGTTGTCACATTAACTGCGTTCCCAAAGAGAACGCCTGATGCTGGTATATCAAGCTGCTCGTGTAACGGCCTTCCAGGCGTCAAATGCTTCGAGGCGGTGATAACTGATTGTTAGGGCGGAACGACGGCGGGCTGGAACTGAGAAGCAATTTCGGATGGTTGAGGGGATCAATACAAACCGCTGCAAACCTCCCGGTGAGCGATATTCCTGTATTGCCCTTTCCCGCTTTCGGAATGGCAAGTGGCTGTTCTCCGCTCGATTGTTGAGATCTTTGTCGGATCGATGTTCGACGCCTGGAACAATTTCACGCTTGGCCACGCAGTAGGATCACAGCTTGTCGGTGATGAAGCGCTTTGGTGTCTCCTTTGCCTCTTCATCAATCGGTACAGCAGACGCCTCGCCGCCTTCTCGTCGCGCCTACGTTGGAGAATTTCATCCAACACAACGCCGTTCTGATCGACGTCGCGCGACAGCCAGTACTTTCTGTCTTTGATCTTCGCTACAACCTCGTCCAGATGCCAAATATCGCAGGATCGAGGTTGCCGGCGGCGCAAGCCACGCACGATAAATGGACCAAGCTTCACGATCCGTCGTTGAATGGATTCGTACGAAACATTGATCCCTCGTTCCAGAAACATCCCCTCGATCTCGTGGAAGCTGAGATTGAAACGGCAATGTAACCAGAACGCATAAGTGATGATTGCTGGTGGAAACCGGTGGCGCTTGTAACTGATTGATTGTGTGCTCATCCGATATGCCTAAGAGCAAATGCGATGGTCGGCAAATCTGGCCGGTTAATCTGACAACACCCGCCAATATCTTCCATGGACGTCTCCTCCCACAACGTGGTGATCACACCACCAGCTTGGCGCATCGTTGTCGTCGCAGGGGCGTCAAACACCTCGGATACCTAGAAGCGACTTCCGAAAACAGGCCCAAAAATTACGTACGAACAGCACCCAATTGACGGAACCGCTGCAAGTAAGGATTTGGACAGCCCGGTGTTGTAGCGGCGCGGGTCAATTGTCCGTAAAATTGCAGCAGGTTCCCTTCCCGTCTTTGAAGTGGTCCGTCTGGGAGGACTGCACGTCTGGGAGGGTGAGTCTGGACATCTACCGGGGCTGCTGCTTCATTCCGCATGGCTGGATTGCGCGGCGCATAGATGAATTGCTAGGGCAGGCAGATTCGTATCCGTAGGGTGGGCCTTCGGGCCACCTATGGCTTTCCCCCCTGCGCTCTTTGGGCTATCAGGGCGCGAAACAGAACTGACGCCGGTGATACCTCATGAAATTCACGCTCTCCTGGTTGAAAGACCATTTGGACACAACCGCCACACTCGATGAAATTGTCTATGCGCTGACTGATCTCGGGTTGGAAGTCGAAGCTGTCGAAGATCGTGGCGCAAAACTACGTGATTTTACCATCGGATATGTCAAATCTGCCGAAAAGCACCCGGATGCCGACCGTCTGCGCGTGTGTCAGGTCGACACGGATGAGGGAGAAAAACAGATCATTTGCGGCGCGCCAAACGCACGCACCGGCATAACAGTGGTTATCGCCAAACCGGGCGTCTACGTACCCGGGATTGACACCACAATCGGCGTTGGAAAAATTCGCGGGATCGAAAGCTTTGGGATGATGGCCTCAGAGCGTGAGATGGAACTCAGCGATGAACATGACGGCATCATCGAATTGCCCTCTGGAGAAGTTGGACAATCCTTTGTCGACTGGCTGGCAAAAAATGACCCTGCCAAAGTTGATCCTGTCATCGAGATCGCGATCACACCAAATCGACCTGACGCTCTCGGCGTACGTGGCATTGCACGTGATCTGGCGGCGCGGGGGCTTGGAACGTTGAAAAAACGCGATGTTCCGGCAGTTCCGGGTGAATTTCCCTGCCCGGTGAGCGTTACCATCGAGGGCGATACGCTTGATCAATGCCCAGTTTTTTATGGTCGCGTCATCCGCGGGGTTACAAACGGGCCTTCACCCGCGTGGCTTCAGGACTACCTGCGGGCCATCGGATTGCGTCCGATTTCATTTTTGGTCGATGTGACCAATTTCTTCACCTATGACCGCAACCGGCCATTGCATGTCTTTGATGTCGATAAGATCGCAGGTCACGCTTTGCGCGTACACCGGGCCAAAGGCGGTGAAACCCTCATGGGGCTGGACGAAAAAGAATACACTTTTGCCGAAGGTATGACCTTGATTTCAGATGCCGACGGCGTCGAGAGCATTGGTGGCGTCATGGGCGGGTTGGGATCAGGCTGCACTGAGGAAACAACATCTGTGTTCCTGGAAGCGGCATATTTCGATCCGGTTCGGACAGCCTATACCGGACGTGCGCTCAAGATAAACTCCGACGCGCGTTACAGGTTTGAACGCGGTATTGACCCCGCATGGACACCGTATGGCATCGAACACGCGACCCAAATGATCCTGGATCATGCGGGCGGTGAAGCATCTGAGGTTATCGTTGCGGGTAAGGTCCCTGATCCCGACCGGGCCTACAAATTGGATGCAGCAAAAGTGCAGTCTCTGGTTGGTATGGACATCCCCGAAAGCGAGCAGCGTCAGACCCTGACGTCGCTGGGCTTCATTCTCGAAGGCAATCTGGCGCATGTGCCAAGCTGGCGTCCGGACGTTCAAGGTGAGGCGGATCTGGTCGAAGAAGTGGCGCGTATTGCCTCGCTGACCAAACTTGAGGGGAAACCCTTGCCGCCTGTAACCGAGGGTGTGCCCAAGCCGGTGCTGTCACCGATGCAGCGCCGCGAAGGCAATGCCCGAAGAACCTGCGCCGCACTTGGATACAATGAATGTGTTTCCTACAGCTTCATTGACCAGCGATCGGCCAGCCTTTTTGGCGGTGGCGATGATGCGACGCGCCTTGAGAACCCCATCAGCAGCGACATGAGTCATATGCGTCCCGCGCTTTTGCCAGGGTTGTTGCAGGCTGCCGCACGCAATCAGGCACGGGGTTTTGCAGATCTTGCGTTGTTTGAAGTTGGTGCCGCCTTTCAGGGGGGGGAGCCGGGCGAAGAACATCTTTTGATCAGTGGCGTGCGTGTAGGTCGCACGGCCCCGAAAGATGTGCATGGCACATCGCGCGACGTGGATGTTTTTGACGTCAAGGCGGACGCAGAAGCCGTCTTGTCAGCAATGGGCGCACCGGCAAAGGTGCAGATCCTGCGGGGTGCGGCTGATTGGTGGCATCCGGGACGCCATGGTATGATTTGCTTGGGCCCCAAGAAAGTTCTTGGCGTGTTTGGAGAAATACACCCGCGTGTGTTGCAGGGAATGGATGTCAAAGGACCCGTCATGGCCTTCACGCTTTGGCCAGCCGAGGTGCCGGTCTCCCGCAAAACCGGTGCCAGCCGCGGCGCGTTGGAGATCAGCGATTTGCAGGCGGTTGAGCGGGACTTTGCCTTTGTTGTGGACGTCCACGTTGAGGCACTTACGCTTGTGAATGCTGCCATGGGCGCAGATAAGGCACTGATCTCGGAGGTGCGCATTTTTGACGAATTCATCGGTGGTAATTTGGGTCAGGGCAAGAAATCTCTCGCATTGACCGTGCGAATGCAACCGACCACGCAAACGCTGAAAGACGAAGATATCGAAGCCGTGAGTGCAAAGGTGATCGACAAGATTGCCAAGGCCACAGGCGGCGAATTGCGCGTTTGAGCAGATCAGACTGAAGGAGAGAAAAATGGCGTTGAAAGTATACTTGTCGGGTGAGATTCACACCGATTGGCGCGACCAGATAATGACAGGTGCAGCGTCGCTGGATGTGACATTTGATAGCCCGGTGACAGATCACGCCGCAAGCGATGATTGCGGCGTTGCCATTTTAGGGTCGGAAGACAATAAATATTGGCATGATCACAAAAGCGCCATGGTCAATGCGATCCGCACCCGCAAGGGGATTGCAGATGCCGATGTTGTGGTCGTGCGGTTTGGCGATCAATACAAGCAGTGGAACGCCGCTTTTGATGCGGGGTACGCGTCAGCTTTGGGAAAATCACTGATTATTTTGCACGGCCCTGATCACGCACACGCGTTGAAAGAGGTCGATGCCGCCGCTCTGGCTGTCGCACAGGAGCCAGCACAGGTTGTCGAAATTCTTAAATACGTTTTGACAGGCAGTTTGCCCGGATAGAACACTGACGATCTCTGGCCGCCTGAATTATACTGGCAATTGGAAGAGGCACAGGGCGATTTGGCCGCCCTGTGCCAGTGCTTCAGGCGGGCTCGCGGGGCGGTATCTGCAGGCCTTTTTCAACTGCTGGCCGTGTTAGGAAACGCTCCAGATAGGCCGCAACGTTTTTATAATCTGCAAATCCGACCGCCTCTTTTGCACCGTAAAAATCAAGGGCACGAAGCCAGGGCGCGATCGCGATATCGGCGATGGAATACTCGCCTGCAATCCATGTTTTGCCATCCAAGACACCATCCAACATGCTCAGCATGCGCTTGGCCTCATCGATATAGCGCTGTTGCGGGCGTTTGTCTTCCCACTGCGATCCGGCGAATTTGTAAAAGAAGCCGAGTTGGCCGAACATCGGGCCCAGACCGCCCATCTGGAACATGACCCATTGCGTGATATGCGCTTTTTCGGTCGCGTTGGACCCTATCAGCTTGCCGGATTTCTCCGCAAGATACAGCAGGATTGCACCACTCTCAAACAAGCTCAGGGGCGACCCGTCCGGACCGTTTGGATCAATAATCGCCGGAATTTTGTTGTTTGGGTTCAGGGACAGAAATTCTGGACTTTTTACATCCGCATCCGACAGCGTCACAGTATGAGCCTCATATCGAATGCCCATTTCTTCCAGCGCAATGGACACTTTCACGCCATTTGGCGTCGGAAAGGAGTAAAGCTGCAGAAGTTGTGGGTCTTTTGCTGGCCATTTGTCGTTTATTTTGAAGTTTGACAAGTCGCCCATCAGGCTTCTCCTTTTTCAGATTACGGGTAACACATAGGCGGATTTCCCCGCAAAAACAGCCTCGTCTGCGCGCAGCAATGTGTTAACAAACGCACATTGGGCAGGAACGGATTGAAAATGCCCGCGACAAACAGAGTGAGGGACAATAATGATTAAAGAATTCAAGGATTTTATCGCCAAAGGCAATGTGATGGACATGGCCGTCGGCATTATCATCGGGGCGGCGTTCACGGCCATTGTCACCTCTCTTGTGGGTGATCTGATAAACCCGATCATCGCGCTTTTTACCGGTGGCATCGATTTCTCGGGCTGGTTTTACGTACTGGGTGAAGAAAGCTTTCCTTCTATCGAGGCCGCCACCGAAGCGGGTGTGCCTGTTTTTGCGGTAGGCAAGTTCGTCATGGCTGTGATGAATTTCACCATCGTCGCTTTTGTCGTGTTTCTGTTGGTCAAGATGGTGAACCGCATCAAAGAAGGCGCGGAAAAAGAGGCAGAAGCTGCGCCTGAGGAACCTAAAGGTCCGTC
Source organism: Paracoccaceae bacterium (assembly GCA_033344815.1). Lineage (NCBI taxonomy): Bacteria > Pseudomonadati > Pseudomonadota > Alphaproteobacteria > Rhodobacterales > Paracoccaceae > Paracoccaceae bacterium. Next base: position 2,139,083 of record JAWPMR010000001.1, on the reverse strand, counting down.
TGAGTTGGACGTCCTTTTGGAAATCCGGGATTCGCTGAAGCGCACAGATTGACCTGCCCAAAGGTTTTCAGAAGGCCCGCCGCCCCTTGGGCTGCGGGCCCATGTGATTAAAGAAGTGTGATCAACGTCCGGGCCCCTTTGGTGCGAAGCGCATGTGTTTCAGCGAGATCAGGATCGTCAATCCAAGACTGCGCCGCACCGCGATCCGGGAATGTCAGAATTGCAACGCCGTCTGCCAGCGGCTGATCTCCTTCCAAACGCGTCAGCTCGGTGGAGGCCTGGAGAATTGCGCCGCCGTGACGGGCGAGCGCTGCTCCGGCTTTTTCGCGATAGGCGGCAAGGGCTTCGGGGTCTTTTAAAGTCAACGTGGCGACGGCATGGGTGGTCATTTTTCTGTACTCCTGAACTATTGATGTCACACGGAAATATGATCACTGGACCTGTGCGAAAACACTTCATGCTTGCAACATGCATGTGCAATAACGCTCAGCATGATGGATTGGAACGATCTCAAATATGTTTTGGAAACCGTGCGCCACGGAGGGTTGAGTGGTGCGGCGCGCGCATTGAAAGTAAACCATGCTACTGTTTCGCGCCGGATCGCGGCTGCAGAACAGGCGATGGGCGCAAGGCTGTTCGATCGTGCCCCGGGCGGTTACCGCGCGACGGATGCGGGGCGCGAAGCTGCGCGCATAGCTGAACGAATGGAGGTCGCGAGCCATGAACTGAGCCGCAGCCTTGGCGCAAGGGATCAGCAATTAAGTGGGGCTTTGACGATCACGGCACCTCAACTGATGGTCGAGCGGGTTCTGGCGCCGATGCTGAAGGACTTCAAAGGAAAATACCCCGAAATTGACCTGAAAGTCATCGCAGCAAATCGCCAACTCAATCTTGCAGCGCGTGAGGCTGACGTCGCGTTTCGTATTTCAGAGACGCCCGGTGATACGCTGGTAGGACGTCGTGTGACGGAACAATCGGCCGCTGTATATGTGGGTAAGGAACAGGCCGCTCGCCTTCGGGCGGATCCGCTCGTTCCATTGGATTGGATACGGTTTGCGCACTGGCCAGGCCCACCGGAGGCATTGAAAGAAGCGTGGCCTAATCGCCGCGTGACCCTGACTGTGGATGATATGTACGCGGCCTTGGCGGGTGTCAGAGCTAACATCGGAGCAACCCGGATGCCCTGTTTTCTGGGCGATGTTGAGCCTGAAATGGAGCGATTGGCCGGGGTGGCGTTGCTGCCGTATCGGCCGATTTGGATCCTGACCCATGCTGATTTGCGGAATACGCGAAAGGTGACGGCGTTTACAGAGTTCGCCGCCACCAGAATTCAAACGATGCGCCCCCTTTTTGAGGGGCGCGGGTTGGATGGTGCCGTCTAAGCCTTGATTGCGACAGTTGGTGAGATCACGTCGATCCCGAGAGCCTTGCCGACGGCATAGTAGGTCAGTTGACCTGCATGTACGTTCAGACCGTTCATGAGATGAGGATCGTCGGAACATGCCTGGCGCCAGCCCTTGTCGGCCAGCGCCAACATGAAAGGCATGGTCGCATTGCCAAGGGCGATGGTCGACGTGCGGGCAACGGCACCCGGCATGTTGGCTACACAATAGTGCATGATCCCGTCCACGTCATAAATGGGGTCCTGATGCGTTGTGGCTTTCGAGGTTTCAAAACATCCACCTTGATCAATCGCAACATCGACCAGCGCGGCTCCGGGTTTGAGCATGCTGAGTTGCGCGCGACTGATCAATTTTGGTGCCGCCGCACCCGGAATCAAGACTGCACCGATGATCATATCCGCCGCTTGAGCCAATTCGATGGTATTGCCCGCCGAAGCATAGGACGTTTTGAAGGTTTTCCCGAAAACGTCGTCGAGATAGCGCAAGCGCGGCAGAGCGCGATCCAGAACCGTAACGTCTGCGCCCATCCCGGCGGCGATTTTGGCGGCATGCGTGCCGACCACGCCGCCCCCAATCACCACGACGCGGGCGGGTCCAACACCCGGAACGCCACCCATCAGGACACCGCGCCCGCCGTTGGCTTTTTGTAGCGTCCAGGCGCCGACTTGAGGCGCAAGGCGACCCGCGACCTCAGACATTGGCGCGAGCAAGGGCAATCCGCCGCGATCATCCGTTACGGTTTCATATGCAATGCAGGTTGCGCCTGATGCCAAAAGGTCACGCGTCTGTTCGGGGTCGGGCGCAAGATGCAGGTATGTAAACAGCAGCTGCCCTTCGCGCAGCATCTGACGCTCGCCGGCCTGAGGTTCTTTGACTTTGATGATCATGTCTGCGGTCTCAAAAATCTCTTTGGCCGTCTGGATCATACGGGCACCGGCGGCGACGTAATCTGCATCTTCGAACCCTGCACCAGCACCAGCGCCTGACTGTACAACCACGTCATGACCATGATTGACCGCCTCCTGTGCGGCATTGGGTGTGATGCCCACGCGAAATTCCTGAGGTTTGATCTCTGTAGGGCAGCCGATAATCATGGGGGTCTCCTCCACCAAAAAGTTCGGGCGAGGAATACTGCACTAATTGTGCAATTAAGTATCAAAGATAGCTCGCCTTATAGGCTAGATGTGGAATATACTGTCGTGATACGGAGAAAAGTCAGGAAATTATTGCGCATATGAGCTTGGATACAACTGATAAACGGATTCTCAAGGCGCTTCAGCGCAAAGGACGCATGCCAAACGCCGAACTGAGCGAAGTCGTGAACTTATCCCCTTCCGCGTGTCACCGACGGGTGCAGCGATTGGAAAAGGACGGTTACATCAGCGATTATGTTGCACTCCTCGATGCGCGAAAAATGTCTGTCCCAACGACAGTATTTGTAGAGATTACCCTGCAAGGGCAGGCGGATGAAGTTCTTGACGCCTTCGAAAAAGCAGTGCGTCGCATACCGGATGTTTTGGAATGTCATCTCATGGCGGGCAGTGCGGATTACCTCTTAAAAGTTGTTGCGGAAAATACAGAAGACTTTGCGCGCATTCACCGCCAATATCTGGCGCGTTTGCCGGGGGTGGGCCAGATGCAATCAAGTTTTGCGTTGCGCACAGTTTTCAAGACAACAGCGTTGCCGGTTTAGAGAAGTAGGACCGATTGGGTGAGCCTGTTTGCAAGGCAGATGCCTTTCCAGTGAACCTGAAATGTGGTTGATACCCGGCGTCCCGCAGACCGTTGAAGGAAGTTCCCAAGAAAAGGAACCATATACCCAATCAGAGAGATTTAGGGCTTTACGGCCATTCCTCTGTGCGTGCAGAGCCAAGTAATGTGCAGAGAAAATAGCCAAATTTGTAGTTTGCCACACAAAAGGGTGCGACAAGGCGCAAGAATACGCCTGCCAAATGACTGTGTTGTATGTTCACGCCCTACACTATGACGGTAGTATGTGTCGTGGCTTGTATTTGGGGGAGGGACCACGGCCACGTGACGTCTGCGTTTAAACGAAAACGATTGAGGAACAGCCGCAAGACTCGCGCGGGCAGTGTTTGAGCGTAGCCCTATCTGTTCTCCGTTGTTTTGAGTTTGAATAGAAAGCAGAACTAGGCTTTCTGCGGAGGTCCAGCCCTGGATATTAGTTCATGTGCACATGCAGCATCGTCTTGCAGAACGATAACCGCCACCACCAGAATTGATCAATTCTTAAAGCTCTCGTGACAAACAAGTAATTGGAGCGTGAGGAATGGGTGATGAGACAATTTTTTCGGGCAATAAAATTTGGCGTGCCAGTTATTTTCGCAATGGCCGCAATTTGGGCGGTTACGGAGAATAGCATAAACAACGCGGTAGAGCGCGGGGTCGTCAGAGAGGCGGCAAACAAAGCTGAAAATTGGGGTATGTATCTGGCGAACCGCATTCCAGATTTGGAGCAACTTGCGGTCACCGGAATTCCGACGCGCGAACAAAAGCAGGTGATCCAAGAAGTCCGAGAAGTTGGCGATATTTTCAGATTCAAACTCTTCACGTCTGACGGACGACTTTCTATGGTCTCCGATGATGCCGACCTGGCCAGTCCTCCAGGGGTCGCCAGCTTAGCAGATTTCGAAGCGTTTCAGGTGGCCTCAACTGGTGCTCCGGTCGTGGACGTTTTTGACGGTACAAATAATCCAAACCGCCCGGACTTTTATGCGGAAGCCTACATTCCCTTGATGGGTTCTGATGGGAGCGTCAGAGCAATAGTTGAGGTATATGTCGATCAGACGACGACGCGTACATATTTTGAAGAAAGTTTCAGAGATCTCAGTCTTTTTTTCATGGCCTTGTTTGCACTGGTTTTTGCTGTGCCGGGACTGGCTTTTTGTTTGCAGCGTGTCTTCGCTGAGCGCTCCCGCAAGACCGCCGAGTTTCTTGCGAACTTTGATCCTCTTACCGGTCTGCTCAATCGACGTGAGTTCGTCATTCAGGCCGAGCGCGCGATAAGGCAAGGCAATTTGTCGGTTGTATGCTATCTTGATTTGGATCGTTTCAAGTCGATCAATGATACGTACGGCCATTCTGCGGGTGACGCATTTTTGGCTCATGTGTCTCAGATCATACGTAAAAACAGCCGTGGTGAAGATGTATTGGCAAGGTTTGGCGGCGACGAATTCGTTGTTGCGTTCCAAGGTATCGACATGGAGTCAGCCGTTCATCGCATGCGCAAGATCCTGACTGAATGTAGCGTTGAGGTTGAAGTAAGGAACGCTAAAGTTTCCGGTTCAATAAGTGTGGGCTTGGCAAAAGTCGAGGCTGGCGAGACCCTTGAAAAAGCACTTAGCAACGCGGACCTCGCGCTCTATCATGCGAAATCGTCCGGCAGAAACGATTTCGCGGTTTATGGAGAGGAAATGGGGCAGGAGCTGCGCAGACGGCATGCCTTGGAGAAAAGACTAAGGGATGCTACCCGAAACTTCGATTTTTCTATCCATTACCAACCTCTTGTTGATGGTAGTAATCAAAATCTGGTTGGCTATGAGGCGTTATTGAGGCTCGCAGATACTGACGGAACTTCGATTCCTCCTACCACATTTATTCCTCTTGCCGAAGAGTTGGGTTTGATCGAACAGATTGGTGCTTGGACCATAAAAACGGCAACGCGTGAAATGGCGGCTTTGGATGATAACAAAGTATTAGCAATCAACCTGTCGACGGACCAGTTCACAAGCGGCGAACTCGTAAATACAGTGCGCGATGCTTTGAATGCGTCCGATTTTCCGGCCAGCCGCCTGGAACTTGAAATCACGGAGTCCTTACTTCTGGAAGACAGCCCATTTATCGAAATGCAGATTGATACGCTCAAGGAAATGGGAGTCGCAATTGCCATGGATGACTTTGGAACCGGCTTCTCCAGTTTGAGTTACCTTTGGAAATACGGGTTTGACCGGCTCAAAATTGATCAGTCCTTTGTCGCGGCGTTGGAGGAAAATCCAGAGCGGTCCCGTGAAATAATTGAAACTGTAGTGATGCTTGGCGATCGTCTTGATATGAAAATCACGGCAGAAGGGGTGGAGAATGCCGATCAATCTGAGTTGCTCACCGCGTTAGGCTGCGACGTACTTCAGGGCTTTCTCTTTGGCAAGGCTGTACCGTTCGTCGATTTGCCCTCGCCATCGAGCAACTCATCGCCTGCTTCAGGGATAGGTGGTTCCTCAAAGCAGAGATGAAAGACTCATGAGGTCGCCCAAATGTTAATTGTTTTGAGGTCATTGTCGTTCTGCGATCAAGAGGCAGGCAACTGAATATGGAACCGCCTTTGCGAGACTGGGCCAGCACTTGGTATTTTATCAGAAGCGTTCTTTTTTGTACTTCGCCGCTGTCCGCGTTTTGCGTGTTGAAACCGTGCGTTCTGGTTTCAGATCAGTCGATTTCGTTTTGGTCCAGCTTACTCGCGATTCCTGCCAGAAGGGCAACAACCTGACAACGCTCTTACGCCGGATCAAAAATACTAAGGACGCATTAGGCGCGATTTGGTGGTCGTTTGTGACACAATGAAATTTGGATCCGTCTCTTATCCGGTAAAATCGTACTGCCATGAACGGGAAGAGCGCAGCTAGTCAACTTAGGGGTCACACTTCCTATTTGATCTAATCCCCCATCCTTGGACATTTTCCGCATAAGTTAAGCTATTCATTGCTCCTGCTGATCGGTTTGGTTTTCATCGTTTCACAACCAAAAAACCATGGCTGGTGTTTTGCCGCCAAGAGTAGAATGTAGGCATTTCTGGTTTTGAAAATCGATCCACTTGGCAATCCCGGCGCGTGCCTCGGATCAGGCTTCCAAAGCGTGCAGATATCCCCAACCAATTCAGCTTGTATGCTTAGCGCCCCACAAGTCTCAATGGATGTTTCATACAGGGTGGCGACCAAGTACAGAAAACCGCGCCCATCTGCAGAAAGGTGATGTCTGCGATCCAAGCCTGATTGGGCCTATCCATCCGTAACCGCGCAGTAGGTAGAGATACGTCTTGTTCCCTTCCGCCGGCCCACTGGTGTAGGGCTTCTGGTAGACCGCCAAAAAGCCCGTCATTTTCGTGAGCCAGCGCATGCACTTCTCATTTCACTAGATGGCCCTCGTTTCGCAGGTATCAGGTTGTCTGCCAGGCACCGAAGAATGATATCTCGAGCATCACCTGACGCTTTAGCGCGAGGCTCACCGCCGTCTCGCCCTTGTTTGATAGGAAAACGATGACCGCGACATCGGCAGCAACTTGCATTGCCTACCGACCTAGAGGCTCTGATTATCCTTTTCAACCATGCTCCGCCTCACATCAGGCTGCAGATTTTGAGCTTTCATGACTTAAAATTGCTGGCCATCGCCAATTCATCGATCTTCGCAGGCAAGTCTTTGACCTGTTCTTCGTCAGTTTCCGGGGCTTTCTTGTCGCCTCGTTCAAAGACGCCAAACGCGCCCTCACGCAGCTCTCGATTCCAGCTGGATTATTCTCGAATGCACGCCAAACCGGCTGGGCAACTCTTTTACCATGCGCTCACCTTTTCAGGACTATGGTTCTTTCGTTTCGACAACTCTGATCTGCCTTTCATCAAAAATCAGCAGACAACAAAGCGTAGCCTACGTCAGTGCCTGAAATTCGGCAGTTAGATCATGTTGCTTGTGGTGTTCGATTGACGCCGATGCCGGGTTGTCATGCTGACTATGGCAAGTGAACAGGCCGGAATGAGTTGGCATAGCTATTGAGCGCGCCATTTTACTGGGCCAGAACGGATTGCTGCCGTGCAGTTCGTTGCGATGCGATTGCTGAAATCCAAAAAACTCAATCAGTGCCGGAAGTGGATTGACCGAAAGAGACCTATTGGATTTGGCTCGTTAACGAACGCTTCGAAAAGTAATCCACAGCTCTACCGCGCGGCTCCAAATCTCATGATCATGCTGGACAATATGAAAGTGACCGCTGCAATGCAGACAATCGATGGTCCCGCAGGTGTATCAAACACATAGGCTGTGCGCAGGCCGACAGCGGCAGACAGTATTCCGATCAAACCCGCGACGATGGCCATACCCTCGGGCGTCCGCGACAAGGGTCTTGCAGCAGCGGCGGGTATGATCAGCATGGCAGCGATAAGCAGAACCCCGACGACTTTGATGGCGACCGCGACTGTGACAGCCAGGGCGAATGTCAAAACCAACTGTTCCCGTTTGGGATCAATTCCGCTCGCATAAGCCAAATCTTCGTTCAGTGTTGAGGTCAGAAGAGCCGACCAGCGCCAACCAATGAGCAGCACGACCAGTACAGCCCCACCCCATATCACGGCAAGATCACTATGTGAGACGGCGAGGATATCGCCAAAGAGATAGGCCATTAGGTCGATCCTTATGCCGGACAGAAACGACACGGCCACAAGCCCAAAGGCCAGCGCGGAATGGGCCAGAACACCAAGCAATGTGTCCATCGCATATCCCCGACCTGATAATACACTGACCGTTAGCGCCATCAGCATTGCCACTGCCATGGTCCCTATGAAGATCGACATTGAGAACGCCAAAGACAAGGCAACGCCAAGGATCGCGGCATGTGCTGTGGCATCCCCGAAATAGGCCATCCGCCGCCAGACGACAAAACATCCCAAGGGTGCAGCTGCAATGGCGACGCCGATCCCAGCCAATGTGGCACGCACCATGAAATCGTCGAGCATTATTCTGCGGCCTCAGTGTGGTTGTGGTCGTCATGATCATGACCGTGATCATGTTCATGCCGGTAAAGCGCGAGCGCGCCACCGGTGCCGGTCCCAAATAATGCTCTGTACTCAGGTGCTGACGCTACGACGGCTGGCGTACCTTCACAGCAGACATGACCATTGAGGCAAATCACCCGGTCAGAGGCACTCATCACCACGTGCAATTCGTGGCTGATCATCAGGACAGCGCAGCCTGTTTCTTGACGCACGTTTTCGATTTGTTGGTAGAATGCGGATGAGCCACGCTGGTCCAACCCCTGCGTGGCTTCATCCAAAAGCAACAAATCAGGTCTTCCGATCAAAGCGCGCGCCAGCAAGACCCGTTGGAACTGCCCGCCGGACAGACGCGATAGTTGCGCATTGGAAAGATCGGGTACGCCCGCTTGGCTGAGCGCGTGATCTATGTCTGCAGGTGTCACACCTCCTGGCAATTTCAGGAATCTTGCAACGGTGATGGGTAAGGTTTCGTCGATGTGGAGCTTTTGGGGAACGTAGCCAATCTTCACGCCGCTTCCCCGTTCAACACGACCCTGAAAAGGTTTCACTGCCCCGATTATCGCGCGCAGCAAGCTGGTCTTGCCCGATCCGTTTGGCCCGACAATTGTGACAATCTCGCCCGGTGCGATGCTCAATGATACACGCGACAATACAGTCCTTGCGCCGTAGCGGAGGCTGAGGTCCTCGACCTGAACAAGGTTCATGTGTTTGCCTTGTCAACACAAGCGGGGCAAACGCCCTCGGCCTCGACCACGGTTCGTTCGATGCGAAAACCAGTGGCGCGGGCGGCGTCGCCCAAAGCGCCGCGCGCGGGCGACGAGTGTGTTTCAGCAACGGCATCGCACAGACGGCATATCATGAATGCGGGCGTATGGGCGTGGCTGGGATGAACGCAGGCAATGAAGGCATTTAGCCGTTCAATCTTATGGGCCAATCCGTTTGCAACAAGAAAATCCAAAGCGCGATAGGCAACAGGTGGCTGGGATCCAAATCCATCTTCTCTTAGCCGATCAAGAATCGTGTACGCACCAAGGGCGCGGTGCCCTTGCAGCAAGATCTCGAGTACCTTTCGACGAACAGGCGTGAAACGAAGCCCGTCTGACGCGCAACGGGCCTCTGCTGCAGCAAGCGTGTCGCTGACACACGCACCATGATCATGGTGCGCGAACCCGAGGGGACCATCTCCAGCTTCTCTCTTTTTGGACTCACTTGTCATGTTATTACATTTTGTTTATTGAGCTCGTAATGTTATAAAATCACATGGAGACCCCGATGTCCAGAACGCTTCTCGCCCTCTCGCTGACGACTGCTTTGATGGGGGGAACCGCTTTCGCCGAAACGCCACGGGTCGCCGTTGACATCGCCCCGGTTCATTCATTGGTTGCAAGGGTAATGGAAGGTGTCGGTATGCCCGATCTAATTGTTCAGTCGGGTGCCAGCCCGCATGAATACAGCCTGCGTCCCTCCGAGGCGGCAGCGCTGCAAGACGCAGACCTTGTGTTTTGGATCGGTCCCGATCTGACGCCTTGGCTCACCGATACACTGGAAACTCTGGCGTCAGATGCAATCGTCACTGCCTTGCTCGAGGCAGATGGTACGATCGAACTAGAATTCCGTGAGAACGCGCTTTTTGAAGCGCATAATCATGATGATCACAGCGACGAAGACCACGCAAAACACGCGGATGAAGACGGCCACAAGCATCATGATGATCACGCTGACGAGGCGCATGACGATCATGACGACCATGATGGGGCGACCGCCGGGCATGAAGGACATGACCACGGCGCTCATGATCCTCATGCTTGGTTGGCACCGAAAAATGCAATGACATGGCTGAATGTAATTGCAGGGCAACTTTCTGCCGCCGACCCCGACAATGCAGGGGCATACTTTGCCAATGCGGCGGCGGGCCGTACTGAGATCGACGCCTTGATAAGCGAAGTCCATGCGACCCTGGAAACGGTTCGTGGGGGGCAGTTCATCGTTTTTCACGACGCTTATCAGTACTTTGAAGCCGACTTTGATTTCCCGGCAGCTGGTGCAATCTCTATTGCCGATGCGTCTGATCCAAGCCCGGCGCGCATTGCCGAAATTCAGGCTCGTATTGCGGAAGAGGGTATCGATTGCGTGTTGGCAGAGCCTCAATTCAATCCGGGTCTCGTTGAGGCTGTGCTGGCTGGCACAGAGGCTCGGACGGGCATTCTTGATCCACTTGGATCTGATCTCGAACCGGGCATGGCACATTATCCCCAGCTTATCCGCAATCTGTCGACCGCCCTCGCCGACTGCATGTGACCGCATCCGTCTTGTCGCCTGCCTGACATCAGAGGCGGTCTCTGGTCACGGCGTGTAATGCTCTTTCTGAAACAAAACCATTTGCGATATGCCGTGGTGAGTCCCAAACGCATATCGCAAGGTGGCGTCGACTGACACCGGGTTCTATGCATGTTTTCGTGGCCACATCTCCAGATTGTTGTTTGCACACTAAGAATCAGATCGGTCATCGACGTCTCGGCGCTTTTGTGAAGACGTGGCGCCCTGCGCGCAGACTGACGGCTTGGTCAAATTTCAAATTGACTTTCACTACGGGTCATAAAAGCCATAGACGTTAATTGTGGGCGGTTATGGGCAACACCCGGGTAGCAGTAAACTACTGATTCCGCGATTTTGATGTCGCGATCTTGCGCTAAGCACCACGGGATGGGATTAGCCTCAGACGGTATTCTCGGCCTGATGCACATCCACTTCCAATATCTATGCAGGCGTCTGGTGCGCGGGATCGTCTGGAACGGCTTTGCCATTCTTCAAATCAGCCTTACGTCGCATTTGGCGCGCATGCGCTCCTCTATGATATCTGGACTTGTCACTTCCGAAAGGTCAACCCGTTTTGGGGCTGTTGTGCTGCATGCATCACCACAACGCCCGCCTTCCCAACCCGGGCATTGTACCGAAACACGACGGACACCACCTTGGATGCCCTTACCGAAATGGAACCGGCTGGGCTGCTACCGGAACGTATCCGTGGCACGGGAAAACGCTTCATAGACCTGCGGCAAAACCAGATTGTGGCGGGCTAAGCGCTCCTTAGACATGGAGACCAAGAATTGCAGGTTGTCGCGGGGTGGTATGTCGGCCGGAGGCTGCCCACTGATGATGGCTGCTGCAATTTCCGCCGCTATTTGACCCTGCTCAATGGGAGATGCGCCAACAGAAAATGTTGCGCCGTCTTCTGTATTGAAAACATTCATCCCGATAACTGGGACGCCGGCATTTGCTTCTGTCCATGCCATTACCTCGCTTGCAGGAACGAAAGAAGGATCCTCATCAGAGCGTTTAAGTTGCCGGTAGTTGGTCACGATGATCAAGTCGGCCATGTCTTTGGTTTGCGCAACTTCGTCCTGCCAGTTGGGAAAATTATCGACAGCGACGGAGGCCGTATATTCAAGCGGTGCCCAAGCAAAGCCGTCCACACTGGGCCTGTCCAGCAATACCGATGCGGAACGATCCATGATGTATCGGATCCGAATGGGCCTGCTGCCGTCCCACGGCGCACGCGGAGCCCCCTGATACTGGAGCGCAGTTATCGCATCACGCACCGGGCCCATGGCACGATTTTCCCGGATTCCGGTTACGTTCTTGCCGCTGTCGTAGCCAAAAGAGGAAACGGGCCCGTTGATACCAGCATAGACAATTTTGATCTCTGGGTGGTCTGTGTAGTCTTGCATCACCAGCGCGTGGGCCAGGTTATCAATGGCGATGACCACGTCGGGCTTCCAACGCTCCACCGCACCCTGCGCCTGCACACCCGCGCGGCGCAATGAATCCTCGTCGGAGAATTTCTTGGTATACATGAAATGTGAGTTGATGTGCACATCGCTCCAACTGCGTGTGACTCGTTCCAGGCCCTCTATAACGCCGGCAGTCCACGCATAGTCGGGTTCATAACTCTGCAAAATCAACACTCTCGGTTTGCCCGCATGGTAAGAAAGAGCGCCCGCCAAGAGTATCAGGATCACAACTATGCTCAGCATGCGCGCCATGTCTCAGAGCACCCCCATGCTTTTCCAAAAAGGGATCGACACATATATCGCACCGATACGCAGGCCCAAGATCGCGATGCGTTGGATGGTCAATCTGGTGAGGGAAATGGTGCGATCAGGATTCCGGCCAATCGTCGTAGCGTTGCGGTAGGCCACATGCATCGGAGACTGAAAATCAAATATCAATGCATCATTCAGCATCAAGATCGAAAAACCAACGACCCAGGCAGAGACGCCTGATGCCTCGGCAAGAGGCAAGAGAGCGGTCACAAGAACCAGGGTGACGGCGGTCTGCGGGACAACAATGCGCGCGGCCACGATGACACCTGCAAGGATCAGGACGAAGGTTCCGAAATCCTGCCGTAGTATATCACCCAGCCAGGAAATTTCGGAAACCAGCAAGTCGGTCAGGCCCAAGAACGCCGCCGTGTTGGTGAAACCAACCAAGGCCCCAAGCAGGAAGATGAACGACCAATCAATCTCAGAAACAAAGTCCGACTTTTGCATGATCTGCACGCTGAAAAGCAATCCAAGGATCAGAAAGGCCAGCACGGGCGCGGGGATCAGGTGAATCGGCGTTGTCAGAACGCCAATACCAAGCAGCACGATACCACTGATGGCGCCCCATTCCCGCTGTGATAAGGGCCCAGCCTGCTCCTTGGACGAGGACGTTTGGTCATTTTCTATCGACTGATTGTTGGCCAAAGACTGGAATTCCTGACGCGACAGCGGTTTTGTCGTCTCGCCAATCCCTTCGGTTTCGGACTTGCGAATTTTGGTGGCGTCAAAAGCCACCAGCAATACAATCATCACATACCCCACAACCATCACGCCGATGGCAACGGACGACGCAATCACCCAATCCACGAATTGAAAGGCGACCCGCTCCTGTTGCGGTAGCATTGAGTAGACAATCAGATTAACTGGGGCTGCTGTCAGAAAGGCAGCTGTCAGCAGAGTGACCCCGTCCAACCCGCTCATGAAAATAAGCGAGCGGCCGCGCTTGCCGATTTGACCGCCGACGCGTTCTTCCAATTGCGCCACCAAGGGGGCGACAACAGCCAATCGGCCAGCGGGTGACGGTAGAAAAGGCGTTAACAGAAGCCCGCCAAAAAACAACGTGCCTGCATAGGCCATGACATTTCCCGGCAAACGTTGAATCATCAGAGCGGCGCACCGGTTCACCAGACCGGACGTGCGAATAAGGGCACCAAGGCCAAGAATGGCTATGATGAGCAGATAGCCATAAGAAGCAAAACCGCTAAGCACAATCTCCGGAGGGGCTGCACCAACCAGTAGGATCATCACGACCGCGAGCAATCCGGGTACAAAATCTGGCAGCAGGCTGAACGGCCACATCACCAGAGGAAGGGAAATAATCGCCAGAAAAACAGCAGAGTTAGAAGGCATACCGGCATCGCGCAACATGAAGAACGCACCAAACGGCACGAACAGACATAGGGACCAACCAATGATCTCGATTGCCTGATGTGGTTTGGACTGCGCCGGAGGTTCAATACGTTCTGTCATCCTGGGAAACATCCCACCTTTATGTTGCCATGTTGCGCCTGCGGTTTTTTGACGGCCTCAGCATACATCATCAACACAATCCTTGCCGTGAACAGTTTGAATATGATCACAGACAGCAAGCTCCTGCGACAGCGCGTGATAGGCATCGATTGCACCGGCACGCTTCAGTAACATGCGATCTGTTGCGTCCAGAGAGCCGTTTGAGGCAATCGGATGAATTCTACGTGCCGCAATCACGGGATCATGGGCCCCCGGAGTTACGAAGACATCTGGTTCATCTGGCATAAAAACGCCGGAGCCGGCCTCGCCAAATCCCTGTTTTTCGATCCAATCATCCAGGGCTTCGGCAGGGAAATCCAAGTTTAGCATTTCAAAAAGCGATCTCATTGCCAGCAATGGCTCAGCCGAAAATTGCGCATGGCGCAGAGACTGCACGCTCACTCCGTGAGCCCTGGCGGTTTTGACGCATTTGAGACACGCGTGCCATGCATCCGCGAATAGCGTCGGAGAGGTTTGCGCGGACCAGTGTTTTTGCCAAGATAACCAAACGGCAGCCGGATCGCGCATTAGGACAACCAAATTGATACGCTCTGCGGGCAAGCCGACGGCGAGCAAACACTCAAGCGGATCATAGGTTGTCTCTTCCAGGCGGAAGGGGCCGAAGGTTTCTTTCAAGAATACCGTTTTCTGATCAATTTCAGACGGGACTTCCCAAGGGCGCCTCTCGCCTAGCAACCCCCATCTGAGAGCGTTTTTGATCGGTTGGAAGAACGCAGCGACACCGGCATGACCAAATGCGCGCAGCATAATCGTGGAGCCGCTGCGGCACGGGCAAACCAACAACATCACCTGTTTTGGCATCGCGTCGGCAGTGGAAACCAGAGGATGGCGCCCGATTGTAAAAATGTCATTTGTCAAAACTTGTTTCCAAATGCCCAAAGGACAAGATGATACTACAATACATGGAAAAGGGCCTAAGTCATTCGCCAATTAGGTGTATTTGGTTTCACATTCCCGTTCGTTTGAAAAGTTGTCCACACCAAGGGTGGGTCCGCTAAGGACTAAAGTTTTGGCAGGCAACGGTTTTACACTAGTGATCCCGACGGCATAAGAAATCTGCTAAAACGCCGTCGCTTGAGTGCACTTTTCAATGTGATCTTTCTTATCGTCGGAACCTTCCCGGCATTCCAAACGGATCTGGTCCAGTCGGGGCCTGTAAATGAGATATGGGAACCGGCTCGCTACGCCCAAGTGCATTTTTTTTGAGCGCTGCCAACCGCCGAACCAAAACGGTGTGTCTGCGAAGTCAGAGTAATCTGCTGAGCACATGAGTGAGTTTAAATAACTGATCACAAATGAAAAATTCATCTAATTCATGGAAATTGGCAAAATCTGGCGCGGTCTTTACAAGATTTTCGACGTGCTGATACGGCCCTGATCTGCGGTGTTCCGCGCATTTTTCAGGATCCCACGCCTGACTGGTTTGAAACCTGTCTGGAATGCATCTAAACGCGCAAATGAATACTCGTAATACGGGAATAAGTGTAAAGTTATTCCTCTTCTTTTCAGGACGGAGCAGAAAAAAATGGCGCAAGGTAGGTCTTTATTGGTGTCCAAAGATGGGACCGCATCTGCAGATCACGATGCGACTTTCACTACAATTCCCGCGGCGCTGGCATATGCAGGCGCGGGCGATACCATTCAAATCGAGGCCGGTACATATCGCCCTTTTGAGGTCAACAAATCAGGTACTGCCGACAATCCGATCCGGATTGAATCTCTGTCGGGCAAACGGGACGTTTTGATTGATGGACAAGATGCCACTGGCAACGCGTTGATCAGTATTTCAGGTCAAAGCCATGTTTCGGTTTCGGGGTTTCATCTTAAGAATGCACCGAACATCGGCTTTTACGTCGAAGGCTCGGACGCGATAAGCCGCGACATCACTTTTGAAAACAATCTTGTAGATACGACGGGTAATTCGGGCATTCACATCAATGGGGTCGACATGGCGGGCCTCGCGGCGCTGGACACCTACTATTTGCAGGACGTTGTTATTCGAGGCAACGAAGTCACGAATACCAATACGCCAAACGGCGTGAACGAAGCTATCGCGGTTGGCGCCGGCGTTGACGGTTTCGTGATTGAAAACAACCATGTCCACAATACCGACCAATACGGTATTGACGTGAAGGCGGGTGCCAAGAACGGGCGGATTGCCGACAATACGATCCACAATGTCGAGCTTCACGGTATATACATTGATGCCGGTAGCCGCACGATTGACAACATTGTTGTCGAGGGCAATGAAATTCGCGACGCCAACAGTGGGATCGTCATCGCGCGGGAGTCCAGACGAGATCCTGAAAATCCCAATCTTTTTGACATCGATGTCATCAACAATCAGATATCAAACGTTACGGAATTTGGTATTCTGCTATATCGGCATGTCGATGACAGCGGTGCAGGAGCAATTGAGCGCGTCAGTATACGGTCGAACGTGATCGAAGATGCAGGTTCTGACGGCATACGTGTTGCGAACATCGACGGTTTTTCCGAGGACATTTCTATAACCGACAACGTTATCACCGGTTCCGGCAGGGCGATTTGGGAAAACTCGAACGTTCTGCTTGCGAACAATCAGACGGCGGGGCTCGAAGTCAAGCGCGTGGCGCCGAGCGATCAGACGGACCTATGGAGTAGAAATGGCCATGACCTGCTCCACGGTACTGCAGGCAATGATCGTCTGTGGAGTCTGTCTGGAGATGACAGGATCATGGCGTACCAAGGGTCTGATACGATCAATTCTGGACAGGGCGATGACCTGATTTATGCGGGGTATGGGGATGATTTCGTAGTTGCAGCTCATGGCGACGATAAGATTTGGGCGGGAGAAGGAAACGATACGGTCAGAGGTTATGCCGGTGACGATTTGGTTTATGGCGGCGGCGGCGCAGATACGATCATCCTCGGTGAGGGCGATGATATCGCCTACGGCGAAGGCGGAAACGACAAAATCGAAGGTGGTGGCGGACACGACAGGATCTGGGGTTCGGCAGGAGCCGACCGGCTGGAAGGCGGTGGTGGCGATGATGTGATTGGCGGTGGCTGGGGCGATGACAGGATTCTGGGCGGATCGGGCGCGGATGAAATCAGCGGCGATGCCGGGCGTGATTTGATTTATGGTGGTGCTGGCGATGATACCGTCCGGGCTGGCGAGGGGAACGACGAGATCCATGCGGGTGACGGAAACGATATTGTGCTCGGTGGTGCGGGTGGCGACCGACTGGACGGCGAAGCAGGAGATGACGAACTCTACGGAGGGGACGGAAACGACGCCATCTGGGGCGGAGACGGAGACGATACCATTCGTGGCCAGAGTGGCAATGACACGCTGGGGGGCGGTGCCGGCAATGACACCATCTATGGTGAAGGCGGAAATGATATCGTCGATGCAGGATCGGGTCGCGATGTGGTTGAAGGTGGCGCAGGCAACGATATCCTGCGCGGCGAGGCGGACGATGATACGCTGCGCGGTGCCGACGGCGTTGACACGCTGAACGGCGGCAGCGGAGATGACACGCTTTACGGCGGCAGCGGAGCGGATAACCTGACGGGCTCCACCGGACAGGATCGCCTCTTTGGGGACGGCGGCGATGACGTGCTTTTGGGCGACAGTGATAATGACATGCTGCGCGGCGGAGAGGGCAACGACACACTGCGAGGGGGCGCCGGGGATGATATTCTTTTCGGAGGATCTGGTGCGGATCTGCTTTTTGGTGCCGGGGGCAAAGATCTCATTCACGGCGGAACGGGTGATGACCTGCTGGAGGGCGGGGGTGACGATGATCTCCTGCGGGGCGAGGCGGGTGATGATACTCTGCGGGCAGGCGACGGGGCTGACACCCTCTTGGGCGGCTCTGGCAACGACAAGCTTGTTGGCGGGGGAGGGGACGACTTGCTTGAGGGGGGGCTTGGACAGGATGTGCTGCGCGGCCAAGCGGGCAGCGATGTCTTTGTATTTGCAAACAAGAATGCGTCCGTCCTCGGTGCCATGGACCTCATTGACGGGATGGACGGTGTCGGTCAGGCAGGTGGTGACCGGATCAATTTATCGGGCATTGACGCCAATGCTGGGCGGGCTGGAGAGGATAGTTTCAACTTTCTGGGAGAACTCACAACATCTGCAGGTCTTTTACAGGGTGCGGGTGCTCTGTGGTTGGAAAACGACAGCGGCACAACCATGGTTTTTGGACTGACAAACGGCGATGATCAGATCGATTTTGCCATCGCGATCAAAGACGGCCCCAACATCTCGGCGTCGGATTATATTGCCAGTGATTTTCTGTTGTGAAGTAGTGTGGTACCTTGCATCTGCGTGCCGCGATTGAAAACATCTGAAAAAGTGAGCCCTCCCGGTGATCCATGCCGCCCGCGCGACTTGGTTCCGGTTGATGTGTCGTCTGGGCGTCGAACGTGGCCTCGACCCAGCGGGTTTTTGCGTCTGCGCGCCCCCTGTTCTTTTCAAGCGAGCCAGGTATTTTGAGATAAGACATTGATGCCACATTGGGTTGCGCTGATACGCGCGGTGCATGGGTCTTAGTGCTCTGATCGATGCGCGCCTCAACTGCTTGAAATTGTGGCTTTTTCGGGCAACGCTGGTAAAGTTGACATCCTAACCTCTGCAGGAAATCCGAAAAAAAGTTCCACATCAATTCGGTGTTCAACTTACGCTGTCCGGGTCGGGAACCTTCCGACGTCCTGTGACCTTTGAAGGTTGTGGCAAAATTCGCATCAGTTTGCTGCAAAAATAACAGTGGCACTTTGAGCATGGCGCTACCATCCTCTGGGTATGGAGAGGGTTTGAATGTCGAACGAAAAGGGATCCAAAGGTATCATGACGTCGGCGGAGATCAGGCGGGCGACATCCCAATGGTCGAACTGCTCTGGATGCACCGGGAAAAACAGGTTGAGGCCATCAGGACTCTATTGGGCGATTGCACGGGCAGAATTGTTTCTCCGGATGAAGTCCAGCGTGGTTTTGAAAGCTTTGGCCTTAAAAAATACAACAGCTTGTCCTTTTACAGGCGTCGGCTGGAAGCAATGACGTATACCCTGACTGAAAAAGGGATCGTCTCGGGACGAGATTTCGACGGCGCGACTCACGCGCGGTGGTCCGATCCCGACAACGGTCAATGACACGTTTTTCGCCCGGAGACCCGGTGCGAGGGCTTGAACTCGAAAAGGCAGGACATGTTCGCATTCCTTATTACACCCGCACACAGGTGGGACGTATCGAAGAATGCTGCGGAACCTATTTGCACCCGGAAGAGCTTGCCGTTGGCAATACCGCGGGACAGGCCATTGGTCTTTATCGCGTTACATTTGCTCAAACCCAACTTTGGCCAGACGATGTGCACCCGAGACGAGATCGGCCTGTCCTAGAAATCTACGATCAGCGGTTGCCACCCGCAGAGGAGGTCCCACATGCCCCATGATCACACCCACAAGCAGCATGAAGCTCTGACTGTGGAAGATGAAGCCGGGAACATCGAGGCACAAATCATTGTGGATGGCTTGCAGGAGTTCCTTTCAAAAAAGGGTCTCTTGACCGCGCGAGAGGTGACGTCGGCAATTGAAAAGCTGGAAAGCCCGGGCATCCGTCTGGGGGCCCGGGTGGTTGCGAAGGCCTGGACCGATCCCAACTATAAACAGCGCCTTCACAAAGACGGCCGTGCGGCAGTGCAAGCGCTTGATATCCCGGTCACGGAGGCACGGATCATCGTCGTTGAAAACGCGCCGACCCTGCATAATTCAATCACCTGCACGTTATGTTCCTGCTATCCTCGGTCGATACTCGGGCAGCCCCCATCATGCTATAATTCCAAGGCGTATCGCGCACGCTCCGTACGTAAGCCACACCGTGTGCTTTCTGAATTTAGAATTGAGCTACCAAAGGACATGCAACTGATTGTTCATGACGGCAATGCGGATATGCGGTATCTGGTCTTGCCAGAACCACCAGCGAACGCGGCAAAACATGCGCCGGTGGAACTGGAAGCGTTGGTTTCGCGGGATCATCTGATCGGCGTGACAAAAAATATCGCTGCACAATGCTGACAAAATCAGACATGAACGCCGGTCCGCTTGCGCAGGCCAAGCAAAGGATCAATCAATGGGATCCTCATATCCATGCGTTTGTTACAGTCATGGATGTAAACGAAGAGGGGGCCGACATGCATTCGGGCCCGCTTGCGGGTCTGACAGTCGGGATCAAGGATATCATTGATGTTGCGGGACTGCCCACCCGCAACGGGAGCGACGCTTGCCTGGATGCAAAACCCGCGAGTTGTGACGCTCCTGTGGTTGCGGCCTTGCGCGCTGCAGGTGCAAGTATTGTTGGCAAGACGACCACGACTGAATTCGCTTTCACTGACCCGACACCTTGCCGCAATCCCCATGATCTGCGCCGTTCACCCGGAGGTTCCAGCAGTGGCTCAGGTGCCGCCGTGGCCGCCGGTCTGGTTGATATCGCGCTTGGAACGCAAACGGCCGGGTCGCTTTGCCGTCCGGCCGCCTATTGCGGCGCAGTCGGGTTCAAACCTTCAGCAGGTGTTTTATCGATGGAAGGTGTGACACCCTTGGCGCACAGTTTTGACGCGGTCGGCATTATTGCCGGGTCTGTGGAAAAGGCGCAGATCGCATTTGAGGCGATGTCACCTGAGTGCGCCAATTCTGGTAACCTCGAAAAGGCGCGAGTGACCGCGACAAGCGGGTTGTGGAAAACCGATGTCGCACCACAGCAGGATGCCATAGCGGCGTTGCGCGACGCTGAACTGGCGGCAACTGGATCCGGGGTTCATCTCACCGCGCATCCGCTTGAAGCAGATGTTGACGCGATTGTAGATGCGCACCGGGTGGTCATGACTTCGGAAGCCGCCACCGCCCATGCTGGTATGTTACGGGGGGTGCGGGCGAAAATGCTGAAACAAAAATTTGCGGCAGGGCTTCGGGCGGGGATGTCGGTTTCGCGTGATGCTTTGGTGGCGGCCAAACAGCTTTTGGCGCAGGAAAAGACCGCCTTCTGGACAGGTATGTCGGAGATTGATGTTGTGATCACCTTGCCGGTACCCGAGGGTCCGCCCCTTATGGATGGCACGACTGGCTATCAGGACTGGTTAACGCCCTGGACGGTTTTTGGCGGCCCGCTTGTGTGTCTGCCTTGGGGATTGGATGGATTGGGGCGGCCCAGATCGGTAATGCTGGCGGCGCATCCGGGACAGGATGCATGGCTCTTAGCGTTCGCTGGAATGCTTGAGGCTTGTGCCCCAGATTTGCCCGCACCAAAACTGCCAACCGGGTAGTCAGCTTTTGAGGCGGACGATTGCATCTACCTCGACTGAGGCGTTGCCCGGCAGTCCGGACACACCAACTGCCGTGCGAGCGTGCCATCCCTGATCGCCAAAAGCCGCGATGAAAACTTCAGTGGCACCGTTGATTACCGCAGGACTGTGCGGAAACCCGGAGCCACAATTCACGAACCCGCCAAGTCGCAGGACAACATCTACTCGATCCAGATCTCCCTCGCAGGCCTCGCGGAGCCGATAAAGCAGGTTCAGCGCGCAAATCTGCGCCGCTGTTCGAGCAGTTTCAAGGGCTTCCGGGGTATCGGTGACAGGGCCGATATGTGTGACCTCTCCCGCCCATTCGCAGATCTGGCCGGAGAGATAGACAATAAGTCCATCCTTTCGAAACGGTAAAAACTGCCCGCGCGGTGTCCAGTCGGAAGGTAACTCGAAACCCAACTCAAACAGACGTTCTTCGGCGTGTGATGTCATGCCAGCGTGCTTTCACGGGCAAGGAAGCTGCGCCAGTCGCCAAGGGCTGTAATGTCTTTGGCACCTTTTATGCCTCGCGTTTCACATAGGAAGCCTTTCACAGTTGATCCATCTTCAAGCACAATGGTTCCAATGCCGAGCGGGGCCGGGATCCCCGCCAGAAACGTGCCAAGTTCAGTTTTGGGCACCGACCAGATTTCCAGTGCGATGGATCCGGAACCGGGCCCTTCGGCGTATATCAGGCCGGGTCTGGCAGGCGGCCCACCGGCCAGCGCGTAGAATTTATAATCCGGCGAAGAGCGCGTGGCGCGCTCAAACCGTGCGCCCAGATCGGTCAACTGCCAATTGAGCGGCAGTTCGCGCATATGCGCACCGCAAACAGCGAGATCAATGTGGTCGGATGCTGCTGCAGGCAACGGAGCGGGTGTTGTCACTGGATGCGTCGTGGCCCCCAAATTGCGCGTGCAGTCAACTTCGAATTCGCGTGCAACGGAAGCCACCAACGCGTCACCTCCCGCGCCGGCCAAAAGGGTGACACTGCCTGGTCGGCCATCGCTGCGCGGCGCTGTCGGAACGGCGATACCGCACATGTCGAGCAGGTTCACGAAATTTGTGTAGGTGCCATTGTTGGAATTGGGTGCAACGGGATCGGCCTCCAGATCAGCCACCGAATAAAACGTTGGGATCGTGGGCACACAGAGCATATCGAGGCCTTCCAACATTGGTTCTGCGGCACGTTTCAAATCTGCCAATCGATAGATACCCCGGAATGCATCTGCGGCAGACATGGTTTCTGCGTGTGTGATGATTTTGCGTGTCACGGGATGAATGGCTTGCGGATCGCGGCGGAGCAGATCGTCAATGACCGTGTAACGCTCGGCCACCCATGCGCCCTCATAGAGCATGCGCGCTATGGCGTGGAGTGGCTCAAAGTCGATGGGTTCAATAACCGCCCCGTTTGCGCACAGAATCGCGATATCCCGTTCAAAGGCTGCCCTTTGCACTTCATCCCCGAAAAATTCGATGGAGGCGGCATCCGGCACCCCGATCCGCAGGGGCATTTCCGGCTCTGACAGCGCCGCATGTTGCAAGGGTTTACTGTAGGCATCGGCTGGATCAAATCCGCGAGCCACCGCGAAGGCGGCATAGGCGTCATCCACGGTCAGGGCAAAGATCGACACCGTATCCAGCGTGCGACAGGCTGGCACAACACCGCTGGCTGAAAGGGCGCCCAGCGTTGGCTTGAGCCCCACGATATTGTTCAGCGCGGCGGGTACCCGGCCTGATCCGGCAGTATCCGTGCCCAACGAAAACGACACGATTCCATGCCCGACGATGACACCCGACCCACCGGATGATCCCCCCGGCACGATCTCGGGATCGACAGCGTTGAGTGGCGCACCGTAGGGCGTCCGCACACCCACCAGACCGGTCGCGAATTGATCAAGGTTTGTCTTCCCGATCATAATCGCTCCCGCGTCGCGCAGTTTAGCAATCACAAAGGCGTCTTTCTCAGGGGTATAGGCATAGGCGGGGCAGCCGGCTGTGGTTTCAATCCCCGCCACGTCGATATTGTCCTTGGCAGCAAAGGGGATGCCCCAGAGCGGTTTGTCCCCATCAAAATCGCCCAACGCTTCCGCCTCAGCCCGCAACCCATCCCTGTCGCGCAGATGAATGAAAATGCCCGGATCGCCGACTGCGTCAAGTCGTGCAAAGAGCTCGTCAATGACGTCTGCCGGGCGTGTTCCGGCAGCATAGGCGGCCCGCAGGGCGCTCATGGTAAAGGGCAGTTTGCTGAGCATTTTGGAGTCTCCGAATTGTGGATCAGCTGGCCTGACGGCGTTGTGGCGGTTTGGGTGCCGCTGCGATCAGGGATTTTGTGTAAGCGCTTTGCGGGTTGGACATGACGTTCTCTGCGCTGCCCTGTTCGACGATCTGACCGTCTTTCATGACGATCACATGGTCACATAACAAGCGGACAACATGCAGATCATGACTGACAAAAAGATAACTTAGGTTCAGTTTCGCGCGTAAATCTACCAATAGATTCAATACAACAGCCTGAATGGAGACATCCAGCGCCGCCGTGGGCTCATCCAGAATCAGGAACTTTGGATTGAGCGCAACAGCACGGGCAATGCCAACCCGCGCTTTCTGACCGCCCGACAATTGATGTGGAAACCGCTCCAGCAGTGGCAAGGGCAGCCCGACCAATTGCGCCAGATCCTCTATGCGCGCGGCCAACGCCGCGCCGCTCATATGTCCCAGCCGTCGCAGAGGCTCCGCAATGGTTTGGCGCGCAGTATGGCGCGGGTTCAAACTGTCTGTGGCGTCCTGAAATACCATCTGGATGTTCGCGCGCATCGCATCGCTGGCAAAGCGACGCGCCGCGGTTGCACCAATGTCCTGGCCTTCGAACAGGATCTCTCCATCTGTTGCGTCCAGCAACCGCACCAGAATTTCGGAAGTGGTGGATTTACCACATCCGCTTTCGCCGACCAACCCCACACATTGGCCCCGATTGATGGTGAAAGAAATGCCTTTGACCGCCTGTACCGGCCCCGACTTTCCAGCATAGGTCTTCACCAGATTGCGCACCTGCAACAGTGGCTGATCGCTTACTTCTACCACCAGTTCGCTGGCGCGATCCTCGGGGGGCAGCAGGCTGCGCACGCTCGCGCCTATCCGCGGCGTGGCATCCACCAACTTGCGACTATATGGATGCTGAGGTTCACTGAAAATCTGCACGGGATCGCCTTGTTCCACGATCACCCCATCCTTCATTACCAGAATGCGATCACAATACTGCGCAGCAAGCCCAAGGTCATGGGTGATCAGTATACTGCTCATGTCACGCGCCCGGATCAGGTCGCGCACAAGATCCATGACTGCCTTTTGAGTCGTGATATCGAGCCCCGTGGTCGGTTCATCTGCAATCAAAAGGCGTGGATCACAAGCCAGTGCCAGCGCGCAGACGATCCGCTGACACATGCCCCCTGAAAGCTCAAAAGGATAGGCATCATAGCGCGATTCGGGATCATTGATCCGAACGGCCTTCAACGCTTCAACAGCCTTGATGCGGGCGTCGTAGCGTGTCGCGCGGGCATGCTGGCGCAACACGTCCTCGATTTGATGCCCCACCTTGCGGATCGGGTTAAGCGCCGCGCGCGGGTTCTGAAAAATCATCGAAATTTCGCGCCCGCGAATGTTGCGCATGTCACGCTCTGCGGCGCGGCGCAAATCAACACCGGAATAGACGGCTTCGCCTGCTGTAATTGTGCCGCCCGCATCAAGAATACGCATCAAGGCATAAGATGTGACCGATTTGCCTGACCCGCTTTCTCCGACAATCCCGAGAATCTCGCCTTTGGATACTTCGAAACTTATGCCACGCACCGCGTCTACTGCGCCACGCCGGGTTTGGAATTTTACGCAGAGATCTTTGACGCTAAGCATTGCGGCTACGTCCTTTTGCGCGGGTCGACAATGTCGCGCAGCCCGTCGCCCAAAAGGTTAAATGTGAACACCGCAAACATAAGCCACAGCCCGGGAAATACGGCCAGCCACCATTCTCCGGAGACTATGAAGTTGGCGCCTTCGGCAACCATGATACCCCATTCGGCAGTGGGTGGGCTGACGCCCAGCCCGATAAACGACAGCCCTGCGGCATTGAGGATCGCCCAACCAAGATTGAGCGAGACCTGGACCATCATCGGCGGCAAAGCGTTTGGAAAAATTTGCGTCGCCAACACGCGCAGATCCGAATTTCCGGCCAGTTTGGCGGCGCGCACGAACCCCGCATCGCGCCGGATGTTGACCTCGGCGCGCACCAGACGGGCATAAAATGGCATATTGATGATCGCGGTGGCATAAATGATGTTCTCAATCGTATTGCCCAAAGCGGCCACGATACCCATGGCCAGGACGAAGAGCGGAAAGGCCATGATCGTATCGAGAAACCGGTTCAGAATGATGTCGGGCCAGCCGCCCCAATACCCTGCGACACATCCCAGAATGGAGCCGACGACAAAGGACAAAGCCACTGCTGCAACCGAAATCGACAAATCCAGCCGGGTTGCCACGATTACGCGGCTGAAGACATCGCGCCCAACTTGATCGGTGCCGAACCAATGCGCTGATGAGGGTGGCTGCAGGGCCGTTGCCGCGTTTGTTGCCAAAGGATCATAAGGCACCAGTGCCGGGCCAAAGATCGCCGACAGGATCAGAAATGCAAACATGCCGAATGCCACCAAAGTGACAGGATTGGCCCTCAAAACATATAGGATATGAGCAAAATTGCCTTCCGCAGTAGTAGACGGCTTTTGGAGCATATCTGTCATTTGGACGAAAACCCGATGCGAGGGTCAATCGCCGTATAAAGCAGATCAATCAATAAGTTAAGTGCCACAAATAGTAGAGCCATGGCCAACACAAACCCTTGAACAGCAGCATAATCAGAGACCACAAGTGCCTCGACCGCATAAGATCCGATACCGGGCCAGGCGAAAACCTTTTCCACCAGAACATTCGCGCCAAGGGCAAAGGAAAAGACCATTCCCAAGGTGGTCACAACCGGCAGCAGTGCGTTGCGAAATGCATAGCGGTAAAGAACCAAACTGCTGGACAATCCGGCGGCGCGGGCAGTCCGGATGAAATCAGAGGACAGCGCCGTGAGCATCGCAGCCCGCGTCATCCGTGCAATGGGCGCCAGCGTGAACAGGGCCAAGGTAGAGGCGGGCAGTATCAGCTGTTTCGCCGCGCCGCGCCAGGTTTCCCAATCGCCCATAAGGGCTGCGTCTATCAGGTAAAAGCCGGTCACATGATCCGGATCCAGATAGATAAAATCCAACCGACCCAAGGGTGACGGGGCTATGCCCAGAAGGTAATAAAATATATAAATCAAAAGGATCCCGGTAAAAAACGTTGGCAGCGATACCCCCGCAGTCACCAGAACCCGGCATACATGATCCACCCAAGTGCC
Organism: Paracoccaceae bacterium; assembly: GCA_033344815.1. NCBI lineage: Bacteria > Pseudomonadati > Pseudomonadota > Alphaproteobacteria > Rhodobacterales > Paracoccaceae > Paracoccaceae bacterium. The sequence continues at coordinate 2,112,512 of JAWPMR010000001.1, read as the reverse complement.
GGGGCGTGTGGCGGCGAGTACGCCCAGCGGAACAGCAATGACAACGGCCAAAAGCAAGGCGGTCAGGGTCAATTCCAAAGAGGCGGGCAATCGGTTTGCCAGATCGGTCGCCACCGGTCTGCCGCTGGACAACGATTGACCCAAGTCGCCTTGTAGCAGGTTTCCGACGTAAATGACGAATTGCTGAGCCATCGATTTGTCCAGGCCCAATGTGATACGAACCTGTTCAATAGATGCTTCATCGGCGGCCACCCCGGCAAAGTACACCGCTGGATCACCCGGTAGGGCGCGTGTCAGCAAAAAGCTTATGACAACGACGCCGATCACCACGGGGATTGCTTGAGCCACGCGCAACAGGATCGCGCGCAGCCGGGGGTAGTCGGTGAGCACCTTTATACGGACTTCAGAACGCGCACATCCAACTGTCTATGGAACCAGAACTCATATCCTTCTGCTCCATTCGTCGCCACATTGAGGGCGGGCTGATAAAGCGGAATGCGCGGCAATTCATCCAGCGCGATCTCGAACATGCGTTTGATCTTTGGCGCGTATTCCGGATCGTCCATTGGCATGTGCAGCGTGGCGTTTACAAGTTCCTCGATCTCCTCGTTACGGTAGTTGGAGGAATTGAACAGATGCCCGTCCTGATAAGCCCAGAAGAAATAATAATCTGGCGTGTTCAGCCAGCCGCCGAAATTCTCAAGGTGCAACGGCAGGCGTTTTTCGACCAGAACAGCGGTGCGCCAGTTGGCCCCGGGGATCTTTTCAATCTCCACTGTGATTCCGATTTTTCCCAAGGCTTCTTGAACCAGAAGTGCTGTGGGTTCCATCCATGACGCCAGATCGAGGCTGATCGATAGCGGCACTTCAAACCCATTTGCGTATCCTGATTTGGCCATGTGCTCGCGAGCCTTGTCCAGATCGGTGTAATACTGTGTCTTGCGCGGCCAGGCGATGTCGTTGATCTCTTCCTCGCCACCCCACATGGGTAATCCGCGCTCAAACGCAGCCGCCTTGAAGATGTCCTCATAGGGGATTGCATAGGCAATGGCTTTGCGCACATCGGCATCCTGAAACGGTTCAAATGCAAAGTTCGGGCACAAACAGTGAATGCAGTTCTCGACCGGCGTGGAGAAAACATCCAGTGTTTCGGCAAGTTCCGCAGCATCTTTGTCCGGAATGTCGAATGCCACTTGCACATCGCCGCGTTCAATCAGCGCGCGTCGCGTTGCGGGGCTGGGCACTTCGCGAATGATCACCCGTTTAGTGGCTGGCAAAGGCCCACCGACCCAGTCGTCGTTGCGCTCGTAGACAAGCTGCTCTCCTGCCGTCCAGCGGGCCACTTTATACGCGCCCGATCCAGCTGGTGTCAGGTGCAGATAGTCCAAAGCCCAAGGATCTTCTTCGGTGGCGTTCGCCAAAGCTTCAACTGAATTGATGACATAGGGCACAGGCACGGCCAGATCCGGAATGGTCAGCTTGGATGCACGGTCCAGCTTTATGATAAAAGTCTCATCATCCTCTGCGATGAATTGCTCAGGGCGTTCCAGACCGCCCGCTTTCATCTGTACAGTCGGGAAGCCGCCAACCGAGACTGCACGATCAAACGACCATTTCACATCGGCCGCTGTCACCTTGCGCCCGTCCCAGAAGGTTGCATTGGATTTCAGTTTGAACGTCAGGGTCAGCCCATCTTCGGATTCTGTCCAGCTTTCGGCGAGCTCCGGCTGTACATCGGTGTAATCATAGGACAACCCACCGCCCGGCGCTTCTTTTGTGCCGAAAGTCAAAAGCCGATCATAACAGTTTATGCCTACCTGATAGGATGCCCGACTGGTGCCGGTTCGGTGCAAATCGAGGCTGTTGATGGTTGCCCCAGTTACCACGACAAGCGTGTCAGAGCCCTGCGCAGCAGCAGGCATTGCCCGCAGGAACGGCAGAATGGAGGCCCCTGCAGCACTCATTTTAAGGAAGTTTCTTCGGGAAGTGGTGTTCATCATGATTTTCTCGCTGTTGGATACGCCGCATTGGATTCGCGTTTGGATTTAGGTTGCGATGGAATAGTGTTCGATTCTAATGCTATAAAAGCACATAATCGCTGCAATTTTTGCAGCGATAGGCGAAAAGAGACATTTTATGAGATACTTAATGACGTTTGATTTGATTGAGGCCGTGGTGCGTGCGGGTTCTATTCGCAAGGCCGCGGAGGACACAAATCTGACCGCATCTGCTCTCAATCGCCGTATCCAGAATTTCGAGCAAGAATTCGGGTGGCCCATCTTTGAGCGTCTGCCGCGTGGCATGCGCCTTAATCCGGCGGGTGAAGTACTTATGCAGCATATTCGCTTGCAACGCACCGATCTGGCCCGCGTCCAGTCACAGGTTGCTGATTTGTCGGGCGAGCGGCGCGGGCACATCTCGATTGCCTGCTCGCAGGCTCTGCTGCCCTATTTTCTGCCTGAACAGATTGCGATTTACCGCGCAGCACATCCTGGGGTGACTTTTTCGGTGAATGTGCGGGATCGTGCGCAAGCAGAGCGAGATCTGGCGTCCTACAGCAGTGATCTGGCGCTGGTCTTTGAGCCGGTGCACCTCGTGGAATTCGATGTGCTTCATGCTCTGCCGCAAACGGTTCACGCCGTTTTCCGGCATGATGGGCCGCTTGCGCAAAAACCAATGCTGAGGTTGCGGGATTGCCTTACACACAGGCTGGTCTTGCCCACACGCGCCTATGGGGTGCGGCATTTGCTGGAGCTGGGGGCTACCCGGATCGGACGCACTCTGACCCCAACGGTGGAAACGGAATCCTTCGAACTCATACGTCATCATGTCACGCAAGAAGATGCCGTAGGATTTCAGATCCCAATTGGCTTGAATCCGCAGAAACAAGGTGCCATCGCGCATCGTCCACTGGCTGAGCGTGACGTGCCATCAGGTCAATTGTTGCTTGGTCAGATGAAAGGACGTGCTTTGCCCGTTGCCTCGGCCAAATTTGGCCAGCAGCTTGTTGCTGCGCTTGAAAAGCTGGCGATCAGGTAAGCAGGCAATCCAATATGCAAAGAGATCTCTCAGTCTTGCACTCTTAGACGATGCATTTTTTGCATCACAACGTTGCGATATTAGCAGAAGACAGCAACGCTTAAAACCAGACATTCTTTGGACAACGCAATAGCTGATCGAGCCCTACCGGCTCTGTTCTGGAGTTTAAGGAGCTTTTCTATGCCAATTTCATTTTTGCCTCGCCGGACCTTTCTTAAAGCAACCGCTGCGGCCGTAGGGACTGCAGCCCTGCCAAAACTCACATATGCCGCATCCCACGCACCACTGACCGTCGGTTTTATCTATGTCGGTCCGAAAGATGACTTTGGGTACAACCAAGCCCATGCCGAAGGTGCGGCCGCGGTAAAGGCCATGGAGGGCGTAACAGTGGTCGAAGAGGAAAACGTTGCCGAAACAATAGACGTCCAAAAATCAATGGAATCAATGATCAACTTCGATGAAGCGAAGCTGCTTTTTCCAACGTCGTTTGGGTATTTCAATCCGCATGTGCTTGAAACTGCGCCGAAATACCCAGATATACGCTTTCAACATGCCGCTGGCCTCTGGAGTGAAGGGATGCCCACGAACGTTGGATCTTATTTCGGATACATCGGCATGGGGCAGTATCTGAACGGGATCACGGCGGGTCATGCGACAAAGACAAAGAAGATCGGTTTTGTGGCGGCCAAACCGATCCCGCAGGTGCTGTTGAACATCAATTCCTTCCTGTTGGGCGCGCGGCAGGTTGATCCTGAAATCACCTGTCAGGTCATTTTCACCGGCGAATGGTCACTGGCAGTCAAAGAGGCTGAAGCCACGAATGCGTTGGCCGATGCGGGCTGTGATGTGATCACCTGTCATGTGGATGGGCCCAAGGTGGTGATGGAAACGGCCGCAGGACGCGATTGCTTTGTGTGCGGCTATCATGCCGATCAATCTCCGCTGGCACCGGAGAAATATCTCACCGGTGCGGAATGGAACTGGGCCGGGGTCTACACGAGCATGGTCAAAACCGTGCAGGAAGGCGGCTCAATTGACAATTTTGTACGCGGGGGATTGGCGGATGGCTTTATCAAGATGTCACCGCTTGGGCCTTCTGTGTCTGATGCATCGCGCGCGCAATTTGAGTCCACGAAAGCCGATATCATGGCAGGTGGTTTTGCTGCAATCCGTGGTCCTTTGCTGGACAACACGGGCAAGGTCATTGCAGCGGAAGGTGCAGCTTTTGCCGAAGATGATATCGCTTTGGAAAGCATGGATTACCTGGTCGAAGGTGTGATTGGCTCAACTTCCTGATCTGGCGTTTGGTGGGTCAATGGACCAGAATGCGATACGCGCCGCGCACACGGTGTCACAGACCCCTCTCGGGTTGGCGACCTGGGTGCGGCGTGCTGAGGCAATTGTCCTTCCGTTCGGTGCCCTGTTGGTCGGGTTTGCGGTCTTCAGCATTTTCCTGCTGTTTCAGGGCAAGGCCCCGTCTGAGTTCTTTTCGCTGGTGTATCGCGGTGGTTTTGGCACCGCGTTTTCTTGGCAAAACACCCTCTCACGCGCAGCGCCACTGTTGCTAGCGGCACTATGTGTCGCATTGCCCGCGCGCCTAGGGCTGGTGGTGATTGGCGGTGAAGGCGCGATCGTTCTGGGAGGGGTAGCGGCAGGTGCGACCGGGGTTGCGCTTAGTGGCATGCCAGCGGGATTGGCGATGCCGATAATAATGTTCATTGCAATGATGGTCGGTGCAATTTGGATTGGCGCGGTCGGAGCTCTACGCCACTTTCGTGGCGTAAACGAAACGATTTCAAGCCTCCTGATGGCCTATATCGCAATCGCTCTGATGAACCATCTTGTCGAAGGCCCGTTGCGCGATCCTGCAAGCCTGAACAAACCCTCCACCGCCCCGCTGCAGGAAGCGCTGCGGGTTGGTAATATCTCCGGGTGGGATGTGCATTGGGGGCTGGTTTTTGGTGTGATCTGTTGTGTGCTCGCGTGGGTTTTGATGGAAAAAACCACTTGGGGTTTTGCCGCACGCATTGCCGGTGGAAATATCCGTGCAGCTCAGGTCCAGGGCCTGCCCGTCGGATGGCTGGTGGTAGGGTTCACGGCGCTCGGCGGAGCAATCGCAGGGCTGGCCGGTTTCTTTGAGGTTGCCGCCGTGCATGGATCTGCAAACGCAAGTTTGGCCGGCGGCTATGGCTATACGGGCATTCTGATTGCTTTCCTGGCGCGACACAATCCGCTGGCGATCATTCCTGTCGCCATCCTGCTGGCTGGTTTTGAGGCGTCTTCGGGTCTTGTTCAACGCCGGATGGACTTGCCGGATGCCACAATACTTGTGTTGCAAGGCTTTGTGTTCATGTCGATTTTGATTTCCGAAACTCTCTATGGACGTTTCAAAATCTTTGCGCCGGAACGTTGGAGGGCGGCTTGATGGACGGTGATCTGGGTCTTTGGGTGATCCCGCTGGCGATCATCGGCGGGGCGATCCGTGTTTCAACTCCTTTCCTGTTTGTCAGCCTCGGCGAGGTGCTGACGGAGCGCTCAGGACGTATCAATCTGGGACTTGAAGGTACGCTCGTGTTTGGGGCCATGTCCGGTTATGCGCTAGCCTATCTTACCGGATCGCCGTGGATTGGTGTCGCGGCGGCGGCATTATGCGGTGCGATCTTTGGCCTGCTGCATGGGGTGATCTGTTCGTTGCCAAAGGTGAACGATATCGCTGTCGGCATTGCAATGATGATCCTCGGCATGGGGTTGGCTTTTTATTTCGGCAAACCTTTTGTGCAACCCGTGGCCCCGGATTTGCCTGCCATCAGTTTTGGCTGGTGGTCGGATGTGACGCAAATCAGAGCTGCACTGCAGGTCAATGTCCTGTTTCTGATCGGTGCTGTGCTGGCTTTTGTGATCTGGTGGATGCTGCGTGCAACAAAAATCGGGCTGGTCCTGCGTGTGGTGGGAGACAGCACGGATGCCGCCCGCGCGATGGGGTTGCGACCGAACCTGATCCGTGCGCTGGCCACGGCTGTCGGCGGGGCTTTTGCCGGAGTTGGAGGCGCGTATCTGTCGCTCTATTACCCAGGGAGCTGGAATGAGGGGATTTCCTCCGGGCAGGGCCTGATGGCAGTTGCCTTGGTCATCTTTGCCCGCTGGAACCCGATTGCCTGCTTTGGCGCAGCGCTGCTCTTTGGCGGTGCCGGTGCGCTTGGCCCAACGCTGCAGTCGGTAGGTATTTCCGAGGGCTACTACTTGTTTTTCGCAGCACCCTACGTGCTCACGCTGGGTGTTTTGATCGCAACCTCCTCGCCAACCCGCGCCATGACCGGCGCGCCGGGTGAGTTGAGCATAACCAAATAAGGAGACGCAGACATGAATGGACTTGGAGGCTTGAACAAATCGCCAAACGGCGTGGTAATTGGATTGGTTCAGTTAAAGCTGCCTGTGGTGCAAACCCCGGACGATTTGGCTGCCCAAACCGCCCGGATCGTGGAGATGACAGCCAAGGCCCGGCGCAACATGGGCACCATGGATCTGGTGGTCTTCCCCGAATATGCGCTGCACGGGCTGTCGATGGACATCAACCCGGCGATCATGTGCACCATGGACGGCCCCGAGGTTGCGGCCTTCAAGCAGGCCTGTATCGATAATGACATCTGGGGCTGTTTTTCGATCATGGAGGCGAACCCCGGTGGCATGCCCTGGAACACCGGTCTGATCATCGACAACACGGGTGATGTGAAACTCTACTACCGCAAAATGCATCCTTGGGTGCCGGTTGAACCCTGGGAGCCGGGAGATGGCGGTATTCCGGTCATTGACGGGCCCAACGGGTGTAAATTGTCGTTGATCATTTGTCATGACGGGATGTTCCCAGAAATGGCACGCGAGGCCGCCTACAAAGGCGCAGAAATCATGTTGCGCACAGCCGGGTATACTGCTCCTATTCGCGACAGTTGGAAATTCACCAACCAATCCAACGCCTTCTGCAATCTGATGGTGACGGCCAATGTGTGCATGTGCGGCTCTGATGGGACCTTTGACAGCATGGGCGAAGGGATGTTTTGCAACTTTGATGGTAGCATCATTGCCCATGGCACATCGGGTCGCGCGGACGAGATCATCACCGCCGAGGTCCGCCCCGATCTGGTGCGCGAGGCGCGGATCAACTGGGGAGTAGAGAACAACATCTACCAATTCGGGCATCGCGGCTATGTGGCTGTTAAAGGTGGCGCGCAGGATTGTCCTTACACGTACATGACGGATCTGGCGGCAGGGCAGTACCAATTGCCCTGGGAGGACGCGGTCAAGACCACCGATGGAACCGATTTTGGCTTTCCCGAACCCACGCGGATCTATGGCACGCCCAAAGCGGAGGCCGCAGAATGACGATCAAATCCGAGCCCTATGCATGGCCTTACAACGGTGACTTGCGCCCTGAAAATACCGTTCTGATGATCATCGACATGCAGACGGATTTTTGTGGAACCGGTGGGTACGTGGACAAAATGGGGTATGACTTGTCGATGACGCAAGCTCCGATTGCGCCGATCAAACGCCTGTTGGGCGTAATGCGCGGCAAAGGATACCATATCATTCACACGCGAGAAGGGCATCGCGCTGATCTGGCTGATCTGCCCGCAAACAAGCGTTGGCGCAGTCAACAGATTGGAGCAGGTATCGGGGATCCGGGACCCTGTGGCAAAATCCTTGTGCGCGGTGAGGCGGGGTGGGGTATTATCCCGGATCTCGCGCCGAAACCGGGCGAACCGATCATTGATAAACCGGGCAAGGGCAGTTTTTACGCCACCGATCTTGAAATGATCCTGCGCACGCGGGGGATCGAAAACATCATTCTCACCGGTATCACCACGGATGTGTGTGTATCGACCACAATGCGCGAAGCCAATGACCGTGGGTTTGAATGTCTGGTCCTGTCGGATTGCTGTGGCGCAACCGACCAGGGCAATCATGACGCCGCACTCAAGATGGTCACCATGCAGGGTGGCGTTTTTGGGGCGGTCAGTGACAGCGAAACCGTGTTGAACCAATTGCCATGACACTCACCACGCGAGGGGCCATCGGCGTCGAAACGATCGGCATGACGATGCAATTCGGCGGGTTTACAGCCTTGGATGACTGTTCGATCAAGATCAAACCGGGTAGTTTCCATGCCCTGCTGGGCGAGAACGGCGCGGGTAAATCCACGCTGGTGAAATGCATGATGGGGTTTTATCACGCGACCTCTGGCGAGATGCTTGTGGATCAGCGTGAAGCCCGGATCAGTGATCCAAAGGCGGCTCATGCGGTCGGGCTTGGTATGGTCTATCAGCACTTTACGCTGGTGCCGTCGTTGAGCGCGGCGGAAAACCTGGTGATCAGCCGCGAAGATGCCCCGCGCATCATTGACTGGCGCGCCGAACATGCAGCCCTTGCAGCGTTCATGAAAACGATGCCGTTTCAGGTGCCGCTGGATCAACCTGTGCGCGCCCTGGCAGCGGGGGAAAAGCAAAAGCTGGAGATTCTCAAACAGCTTTATCTGGGGCGGAAGTTTTTGATCCTGGACGAACCGACCTCTGTTTTGACCCCGGATGAGGCAGATGAGGTGCTCGGCCACATGCGGGCGCTCTGCGCACAGGGGCGGATTTCGGTGCTTATGATTACCCATAAATTTCGGGAAGTTACGGCTTTTGCGGATGAAGTATCCGTCCTGCGGCGCGGCAAGTTGGTGGGCGGCGGCAAAGTCACGGATCTCAGCCATGCAGACATGGCCAGTCTGATGATGGGGCAGGCCAATCTGGCGGTACCCGCGCCCAGAACAGGTACAACCGGCGCGCCGGTTCTGGAATTGAGCGGGATCAAAGCGCGCGACAGATCGGGTTTGAAACAGATCGAAATCGACGATCTGAAAGTGTGCGCGGGACAGATTGTTGGCATTGCGGGCATATCGGGCAATGGTCAGATGGAATTGATGGAAATCCTGACCGGACAGCGCGCGCGTCAGGCAGGCACGATCCATGTCAAAGGGGCGCCTTATGGCGCAGGGCGCGATGAAACCCGGCGATTGAACGTGCGGTTTCTGCCTGAGGAACCGCTGCGCAACGCCTGTGCTCCGCGTATGTCTGTTGCAGAAAATATTGGGTTTCGCAGTTTTGACGTGCAAGGGGCGGGAAAACGTTTCTGGCTGTCCAAACGTGACATGAACCGGCGTGCCGCCGCACTGGTCGCGGGGTTCAAGGTCAAGACGACCTCACTTGACAGTCCGATCAATGCGCTCTCTGGGGGGAATGTTCAGCGCGCCGTGCTGGCGCGTGAATTGTCCGGGGATGTGGACCTTCTGATCATTTCCAACCCCTGCTTTGGACTCGATTTTTCTGCTGTGAGCGAAGTTCGGGCGCGGATCATGGAGGCCCGCAATGCCGGCGCAGCCGTATTGCTGATGTCTGAAGATCTCGACGAGCTCATGGAGCTTACTGACCGCGTTTTGGTCATGTCTGAAGGGCGCATTACCTATGATGTGGATACTGGAAAAGCTGATGTTGCAGAGATCGGTAGTCACATGGGGGGGCACGCATGATGCAGCAGATCCCAGGGGCTCAGCCTTTCACCTTTGTTTTTGATCCTGCCAGCACGGCGCTGATCGTGATCGATATGCAACGCGACTTCATTGAACCCGGGGGGTTTGGTGAAAGTCTTGGAAATGATGTGTCATTGTTGCAGGCCATTGTGCCCACGACTGCGGCACTGATTGAGCTGTGTCGTGCCCGCGACGTACCAGTGATTCATACTCGCGAATGTCACAGACCCGATTTGTCGGACCTGTCGCGCGCAAAACGAGATCGGGGGGACCCAAGCTTGCGCATCGGCGACCCCGGTCCCATGGGGCGCATATTGATTGCAGGCGAAGAGGGCGCGGATATCATTCCCCAAGTGTATCCGGCTAACGGGGAAATGGTGATCGACAAACCTGGCAAGGGTGCTTTTTACGCGACACCCCTCGCGCAACACCTGACGACATTGGGGATAAAAACGCTAATATTTGGAGGGGTGACGACGGAAGTCTGCGTGCAGACAACGATGCGGGAAGCCAATGATCGTGGTTTTGACAGTTTGCTCGTGGAGGACGCGACAGAAAGCTATTTTCCCGCTTTTAAAGCGGCAACGCTGCAGATGATCCGCGCGCAAGGGGCGATCGTGGGCTGGACTGCGTGCTTTGCCGAATTGGAGGCCGCGTGGCATGGTTGAACCGATTTTTATTGCAGATCTGATGGATGGATATAACGAACTGCCCTTTGAGCCGTTTCGTGAGGGAGTCGAGATTTACCACATCCAAAAAGGCGCGCCTGCTGTGGCCCTTTTGCGTTATGAACCCGGCGCAAGAGTACCAAACCATTTACATACAGGCTTGGAAACAATCCTCGTTCTGGAGGGGGCGCAATCGGATGAACGTGGGACTTATACAAAAGGTTGCTGCGTGCTGAATCCGGAAGGGACGTCGCATTCTGTGTGGTCTGAACCGGGCTGCGTGGTTTTGATCCAATGGGAACGGCCGGTCAAAATACTGGAATGATCCCGCCGCCCCCGCGTTCATTGAAATGGCAGGGCGCGATAGTGTTGATGCCGCGCCATCAAGACGTCAGACCATTCTCTTTGAGGGGCTGCATGGGATAGAATAGTCGGCGACCGCCCAAGGATTTCCATGACGTCTGATGGGTTCAATGATGCCTTCGCCAGCTTAGCTGCACCAAGACATGCGGCAATATCGCCGTTTTCTGGCACCTCAAGTGTCGTGTTGCAGAGCGTGGCAATTAGCTGGGTCCACGGGTGCGATTTCGTGCCGCCGCCTATGGCCTTGATATCTGTGATCGGAACGCCGCTGTCGCTTTGCGCTTGAAAACAATCGAAAAACTGAAAAGCGACGCCTTCGATCACGGCATAGGTCAGGTCGTATTTGTCGCTGACGGCCGTGATGCCCGCGAAGGCTGCACCCGCCTCAGGGCGATTGTCAGGCGTACGCACACCGGTCAGACTGGGGCGCGCAATAGGAAAACCTGCGGGCCCTTTTTCGCTCAGGCGCGCCGCCACGCCGTTCATCAAATCGGATACCAGGCTTTGCGACAGATTCGCGATCCAATCGAGTGATTGTGTGGCGCTCATCACCACGCCCATTGACAGGAATGTATCCGGGACGGCGTGAGGTGTGGTCAAAACCGCGCGATCTGGGGCTGGGCGAAAGCGCTCGTCCACGGCGGATAAAACGCCTGATGTCCCAATGCTGAGTGCGGCCTGACCCGCGCGGCTTGCGCCCACGCCCAAAGCGCCAGCGTAATTGTCGCCGCATCCCGTGGCAACAACCACATTCTGCGGGATCGTCCATCGTTGACGCAACGGTTCCCGCAGCACGCCCGCCGCCGCATGGGACGGCAAGAGGTCGGGCAATTTGTCACGCGACCATCCCGCAGCGTTCAGCAGTTCATCATCCCACGTGCGCGTGGCGCAATCCATCAACATGGTGCCCGAGGCATCGCTTACCTCGGTCGCGCGGTCACCTGTTAGGCACAACCTTACGTAGTCTTTTGGCAGCATCAAGACATCCGCGCGCGCCAGCGCTGTTGGATCATGCCCCGCCAGCCAGAGTATTTTGGGTGCGCCAAACCCTGGATCGGGCTGCCCATTGGCGCGCCAGCCGATGTCGGGGACACGGTCGCTGAGCAGCTTGCATTCGGCAATCGAACGCTGATCATTCCACAAAATGCACGGCGTGGTCGGGCGATCGGATGCATCCAGAAAGACCGGACCCAGCATCTGACCCGACAAAGAAATCGCGCGAAGGCGTGCCAGCAGTTTGGGTTGCTCTGCATGCAACTGATCGAACAAGGCTTGGGTTATCTGCCACCAAAGATCGGGGTCCTGCTGTGACCAGCCGGGATGGGGTCGATCAACAGCGCAATGGCGCGACACCTGGGCCACACACTGGCCGGCGTCATCAACCAGGGCGATCTTGATACCTGATGTCCCCAGATCAATGCCTGCATAAATACTCATGTGGTGTTCTCAAGCAGGGCGTTTGCGGTTGCCTGATCCGTAACCAACGTGGCAACAGCCCCGCGCGCCAGAAACGCCGCAATTATCGGAACTTTGTGCAGCCCGCCAGCCGCGAGGATCACATTGTTGATCGCCTGCAGGTCATCCAGCGCCAGTCCCAAAACGCGCTCGTTGATGGGGTGATCGACCAACGACCCGTCCGCTTTGAGGAAGTATCCCATGATGTCGCCCACGGCCCCCCGCGCAACCAGGTCCGTCAAGTCAACATCCGCAGGCAGCCCATCCTTGATCAGCAAAGAACTGGCCATCTCGCCTGCCGCCAACGCGATGCCATCAGCTGCGCGGATCTTTTCGATGGTGGTCTGAAACACCTCCTGTGCGGTCAGAATATCGCGGCTCTCGCGCGATCCAGCATAAATCGGCGCAGTAAAATAGCTGTGCTGGGCATTGCAAAGATCCGCCAGACGTGTTGTAATTTCGTAGCTGTTGAGGTCTGAACCTTTGGCCAGCCCGCCCATGACGGAAATTATCTCCAGCTCGGGCCGGTTCAGCGGTTCCATGAAACGGGTCGCCATGTTCAAGGTGTTGCCCCATGACATCCCGAAAAGCGACACGTCAGACTTTTGTAGATACCCGGCAAGGTATTGGCCGAGCGCAGAGCCCAGCAGCGTGTGCAAGTCATACTTCACGCTGGCAATCGGCGCGACCGACGCGGATTGCAGATCAAAGCGCGCGCATAGTTGTGCTTCTAACGCGGCGCAGGGCGCAAATGCGGAATTGATGGATATGCGAACAATACCGCGCTCGCGCGCTTCGCTCAGCGCTTTATTTACTTTGAGGCGCGTGATCCCGAATTTGTCGGCCGCCGCCGCTTGCGTCATGCCTTCTATCTCGCAGGCCCAGGCCAGACGGACCAAGAGCTGTTCGTCCGCGTCGATCCATCCGGTTTTTGACGTGCGCGCCATGCTGATCCTAGCCTATTTCACCGCGCCCATTGTCAGGCCACGCACCAGTTGCTTGGAGGCCAGAAGCGCGAAGATCAAGACCGGGATCACAATCAGCGTGGAAGTGGCCATGATCTTACCGTAGGGAAGGTTGTAACCTTCCATGAATGACACAGCCATTGCAGGTGCGGTCTTGGCCTGAGTGCGTGTCAATACGAGGCCGAACATCAACTCGTTCCACGAGAAAATGAAACTGAAGATGCCCGACACGGCCACCCCCGGCATGGCCAGTGGCAGGCATATCTTGCGCAGGATCATCCATTGTGACGCGCCTTCAAGCCGCGCGGCCTCGTCCAGATCATAGGGAATGCCGCGAAACTGATCGGTGCAAATCCAGATCACAATGGGCAGGTTGAAGGTAAGATAGATCAGGATCAGGGTGATATGCTGATCGAGCATACCAAGGTGACGCACGATCAAAAAGAAGGGCAGGGCGAGGACAATCGGGCTGACCATCCGGTTGGTGATGAACCAGAACCAAAGCTCTTTCTTGGCGCGAAATTCGAACCGGGCAAGGGCGAAGGCTGCAGGCACCCCGAGCACGATCGCCAGAGCCGTGGTGGAGACCGCAATGATCAGAGAATTGATCAATGTGCCTAGCACACCGTCTTCGAACAATGCTTCGCGATAGTTGGCGAGGGTGGGTTCAAAAGCCCAGACCGGCGGGCTTTCCAGTGCCACGATTTGGGTTTTGAGCGACGTTGTCACCATCCAGTAAAACGGGAACACACAGACGGCGAGGATGACCAGCAACAACAAACCTTGGATCCAGAGGGAACGTTGGGTCGTCATGGCTCAGACCTCCTTGTAAAACGCGCGGATGTACAGGCGGCTCAGAACGATGGTGATCATCAGCAAGATGATCGCCTGAGCCGAGGCCAGCCCCTGATCAAAGGCGCGAAAGCCCACGCGCTGGATCATCAGTGAGATGAATTCTGTCGACGCCCCCGGTCCGCCCCGCGTCAGCGTGAAGACCATGTCAAAGAGTTTCAGCGTGTCGGCGGTGCGCAGGATCAGCACGGCCACCAGACCCGGTATCAGGTACGGCAGTTGCACATACCGCAGCACCACAGTCCATCTTTTCGTCTCGAGGCGGGCCGCCTCTTCGATCTCCCCGGGCACCATTGTCAGCCCCGCCAGCATGATCAGCGCCACAAAGGGCGTCCATTGCCACACATCCCAAAACACGATCATGACAAAGGCATTGGTCGGATCACCGATCCAATTGATGTTGTCGCCGCCGAACGGGGTCAGCAGTTGGTTCACCACGCCGAATTTCTGATTGAACATCACCTGTCCCAACAGGCCAACAACCGCATAAGTCGTGGCCATTGGCAGCACCAGACCGAGCCGCGCAAGGGTTTTCAGGATCGTTAGGCCGGGTTTGTGCAGCACGAGTGCGATCCCGAGACCCAAGGCCAGTTGCAAGGGTAACGCAATTCCCAGCAACGTGAACGTGCGTCCCATCGCCTCCCAGAACGAAGGGTCTGTCAGCACCCGGATGTAATTGTCTATTCCGATGAATTCGACTTGCCGCAGTTTGGTCAGGTTATAGAAGTGCAGGCTTGTCCATGCCGCATAAAGCAATGGCACAATCCCGATAGCAGCCAATGCAATGACCGACGGGCCGATGAAGCCAAAGAGGGTTTTTCGTGAGACGGGACCGGGCATCATGGTGTCTTTCTGTGAGCGGACGGGGGCACACCTGCGCCCCCGCCCATTTGGTCAGACCTGCGTATTACTGCGCAAGAGGCTTGCTGCCATCATAATAACCGGCCTGTTCCAGGACGGCCTCCATGCGGCTGCCAAGCTCGGTGACACCTTCTTCGATGGTGACTTCCTCCAGCATGATCTTGGTGCCCCATTCCTGAACAATCTCGGTGATCTCAGGCCATTCCGCAAAGCGTGGACGGAATTCCGGCACACCGTCCTGCCAGGATTCAACCAAAGCCGGGATGAACTTATAGGTTTCTGCCAATGCCGGGTCTGCATAAGCGGATTGACGCGCGGGTACACCACCGCGCTCCAGATATTCGACCGCATTAGCCTTTGATGTGGCCCATTGGATGAACAGATAGCCCGCCGCCTGTTCCGCTTCATCGGCCTGTGAAGCGACAGCCATGGAGAAACCGCCAAGGGCTGGTTTGCGCCCTGCCGGACCCATGGGCTCAGGCGCGATTTCAACGCAATCAGCGACCTTTGAGGTGTCCGCGCTGACGACGCTGGAATAGAAGGCCGACCATTCGGTGATCATCGCTACATCACCCTGACTGAACGCGTTTACGGTTTCCGCGTGATCATAGGCAACGATACCATCAGGCATGTATTGCATCAGATCCTGGCGAAATTGCAGACCGGCAATGCTTTCATCTGACGCGAGGTTGGAGCGGAATTCATCGTTCAGGAAGGATCCGCCAAAGGGCCAGAGCATGCGCGCAAAGCTATCCGCGGATTGCGTTTCATTTCGCTTGGACTGCAACGCATAAGCGTATTTGCCATCCTTGGTCAGGGCCGGTCCATATTCGTTCTTCAGTGCGTCCCAGGTTTCGGGTGGACCATCAAAGCCGGCCTCTTCCAGCATGCAGCGATTGTAAAACAGCAGCCCCGAATAGTTATCGACCGGCAGGCCGTAAATTTCACCGTTCCATCCCCCAAAGGCATTCAGAACCAGCGGGAAGAAGTCATCAATATCCAGCTCAGGATCGGCCAGTTCTGGATTGGATGTAAACTTGGACAGCGGCTCGATCCATTCGTTTTCGGCAAAATTGCCGATCCAGACCAGGTCGATCAATGCCACATCCAAATCACCACCGGCGACAAAATCGCGGACCTGCTCACCCAATGCGTTTTCGTAAGGGTGCTTGATGATGTTAACCTTAATTCCGGTTTTTTCCTCAAATTCAGGCAGCATGGCTTCGATGGCCTCATAGCCAGGACGCAACAGAAAAACCACATCGACAGTTGTCCCAGCATAGGGTTCGGCGGCCTTTTCGAGGCTCCAGCCATGGCCATCGGCACCTGCGGTCTGTGCGCCAAAAGCCAATGCAGTGGCTAAAGCAGTAGTCCCGAGAAATTTCCTGATAATCATTTTTCCCTCCCTTGGAAACGGTTGACAATCTTTTGTATCGTCGCACATACAGATGTAACACTTGACGACGATGTCAACACGAATTTTTACGCAACCGGCTTTTGTAGAGTGCGGGATGCGCATCAGGAGAAGACGGTTTGGCCACGGTAAAGCTATCGAATATCAGCAAGTTCTATGGGCCTGTACAGGCGCTTTTTGATATTTCACTGGCGGTCGAGGACGGCGCATTTGTAGTCTTCGTAGGCCCCTCAGGTTGTGGAAAATCGACTCTGCTGCGGACAATTGCGGGTCTCGAATCAATCAGCGATGGGGCCATTCACATCGGCGAAAAGGATGTAACGACCCTCGAACCCGTAGATCGTGATGTGTCAATGGTCTTCCAATCCTACGCGCTTTATCCCCACATGAGTGTGCGCGCAAATATGGAATTTGGGATGAAAGTGGGCGGTGTATCTGCTGATGAGCGGACCCGGCGTGTCGCAGCGGCGGCCAAAATCCTGCAATTGACCGATTACCTGGATCGAAAGCCCGGACAACTCTCGGGGGGGCAACGTCAGCGCGTCGCTATCGGACGTTCAATTGTCAAGGAACCCAAGGTGTTCTTGTTTGATGAACCCCTTTCAAATCTGGACGCCAAGTTGCGGGTGCAGATGCGGGTGGAGTTGGAAGCGCTGCACAAACAGTTGGACGCCACAATGATTTATGTGACGCATGATCAGGTTGAGGCGATGACAATGGCTGATCAGATCGTGGTCTTGAATGCGGGACGGATTGAACAGGTGGGCGCGCCGATGGATTTGTATCACCGGCCTGCGTCCGAGTTCGTGGCTGGGTTCATCGGTTCGCCGGGCATGAATATCTTTGACGTGGACACAGCCTTCGCGACCGGGGTTTCGACGCAAGACAGTGCCGTTCGCATCGGTATCCGACCAGAGCACGTGGTGTTGACAAAGGGTGGCGATTTGAGTGTTGCGGTCAAGGAACAGCTGGGCGGTGAAAGCTATCTTTACCTTGAGGCCGCAGATGGTGCTCGGTTGGTTGTCAAGACGGATGGTGAAGACCAGACCAAGGCCGGTGATAGGGTCGGAATTTCGTTGCCCGTCCACCGGTTGCATCAATTTGACAAGCAGGGCGTCACATTGCCCAATAGCGACGCGGAGGTGGTCGCGTGAGCAACTGGCAAGGCCAGTACGACAACCTGATCTTGCCGGCGCTGGCAAGATCAGCCGCGACGCAGGCCCTTTTGATAGCGCCGGGTGCCCTGGCCCAGACCGGGACAGTCGCCACACAGGTTTTTGCATCACGCAAGGCATTGGTCTGCGCGGATACGGCTGGATTTGCGGCAGCGGGTGCAGCAGCCTGCGCGGCGTTGCGTGCTGCGGGGTTTACCGTCGATACTCTGGTAATCCCGGCGGATCCGCTGCCCAAGGCCAGTGTTGAGGCCGCGCAGGTGTTTCTCGACCGCCTGAGTGCGGATAGTGCGCTGATGCCCGTATCGGTTGGTTCGGGGGTCATCAATGATCTTGTGAAATACGCCGCCTTTGAGAGTGACCGTCGTTATCTATCGGTCGCCACTGCGGCGTCAATGGATGGCTACACCAGTGCAGGCGCTCCGCTCGCCAAGAACGGATTCAAGGTTACGATCCCGGTACGGGCGCCCATCGCGCTGATTGCCGATCTGGACGTCATTGCGGCTGCACCACCAGAAATGACAGGCTGGGGCTATGCCGATCTGGCTGGAAAATCCCCGGCTGGGGGGGACTGGCTGCTCGCTGAGCTGGTAGGTGTGGAAGCACGTGATGACCTCGCCTGGCCGCTGGTGCAGGATCATTTGCGCGGTTGGCTCGCCGCCCCGGAAAGCGTTTCAGACGGAGGTGACGGCTGCGCGCCACTGTTTATTGGATTAACAGCTGTCGGCTTTGCCATGGAATTTCATGGCTCGTCGCGACCTGCATCGGGGGCGGACCACCAAATCGCCCATATGTGGGAAATGGAGGGGCACGAACATGATGGGCGTAAGGTGTCCCATGGGGCAGCGGTCGCCGTAGGCTGTGTCACGGCTTTGATGTTTTATGATTGGCTGCTGAACCAAAACCTTGAAGACTTGGCACCGGCCGCACCGGATCTGTCGGCGGCTTTGGCGGATTTACACACTAGCATTCCCGATCGTGGGATCGCGCAGCGAGCGGAGCAGGAAACCCTTGCCAAGTGGCCGAACGCACAAATGCACAAGGATCGGATCACACGGATTCACCGCATCTGGCCAGAGACGCGTGCGACACTGAAACATCATCTGTTTCGCGCGGATGAGATGATCGCCATGCTGCGCAGTGCGCAGTCACCCGCTCTGCCGCAAGACATCGGAATTTCGCTTGGCCACCTGCGCAGGACCATCCGCGCTTCTGCCTTCATTCGCAGCAGATACACAATTGTTGATTTTCTCAAGGATTTAGGTCTGTTTGAAGATGCTGTTGATGCGGTAGTCGCCCGTCAGTCCGATCTTTCTGAAAAGGCAATGAGCTTATGAGTATGAATGAGTTGGCACAACGGGCGGTGGGCGAAGTTGGAGACGTGTTGCAGGCTTCGTTGCCCGCGCAAATCGAGGCTATGGCACCTCCCATTCTGACTGCGCGCCGGATTGTTCTGCACGGCGTGGGACGGGAAGGGTTGATGATCAAATCACTGGCCATGCGTCTGTTTCACTTGGGGTTGGATGCGCATATGGTCGGGGACATGACAACGCCGCACGTCGGCTCAGGAGATTTGTTGATCGTTAGCGCCGGACCTGGGGAATTTGGCACCGTGTCTGCGTTAGTTGAGCGGGCCAAAGGTGCAGAGGCTGCAACGATGTGTATCACCGCCGAGCCGAGTGGCAATGTGCCAGGCATGGTGGACACAGTCATTCATCTTCCGGCCCAGACGATGGCGCGCGATCAGTCCGGTGCTGGATCCGTGCTGCCGATGGGGTCGCTTTTTGAGGCGGCACAGTTCATGTTCTTTGAAATTCTGATCCTGCACTTGCGCGATGCTGCTGGTATCAGTGCCGATGCCATGCGTGCACGGCATACAAATATGGAATGACCATGGCCGATTGGATCGATCGATTTTCCATTGCCGGGCAATCGGCTCTTGTCACAGGGGCAAGCTCCGGGATTGGTGCCGAGGTCGCACGCGTCTTTGCCGATGCCGGTGCGCAAGTGGTGGCAACCGGGCGCAATGCCAGCAATTTGAAAATCCTCAGGACGGAGATCGAAGCAGCAGGCGGCACCTGCGACACCATCATTGCTGATGTCGCAACGGCCGAGGGGGCGGAGACAGTTGTAGCCAAAGCGCTGGCGATACGCGGCACAATCGACATCCTGGTAAATTGTGCAGGCACCGCGATTGTTGGTGCTGCGACCAGCTTTGATATTGCCGATTGGGACCGAACAATGGCAGTAAACCTGCGCGCGCCCTTCATCCTTTCCAAGGGACTCGCCCCGGCCATGATGGCGCAACGGCACGGCAAGATCATCAACATCTCGTCCCAGACGGGGGTGATTGCCTTGCCGGACCACGCCGCCTATGCCGCATCCAAAGGTGGGCTGAACGCGTTGACCAAGGCGCTGATGACCGAATTTGCGCCGTACAATGTTCAGGTTAACGCGATCTGTCCAACGGTCGTGATGACGGAGATGGGTCGCAAACTGTGGTCACCGCCAGAAAAATCAGAACCGTTTTTGGCTGCCACGCCATTGGGCCGGTTCGGCGAACCGATGGAAATTGCAGACATGGCGCTCTATCTCGCCTCACCCGCCTCGGATCTGGTGAACGGCGCGTTGATGATGATTGAGGGAGGTTATTCAAGCGTGTGATGAAAGGATTTGGCGTACATACCAGCATGTGGACCATGACATGGGACCCCAAAGGCGCGGCGGCGGCGATCGCGGCGGCACAAGAAACAGGGATGGATTTCATTGAAATCGCCCTGTTGGATCCACCATCAGCGGATGCGGAACACAGTCGAAGACTATTGCAGCAGGCGGAT
This sequence comes from Paracoccaceae bacterium, assembly GCA_033344815.1. Taxonomy (NCBI): domain Bacteria; kingdom Pseudomonadati; phylum Pseudomonadota; class Alphaproteobacteria; order Rhodobacterales; family Paracoccaceae; species Paracoccaceae bacterium. The sequence continues at coordinate 2,092,321 of JAWPMR010000001.1, read as the reverse complement.
TTATCCGCCGTATGTTCTCTTGGCCTGCCGGAAGCCGTCTGGGCGTCCCACAATCCCGACGGCGCAATCGCCTTTCTGAAAACGGCAATTGAAAAGACTGCTGCAATGGGTGCGTTAGCGTTGAGTGGGGTGACATATGGGGGGATCGGTGAACGCTCCGGTCTGCCGCCGACGCTGCACGAATTGGATAATGTTGCGCGGGCATTGGGCGCCGCGGCGCGACTCGCAAAAGACGCGGGCATTCTGTTCGGAATCGAGCCGGTCAATCGTTATGAAACCCATTTGATCAACACCGCAGCCCAAGGCGTTGCGATGATTGAGAAAGTCGGATCGGACAACATTTTCCTGCACTTGGATACATATCACATGAACATTGAGGAAAAAGGAGCGGGTAATGGCATCCTCGATGGGCGCGATCACTTACGCTATATCCACTTGTCCGAAAGTGACCGGGGCACGCCGGGTGAAGGGACATGTGATTGGGATGAAATCTATGCCACGCTGGCTGCAATCGGTTTTGACGGTGGGCTTGCAATGGAGAGTTTCATCAACATGCCGCCCGAGATTGCGCATGGTTTGTCCGTCTGGCGACCCGTCGCGGAAAGCCACACTGAGGTGATGGGTAAGGGTCTGCCGTTTCTGCGCAACAAAGCGCGTCAATACAGGTTGATCTGATCCGTGTCTTATTTGTCCACGCTTGATACCGCCGCAGCTTTTGCGCGTTACGAAGGTATCCGGCACCGTTTACCACAGGCTCTTTTTCCGTCAACGTCCCGGCATTGTGCGTCCTTGTCAGAAGTTGCAGACGACGTGGATGCGTTTGTTCTGGATGCGTTTGGGGTTTTGAATGTTGGGCAGACTTCGATCCCCGGAGCGGTCGAGCGCATGAAGGAACTCCGCGCGCGCGGGAAAAAACTGGTAGTGCTAACCAATGCTGCCAGCGACACCCGCGCCGCTGCCTTGCGCAAGTATCACAAACTTGGTTTTGATTTTACCGCTGACGAAGTGGTGGCCAGCCGCGATGTATGCGCCGCGCGGCTTGGACAGCATCTGCCAGAGGGGCGTTGGGGGGCGATCTGCACCGAAGTCGATGACTTTGCCGACCTTGATGCAGATGTCGTTCGCTGGACAGCACAGGCGCAGCCTGAGGTGGATGGGTTCCTGATGCTCTCAAGCGCTGATTTGTCCGTTGCGACCTATGAGGCGCTGCGTGAGGCACTTCAAACACAGGCGCGCCCGGTTTTGGTCGCGAACCCTGATCTTGTCGCACCGCGCGAAACAGGTCTCAGCATCGAGCCGGGCTTTTACGCGCATCAACTTGCGGATGAAACAGGCGTGGCCCCTGTGTTTTTCGGCAAACCCTTCGGAAACGCCTACGCTGACGTGATCGAACGGCTGGAAGGGATCACGCCAGAACGCGTGGCGATGGTGGGCGATACACTGCACACGGACATCCTCGGGGGCGCTGCGGCAGGTATGCGCACAGTCTTGATAACGGATTACGGGCTTTTCGCGCGGCAGAGCATAGCGCCATACATTGCCACCTCGGGCATCGTGCCCGACTATATTTGCCCCGTGACCTGACACCTGTGGCGTTTTTTCGTAACAAGACGACCGACTGCTGTTTGAAGCGTTAGCCTCGCCTGCGCACGACAGCTTTTAGACCCGATACCAAGATGACGAGAACGCTGAAAATCGTCGCGAAAGCCAAAACAGCGCTGACCGGGCGGGTGAAGAAAGGTTCGAGGCTTCCTTCTGACAGAATGAGTCCGCGACGCAGGCTTTTGTCCAGAATGGCGCCAAGTACCAAACCAAGGATGATCGGGGCCATCGGGTAGTTCATCTGACGCAATAGAAAACCAAACGTCCCAAACGCCAACATGACCAAAACATCAAAGGGGCGGGATGCGATGGCGAAGGCCCCAACGACGCAGAGAACGAAGATAATCGGTAAAATCCTCTCTCGCGGAATTCGGAGAACCATGAGGAGCGGGCTGGTTAGTAGGAGTCCAAAAACTGTCATGAAAATGGCCGCAATCACGATCGCGGCAACCACGCCGTACACCATATGCGCATTCTGAATCATAATCAGCGGCCCCGGCTGAACACCGTGAATGATCATCGCCGCCAGAAGAACCGCTGAGGGCGCCGACCCAGGAATTCCCAACGTCAAAACCGGAATGATTGCGCCGGGCACTGCGGCGGAATTTCCGGTTTCGGCTGCGATCAAGCCTTCCTTGGATCCATGTCCAAATTTGGCGCTTTCCCGGCTGAACCGTTTGGCAATGGCATAAGAAACCCATGCGCCGATGTCCTCGCCAACGCCCGGAATGAGGCCCATCACAGTTCCCGCGACACCAGATCGTGCGATGCTTGGGGAATAGCGTAACAATTCGCGACCTTCTGGCACCACGCGTCCTTTGTTTTCCGCGATCTCGGGTGTTTGGCTTTTGGAAATGCTTGACAGGATCTCTGCAAATCCAAAGGCTCCAACCATGGCTGGGATGAGGCTGATACCGCCTGACAGAGGTTGATAGCCGAAGGTATAGCGGGCAAATGCAAAAACCTGCTCTTGGCCGATCATGGCGATGATCAGGCCCAAAAATCCGGCGATCCAGCCCTTGAGAGGGTCATCCATCGACGTCAAACGCCCCGAGATGACGACACCAAAGAGCGCTAGCCAAAAGAACTCATACGACCCAAATCGCAAAGCGTAATTTGCCAAAACGGGTGCTGTGAAGACCAGCAGTAAAACACCCAGTAGCGTGCCGCACAGGGATCCAATTGTCGCAAGACCCAGCGCTTCACGCGCTTTGGACTGTCGCGACAATGGATACCCATCCAGTGTCGTTGCGGCACTGGCGGGTGTGCCGGGCATGTTGAGGATAATCGCGGTGCGGCTTCCACCATAGATCGAGCCGACATACATTGCCAACAAGGCAGTGATAGCCGCGCTGCTTTCCATTTGAAAGGTAAGGGTTGTCAAAAGGGCCAACCCCATCGTGGCAGTCAGTCCAGGCAACATGCCGATGATAACACCGAGAAGGGTCGCCCACAGCGATATAAACAAATGGTCAATTGTCAAAGCATTGCCAAAGGCAGTCGTTAGTGCGGCGTAATCCAGCATGTCGACCTCAGGGCAGTTGAACCAGAAACACGGTTTCGAAGGCGTATTGCGAAATCCCGGCACAAAGTGTGGCGATCACGGCGCCGGCAACAATCGTTTTCAAATAAGTTGGTCGCAGATTGGCCTTGTCTGCGGGGCGTAAAAGCAATTCGAACGTGCAAATGAAAGCAAAGACGAAAACGAATGTGGCCGCGAAATAGGGAACTCTGCCAAAGAGTAGGCCGCCATACGTGAGGGTTAACCCTAATGCCGCGCCGGCCCGCTTTCGCGACGTTGATGACCCGGCAACTTCGTCCCAGAACGATGTGTTTTGCGTGTCACTCGCAGGTCGGAATGCCAAAAGCACACCGCAGATAGCCAATGCGATACCCAAAAGCGCCGGTGTGAATCCGGGTGCTTCATAGATTTGGGCGTCCCGCTCGCCGTAGCGCGGCATCAAAGCCGCACCGTAAGTAACGAGACTTCCGATCAGAACGAATAGAACCCCTAGGGCCCGGTCCAGCTTGGCGTTGGTCATGATGACTATTTTTCGGTTTTGGGCAATGCAATACAGATGCGTCGCCACAAAACGCGGCGACGCCTTGGTTTCCATTTATGGACGCGCAATGCCCAGTTTATCTGGATCCACGGATGACTGTCCGCTGTCATGCAACAGCCATGCATTCAATTGAATGGATGCCCATACTTTATCTTGCGCGGTGTCTCCCGAATAAACAGTTTTGATCGAGCCACGACCTTCAGTGTACTCGGCGAGTGCTGCTGAATTCGCAATGACGTCATTCCAAGCAGCTTGCATTTTTTCTTTGACTTCTGCCGGAACATCGCCAGGCATAAAGAGGCCAAAATAGATCGGTGCAACGGCAAAATCCGGCAGCGCTGCGGTCACTGCAGTCACGGTCCCGACATCTGGAACCTCAACATCTGCGTCCGAAATGATTGCAATTGCCTTGAGCTGACCCGCGCGGAGCATGTCGATCTGTTCAGAAATAAGCTGTGTCGTTGCGTCTGTTTCACCCGACACAGTCGACAAAACTGCATTGGCTCCACCATCATATGATGCGTGTACGTAGCTGCCATCAACGGCTGCCGAAAGCGCTTCGATAGTGGAATGCCCAGCCGAGTTGACCCCGGACGTACCGACCTTGAGACCACCGGCTTTCAAAGCGGCCAGAAACTCATCCAAATTCGTGATGTCCGAATTGGCCGGAACGCTGATAACGCTCGCCAGAGCGGAATTCAGGTAGAGGTCCCAATCCTTAATCGATGTGTCCATTTTGCCTGTGACAGCATAAGTGCCCAGATCCTTTGCTGCACCAGCAGTCCAGGTGTATCCGTCATGCGTCGCATCCCATGCGGCTTGCGACCCAATCGATCCAGAAGCGCCGGGCTGGTTTACAACGACGACGCTTTGTCCCAAGGCGCCTTCAAGTTCCGCCGCGACAACACGTGTCACCTGATCGGTCGCGCCGCCTGCTCCCCAAGGCACGATCAGTTGAATGGGTTTACTGGGCCAAGTGTCCGCCAATGCTGGACCCGCGAGAAGGGCGGCTGTGAACGCCCCGGTGATAATTTGTTTGATATTCATTATAGTTTCTCCTCCAAGGTGGGTGCAGAGCTCCTGCTAATTTGCGACCTCGTCGCTTAGTTCAAATGAATTGCCTTTTGTTGTGCTTCTATCGCCAACCGCATCACGGTCAGCGTGTGGCGTTGTGGGCAGGCCGTTTCGCTGCGCCGCTCAATGTCAGTACGCAGCCGCGCAAAATATGGTGTGCCCGCTTGGGAAGCATCAAAGCGCGTACAGTCCGAGCCATTGACCAGAAACACATGATCCGTTCCGGGCTGACCTGCGATATCCATGTATTTACGCAGTTCAATAAAGCCTTTTGTGCCTAAAATCGTCAGCCGCCCGTCACCCCAATTTGGTGCAGCATCCGGCGTAAACCAATCTAACCGCACATACCCATGCGCCGTGTCACTGCTTAAGTTCAACTCTCCAAAATCTTGAAACTCCGGATGATCCGGCGTGTTTAAATTACCAACGGTTGAACGCGTGATCGTGGCGTCTGTCGAACCCGTAAAATGTAAGAACTGGTCGATTTGATGGGTGCCGATGTCGCCCAAAATACCGCCATAGTCTTTCGCGGTCCAAAACCAATCCGGCCGCATAGGCGCATTCAATCGATGTGGCCCAACCGCCAGAACATGGACCACGCGTCCGATGCGGCCCTCAGCCAGAAGCTCATCGGCCAAGGTGACGGCAGGCACCTCGAAACGTTCTGAAAAATTCACACTCCAGATCCTGCCCGTAGATTTAATGCAGGCCTCAATTTCAGCCAGCTCTTGCAGCGTCAGGCAGCCCGGCTTGTCCAGCATAACGTCTTTGCCATGTCGCATGGCCCGTAATGAAAGCGCCGCACGATCGGCAGGTGGTGCTGCAATCAGCACCAATGCGATTTCAGGATCATCCAGAATTGCTTGCAAATCATGTTCACGCGGCACATCCGGAAACCGCTTGACCAAACCGGCCAAAGGCTGTGGTTCGCTTTTTGTCCAGTAACTTGAAAAGGTGCAGCCAACATCCACCATGCCCTGGGCCATGCCGTAGATGTGGCGGTGATCCAATCCGAGGGCTGCGAATTTGAGAGCGGTCATACCAATGTCTCCACGTTTTCTTGACGTCCGCTTTGGGCGGAACGCTCAATGGCATCAATCAACGCGTGTACATTTAATGCGGAGCGCCCTGTAACCGAGGGCGGCGTACCTGCTTGCCAGTTGGCGGCAAAGTCCGCGATCAAGCTTTGATGCCAGTCACATGGGAAGTCCATCGGATCGCTGCCGCCGCCGGTCCCGGTTACTTCGCCAAATTTGTCCGTTTCTCCATTGCGCCAATGTACAACCAGCTCGCCCGCGGTCAGGCGCAATGCTGCATGTTGCGTATCCAGTTCCAAGGTTTCGGCGCTGCCCGGGAAGCTGGCAGTTGTTGCGACAATCGATCCCATGGCTCCGGACTCAAATCGCAAGCCGGCTGACGCAAAATCCTCCGCTTCCATCTGATGTAACGGCGTGGTGCCCTTCAGCGCGACAACTGAACTGACCGGCCCGGTGAGGCTCAACATCAAATCAAGGACATGAATGGCTTGAGTAATCAAAACGCCGCCACCATCGGAGTCGTATTGCCCTCTGCCGTCTTGATCGTAATAGCTTTGGTCGCGCCACCAAGGCACCGTCACTCGCGCTAGGTAGATGTCTCCAAGTCTTTTGGATTGAATAAGATCGCGCAACGCGACAGCACCGGCTCGAAAGCGGTGCTGAAAGACAATACCAAGCGCAACCTCTCGTTTCTCACAAAGATCGACGATCCGCCGCGCGTTTTCAAAAGAACGCTCTACGGGTTTTTCCATCAGGATGTGCTTGCCCGCTGCAGATAGTTTATCCACGATTTCATGTCGGGCATTGGGCGGCGTGATGATTATGGCGCCATCCACTGTCTCACAGTTGCAGATGGCGTCGATGTCCACAAAGCAAGGCCATCCGAACTGATCAGCCACTTTTTGGCGACGTGCCCCGTTGCGATTGGTCACGCCCGCAACTTCAACCGTGCCCGCAAGCCGTTTCAGAGCTGCTAGGTGTGGTTTTGAGGCCATCCCAAGGCCAATAACGGCAAGTCTCATCGGTTTGTGCCTAACCATCGCGTACCTCTGTGAAATTCGAAAATAACTCACTTTTGTGGATCGCAGGGATCGCTAGAAAATAGGCGTCAAGCGAGAAAAAGTTTGGAGAAAGGCTTTGATCGGTCGAAAAGCCTGCATCAGGTATTAACGCAAATACGCCTGCAGGCTTACGACGTTTGATGGTCGCACAAGCGTGACATGTTCCAACGCCGGTCCTCTCTGGATCGCCTCTTCTTTCTGGGGCGCAGTCATAAACACAATGATATCTCACGGGTCAGACTCCGCATCATCTTTGGTCAGGGAATGCTGAGCAAAAGAGGACACCAGCGCTGCCGAAACACCGCGTATTTCCGCAAGCCCGCGCAATCGGCCAATGTAAGGATAACCCGGCTGGACCGGACGTTTGAAATCATCCGCAATCTTATGGCCATGATCCGGTCGCATTGGAATTTCACAAACTGTCTCACCGGTTGTGAAACGACGTGTTTCTTCCGCAAGGACCGCGGCAATTAATGCCACCATGTCGGTGGATCCTGCCAAATGCGCGGCTTCATGAAATGATGTAGGTACGATCTCGCTGTCGCGATGCACGTTCCTGAGATGTAAGAAATGCACGTGTTTTCCCAAACGCTGCATCATCCCAGGCAGATCATTTTTGGCCCGGACACCCAATGAACCGCTGCAAAGTGTTATGCCATTTGCTGGACTGTCAATTGCTTGGACGAGTTCCATGTAATCTTGTTCAGTGGACATTACGCGTGGCAGTCCCAGCAGGGGAAATGGCGGGTCATCGGGATGGCAGCACAGGCGCATGCCGAGACGTTCCGCAACTGGCACAACCTCCCTCAAGAACGCGTATTGGTTTTCTTTCAGAAGCGTGGCATCTATTCCGCGATATCGCGCAAGATACACGCGCAAATCATCATGTGTCAGACTTTGGTTGGCGCCAGGAAGGCCCTGAACCACATTCTGGACCAGCGCTTGCCGCTGCTCATCCGCCATGGTTTCAAAACGGTCCCGCGCTTTTTTCTGTATGTCGCGGGGCACATCAACCTCCGCACCGGGCCGTTTCAGAATGAAAAGATCGAAAACTGCAAAGTCGACGAGGTCAAACCGCATGCAAGTTGCGCCATCGTTCAGTACCCAATCCAAATCGGTGCGCGACCAGTCAAGCACGGGCATGAAATTATAACATACGACTTTGATGCCTTCAGCCGCCAGGTTCTCTAAGCTGGTCTTGTAGTTTTCGATGTGCGCGCGCCATGCACCGGTCTGGGTTTTAATCTCCTCGGACACCGGAAGGCTTTCCACGACATCCCAAGTCAATCCGGTTGGCCTGCCATCGTCATGCGTTGTGATTTCAGCCTTACGTTTTTTGATTTCCTCTGGTGCCCAAACCGCGCCGTTGGCGAGATGGTGCAATGCTGAAACTACGCCGCTCGCACCTGTTTGTACGATTTCCTCAATTGAGACCATGTCTTGAGGCCCAAACCAGCGCCATACCTCTTTCATGCGGCTAACCTCGCCAATAGGCATTTTTGAACGAGACCCGGCGCCGCGTTTCTAGCTGAATTCGGGGCGTCATCCTCTTGCGATAGTTTTCTGATCTCACAGTTCGCGATAAACTTGCTGTTCACCAAATAGTTCAGATCATTTAGCGTTGACCTTGACCACAGTTCGCCATTTGCAGCACCGATCTTGAATGGGCTGTCTGATACCTCGCAGGTGATGGTCCGAAATCGCGTCGTTTCCCTTGTTTCGATTTGAAACCGCCTTGTGCGCCCCACCCGTACCCAAGAAAATGCTGTGCGCGACGCGACCTGCTTTTGCGACCGAGCGTTAAATCCCTTGGAGGGATCCACGACGGTATAGCTTTGTTTTGTCCGCCTAAAAAAACCGCAGGACACAATGCGCAACAATCCTGGATGCTTCCTCATAACCGGTCCTTCCTCAATCCGAAGAAAAGACGCTGCCAAAAGAGAATGCTCCTTTCGTGCCGCGTCAACGGTAACAGGGCTTTTTAAGCCATGCTCGAGCCAGTCGGGTTTTGGCTGCAAGTATTTCCAGTCGTAAAGGTCTGTCACATATCGCCTCGATGCATACCGATCCGCCTCGATGTGATGCACCGTACCGGTTTTATATTTCAGTCTCTTAGATATTTGATTTTGCAGTAGTAAGTAGCGCGATTTGGAGTTTTTCGGATCACGGACAGGCTCAAGCGACGCGGAAACCATTGCAGCTTCGATCGAGCCAGACCTATTGGTTTCAATTTGCAAACATACCGATCGTCGAGTTTTGATAGACCGCCCCAATCGCTTCGCAGCGAGAAAAACAATACACTTGGTTGCAGAATTTTGTTCCAGATCAAACATGGTGACCTACAGATTCCAGGGCCGAATTGATATGTTTGTTGATCAGAGCCTGTGCCAGTTCGACATCGCGTGACTTGATCGCCTCGATGATTTCCAGATGCTCATCAAATGCGGTATTGATGCGGTTTGGCAAATGCCTTGTGAGCAATATCCGTGCCCTGTCCGTATGCGCCTTGACGGAGTGCGACAAACGCCAGGCAGACGGTATTCCTGCGAGCGTCGCGAGGGTCGCGTGCAACTCTTCATCAACGCGGAAGAACTCAATGTGATCTTCATGGCTCAAAGCGACGCGTTGCAGTGCGATGATTTTATCCAGAGGTCTAAAGTCGACGTCGCTTTTGCATAGCAAGCGCACAACTTCACGTTCTAACGCCCTGCGGATGATAATTCCTTCGCGCACCCGGGCTTCGTCCATAGATGCCACCACTGTTCCAACCTTGCTTCGCGTTTCAACAAGGCCATCTTCAATCAATTTTTGACACGCTTCCCGGACTGGCGTTCTACTAACGTTAAACCAAGATGCCAGAGCCGTTTCGTTGATCGTTCCGCCTGGCTTCAATTCTTCCAGAATGATGCTGAGCCGGATGGCGTCGTAGATTTGACCGCCCATGGGTTTGTTTTTGTCTATCGTCGCGGCAAAGTTCCGCGATGCATCAGACAGGCTGGTTGAAAGATTTTTCAAAGTCTCCCCCTGTTTGCATACAAGCACACATGTATACATGAGTCAAAAAAATGTAGCTTCTGCTGGTGCGGCTGCGCTGAAGAAGCCGCAGGTGCGAGCAGAGATGTTAAAGCGACCAACCAATGTGGTGGTACCGAAACAGGGCGCTAAGACGTCTACATGGATGCGTCCCAGCACTACAGTTTGGCGGGCGGCAACTCGAATGATTGTGAACGAAACTCAGTAAAAATAGCTCAAACGAAACTGCAATACTGATGTGCACGATCATCGGAGCCCGGTAACGTACACCTAAATGGGCAATGCTTCGCGCGAGATTTTAAGCCCGTGATATTTGGTCGGTATCTCAGCCGCGACGGCTGCGGGGGGGATTTTCGGCTGCTTACGATTAAACGCAAAACGCAATCAAGAGTAATGTTCTGCGTCTTTGTCACCGCGAAGCGATAGTGTCATCCTTCGGCAAATCAGGAATGTTGCTCTCTTGTTCAAGTGAACAACTGGAGTTTGAACTTGGGATGAGTGACGATGAGTAAGCACCCGTTTGATCGCATAGAAATCTTAGCGCAGACTGAGGAGGGGCAGCGAAACTTTCCGAATGCTACCAAAATGCTGGATGTCGCGAACCGGCGGATATACTGGCCGGCGATTAGGTGCCGCGTAAGCGGCGCTGCCGCCACCCGCTAAAAGGCTTGAGGCGAAGCTGCTAACATCACGGCATCAAGGTCTCGTGACAGATGTTTTCAGCAAGCCAAGGTCATTATCCGGATAAAACAGCATGGTCAGATTGGAATTGGATGCGAACAGCCCCTGAAATGCGCGCGGATTGGGACTCACCGGACGCGTTTGCGCCTCGCGTGTTTCTGCACGCTGATCGTCTTCGACGGTTCTAATCAGCGATGGTCCATGTACCCTGACAGACTTGGTAGGTAACGCCGCACACAATTTGATGGAGCTGTCGATTGTCCTGCCCAAGAATACGTTCACGTGCATCAAAGCACTTGAGAATCACCGCCCCAAAACTGTCGATTAGTCAACTCTTTGCAGCGACAAATACACGGTCTTTCGCGTCCCCACGCTCAACCAAAACATAACAGGTATGATACAGTTTTCACGTGGCCCGGCTAAGCTAAACATCTGGGTCTTTTGCGCAAGAATGCGACCATGCAAAGGGCCGTGTGGTGTATGCGGAGCGGATTTTGCGAAAATTGTTGTTCGAAAGGCTGTGCTTTGCTGGCATATCAAACAGGTCTAAAGGCACGTCATTTCTGCCAGGGTTCCCGAAGTGTTTTCATAGTAAGGTTGGGAGCGCTTCCGCCACGCCGCACAAGCTGCGTCGCATCCTAACTGTTGAACCGGATCGATTGAGCGAGGCTTTCTGTTGAAAGAATCAGCGGCACGTCACCAAAAATCTGGCGCCGATGCACAACTGAAATCAGATTTAGGATCCAACGGGGAGTCTTGCGAGCAACCGCGATTTTCAGGTGCAGAATGCCTCAACTTCCTCCTTGAGAAGTTAACCCACCGAACCGAACGATCGTACACCGTGCTGCGACGAAGACAAGAATAGAGAAAATCACGTAGACCCTATTGAAACGATCGAGGAAGAAGCGACCGGTTTATACCGATCAAGCACTTATGAATTAGTTTTTCAAAGGTATGGACTTGCTCACAAGCTACAGCGCTCCCGAACATGGTGTGGCAACATGGTCGCGAAACGACAAGATTAATCGCGCCGAGGACTTTTTGTTATGCGAAATCACGCAATGATGCAGTCAGAACAAATGTCATCTCGAAATCATGATTCGAGTCGAATTTTTGCAAGTTGGGATCTCGGTAAATTTGGTCTGGCCATTTCGTGACGGGGCTAGGGGAGCAATCGGTTAATACGACATGAGATAGCCCCATTTTGCCAGCTCCAAGGCGCTCGAATGTACGTTTTCAACCAAATGCCAGACATCCATTTTTGGTTACCAACTCTCGCATGAATGTACTCACCCCTTCAGCGTCCATAGGGCGCGCCAGACCGTATCCTTGTAAGTAACAGCATCCGATTTCCTGCAAGACCTTGACATGTTCCCAGGATTCTACGCCCTCTGCGACAACCTGTACATCGAGCATTTGGCCGATCCCGATAATGGTTTTGATCAAATCTCGCTGACGATTTGAAGCCACAATTGGCTCAATCAAAAAACGGTCGATTTTCAAACGCTTCGGGGCAACTTGTAGCAAGCTTACTATCGAGGCATGCCCGCTCCCGAAATCGTCGATTTCCACGTCGATACCCATACGTTCTATCTGTTTTAGATTCCGTTCGATAACTTCGTTTTTTAGATCCAGAAATGCGGACTCAAGCAATTCAAATGCTATCTTACCCTCCGGAATACCCATAGGTTTTAACTGTTTGATCAGAGTAGGGTCGTTCAGTCGATGCGATGAAACATTGACGGAAATTCTTGGGATATCAAATCCTTGCATTTCCCATTTTTCAAGATCGTGCAGTGTCTTCCTCAAGACGAGTTCGTCGAAATGCGCCACTAGACCCATGTCTTCGGCGGTCGACAGAAACTCATCTGGCATAATCAACCCAAATTTCTTGCTTTCCCACCGCACAAGGGCTTCCAAACCCGTCATTTCCAAGGTTTGTGCGTCAAACTGTGGTTGGTAATGGCAAGTTATCTCGCCGTTATCAAATCCCGCCAGCAGAGCGTCAAAAGAGTTTTTCCGACGGCGCGCCTCTGTTTTCATTTCTCGGGTGAAAAACTGAAGCCGGCCGCGACCTGCCTTTTTTGCCGCATAGAGTGCAAGATCGGCGTTGATGAACAACCCGTTGTCCAAGGGTTCCGCATCTTCGGCTACAGCGATGCCAATGCTGGTTCCCGTATTGCATTGTTGAGATCCATAAAAAAACGGTTGTGACATGTCGCCAATGATATTCTTGGCTATTTCTTCCAACTCGGAAGGGTCGGGCGCACTCAGCAGGAGCACGACGAATTCGTCTCCCCCCACGCGGGCAACCAATGCATCTTCGGGCACGTTTTTTCTCAGGATTTCTGCGGCGTGTTTCAGAGTGGCATCACCTGCATCATGTCCAAGAGTGTCATTTATTTGCTTGAAATAATCGATGTCAAAGTGAAGGATTGCGGGCCTGAGATCTGCGCGGTCCAGATATTGCGACTGTCGCGTGAATACATCGTCGAGGTATCTGCGATTTGCTAAACCCGTGAGTGCGTCGTGGCGGCTGTCATGTTCCAGACGGGCCCGCGCTTGTTCAAGTTCTTCTGCGCGCTCGTAATCGCGCGTTACGTCAAAGTTGACGCCGTAGTATCGTGCTCCGTGTTCTTTATCGCGAACGTATTTGCCGCGTGTCCGGATATGCCTGATGCTTCCGTCTTTTCGCATGTGACGATAATCGCATGCTATGTCTTTCCCTTGTTCAAGGCATTCTGCCGCTAATGCGAGTGTTGCTTCTCTGTCGTCTGGATAAATGTAGTTTGCCCAAGCGTTTGAGCTGCGTATATTTATGCCATCCGTGATCTCAAAGATCTCAAGCATGCGATCGTCCCAATACGCATAATTCGCTCCTACGTCGAATTCCCATCTCGCCATGCCAGCGGCTTCCATTGCGATATGCAGACGATCTGCCATCCGGTGTCGTTCCAACTCGACAGTTTTGATATCGGTAATGTCCGTATCAGTCCCGATGATACGCGCCGGCAGGCCCGATTTATCACGGCGCATGACACGACCGCTACTCATGAACCAAACCCAATGTCCGAGCGTGTGTTTTTGCCGGAACTTGTAGTCAATGATGTCTGTCTCCTGGGAATCGAGACGCCGGAGCTCATTCTTAATATGGTCAACATCCTGGGGATGAATGGTTTCCAACCAAGCCTCATTGGATTTTGGGAATGGATCGTCTTGAGAAAGACCTCGCAGTTGACGCCAGGTCTCGGAAACAAAATGCTGATCTCGCTCAAAATCATGGTCCCAAATAGCGTGGTTCGCGCTTAATATCGTTGTTTGCCAACGCCAATCGTTCTCGATATGACAGCGCGTCTCCCAGCTGGATTGACCCGTTTTTTCAGCGGCTTTTCCCACATGTCTTGGTTTGGTGTCGCGATGCAGGCCGGTCGCATCTGACCCGTCTTGGAGCGATTGTTCCGTAGGTCGTTGCCATTGAAACAAATAGCTGAAGACAGAACCCTGCGGATCTTTCAGGGCGGAAACAGAAAATTCGACGCTTTTGGATCCGACAGAATTGAGACGGACAGTACGGGTAGCGGTCTGCGTGAGGGAAAAGAACGGTTCGTCCAAGCACTGGGTTTCTTTGTCCTGCGAGAGAAGGGATTGTATGGAACGACCGAGAAGCGAATTACCCTCGCTATCCAGCAAGAGGGTGTCTGCCAGGGCGTTTGTGAAGATTACAGAGTGATCCAAACCAACAATGAAGGCGGGCAGCGCCAGTGCATCGACCAGCAGCTTGGTGGTGTCCCCAGCTATAGCGTCGTTCTTCAGGTGCATTGGAACTCTCAAGAAACCTGAAAAACTACTATATGTGAGCGCTTAATGCTCCGTTATCAGATAAAAATGGAATTGTTTTGGTGTTTTGGGTCAGCCGCGCGCAGATTTTCTCTGTCCATCAAAACGTGCATTTTACGGGTTTGGCGTTTGAGGTCTTTTGAGAATGGATTGAACCTTTTCCAGCCCGGTTTCAGACGTCTACGCCATAAAAAGACTTTTTGAAATTGGAGCCTTGTCAGTTTTTTCCTGCGATCCTGGACAGTGGAATGCTGAACTGAGTGCTTAAAAATGTTGCAAAGCGGGTAAGGGCGGTCATACTTTGGGTTATTAACATTCTCGACGTAGTTTCTTTTGCGAAACGCTGTCACGGAGCTGAAACGCGCGGTCGGCGTCGATCAATTTTTAAAAAGTTTGATAGGAATAACTCTATGTCAATAGAAACCACTGGAGACATCACCTGGCGTCCCTTGGCGCTTGCCGACATTGCAAATATTTCAAACTGGTTCTGGGATTTTCAGGACGTCGCCCTTTTTGATAGGTCGCTTCCCGTTCCAACAAGTGAGGACGCGCTTCGTGAAAGTTGGAGCAAATCCATCGAATATCAAAAATCTCCCTGCGGGTTTTGGTTCATTGCCGAAACTGAAAACGGTGAACCTCTTGGTATCGCGGGGCTGGAATCTGTAAACTACATCCAAGGAGATGGGGTGCTGCCCTTCTTCGTTGCCAAGCCTTTCAGGAAGAAGGGACTGGCATCGGCAATGGCGGTGTGCGTTTTGGATCTTGCATTCAAGCGCCTGCGATTGCACCGGGTTACAACCTTTTATCGTGATGACAATGCTGCAACGAAACGGGCAATCAATAAGCTTGGATTTATTGATGAGGGGAAGTTCCGTGAAGGGTGGTTCGTTGAAGGCGAAAGAAAAGATATCGTAATTGCTGGTATTTTGGGTTCGGAATGGTTAGCCAAAAGAGAGCAGGTCATTGAAACGGTGATGCAATCCTGCGACCTTTCATTTACACCGACCTGTTGGAAAGAGGGCCGTGAGTAGCACAGAGAATACATCTGGATTGCGCAGAAATCTCAGGCGACGCCTTGTGGCGATCGTTTTTGCCGACGTGGCAAATTTTAGCAGCATGATGAGCGTGGATGAGGTCGGTACAACCATCTCAGTTGCTAACCGACTGGAAAAATTCCGTGAATCCATTCGCGCGTATTCCGGTGATTTCAAGGGGTCAGCAGGTGACAATGCTTTTATGGTGTTCGAAAGCGCCGTCGACGCAGTTACTTTTGCAGTAGAAATGCAAAAAACGCTGGCGGTTGAAAACGAAGGTTTGTCGGAAGAAGAGCAGATCTGGTTCCGGTTTGGCATCAATCTTGGTGAAATACTTGTCAGTGGCGATGAAATTACCGGTGAAAGCATCAACATTGCGGCTCGGATTGAAGCTTTTGCCTCACCTGGGCAAGTGTGTATTTCAGGCGCCGCCTATGATCATGTCAGCAACAAGCTAGGCTATGGTTACGAATATCTTGGCGGTCAGGATTTCAAGAACATCGGCCGAACAATCGATGTCTTTCAAGTGCATGAAAACCCGACGACCGCGGCCATGACGCCAGGACTGCGCCGCAACCTCGAAAACTCTGCTGAGTTCAAAGAACGCCCCATCGCGAACCAGTCCATCGTCGTTCTGCCTTTTGGATTTCAGGGGAGCAACACGGATGATCAGTGGTTTGCAGAAGGCTTGACAGAAGACGTCACCACCAATCTGTCACGGTTTCAGGAATTTTTCGTGATCGCGCGCGGATCCGCGAATATGTATATGGACCGTACTAAATCGCCGGCACAGGCCGCGCGGGAGTTGGGTGTCCGTTATGCGGTCGACGGGACGGTGCGCAAGGCCGGCTCCCGGATCCGTATCACTCTACAACTCCTGGACGCCTTGCAAGACCGAACCATTTGGGGTGAACAATACAACCGTAACGTCGAAGATATCTTTGATCTGCAGGATGAGATCACGCAGATCATTGTCAGCGCGACAGCCGCGCGGATTGAAGCGACTGAACGGGATCGTATGCGCTTGTTGCCGCCAGCCAATCTGATGGCCTACGGGTTTGTACTCAAAGGTCATCGACACGTGCACAAATATACGCAACCGGAAGTACGTCAGGCACGTGGGCTGTACGAGAACGCCATTACCAGTGATTCACGGTATTCACGTGCCTATGCGGCAAAATCCCGTACTTTCAACCTGGACTGGCGCTATGATTGGGCTGACAACCCAGAAGCTGCATTGGATGATGCATTGATTTTTGCACGCCAGGCGATTGATCTGGACGAGGCCGACGCGCGTGGTTTTGGCGAACTTGGTTTTGCGCATCTTTACCGCAAAGAGCACGATCCGGCGATTAACTCTTATGAGCGGGCTTTGAAGCTAAATCCAAACGACGCCGATGTCATGTCAGACATGGCAGATGCATTGGTGCACATGGGACGTTCCGAAGAAGCTGTCGAAATGCTTCAAAAAGCCATGCGCCTAAACCCGTTTTACCCCGACCAATACATCTGGCATCTGGGTGGCGCTTATTTCGCGCTCGAGCAATATGAAGACGCAATAAACGCAATTCAAACAATGCAGAATCCCACCGAAGGTCGTCGTATCCTCGCGGCGAGCTATGCCTATCTGGATCGTCTCGATGAAGCTCGGGCGCAGGCAGATTTGGTGCGCAAAGCGCATCCCAATTTCTCTGTTGAACGCTGGGCGTCGGTACAGCCGGACAAGTTCGCAGAGGATACTCAGCACTTTTATGATGGCATGAAACGCGCAGGGCTTTGAGGCGCGACGCTAGCCTTTTCTAATCGCGCGCGCCTGAAATCCGAGCTCCGGATACTTTTGCACCAGAAACCTTGGCCCCGGAGACCTTGGCGCCCGAAACTTTGGCGCCCGATACACGGTTTGCACCAACACCTGTGCCCATCCCATCGATCCCAACTGCGAGCAAGACGTCTTCAAATTTGCCCTGGTCTACATCGAGACGCACGGTCTCATCCTTTTGGCTTACGGTCCATGCCAGCAGGCTTTCGAAGAACTTCTTTTCCTTCGGGTTCGGCCCGGGTACATCGACAGTCGACGCCTTGACCCCCTTGCTGCTCGTCATGAACAATACAGGCGTGGGAATCTCATAGTACGTCCCGTCATATGTAAATCCATAAATTCGAGCGAACTGGTTCTTGTCCTTGCTGAAAGTTGTCGCCGTGGCCGCGGCTTTTTTGATCACCGCCAGATCATCAACCTCGCGGCCGAACAAGACAATGGATGAAGATGCAAAGATTGATTCTGACATAACTTTTTTCCTTTCAGGAGCGAAAATTACTCCCGTTTAGCCGGTTCTATTCAATACTTAGCGTATTCTCGTTTTTCAGTCCAATGGAACAATCGTACGTACCGAATTTGCGTGACTATCCTTGCCTAAAGGTTCCAGTTGCGGGCCAACTTCGACATAGCCAATATCGCGCAGTTTAAAATTTCCTTCTATGAGGCGTTCAAACCGCCCGCCGGTATGCGCGCGGTCAACGTCGAGAAAAACATCAGCGACATCAACGAAATTCAGGTCCTGTCGGCTCAGTCTTTGCCAGGTATCAGCCAAATATGTACCCAGAATATCACGCGCATCCAGCAGCGCCATTTTGAACTTATCCGGATTGGCGGCGTAGGCTTCGTCAAACAGGTCCTGCATTACTGGGGCATATTGCGATGTCGCCAGAAGCTGATCTGACAGATCCTCCATTTCGGGTGAAATGGCATCGTAATCCAGCAGCATTTCGTGAAAAAGATCGACTAGAATATCAAAGAATGCCCCGGTCAAAGGTTGCGAAAGGTGGTGTTCCTTGACCCAGCCCTGGGCAAATTCGCTCAGCCGTTTGTCATTTGCCGCGATCCTGATCTGCTTGTTTTCTGAAAGTTCCGCCATCCGGTTCACGGCGTTCAGCATGTAAAGATTGCCGCTGGTATTCTCCAGCAGCAGGTCCACCAGGGAATTGAAATGCAGTGAGGATAACAACGCGACAAGATCGGCGGCACTTTCGTGGAACCCGAAGTATTCGCCTGTGACATTGTTCGGATCTGGCACGCCGATCTCGGAATAGATGATCGCGTGACCTAGTTCATGTGCGATTACATCGAAGTTCAAACTGAAAGGTTTCAGAATGCCCGTCGAGAGATCCACACCCATTTCAATGAAACCATACCCGGAATAGGCGTTCTCCAGCGAGTGCAGAATGGTGAGCTCAAGGCGATCATGTGTCTTGTCGCTTTGCCACGGGATCGGGCGATCAAAATAATCCTCCCAGATGTCCATCACAAAGCGCACGGTACCAAACAGATGCGCTGTTTCAAACTGAGGCGTGCCAGGTTCCAGATAGTCAAAGTGACCTTCCGCATCCGGCATTGCCATTGGTTCTATTGCGCCTTGCCATGGTGGTGCGAGGACTGCGGAACCATCAGGCGCAATGCCGTAGGGATCTTCTTTCCCAATGGGAAAAATAGTGTACATACGATCATCAGAAGGACCCGGCGCAAGGCTGCCGGCGGGTGAAGAAACCTCAACAATCTCAGGCTCTCGATAATCGTCCAAAAATCGGGGTTGGGGGAACAATTTGAACCGCGTTCCGGCCATGATACGGTGTTCTCCAGTTGCCGTTGCTCCCCCATGGCTAACGCAAAAAAGAGCTTCCGTCTATTCGTCCAATGCGGTTATGGACCCAAGCAGCCGATACCCGTCTTCCTCAATGTTGGGTTTGGATCTCTCTCGTTGGCGCCAGACCTTTGTGGCATTGAGCCAAAGATCGGTTTCCTCAAAATGATAATTTGGCTGGGGGAGTTCGAACTGACCGTTCTCAAGTCGATCAATAAGCGCCATCGCGTCTAACTTCTTTTGGTCAATGCCGTGGGTTTTGATCCAGTTGCGCAGATCATGAGCCTCTCGCTCTGACAGAATACTGGAGTCTACTGCGCCAAAGACGCTGTCCCAGGTCCGGGTTTTGTAGAACTCTGATTTCGCCAACTTCAGAATCTGTTCTGTTTGAGAATGCGTTATGCTTTTGGCCTCGCGCGCAGCCTTGAGCGTCGCACGCACGTTTACCATTGCAAGACTTAGCGCGGGGTATCCAACTTCCTGCGGGCCGTGCAAAAGCGCAACTTCATCGTCATCCTCCAGCTTTTCGTCACGGTAGTCTTCGAAGATCGCGCCGACACCGATCATGCCAAAGGCTTCCAGCTCTGCCGCCCGAAGCGCCCCCATACTGGAAGCGCCCATGACGGGAATGCCTTGCGCCATGGCCCATAAGATTTCCTTGTGCCACAACGCAGGAACACCTTCGAAATACCCGTCAATAACACCAATCGCATCCGGTTTTTCCAAAGCGGCCAGATAGATATCCCCTTGTTGAGCGGGGGGGCGTATCTCGATCTTACCCATGCAGGGCGGTTTGAGCGTTGCAATGGACGGGCCCGCGAGGACGATTATCATATCGTGATCCGACCCCTTGCGCTCTTTGCCCTGTCACCCAAAATGTACGTGGCATCGTCGTGGGGCGCTTCCAGACCCGGAATGACCACCCGCACCACCGGGATCCCGAATTCCCTGCGCGTCAGGTCGACAACGGTAATTTCTTCAATGCCCGCCGCGCCGAGTTTTGCCTTAAGCCACTCAAGATCGGCCTGCAGGGTTCTATTGACGACTCCGGTCATTGCACTGATTTTGCGCATCTGTGGATGCTCGATCAGCAAGTCGGCAAAGGAATCGTTTTTGTGCTGACGTCCTTGCAGACTGTATTCGTCGTGAAACAAGTCCTCCCGTGCCCCGGTGATATAATTCAACCGGGTTTGTGCGGCTTCGTTCATGGCACGGTGCAATGCCGTTTCCGGATCCGGATGCGTGCCTGAACCAAGGCCAATATGCCCCGCCGCGGTGTCGTTTTCATAAATCAGGCAGAGTACAGTTGGCACACCAACATCACTTGTGACATCCCACATTGCACAGGTCAGTCCGGCGTTTGAGTATTTTTCAAGGGTCGCGACATGCCCTGCAGCGGTGAGCGATCCCGGATCAAGCCGGGTTGCGCGCCGTGCATCGACGGGCAAGTGATACCACACGGACAAGGCGTCCCGTTCAATCACCTCGCAAATCGCATGGCAGGTCGCTTCGAGGAAATGGTTGCCCGAGGCCAAACCGTTTGTGCTTGCCGGGAAGAATCCGCAATCGCCCGAAACCGGGTGTGTGTAATCTGCGTGGACCATCTCCAGGGGCACCAGTTTTTCCGTTTCGCTCATCAGATCCAGAGCTTTGACCCAATGCATTCGCATCGTCATGGGCAAATCTGGTCCCGGCGTTCGCGGCAGTCGGGATAGATCGATCATTTGATGTGTTCGCGAAAGATCTGCGGCGCTGGCGTAGTAAACCTCGCCTTCGAAATGCTCAGCGTGCCAGATCTCGATGGCCTCCATAAGGGCGGATGTTTTGGCGTGAGCATAGGTTCGCCCCTTGCCTTGCGAGATTGCAATAGATCGCGCATTGGGTCGGATTGCGATCGCGACGGGAATATTGACTCGATCCAGACCGGTTACATTGGCGATGCGTGTGATGCCAAACTCATGCTTCATGGGCAGGATGCGTGCCAGTGTCTCTTCTACGGAACATACCCGATGTGATGCTTGCATTATTTGCTTTTCGGGGCATCCCTCTAGGTCCATCACGTTTCTGCTCTCTGTTGTTCATCTGTATTCAAATCATAATTGCGACTGATCTGGAATGGCGTTTTGTGCTGGCCGACCCGATCCGATGGACCCGCGGGACGTGGTCATTTAGTATTGCATGAAATTGTCCAGGGCGCGCTAAAAGGTATTGGCTATTGGTTCCATGAACATTCTTCAGATGCGCATCTTGATTGCCGTGGTTGACACCGGATCTTTTGCGTCGGCGGGAAAGGCAATAGGCCGTTCTCATTCGGCAATAAGTCTTCAGATCAAGGGATTAGAGGATGAATTGGGCGTTGTCCTTTTTGATCGTACTGCCCGGCCTCCGATACCGACGCTCAAGGCGCGTGCCTTGGTGGACCACGCGCGCAAAGTCGTGGCTCTCTTTGATTCCTCGCATGACGTGGTTCAAGGCCAATTGGTTCGCGGACGTCTGATCGTTGGTGCCGTTCCGACGGTATTGAGCAGTTTTCTACCCGGTGCCTTGGCCGAACTAAAAGCCCTGCACCCGGAATTGTCCTTTGATGTGCGTAGCGGCAGTTCCGATAACCTTGCCAAGCAATTATCTCAGGGTGGGTTGGATGTTGTTGTTTGCACTAAACCACCGCATCCTGTGCCAGGGCTCGAATGGCACCACATCGCGCATGAACCGCTGGTCGTCATAGCGCCCCAAGACGCCACTGGCGACGCAAATGCGCTGCTGACGTGCCAACCCTTTATCTGGTTCAATCGCAAGACATGGGCTGGCAGTGATATCGAGGCACATTTGAAGTCGCGCGAGATCTCGGTCAATGCGACAATGGAAATTGACTCACTGGATGCCATTCGGGTCATGGTGCGCGAAGGATTGGGTGTGGCCATTGTTCCGGTATGCCGTGGACAATCAGGTGTTTGGCCTGGGTTAAGATCAGTACCGTTTGGTGATCCTCCGCACATGCGGGATATTGGTGCTCTGGTAATGAACGGTGCCGCTACGGATGCATTGATACAAACCTTTCTGAATGCCCTTTAACATTGGAAAAACTTACGAAAATAAATCGAAAAACTCGTTACCGTTAAGAATGCAAATGATGTAGTATATCAGCAGTTCCCCAATCGGAGTTTCGTGATGTTCGACAGATTTGTTCAAGACGATCCGCTGCATTTTCTGACCGATGATCAAGCCGAATTGAAGCAGCGTGCACGCGCCTTGGCCGAACAGGTGGCAAGGCCCTCAGCTTTTGAAACAGACCGAACAGAAGCCTATCCGAGGCAGGTCGTGACTGCGCTCAGCCAAGCCGGTTTCATGGGAATGTCTGTTCCCAAGGACCTTGGAGGGCAGCAGCTATCCTGTTTTGAGGTCGCTTTGGTTGTGGAGGAACTTGCCCGCTGCTGTGGCGTTTCTGGTCGTATTGTCGTGGAGGGAAACATGGGTGCGGTGGGCGCTATTTTGGCCTATGGCACCGCGAAACAGCGCAAGACAGCCGCCGAGCATGTGCTGTCTGGCGACAAACCCGCGATTTGCATTACCGAGCCAGGCGCGGGAAGTGCCGCGACAGAAATGACAACGACTGCTGTTCGAAATGGCGATAAATGGGTGCTTAACGGTTCCAAACACTGGATTACGGGCGGTGGAGTGTCGCGCCTGCACTTGATTTTTGCCCGCGTTATTGAGGACGGCGTTTTCAAAGGGATTGGCGGTTTTATGGCGTTCCTGGGTGAGGCAGGCCTCGACATTGGCGCGCGTGAACCGACGATGGGGCTGCGTGGCATTCCGGAAACCGCCGTTCATTTTAACGACCTGACTCTTCCATTTGACCGGCTGATCACACCACCTGAAGGCATCGAACGGGGATTTGCGGGATTGATGAACGCCTATAATGCCCAGCGTGTTGGGGCGGCGACGGTGGCGCTTGGCATTGCGCAGGGGGCTTTCGAAGCAGCCTGTGAGCATGTCAAACAGCGTGAGCAGTTTGGCAGACCCATCGCCGAATTTCAGGGTCTTCAATGGATGTTGGCAGATATGTCGATCCAAATCGATGCCGCGCGCATGATGATTTGGCGCGCTGCCAAAAGTGCCGAATATCAGGAATCAGGTTTCCCTGAACCGATGCTTGCCGCTCAGGCGAAGGTTTTTGCATCGGAAATGGCCGTTAAAGTTACGAATGA
This sequence comes from Paracoccaceae bacterium, assembly GCA_033344815.1. Taxonomy (NCBI): domain Bacteria; kingdom Pseudomonadati; phylum Pseudomonadota; class Alphaproteobacteria; order Rhodobacterales; family Paracoccaceae; species Paracoccaceae bacterium. The sequence goes on along the minus strand of JAWPMR010000001.1, from coordinate 2,069,053 downwards.
TGCATTGCAATTGCACGGTGCTGGCGGCTATTCCCGTAACAATCCGATCGAGCGCATGGTGCGGGATGCGCGGATGTTCACCATCGGTGGCGGAACTGCGCAGATGCTGCGTAACCTGATTGCGGGCAAGGTTTTGAACATAAAAACCCCACAAACACGGGATGGTTATGCGGCACTTCACCGCCAAGCCGACTAACAATCGCGCTCTCGCCAGCTGACAAAACGATAGATTTTTCGTGAGTGTGTCGATCCTGAGTGCAATTTCGGGTCAAGCGACTATTTTGCGGTTAAACCGAATTGTTAAGGACCGCGCCTGATGATCGTTCAAACAGCTGCCAACAAGCCATTGCCTTGTGTTGATGTAAGAGGCGTCCCAGTCTCGTACCGCGACCGCGCCGCCATTGGTGGTCTTGAGCGGGCAGTCGTCATGTCATTGTCCTTTCGCGGGGATGCAATCGCCGAGATAGACGAGATACTGGCCGAACATCCGGATTTTCTGATGGGATGGCTGTTCAAGGCCGGTTGGCTGACTCAGGCGATGGAAACCCGGATTTACGATCTGATGGTTGAAAGTCTCGCGCAGGCAGAGAGGTTGCTTGCCGGGGCGAATGATCGCGAACGTGGCCATTACGAGGCGGTCCGCGCATGGGTGCAAGGCGACTTCTTTGGCGCCGTGCAAAAATGGGAAGCGGTTCTAACCCAGTATCCGATGGATCTTCTCGCTCTAGAATTGATCCACTACACGATGGTTTTGCTGGGCGATGTGCCGGGGCAGCGCGATGTTGTGGCGCGTGTGTTCAACCTTTGGGACGAGAGCATCCCGGGCTACGAATTCGTGCTCGGTTTCTACTCATTCGGGCTCGAAGAGAATCGCGATTTTGCCCGTGCAGAAGAGCTGGCGCGTCACGCCTTGTCGATTCGTCCGGATAATCCCTATGCAGTCCACACGGTTAGCCACGTGATGGAAATGCGAGGCCGGCAAGCAGGTGGAATCCGTTTCATGCGCGAACACGCGGGTATGTGGGGGACTTCCAATTTTGCCAACCATCTTTGGTGGCACACGGGGCTCTATCATCTTGATCTCGAACAATATGATGAAGTGTTCAATATTTTCGATACCCATCTCGATTCCCGTAATAAGGATGGTCACAAGTATGAAGAACTGGATGCAGCTGCCCTTTTGTGGCGCATGAATCTGGTCGGGCAAGAGGGGGGTGATCGCTGGACCCATCTGGCCAACAAGTGGGAGCCTGCCGCCCAAGACACGTTATATGCCTTTAACGACGTGCACGCGATGCTGACCTTTGTGTCCGATGACCGGGTGGACGCCCAGAAAGCTTTGCTCTCCGCAAACGAGCGTTACGTCGAGAGCGCGTCGGATGCCAATGTTGCGATGACGCGTGAAATCGGGTTGCCATTTTGTATGGCGATGCAGGATTTCAAACGCGAAGATTATGGCATGTGCGTGGATCGCCTGTTGCCGGTCCGGTACATGACCCACCGCCTTGGGGGCAGTTTTGCGCAACGTGATATCATTGGATGGACATTGCTTGAGGCGGCTTTGCGGGCGAAGCGGTTCGATCTGGCACTTGCACTGGCAAACGAACGTACCGGGACAAAACCGACTTCGGCGCAAAACTGGCGTGCTGTAGCGCGGGCTTTCAAAGGTCTCGGCGATCAAGGTCAGGCAGACCGTGCCACCGCAAAAGCCCAATCCCTGATCGCAGCTTAGGATGCTTTGTCGTCGCTAGCATACGCCGGCGATGAGGCCGCTTGCATTTTTGCACCGTTTCGGGCCTTCATTGAGTACTGCGAGGCGACTGCAAGCCTCAGTATCAAACTGGAGCGTTCTTGATCGAAACCAAATCCCCATCCCATGCACAACGCGCGTTAAATGCGTTAAGAGAGATGGTGTTCTCGGGACAACTGGCCGCCGGATCAAATCATTTGGAATCCGAACTCGCGCAGCTGCTTGAGATGTCCCGCACGCCTGTGCGCGAAGCTGTTCTCATGCTGGAAGCACAGGGATTGCTTGAGCTGCGCCCGCGCAAGGGCGTACGGATTTTACCGGTTTCGCCTGACGACATGCGCGAGATTTACGATGTCCTGACCGAACTGGAGAGCCTTGCAGCAGAGCGGGCCGCGCAAAAAGGCTACGGTTCGGAGGAGTTGCAAGACTTGGCGCGCGCCATCGAAGATATGGAGATCGCCGTGGCGTCCAATAGTCTTGAAGACTGGTCGAAAGCAGATGACCGCTTCCACACGGAACTGGTGCGCTTGGGTCAAAACAGTCGCATAGAGACGATTGTCATGATGATGCAGGATCAGGTGCGCCGCGCCCGCGCAACGACCCTGTTCATGCGTCCCGTGCCGTTGAGGTCAAATGAAGCTCATCGCCGTGTTTACCAGGCCATTGAGCAGGGCGACGCCAACATGGCGCGCGCAGCCCACCGCGCGCATCGCCAACAGGCGCGCGAGATGCTTGTCGAGTTGTTAGAGCGTCACAGGTTGCATGCGCTCTAGGTTTTTGGTTCCTTATGGTCTGGCACCTGTTGGGTTTTCCCGCTAGTTTGAGTGTCTTGGTCAACCCTTAACCACGCAGGCATTTATGCATGACCGTCTCAGAATCGTGTCTGTTACCTACAATAGTGCTGAGGTCATAGGGGCGTTTTTGTCGTCGGTTCCGAAGGGCATCGAAGTAATCGTCGTTGATAACAACAGTAGTGATTCATCTCGCGAGATTGCGGAGCAACTGGGAGCAACAGTGGTCGCATTGCCGCGCAATATGGGGTTTGGAACGGCTTGCAATCGCGGTGCGGCAGGCAACAAGAAAGAGTTCGTTTTCTTTTGCAATCCGGACTCTACGCTGACCCCGGACTGTTGCAAGTCTTTGATCGGAGCGGCAGAAATACATCCGCAAGCGGGCGCGATGAACCCGGCGATCCTGAATAGCAAGAGCAAACTGAGACTTGATCGCAGATCCGCTCTCATTTCGCGTGCTGAGTATACAGACCGGCGGTATGCGGCGCCCGGGAACAAAGACAGCGTGCAGGTGAATATCCTGACGGGCGCTGCTCTCTTTTGCCGACAATCCGCTTTTGAGGACGTGGCTGGGTTTGACGAAAAAATCTTTCTTTATCATGAAGATGACGACCTGGTTTTTCGGATGCGTCAAGCGGGTTGGACGTTGCGAATTGAACATGGCGCTACGGTGACTCATCTGGGCGGAAAGTCATCGGGTAGTGCGGCAGAAGGGGCCGCGCTCAAGGCGTTTTTTATCGCGCAATCAAGAATGTACGTGGAGCAAAAGCACGGCATTTCCATGCCGGCGCCACGGGCGTGGTTCAGGGCCGTCAGCAAGTTGCTGTCGCCTCTCAATTTGATTTCTGCGCGCAAGCGAGCGCAGGCACAGGCCTACTTCAAAGGCACATTGCGATTTGACATGAACCGGTATCAAAAAGGCGACTACATGCCTTGACACCCATTCTCGGGATCAGTCGGTTAGCAATGGCCGGTTTGATAGTGCGCCTAGGTGTTCTAATACCGCTAGAGATCTTGAATTCTTAGGGGTTGCCGTGGTTTTCAGAAGATCGCGGTCCTTTCGACTTCTTGATTTCTAAATCTGCTTACGCGACGTGGCAAAACTGGCATGCAATCAACCGAGTCGTAATCAAGCTGCCCTTACTGGAAGCCTGCTTGCACCAGGATCGAGGAAGCGGTCAACGGACAGAGTGGAAATCTCTTCGCGGATACCTTGACTTCCCCTTGCTCAAAAGGTGTATCTGGCGCGAAATCTGACCCTGAAGGGATACGCCCATGCATGCCTATCGCAGCCACTCCTGCGCCGATCTGAACGCGAACGATGTTGGCGAGAAAGTACGTTTGTCCGGATGGGTACACAGGGTTCGAGATCATGGTGGCGTTCTGTTCATTGATTTGCGTGATCACTATGGCATGACGCAAGTGCTTTGCGACCCTGATAGTGAAGTGTTTACGCAGGTTGAGAAAGTGCGCGCAGAATGGTGCATTCGCATCGATGGCGAAGTCAAAGCTCGCGATGCTTCCTTGGTGAACGCGAAAATTCCGACCGGCGCTATTGAGGTCTATGTTCGGGATATTGAAATTTTGGGTGCAGCTGCTGAACTGCCCCTGCAAGTTTTTGGCGATCAGGAATACCCCGAAGAAACGCGCCTGCGCTACCGCTACCTCGACCTGCGCCGGGAAAAAATGCAGGCCAATATGGCGTTGCGATCGGATGTCGTATCCTCGATTCGCCGTCGAATGTGGGAAAAAGACTTCCGAGAATTCCAGACGCCGATCATTACCGCTTCAAGTCCGGAAGGCGCGCGCGATTTTCTGGTCCCGTCCCGGTTGCATCCGGGCAAGTTCTACGCATTGCCGCAGGCACCTCAGCAATTCAAACAGCTTTTGATGGTTTCTGGCTTCGATAAGTATTTCCAGATCGCCCCCTGTTTCCGGGATGAGGATCCGCGTGCGGACCGTTCCCCTACCGATTTTTATCAGCTCGATCTGGAAATGAGTTTTGTTGAACAACAGGACGTATTTGACACCATCCAACCGGTGATGACTGGAATTTTTGAGGAATTTGGCGGCGGCAAGAGCGTTGATCAGGACTGGCCACAGATTTCGTACAAGGATGCTGCTCTTTGGTACGGTTCGGACAAACCCGATTTGCGAAATCCTATAAAGATGCAAGTTGTGTCGGAGCATTTTGCGGGCTCCGGTTTCGCGATTTTCGCCAAGCTGCTGGAGCAAGAGGGCACCGAAATTCGAGCCATTCCTGCGCCAACAGGCGGCAGCCGCAAGTTTTGTGACCGGATGAATGCGTTTGCGCAAAAAGAAGGCTTACCGGGGATGGGTTACATTTTCTGGCGCGACCAGGGCAATGGTATGGAAGCCGCCGGTCCTTTGGCAAAAAATATCGGGCCCGAACGTACCGAGGCCATTCGCCTCCAACTCGGTCTGGGCATTGGCGATGCAGCGTTCTTTCTGGGTGGAAAGCCAAAGACATTTGAAACGATCGCAGGAAAGGCGCGAAATGCGATTGGCGCAGAGCTGGGCTTGACCGATGAAAACAGGTTTGCCTTTGCATGGATTGTTGATTTCCCGATCTATGAAAAAGACGCCGAAACCGGCAAGATCGATTTTGAGCACAACCCGTTTTCTATGCCACAAGGGGGGATGGCCGCATTGGAAGGTGATCCACTGGATGTACTCGGGTACCAATATGATCTGGCGTGCAATGGATACGAGTTGGTGTCCGGTGCGATCCGGAACCACAAGCCGGAAATCATGTTCAAGGCCTTCGAAATAGCAGGATACGGCGAGGACGAAGTGCGCAAGCGTTTCGGTGGCATGGTCAACGCATTTCAATATGGCGCACCCCCGCATGGTGGATGTGCCGCTGGAATTGACCGGATCGTCATGTTGCTCGCTGACGAAAGTAATATTCGCGAAGTGATCCTGTTTCCAATGAACCAACGCGCAGAAGACTTGATGATGTCCGCTCCGTCAGACCCGAGTAGTGACCAATTGATGGATCTTGGGTTGCGCGTCATCCCGCAAGACTAAGTGTCAATTCATGATGGAATTGGTTGGCGTGAGGAGCATTAGATTCTAACGTGTGCATATGAAATCGATAGATCTTGGTATGCCGGTTCCCGACTGGACGCCCCCTTGTGAACCGGTAGGCGCGCCGATGCGCGGGCAATATGCCCAGTTAGAAAAGCTGGATGCAGATTTGCATTCCGTATCGCTTTACCAATCCTTTGAAAAGCAAGACACTGTTTGGGATTACTTGCCCTATGGCCCGTTTGCGTCATTCGAGCTTTACCGTCACTGGGTCCACGAGACGGTACAGGACAAATCCACTGTTTTCTACGCTGTCCGAAATCTTGAGTCCGGAAATTGGGAAGGCGTTGCAAGTTTTCTGCGCATAGATCCAAGAAACGGTTCCATCGAAGTGGGGCATATCAATTACAGCCCGTCACTCCAGCGCACGCGAGCCGCGACAGAGGCGATGTTTCTGATGATGCAATGGAGCTTTTCCCAAGGCTATCGGCGTTATGAGTGGAAATGCAATGCGCTCAATCTGGGATCGCGCCGTGCTGCACAAAGATATGGGTTCAGCTTTGAAGGCGTGTTCCGGCAGGCCACAATCGCCAAGGGTCATAATCGTGACACCGCCTGGTTTGCCGTGATTGACAGCGAGTGGCCCGCCCTGAAAACAGCATTCGAAACATGGCTCGCGCCTCAGAATTTTGATGCAAATGGCGTCCAGCGCAAGCGCTTGGGCGATCTGACACGTTCGGTACGCGTCGCCAGTGATCCGGCGCTTTAGATCGCGAGTTTTTGTGTTAGCCGCTCTTGGATCAACCCGGCAATTGCAGCAGCTTCGTTGCTGCTGGGTTCACCGGACGCCCGTTTTTGAGCGAGGTCAGTAGCCGCTTTTTCCAAGATGTGATCATGGGCAGAGCGCGCGACACCACCCACGAACTGCGCTACGTAGTCCAAGGCCTGCTCATCTGCAGGATCTTGCAGGACGTCGGCGATATGCGCCATGTCATCCTGGAACGCCATACGATCAGGCTGGATCACTTCGTCAGAAAGCTGACGCAAACCACTGGGTTGGCGATCTGCAGGCAGATTAGACAAGACCTCCTGCTGAAACGCGGCAAGCGATGTTATCGGTTTTTCCAAAAACCCGTCTGCGCCTGCTCCCATGGTCACTGCATGGCCATCCAAATCGCCGGATGTGCCCAATACGACGTCAACACGTGGTTCAGTCTGCGTGAGCTCTGTAATCAGGTCGACACCGCTCCCGTCCGGCAAGCCAAGATCCACAATCACCACGGACGGGCGATACACTTGCAAATGCCGTCGCGCAGAACGTAGACAATCAGCCCGACGAATGCGGGCTCCGCTGCGCAGGCATAACAATCGCATCGCTTCACAGGCAAAACGGCTGTCTTCAATCACCAAAACCGTCAGGCCCAAAAGAGGACGTGTTGCGGTGGGCGCAGGTACTGTGGCGGCAAAAGGATCCGTCTTATCCATGATCGACTCCGGGGTGACTCGGGTTTCGACTCAACATGGCGTACATATGGCTAACAGCGCGTTAATTGCTGCCATAGAACTGCGGTAGTGCGTCCCTTGCATCCAGAGAGCAGCACAAGCATAAGCGCCGCAACAGATACAACAGGGGAGTTCGTCTCATGATTGGCAGATTGAATCACGTTGCAATGGCCGTGCCGGATCTGAAGGCCGCGGCGGATCAGTACCGCCACGCCCTGGGTGCCAATGTCGGTGCTCCGCAAGATGAACCGGATCATGGCGTCACTGTAGTATTCATCGAATTGCCCAATACCAAGATCGAACTGCTTTACCCCTTGGGCGAGAACAGCCCAATTCAGGCTTTTCTGGACAAAAACCCTTCCGGTGGCATGCACCACGTGTGTTATGAGGTTGACGATATTCTGGCCGCCCGGGATCATTTGGTGGCGACAGGTGCGCGCGTTTTGGGGTCTGGCGAGCCCAAGATCGGTGCTCATGGCAAGCCGGTGTTATTTTTGCACCCCAAAGATTTCAACGGTTGTCTGGTTGAGTTGGAACAGGTCTGAAGAGGGAGCAAAATCATGGGAATTACGTCAGCGATGGTGTTGTTTGCGGTGATCTGGTCGATGACTTTTCTCATCGTGTTGCCCATTCGCGTGCAGACACAAGGGGATTTGGGCGAAATTGTCCCGGGCACACATGCGGGCGCGCCAGAAGTTCACAACCTGCGGAAAAAAGCGTGGATCACGACGGCGATTAGTGTGGTTTTATGGGTCATGATTTCGTCCATTATCATTTTTGAAGTCATCACAGTGCGCGATCTGGATTGGTTCAACCGCGGGGCGCCTGCTGCGTCAGCAAATGAAACAAGTGGGTAAAAGTCGCGGCACCTAAAATAGGGATCACCAGATTCAGCAGCGGCACGGACAGCGGGATCGCCATCAGGAAACCTGCCATCCATATTTTCAACATGTGACGGGAGCGTAAGGTTTTCGCCTCTGCGCGACCCACGCGACGCATGGCAGCAAGCGTGAAGTATTCCCGACCCAGCAGAAAGCCATTCAGGCCCCAAAAGATCAAAGGTGCGGCTGGCGCAAAAACCAGATACAACACCAACGCCAGAATATTGGCGCCAAGTAGCACTCCTAGAAAGTTCACCGTGTCGCGCAGCGCGTCGCCGAAAGGAACGGAATTTGCTTTTGGCAAGTTCGGGTAGTGTTCGTCTTCCACCGCCTGAGCGACTGTGTCGAGAAACATGGAGGTGATCGCCGAAGCAACGGGCACCATAAGAAAGGTCGAGAGAACGGCCAACAGTAACGCGGATCCCCAGCCCACCAAATCGTTCAACCACGTGACTTCGCCGATGAACGGAAGCGACGTCTGATCCCCGACCATGCTGCCCACAAGCCAAATGAAAACGGTCGAAACCGCGATCAGGAGCGCCAACGTCAGCGCAATGCCAAGAAGTAGAACGCGGCGAAACCGCGGGTCGGTCATTTGCCCCAGAGCGGCAAAGAAAGCATTGAAGATCATTCTGTCACCCAGGTCGTGATGCTGTCCAGATCTGGCCGTGGTCGATCCGGCGGTGTTGAAGTCTCTGTTCCAATGTGGATAAAGCCTGCGATTCTTTCATTCAGTTGCAGACCCAGAGCGTCTTGCATGAAATCCCGGTCATGGCTTGGCCATCCGCTCAGCCAATTTGCGCCCCAGCCCGATGTAAGTGCTGCGTTCAAAAGCGCTAGGCATACGGCGCCCGCAGAATAGGTTTGCTCAAGTGCGGGGATCTTTTCGGTAGGTCTTTGAACTTCGATGACAGCAACGGCCAAATGCCCCTGATCGAATTGACCGCGTCCTTTGGTGACCTGCTCCGCGTCCAGTCCAAGTGCGCGCCCGCGTGTTTCTGCAACTTCGGCCAGTCGCGCCATTGCCGGTTTTTCGATTACGATGAAACGCCAGGGTTCGAGCTTGCCATGATCCGGCGTGCGGGCGGCTGCTTGCAACAAAGGTTTCAACTCTGCTTCTGAAGGAACAGGCGTTGTAAGGGTTTTGGCAGGCCGAGATCTTCGGGTCAGCAGAAAGTCGAGGGCTTGCGGGTTCGCAGTAGGCATAAGGATGGATCCAGTCGTCAAAGTTGTTGGGCAAGGTGGTCGATTTCGTCTCTAAGAAACTTATCAAACCGGGGACCTGGCTGTCGAATTTCGAGGGCTGGGCCGAGAGGGTCGGGGGCTGTAACAGCGCTGCCGGAAAGCGCTTCTAACGTCGCGTGGCCACAAAACGGTACGTAGACTTCGGAATAACCCCCTTCATGCACAAGCACGAGGCGTCCGTCACATATGTTTTCAGCAGCTTTCTTAACCCGCAGGGTCATTTGCCGGAAGGTTTCCGCCGTGGCCAGCATGCGCGCCAGTGGATCAATCGCGCTGGCGTCAAAGCCGCAAGCGACAATGATGATGTCGGGATTGAACTTTTCGATCTGCGGCAAAACAATTGTGTCCATCGCGTGCAAATAGGCAGTGTGTCCGGCCCCCGCGTGCAGGGGCAGGTTTACGTTATACCCAACGCCTGCGCCCTTTCCCCGGTCCGTAATGGCACCTGTATCAAGTGGGTAATTCCCCTCTTGATGCAGCGAAATGGTCAGAACGTCATCGCGATCATAGTATATAGCCTCGGTGCCATTGCCATGATGCACGTCCCAGTCCAGCACGACCACGCGCCCCGCCAGCCCTTTGGATTGGGCCGCTTCGATGGCGATTGCGATATTGGCCAGAAGGCAGAAGCCATTTGGAAAATCGGGTAGGCAATGGTGACCGGGCGGACGCGACAGCGCGTAAGCGTTTTCCAATTCTCCGGTCATCACGGCATCCACGGCGGCTACAGCAAGCCCGGCTGAGAGCGCCGCGATTTCATAGCCGCCTGTTGCGAAGGGGGTGCGACGACCCAACTCTCCACCGCCCGCGTCTGAAAGACGTTTGAATTCCGTAAGATAGGATTGAGGATGCACCCGCAGCAGATCCTCGTCGCGCGCCATTGGGGCTGAACGCATGTCCAGATCGTTGGAAATACCTGTAACATCCATGAGGTTCTTCAACCGGCGTTTCGTTTCCGGATTTTCAGGCAAACCGCCAGCGGCGAGGGGTTGAACATGGCCACCAATTGGAAGGGTATAAGAATAATTGCCACCAGCATGCCAAAAGCACTTTTCGTCCCAGAAAAATCCAGTCGCCATGTTTGTTCTCACCCTGATCTGTTCGATCAGAAATTGCCGTAGTACAGCCCGATTGTCCATGCAGGGCGTAGGTGTGATTGCTCAATCAGCTTCCGCCAGCAAAGCGGTCACATCCAGGCGATCATTGACCATGGCCAAATCGCCGTTGGCTTGGCGCGGCCAGTCTTTGGGTGCGCGGTCCCAATATAGTTCGACGCCGTTGCCATCTGGGTCACGCAAATAGACCGCCTCGCTGACGCCGTGATCTGCTGCCCCGTCCAGCTCAATGCCCGCGTTGCCAACACGCTTTAGTACGCGCGCCAGCGATGCGCGATCTGCATAGAGAAAAGCGGCATGATAAAGTCCGGTGTGACCGTCCGGCGGCGGCGTGCCATCTTTGCTGTGCCACGTATTCAAACCAATGTGATGGTGATAGCCGCCAGCCCCCAAGAAGGCTGCAGAGTCCCCGAAGCGTTGCGTCAGATCAAACCCGAGAACATCGCTGTAAAATGCGATCGCGCGATCAAGGTCTGCGACCTTGAGGTGCACATGGCCAACGCTGGCATGAGGAGTTTGAGACATTTTCGCGGCTTTCCGTTTTCTGGGATGGCATGAAAATAACCACAAGACTGTGCATCTGCTATATGCGCGGATGCACAGGCTCTGGGCGGTCCCGCACGGCGCGGATTGCTTTAGCGGATCATGCCCATGATCTCATAAGTGCGTTCCAGAATCGGCACCGTAATTTCACGGGCCTGAGTGGCGCCATGCGCAAGTATCTTATCAATCTCGGTGGGATCAGACATCAGGCGCGCCATTTCCCCCGATATGGGCGAGAGTTTCGCCACCGCCAGTTCTGCCAACTGCGGTTTGAACGCGCCAAATTGCTGACCACCGACGTCGCTCAGGACTTCATCAATCGATTGCTCGCTTAACGCCGCATAAATATTGACGAGATTCTGCGCCTCTGGCCGATTGGTAAGGCCTGCGGCCTCGGAAGGTAACGCATCAGGATCGGTCTTGGCCTTGCGAATTTTTTTCGCGATGGTGTCTGCATCGTCCGTCATATTGATGCGAGACGCATCAGAGGGGTCAGATTTAGACATCTTTTTTGACCCATCGCGCAGGGACATAACCCGCGTCGCAGCGCCCTCAATTACGGGCTCTGTGATCGGGAAAAAATCCACACCGTAGTCATGATTGAATTTGGCTGCGATATCCCGCGTGAGTTCAAGATGCTGCTTTTGATCTTCTCCTACGGGTACATGCGTTGCGTGATAGACCAAGATGTCTGCTGCCATAAGAGCCGGATATCCAAAAAGCCCCAAGGAGACATTCTGGGCGTTCTTGCCCGCCTTGTCCTTGAATTGCGTCATCCGCTGCATCCAGCCCATGCGGGCGACACAAGAAAATACCCAACCCAGTTGCGCGTGTTCGGGCACCTGGCTTTGGTTGATCAGAATGGACTTTTCCGGGCTGATACCGCTCGCAATGAACCCGGCTGCCAATTCACGTGTATTGCGCCGCAGGTCGGCAGGGTCTTGCCAAACGGTGATCGCATGCAGATCGACCATGCAGTAGACAGTTTGGATACCTTCTTCCTGCATCTGCACAAAACGCTTAATTGCGCCGAGGTAGTTACCCAATGTTAACCCGCCCGAGGGTTGAATGCCGGAAAAGACGCGCGGCGTAAAATCTGTATTGGTCATTGCGAGCTCCGTTCAGGCTGGAAAAGCGGGTTGCGCTGGCTTACCCATGGTCCCGAGCATCGTCAAGGAATGACCCTATGCAGGATCACAAAGAAGCGTCACCCGTAAATCCACTGCCTCCCGTGGTGATTATCCTCTTTCTGGCGATGATCTTGCCCGAGGTGCTTTTCAGCCTCGGCGCGAGAGGGGTGATTGGTGGTGCGGAGGCCGTCGGCTGGCGTCTTGCGGCCGTGCAAGCCTATGGGTTTTCGGGCGATATTTTTGACTGGATGGTGGCCAACTCACGCTGGATGCCGGAACATCTACTGCGCTTTGTGACGTATTCGTTTGTGCACATCAGCTTTACGTCCACGCTGTTTGCTGCCGTTTTCCTGCTGGCTTTGGGTAAACTGGTTGGCGAGGTTTTAGGTCAACTTGCAGTGTTGGTTCTATTCTTTGGCGGCGCGATCTCCGGGGCCTTGATCTATGGGCTATTGCTGAATGATCCCAATTGGCTCGTGGGCGGATTTCCGGCGGTTTATGGGCTCATTGGTGGGTATTCCTTTGTGATGTGGCAAAGCCTCGGCGCGCGCGGTGAACAACAGCTTCGCGCTTTCAGCCTCATCGCAGTGCTTATGGGGCTGCAATTGATATGGGGAGTGTTTTTCGACGTCGGCAACGGCTGGGTCGCTGATCTCGTGGGTTTTGTTTTTGGGTTTGGCGCGTCAGCGGCGTTGGTGCCCGGGGGCATCGCACGGGTGATTGCGTCGCTGCGCCGCGACTGAAAATCTAGCGCGCGCGCCCCAAAGCCTGACGGATTTCTGATACTTTGATCGCGCCGATCATATGGGCGGCCCCAAAATAGCTTACGACACCGATGGAAATGAGCACACCCAAGGCCAAAGCGCGCCACCACGGCAGACCCAAAAACGGGCTGAGCGCGACCGTGCCCCACCAAAGTGCCACGCCCATCACTGCCGAAGCAAAAACCATCCGCCAGATGCGTCCGTGAAAGCGTCGATCAAAGCGCGCGACGTCCCCAAAACGCCGGATGCCAATGCCGAGCGACGCCACCATGACCCAGGCTGCCAATGTCGTCGCAATGGCGGGTGCAATCCACCCGATCACCGGTGCGAGACCAATGGCGAGCCCTGCATTCACAACCATTGAAATCAAAGCGTAATGGAACGGACGCCGCGTGTCCTCGCGAGCAAAGAAGACCGGTTGGAGGACTTTTTGCAAAACGAAAGCAGGCAACCCAAGCCCGTAGATCGCCACGGCAACCGCAATGGCGGCGGTGTCATCTACCGTTGCCGCGCCCCGTTCAAAAAGCACTGAGACAAGCGGGAAAGGGATGACAATCAACGCGACGGCGGCGGGTATTGTAAGAGCGAGCGAAATTTCTGCGGCGCGGCTCAAGGCAAATTTCGCGCCCTCATCGTCACGCGCCTGAAGACGGCGAGACAGGTCCGGGAGCAAAACGATGCCTACGGCGATGCCAACCACACCCAACGGCAATTGGTACAACCTGTCCGCCGCAAAAAGCCACCCCACGGCCTTGTCAAAGTAGCTCGCCACCTGTTGGCCGACGAGCAAATTGACCTGTACAACACCGCCCGCCAAAGCCGCAGGGATCGCCACGCGAATGAGGCGGCGCATGTCGGGCGTCAAGCGCGGGCGTTTGAGTTGCAACGTGAACCCGGCGCGTCGTGCCGCGACCCAAAGCAGCGCAAATTGCACGACACCAGCAATCGGAATGCCCCAAATCAATGCGCGCGCGACGTCGCCGCCCATCCATGCAGCACCGGCCATCGCAGCGACCAAAAGAATGTTGAGCAGAACGGGGGCCGCAGCGGCTGCCGCAAACCGTCCCGCTGCGTTCAGCATACCCGACAGAAGCGCGGCCAGTGAGATAAACAGGATGTAGGGGAACGCTATGCGGCCAAATTCGACAGATAGATCGAACTGTTCCTGCCCCGCAAATCCGGAAGCCAATCCGTAAATCAACCATGGCATTGCGGCCATTGCCACCAGCGTCAACAAGATCAGGATCGAGGCTAATCCTGCAAAGGCATCAGAGGCGAAGTTATCCGGGTCATCACCCCCCTCAAGGCGTTTTGAGAACATTGGCACAAAGGCCATGTTGAATGCGCCCTCTGCGAAAAACCGTCGGAACATATTGGGCAGGCGGAAGGCAACGACATAGGCTTGATAAAGCGGTCCGGTTCCAAGGTAGGCCAGGATCATCGCGTCACGTACAAAGCCCAGAATGCGGCTCATCAGAGTCCAGCCGCCAACGGTGAAAAAACCGGACATCAGTCGGATGGGCCTCACTCTTTGGCCCTTTCGACACCATCGGTAATGGCCTGACGCAATTTCTTTTCAAGCGTGCGTTGTTTGGTTTCAGAGTAGTATTTCAACCCGAACATGTCTTTGACATAGAAGGTATCGACCACTTGTTCACCATATGTCGCGATCACCGCATTGGCGATGTACACATTGGCTGCTGCCAGTGCGCGCGCAAGATCATAGAGCAAGCCCGGACGATCGCGCGTGTCGACTTCGATGATAGTATAGATTTCGGACCCTTCATTGTCGAAGGTGATATGCGTTGGGACCTTGAAGGCCCGCTCGCGTTTTTTCACTTTGTCACGGGATTTCAGTGCGTCACGTGCCACGACTTCACCGCGCAGCGTTTTTTCGATCATCTGACGCAGTCGTGGCAGACGCGCGGCGTCATAGGGGTTTCCATCGCTGTCCTGTATCCAATAGGCATCCGTGACCATGCCATCTTTGGTCGTGTAGCTTCGGGCATCGACGACATTCGCCCCCACAAGCGCCAAAGCACCTGATAACCTGGCAAAAATACCCGGATGATCCACCATCACAAAACAGGCGCGCGTGGCATCGCGTTCTTCGTCCGGGTGCAGGTCAATCAGGATGTCTTCATCCGTCACATCCCGCAGCATTTTGGCGAAGGTAACATGGGCGGTCAGATGCAGTGCCTGCCAATAGGGTGCGTAATGACGGCCCGTTTCGGCTTGCAGATCCTTGCGGGGCCATCCGCTGAGCGCCTCGCGCAGCGCGCGTTTCGCTTCTGTGCCGCGGTTTTCGCGATTGAGATCCTCAAGACCGGTTTCCAGCGCGCGTTTGGTCTGACGATAAAGTGCCCGGATCAGAACGGCTTTCCAGTTATTCCACGTGGTGGGTCCAACGCCCCGAATGTCGCAAACCGTCAGCACACACAGTAGGTCCAGCCGTTTCACGGTCTGCACGGCCTTGGCGAAATCACGCACCGTTCGGGGGTCGGCGATATCACGTTTCTGCGCCATATCCGACATCAGCAGATGGTAGCGCACCAGCCATTCGACCGTATCGGTGTCGGCTTGGCTCAGCCCCAGGCGCGGGGCGATTTTGCGCGCCATGTGAGCCCCAAGGATTGAATGGTCTTCGGGACGGCCCTTGCCAATATCGTGGAGCAAAAGGGCGGTATAAAGGACTTTGCGATCCACGCCGCGCTTCAGAATGGAGGAGGCAACCGGCAGATCCTCCTCAAGCTCACCGCGCTCAATTTGGCTGAGGTTCTTGATGCACTGAATGATGTGTTCATCAACCGTGTAGCTATGATACATGTTGAATTGCATCATTGCGACGATGGGTTCAAATTCCGGCAAGAAGGCAGATAGCACGCCGAGCTCATTCATCCGCCTCAGAGCGCGTTCCGGATTGCCGTGTTTCAGTAGCAGATCAAAGAAAATGCGTCTCGCCTCAGGGTTGGTCCGCACTTCTTCGTCGATCAGATTCAGGTTGGCTTTGATAAGGCGCATCGCGTCTGGATGGATCAGCATGCCGGTTCTGAGGGCCTCCTCGAAAAGGCGGAGCAAGTTCAGTTTGTCGGACAGAAAAACTGCGTCGTCCTCAATCCCAATCCTGTTGTTAACAACGACGTAGCCGTCTTTAACCTTGCGGCGACGTCTGAAAATTCGGTCGAGTATTGGTTCGGCCTTTACGTGATCAGCTTCCAGCTTTGTGAGAAAGATCCGCGTCAGGTCACCCACTTCGGTTGCATGCAGAAAATACGCCTGCATGAAAACCTCAACCGCACGTCGGCCTTTGGTATCCTTATAACCCATGGCCTCCGCAACCATGACCTGCATATCAAATGTCAACTGTTCCGATGCGCGGTTGTTGATCAGATGAAGGTGCCCCCGAACCGCCCACAAGAAATCTTCGGCTGCGACAAAACCGCGGAATTCCTCACTTGTGAAGACACCCAGTCCCACCAGATCCGCGGCATCCTTTACGTTGTGAATGTATTTCGCGATCCAAAAAAGCGATTGCAGATCGCGCAAACCGCCTTTGCCCTCCTTGACGTTTGGTTCGACAACATAGCGTTGTCCGTATTTCCTGTGGCGGGATTCACGCTCGCCGAGTTTCGCCTCGACAAACTGTCGACCCGAACCTGCAAATAAATCTGTGCGCAAGCGTTGTGTAAGCTTTTGGGCCAGGGCGACATCACCGACCAGGAAACGTTGTTCGAGCAGGCTTGTTCGGATTGTAAAATCCTCTGACCCGAGGCGCAGGCACTCCTTGACGGTTCGGCTGGCGTGGCCAACCTTCAGCTTGAGGTCCCACAGGATGTAGAGCATGGATTCAATCACGCTCTCCGCCCAGGCGGTAATCTTGTAGGGCGTCAGAAAGAGTAGGTCGACATCTGAAAACGGTGCCATCTCACCCCGCCCATAGCCGCCCACTGCGATGACAGCGAGATGTTCGCTGGCTGTTGGATTGGGTTTCGGGTGCAAAATGTTTTGCGCGACATGCAGGGCTGATATCACCAGTTTGTCGGTCAAGTAGGTATATGCCCGTGTCATGGGACGGGCATCAAACGGGCGTTCGGCGAAAGCCTGAGCAATCTGCGCGCGCCCCTCCTTTTGACGGGCGCGCAGAAGTTTCACAACAGCGCCGCGGATGTCACTATGCGCAGTCAGCCCGGCGGTTGCGTCGGTCAGGTCCTCGGCAAATCCGGTGGAATCAAAAATCAGCGAGGGCGCGCATACGAGCGCCTCTGCCAGAGGTGCATCGACCTGCGCTGCGGAAAACGACATGTGTGTTCCTCAGAAGCCCACGCCGCGGAAAGACTGCGGGGCAGGGCTCAGGATTGACACCTGTGCCTCGTTGATCGTCGCCACAGCTAGACCGCGTTGATTTGAACCATCCGGCAGCAGCCTGAAGATACCGCTGGCCCCGCGAAATCCAGCGCCCTGTGTCAAGGCGGCACCGCTCAGGGCGTTTGACTGGCCTTGGCTGACCAGGGCACCGATGGCTGCGATACCGTCAAAGGCAAGCCCACCGATGGGATGCGGTACGCTCCCGTAGGCGTTCTGATACTGTGAACTGAAAGTCGCGGAAGCAGAAGGGTCAGGAATAGCGAACCATCCACCCTGTACGCCTGGTAAGCTGAGCGTTTGGGCGGGAATATCCCAACGTGTCAGTCCCATGAATTGTGATGTCTCCGACGTCACACCGGCCTCGGGCAAGAGCTGCGACAACAGGGGCAGCGCGCTTGCGGTGTCTGTTGTCATAAAGACGGCGTCAGCTGCGTTGCTTTGGACCGCAGTCTTAATCGCAGGAATGGCCGCGATTACATCCTGCTGAGACAAGGCATAACTGACGGACCCGACAACCGAGGCCCCTTGCGTTTGGATTGATCTGTTAATGGCGTCACGCCCCGCGATGCCAGCAGAATCCTGCCCATGCACAAGCACAAAACGCTGTTTTCCTTGTGACAACGCGTAACTGATCATCCGATCAGACGTGTTCTGGAAGGTTGGCCCCAATACGAAAACGTTCCCCCCTGCGATCGCGGCGTTGTTGGAAAATGACAGCACGCTGATGTTCTGGCTTGCCACAGCATTGCCGACGGCATTGGCCGAGGCCGCGTAGACCGGGCCAAGGATAATCTTTGCGCCCTCGTCGACGGCTTGTTTCGCACGGGCCGCTGCCCTATTCGCATCGCCCCCGGTTTGGTACACGCGCAGGTCGATACTGGCACCGTTCAAGTCACGCATCGCCAGGCGCGCAGCATTTTCAAGGCTCTGAGCCAAAAGTTCGTCAGTGGTCAGACCTGATCCGCCGGGGACAAGGAGCGCAACTGGGACAGCTTCGCTGGTGTCGATGCTGGGCCCGCCTCCAAAACCGCCGCCGGGCACCGCATCACAGGCCGCAAGTGTCAGCGCAATTATCGGCAGCGCTAGCATATGCAATACCTTGCGGGCAGATGGGAAAACAGCAAACATAGGTGAACACTCCAGTCATCAAGGTCCATGCGCACTGTGGCGCGGTTGGTGTGATCATAAACGTCACGAAAGGCGGGTCCAGCGTTGAATTTCCAAAAGGTGCCCTTGGGCGCGGGTCTTTACTTCGTAGGTGTGCCAATTGGAACAGCGCGTGACATTACACTGCGCGCTTTGGATATTCTGGCCTCAGCTGATATTCTGGCGGCTGAAGACACGCGCAGTCTGCGCCGTTTGATGGACATTCATGGTGTACCACTGGCCGGGCGCCGGCTTGTCGCGCTGCATGATCACTCCGGCGCTGGAGTGATCAATCGACTGCTGGAGGCAGTCGCGGCGGGCAAATCGGTGGCTTATGCATCGGAGGCGGGTATGCCTCTCATTGCCGATCCCGGGTTTGAGCTCAGCCGCGCGGCAGCTGAGGCGGGATGTCTTGTGACTTGTGCACCGGGCCCTTCTGCTATTCTGACAGCGCTCGTTCTGGCCGGGCTACCCACGGATGCATTTCACTTCGCGGGGTTTTTACCAAACGCCAAAGCGGCCCGCCGGTCTGGTCTGGAAGATCTACGGGAAGTGCCCGGGACCTTAGTATTCTATGAATCCCCCAAACGATTGGGCGCAATGCTATCGGATGCCGAGGCCATTCTGGGTGCGGAGCGCAAGGCAGCTGTTTGTCGGGAACTCACCAAAAAATTTGAAGAAGTCAGACGCGGAAGCCTGGCGGATTTGGCGCGAGAATACGATCAGAAATCGGTCAAGGGCGAGGTCGTGGTGCTGATTGATCGCAATCGTTCAGAGTCTGTTAGTCAAGATCATCTAAAAACTGACCTTGTTCGGGCGATGGAGGCCACAACGATGCGCGATGCGGTCGATATGGTATCCAAGGCCCACAATTTGCCTCGCCGCCAAGTCTATCAATTGGCGCTGGAGCTTGCCAAAGGGTAAGATCATGGCCGTAAAAGACCAGCGCGCATTGCGAGGGCAACGATCCTTTCATGCTGGAAATGCAGCGGAAGATGGCGTGGCGCGCCATTATCAGAACTGCGGATGTTCCGTTGTCGAGAGCCGTTGGCGTGGTTCGGGTGGTGAAATCGATTTGATTCTGAGCGATGGGGTTGCCTTGGTCTTTGTGGAGGTAAAACACGCTGCAAATATTGCGCGTGCAGCCGGGCGCATCAGCCCCCGTCAGATGCAACGAATTTATGCCACCGCCGAAGAATATCTTGGATTGCAACCACGAGGCGCTTTAACCGAAGCGCGCTTTGATGTTGCGCTGGTGGACGGGCAGGGTGTCGTCCACATTATCGAGAATGCATTCGGCGAAGCTTAGGTCTGGCGCGCCACGTCATTGCACCTTTGTCATCCTTGCGCCATTTAAGGGCAAGCAAAGCAGGAGTGGCCATGAAGATCGCCTTTCAGATGGACCCGATTGGGAACATTGACATCAATGCAGACAGTTCGTTCCGACTCGCCGAAGAGGCGCAGGCGCGTGGTCATGACCTGTTCTTCTATTCGCCTGATCATCTGGCGTATCAGGAAGGGCGCATTACTGCGCGCGGCCATGACCTGCGTGTGCAGCGTGTTCAGGGGGATCATGCACAGCTTGGGCACGCGCGTGAAGTTGATCTGGCGGATTTCGATGTGGTCTGGCTGCGCCAAGACCCGCCGTTTGACATGCATTACATCACCTCCACGCATCTTTTGGATCGTCTTGCGCCGGGCACTTTGGTGGTCAATGATCCGTTTTGGGTGCGAAATTACCCTGAAAAACTGCTGGTGCTGGATTTTCCGGATCTTACACCACCCACAAGCATTGCGCGTGATCTGACCACGATCAAAGCATTCAAAGAGAAGCATGGGGATATCATTCTGAAGCCGCTTTACGGCAATGGTGGTGCCGGGGTGTTCCGCCTGGATGTGAATGATCGCAATCTCAGTTCGCTCCACGAATTGTTTGTCAGTTTCTCGCGTGAACCTCTGATTGTGCAGAAGTTTCTGCCGGATGTGTCAAAGGGCGACAAGCGGGTGATCTTGGTGGATGGTGAACCTGTGGGCGCGATCAACCGAGTGCCCGCTGCTGGTGAGACGCGATCCAACATGCACGTTGGCGGGCGGCCGGAAAAAATTGGCCTGTCTGAGCGTGACTTGGAAATTTGCGCCGCGATCGGGCCTTTGTTGAAAGAGAAAGGCCAGATTTTTGTGGGCATTGACGTTATCGGTGAGTATCTGACCGAAATTAACGTTACATCGCCTACTGGCATTCAGGAACTGGAGCGGTTTGACGGGGTAAACATTGCTGCGAAGATTTGGGAGGCCATTGAAGCGCGGCGCGCCTAGGCGTCTACAGGGGTAACAAGCCTGAAGCTGATGGCTTCTGCGATGTGAGGGCGATGGACTGCTTCGGAACCGTCAAGATCGGCGATCGTGCGGGCCACGCGCATGACCCGGTGATATCCGCGTGCAGAGAGGTTGAACTTTTCCGCAGCGCGTAACAGCAAATCGCGACCTTCGGCGTCTGGCAATGCAATCTCTTCCAAAGCCTCGCCTTCGGCATCGGCATTTGTGCGCATTTCTGCCCGCTCGGCAAACCGGTTCTGTTGTACCGCCCTTGCCGTTTCAACCCGTGCGGCCACCGTTATGGACTTTTCACCGTTAGCTGGCAGATCAAGATCGCGGTAGGCAACAGGTGGTACGTCCACGCGTAGATCAAAACGGTCCATCAACGGGCCAGAGATTCGACCGAGGTAATCCGCACCGCATTGAGGCACGCGGGCGCAGGCGCGTTCTGGGTCAGAAAGATAGCCGCATTTGCAGGGGTTGGCTGCGGCTACCAACATAAAACGGCAGGGGTAACGGACATGCGCATTGGCGCGTGACACCATCACTTCGGCTGTTTCCAAAGGTTGGCGCAGTGTTTCAAGCACATTGCGTTGATATTCAGGGAATTCGTCCATGAACAGCACGCCATTGTGCGCCAATGAAACTTCACCTGGTTTGGCCATGCGTCCGCCACCGATGATAGCCGCCATGGAGGAGGTGTGATGAGGATCGCGAAACGGGCGATCTCGCGTAATGCCGCCTTCGTCCAATTCGCCAGCGACCGAATGGATCATCGAAGTTTCCAAAGCCTCGATTGCGGTCATCGGGGGCAGGATACCGGGTAAACGCTGTGCCAGCATGGACTTGCCGGACCCGGGCGTACCGACAAAAATCAGGTGGTGACGGCCTGCAGCGGCGATTTCAAGCGCGCGTTTGGCGCGTTCCTGTCCTTTGACTTCGCTGAGATCTTTGGCGAGTGGTGAGGCTGGAATTTCGCCGGGGTGCGCGGATGGAATCGGCACTTGGCCACTAAAGTGACGCACGACATCGCCCAGTGTTTTTGCAGCAATAACATTGGCATCGCTCACCCACGCGGCCTCCTTGCCGCAAGGCTCAGGGCAAAAAAGATCTAACCCTTCGGAGGCGGCCGTCATCGCCGCCGGTAAGGCACCGGTCACGGGCACAATTTTGCCATCCAGCGACAGTTCTCCCAGGGCGATCACTGTTTGTGTGATATCGCGGGGAATAATTTCCAATGCTGCCAGAAGCGAGAGGGCAATTGGCAGGTCAAAGTGGCTGCCTTCTTTGGGTAAATCAGCGGGGCTGAGATTGATCGTTACTTTTTTGGAAGGAAACGCAATTGCCATGCACGCGAGTGCCGCGCGCACCCGTTCCTTGGCTTCAGATACAGCTTTGTCGGGAAGACCAACGATGCTGAAGCCCGGCAATCCGGGAGACAGTGAACATTGCACCTCAACGAGACAAGCTTCGACACCACGGAACGCAACGGAATGTGCCAATGAAATCAATGTTCGCCCTCTCACCAATTGTGGTTAATCGGTACTTGAGGGGTCTTTATGAAGGGTTAATGTCGCGGCATTATGCAGGCCACGCACCGCGCGCGTCGGCAACCGGATAAGGAAACGGATCATAGGTCTTTTTGAGACCCTCAGATCGCCACGCCTTGAAGGTTGGGTCTTGTATTGTAGCGTGGCAATAGGCGCGTGTGGTTTTCGAAACAGGTAAGTCATAACCGATTATTCGTGCAGCCACTGGGGCGTAAAAGACATCTGCCAAGGAATAGTTGCCCAACAACCAAACGCTGTCGCCTCCCGTTAGATCGCGGGCACTGTCCCAAATCTGTTCGAGCCGCTCAAGATCGGCACGCACTTCTTGTGTGGGTTCAAAACCAGCATCTACATGTTGCAATTGCATGGGACAGGCAGCACGAAGCGCCATGAATCCAGAGGCCATTTCTGCGCAGAGCCATCTTGCACGCATGCGCAAACGCGCGTCTTTTGGCCAGAGCCCGACGTCGGGATGACGCTCGGCCAGCGTTTCCGCCATGGCAAGCGACTCGCCGATGATGTCTCCATCGGGTGTTTTCAGCGCGGGTACGAGACGCGCAGGGGCGAGCGGGGCGAGTTCCTCTGCCATGGTGCCATTGTAGAGCCCAACCATATTGGCCCTGTAAGGCAGGCCGAATTTTTCCAACATCAGCCAGCCGCGCAAAGACCAGCTGGAGAAGGTACGATCGCCGATATAAAGGTCATAAGTCATGTGGTTAGGCTAACTGGCGCGACGCTTCGGCATCAAACAATGAATTGTGGTGTTCTATATCACGGACAATGATTGATCAGTTCCACGGTCGCCTTATCATCCATCCATGTGATGCGCGTGGCGGAAAGGTTGTCTATTTTGTGGGATAGCGCTTCATAAGCGCTTACGCCCAAACCACGCTGAACCTGCGTCAGGATCACACCGATGTGCGCAACGGCAATGACATGATTGCCAGGGTGGGTTTCGTTGATTTTGTCGACAAAATTATTCACGCGGGCTGCTGCTGCATTCCAACTCTCTCCCTCCGGCGGCGATACATCTCCCGGTTTTTCCCAATAGGCGCGGCTTAGATCGGGGTCACGTTCGGCGACCTCGGTGAAATGCATGCCATCCCAAACACCGAAATTAAACTCTCGGATTTCAGGTGTGTTCGGCAATCGCGTATGCGCGGGCCCTTGTACGACATCACCAGTTGCAGATGCGCGGATCAAGTCGGACGTGACTACCAGACCAGTCTGCGGCAAATGCGCCCGGAGGCGCGCAATTTGATCTATATCGGATAAATCTGCGGGTACATCGCGCCAACCGACGAAGTTTTTTTCATGTGTGGGACCATGGCGGACCCAGTGCCAAGTGGTCATGATAGGGTCCCTTTCAATATCATGGGTAGGCCTGCGGTGACCATCACCGTCACGTCGCTCTGTGCGGCCAAAGCAATGTTTAACCGACCTTGCGCTTCGCGAAAATGCCGGGCGAGCGCGTTATCCGGCACAATTCCGTGACCGACTTCGTTTGAGACGATAACAACAGGCGCCTTGGACAGGGACAGCGCGCTCAACAGGTCATTCTGGGCCGCACTTATGTCCCGTTCGTCCAACATTTGATTGCTCAACCACATTGTGGCGCAGTCAATTAATACAGCTTGGTCAGGTTCAAGGCGCGACAAGGTTGGTGCCAAGTCTAAATCTGCCTCAAAATTAGTCCAACGGTCACATCTGCGCGATTTGTGGACCTCCACACGCAGTTTTATTTCGTCGTCAAATACGCGTGATGTCGCAAGGTAAGCAGGCGTTAAGCAATTGCTTAACAAATAGTTTTCAGCCCAAACGGATTTACCAGAAGCCGCCCCACCTAGCACCAAAGTCAGTTTTGGCAACATTTTATCAACCTTTGAAGTGAACCAAACGCGTGTATGATGCGTAACTATATCAATGTACACGGCAAGGTGTGCTTCATCTGACTGGGAGATGTCGCTATGGCTTTGGATACTGCACGAGATATGACGTTGTCGCGTAAGGCGATGAAAGCGGAACTATTGGACGCGGAGACAGAATTGCGTCTCGCTTATGCGTGGCGTGATGAACGCTGCGAAAAGTCGCTGCACCGTCTGATTACAGCTTACATGAGGCTGGCTATTTCAATGGCTTCCAAGTTTAAACGATATGGCGCCCCTATGAACGATCTGATCCAGGAAGCGGGTCTTGGACTGATGAAGGCCGCGGACAAATTCGACCCAGATCGCGGAGTTCGCTTTTCGACATACGCGGTTTGGTGGATCAAAGCATCGATCCAAGACCATGTCATGCGTAACTGGTCGATGGTTCGTACTGGATCGACTTCATCGCAAAAATCGCTGTTTTTCAACATGCGCCGTGTTCAGGCGAGGCTTGAAAGAGAAAGTGCGGCAGCGGGCGAGACACTGGATCGCCATCAATTGCGTCAAATGATTTCAACTGAAATCGGTGTGCCATTGCATGACGTCGAAATGATGGAAGGGCGGCTTTCTGGCTCCGACTACTCTCTCAATGCAACCCAATCGACAGAAGATGAGGGGCGTGAGTGGATCGATGCGCTGGAAGACGACAGCGAGCAGGCAGCCGAGGCGGTCGAACATCGCCACGACACAGAGCAGTTGCGCGCGTGGCTACTTCAGGCGATGAACGATCTCAATGATCGCGAGCGCTTTATCGTAAGAGAACGAAAGTTGCGCGACCAGCCCCGCACCCTTGAAAGCCTGGGACAGGAATTGTCTCTCAGTAAGGAGCGGGTGCGCCAGCTTGAGGCCGCAGCTTTCGGCAAGATGCGGAAGTCTTTGGAAAACCAATCGCGTGAAGTGCACCATTTCCTGATGTGATCCAGCGTCAGTTGTCAGCAACACTATTGTTTGGAGTGGTCACTTTGGCCGCTCCCTTTTCGTTTGCCAATGGCCTGCCATCAGAGGCTGGTTCGGCGCAAATTGTCTTCCTTGGCGAACAACATGACAACCTTGCTCATCACACCGTGCAGGCAGAATGGGCCGTTGCTTTGGCGCCTTCGGCCTTGGTTTTTGAAATGTTGACACCTGATCAGGCTGCGGCTGTCACGCCATTAAATCGCCTGTCCGAACAGGAATTGTCGACTGCGCTGAACTGGGAGGACGCCGGCTGGCCTGATTTTGCCATGTACTATCCTATTTTCGCCGCTGCGCCCACCGCGCAGATTTTCGGGGCCGGAGTGCCGCGCGCCCAGGTGCGCCAGTTGATGGAAAAGCCTTTGGAAGAAGCGTTTGACGTACAGGATGCGCAGCGGTTCGGCTTGGATCAGCCGCTGTCGGATGCTCAGCAAGCAGCCCGCGAAAATTTGCAACGCCTGGCCCATTGTGATGCTTTGCCTGCGGATCTGCTGCCGATGATGGTTTCGGTGCAGCGACTCCGCGATGCCGTGTTGGCGCGAACCGCGCTGGAAGCTTTGGATGAAACCGGCGGTCCGGTCCTGGTGATTACAGGAAACGGCCATGCGCGGGCAGATTGGGGCGCGCCGTTTCTCGTCGCCAAGGCGGCTCCTGAGATCACCGTTTTCGCATTGGGGCAGGGTGAAGCTGGAAATGAGCCTGATGGTGTTTTCAATGTTACGCTGGACGGTCCAACTGTGGACCGTGGTGATCCCTGTGATGCTTTCAGATGATTTGAGGGGCTGGCAGTCACACAGCACTCGGCTTATGGTTGGGTCGGAGTATTCCCCTTCAAAGGCGCATCATGCTGACTGGAAAACATATTTTGCTGATCATCGGTGGTGGTATTGCCGCGTTCAAGTCACTTGATCTGATCCGTCGTCTGCGCGAGCGAGGAGCTTCGGTCACACCGGTTTTGACGAAGGCGGGCGAAGAATTTGTGACGCCGTTATCGGTGTCTGCTTTGGCTGGAGCCAAGGTTTACCGGGATTTATTCGACCTCACAGATGAAGCAGAAATGGGTCATATTCAGCTCAGCCGCGTGGCTGATTTGGTCGTGGTCGCGCCCGCCACGGCCGACCTGATGGCAAAAATGGCGGGTGGTTTTGCAAATGATCTTGCCAGTACATTGCTATTGGCGACGGACACGCCTGTCTTGATCGCGCCGGCAATGAACGTGCGCATGTGGGAACATGCCGCGACGCGGCGCAACCTTACGAAACTCGAAAAAGACGGGGTCTTTCTGATTGGGCCAAATGAAGGAGACATGGCCTGTGGTGAATTTGGACCGGGGCGCATGGCCGAGCCGCTGGAAATCGTCGCCGCGATTGAGTCACGCCTGGTGAATGGGCCACTGAATGGAAAACGTATTCTGGTCACGTCCGGGCCTACCCATGAACCAATCGATCCGGTCCGATACATCGCCAACAGATCCTCTGGCGCACAGGGTACAGCCATTGCGCGCGCCCTTGCGGCACAGGGCGCGCATGTGGTGTTTGTGAGCGGTCCTGCCGATGTTCCACCGCCGCAAGACGTGGAGGTCATCAATGTGCAAACTGCACAGGAGATGCTGAAGGCCGTAGAGGCGAGCTTGCCAGTTGACGCAGGCGTGTTCGCAGCGGCGGTGGCCGATTGGCGTGTGACCGGGGCGGTTGATCACAAACTGAAAAAGTCCAAAGAAGGGGTGCCGCACCTGGAATTCACCGAAAACCCGGATATCTTGCAACAGGTGGCACAGGCAGAAACCAACCGTCCGCAACTGGTGATTGGTTTTGCAGCGGAAACGCACGATGTCATCAGGAACGCAACTGCCAAAAGGGACCGTAAAGGGTGCGATTGGATTGTTGCTAATGATGTGTCCGTATCAAGCGGCGTTATGGGGGGCAGCGAGAACACTGTGACTGTGATCGATGACAATGGTTCGGAGAACTGGCCCAAAATGACCAAGGCAGAGGTCGCCGAAAGATTGGCGGACCGCATCGTACAATCCTTAACTTGAAACGCAGGCCAAGGGGCAACAGATTGGTTCAGATCAAACTGACATGGGCACAGAATGCCGATCAAACGGTAGACTTGCCCCTTTATCAGACGTCGGGCGCTGCGGGCGCGGATGTCCGGGCAAATCTACCCTGCGGTGCCTTGACGATTGCGCCCGGGGAGCGCGCATTGATCCCGACAGGTCTGAAGATGGAGATCCCTTTGGGGTATGAAATGCAAGTGCGCCCGCGTTCTGGATTGGCACTCAAACACGGGCTCATGCTGGTGAACAGCCCCGGCACAATTGACAGCGATTACCGTGGCCCCGTGGGAGTCATTGTCATAAATGCGGGGCGAGACGCATTCGAAGTGACGCATGGCATGCGGATTGCTCAGCTGGTTCTCGCGCCCGTGCTGCAGGCAGATTTCGCGTATGCCGAGCGCCTGAGCGAAACAGACCGTGGCGCCGCCGGGTTTGGCTCGACCGGGAAAACCTGATGCTGTTGGTTGTCATCTTGGCGGCAGCTGTCTGGGGGTTGGGCGGTTTCATGGGAGTTCCCCGCGCAACACGCGCAACGGCGATTGGCGTGTTCTATGTCGGTGTATTGATCATCCAGTTCACCTTGCCTGCTGGAACTCCTTTGCGATTGGCGACAGGTGAAAGTCCCGCGCCTTGGCTACTACTTGGTGGATTTGCTGCCCTCATTTTCTCTTATCGGCGCGGCTTGTTGGCTTTGCGCAGGCGTGCTGCGCGCAAAGAAGAAGCAGAGACGCAGGAAACCCCTAGATCGGGTTTCAGCGATGCCGAACTCAACCGATACGCCCGACATATCGTGCTGCGTGAAATTGGCGGACCGGGACAAAAAAAACTTAAAGAAGCAAGGGTTCTGATCATTGGTGCGGGAGGCTTGGGCGCGCCAGCCTTACAATATCTCGCGGCCGCAGGCGTTGGTCAGATCGGTGTTATTGACGATGATGTCGTCGAGAATGCCAATCTCGCCCGTCAGGTCATTCACAAAGACCAAGCGATCGGCATGCCCAAGGTTTTCTCGGCGCAATCTGAAATGCTCGCGCAAAACCCTTATGTGGATGTGCGCCCCTATCATCGCCGGTTGAGCGAGGATATCGCAGATGATTTGTTTTCAGAATATGATCTGGTCTTGGATGGGACAGATAATTTCGAAACGCGCTATCTGGTCAATAAAGTCGCAACAGCGCAAAGCATGCCTCTGATTTCCGGCGCTCTGAGCCAATGGGAAGGGCAGCTGAGCGTCTTTGATCCTGAATCCGGTGCGCCCTGTTACCGGTGCATTTTCCCACAAGCGCCTGCTCCTGAACTTGCACCGTCCTGCGCAGAAGCTGGGGTCTTGAGCCCGCTTCCGGGTGTGATCGGGGCGATGATGGCCGCTGAAGCGATCAAGATCATCACAGGTGCGGGTCAAGTCTTGCGCGGCCAAATGGTCATATACGACGCGCTTTATGGGGAGAGCCGTACAATTTCCATTGCGCGTCGACCCGATTGCGCGACATGTGGTCAGGCGCGCGCGGAAGCCAGTTGATCGGGATAAAAATGCTATTTGTCGTGCCACCGGCGGTTGTGCATCCCCCGGTGCAAACCTAGCTTGTCATGCAAAGGAGAGCCGCTATGACCAACCCGTTGCTGCAAGATTGGAAAACCCCATTTGAGATCGCGCCGTTTGATCTGATCAGCGACGGCGATTTCGCGCCGGCCATGGAGGATGCGCTTAAACAACATCGCGATCAGATTGACGCGATTGCCACCTCAAAAGAGCCTGCAAGTTTTGCCAATACGATCGAAGCATTGGAAGCAGCCGGGAAAGCGTTGGACAAGGTCCTTAGCGTGTTTTTTACAGTCGCCGGAGCAGATAGCAATCCAGCCCGCGAGGATTTGCAGCGCCAATTTTCACCTGAGTTGGCGGCGCATTTTTCGGAGATTTCCGGGAATAAGGCGCTTTTCGCCCGAGTGGCAGAAGTATGGGACCAAAAAGACCAATGGAATCTGTCCTCCGAGCAAGAGCGTGTGCTGATGCTGACACATCGCGGGTTCGTGCGCGCTGGTGCTGCGCTTGATGGTGCGCCAGAGCAGCGGATGAAAGAGATCAAAGCGCGTCTCGCCGTGTTGGGTACGGATTTTACCCAAAATCTGCTGGCGGACGAGCGTGATTGGTTCATGCCGTTGGAGGAGGACGATTTGCAGGGATTGCCAGACTTTGTGGTGAACGCTGCAAGAAACGCGGGCGAAGAAAAAACGGCAGGCGGGCCTGTCGTGACCCTGTCGCGTTCCTTGATTGTTCCGTTCTTGCAATTCTCCTCCCGTCGCGACCTGCGTGAAAAAGCGTTTAAAGCATGGGCAGCAAGAGGCGCCAATGGTGGAAAGACGGACAACCGCGCGATTGCAGCCGAGACGCTGGCTCTGCGCGAAGAGCGTGCCCATCTCTTGGGTTATGACAGTTTCGCAGAGTACAAGCTTGAAACCGAAATGGCCAAGACGCCTGGAGCCGTGCGTGATCTCTTGATGGCCGTGTGGGAGCCTGCGAAAAACCAAGCCAATTCTGATGCTGAGGTTCTGACCAAGATGATGCAGGCAGATGGCGTAAATGGCCCGTTGGAACCGTGGGATTGGCGGTACTATTCCGAAAAACGCAGGGTAGCGGAACATGACTTGGATGAAGCAGCGCTTAAGCCTTACTTCCAGCTCGACCGGATGATTGAGGCGTCCTTTGCCTGTGCCACCCGGCTTTTCGGGCTGGCTTTCAAACCGCTGGATGTACCGCTGTACCATCCGGATTGCCGGGCATGGGAAGTGACCCGAAACGGCGAACATGTGGCCGTTTTTATCGGGGATTACTTTGCGCGCGGCTCAAAACGTTCCGGGGCTTGGTGTTCGGCCATGCGCTCGCAGGCGAAATTCCCCGAAAAACAATCGCCTGTCGTCATCAATGTGTGCAATTTCGCCAAAGGCGATCCGGCGCTTTTGTCTTATGACGATGCGCGAACGTTGTTTCACGAGTTTGGTCACGCCCTGCACCAGATGTTGTCAAACGTCACCTATGAAAGCATCTCCGGGACGTCGGTTGCGCGCGATTTTGTGGAACTGCCAAGTCAGCTTTATGAACATTGGCTGGAAGTACCTGAGGTGCTGTCCGAATTTGCGACACATGCGGAAACCGGGGCCGCAATGCCGCAGGATATGCTGGAAAGAGTACTGGCGGCGGCCACTTATGATATGGGGTTCCAGACAGTAGAATATGTGGCTTCCGCGTTGGTCGATCTGTCCTTTCATGACGGGCCAGTGGCCAAAGACCCTATGGCACGCCAGGAAGAGGTATTAAAAGACGTGGGAATGCCGTCGGCCATCACCATGCGCCATGCCACCCCGCAGTTTGCACATGTCTTTGCCGGGGACGGGTATTCCAGTGGGTATTACAGTTACATGTGGTCAGAAGTCATGGACGCGGATGCGTTTGAAGCCTTCGAAGAGGCAAACGGTGCGTTTGATCCAGAACGAGCAGCGGCGCTGGAAGAACACATCCTGTCCACGGGCGGCAGTCGAGATGCGGCTGAGCTTTATACTGCTTTCAGGGGGCGGTTGCCGGGCGTCGAGGCGCTGTTGAAGGGGCGCGGACTGGCTCAATAGCCGCTTTTGCGATCCACGAGGTGTAAGAATTCTTCGCCAGCCTCTCCCCGCCGTACGTTTTCGGCAATAACCTGTGACGCCGTGTGTTCGCGGGTTTCTGCGGCAATATGCGGCGTGACAGTTACCCTTGGATCGGACCAGAATGGGTGATCCTGCGGCAAGGGTTCGACGCGAAATACATCCAGAGTGGCCTGTGCCACCTGTCCGTTATCAAGTGCTTCCAGGAGAGCTTGATCATCAATCAGAGGACCGCGGCCGGGGTTGATGACAAAAGCTCCCTTGGGGAGTAGGGCGAGGCTCTCGGTGTTGAGGGTGTTTGCTGTCTCCTTGGTATCCGGCAGCAGCAAGACCAGTATCTCGGCATTGGCCAGCGCATCTTTCAATCCGTCGTCCCCATAATACATCGTCACGCCAGCAACTATTTTCTCGCGTCTGCTCCAGCCGCTGACTTTGAAATGAAGCGCGTTAAGAACCTTGGCAACGGCTGTGCCCAGTGCGCCCATGCCCAGAATGCAGACAGAGCGCTCTGAAGCCAACGGTGGTGTATGAGGCTGCCATTTTTGATCCGGGTTCACAATGTGCCGGTCCATGCCGAGGTGATATCGCATGACGTGCCCGGCGACCCATTCGCACATGGACTTTGTCATCCCTGGATCCACCATCCGAGCGAGCGGGATACTAAGGGTTGCGTTATTTGTGACGGCCTCGACACCTGCCCAGAGGTTCAATACGGCCTTGGCGCGGGTGAATGGCGTGAAATCCTGCAGCGGAGAATTGGGCGCGTAGACGATGTAGTCCACATCTTTCGAGGGGATGTCAGTCGCAAGATGAACATCCAGCGCAAGGGCGGCAAAGGCCTGTTCCAAAGCGGGTTTGTATATATCCCACCGTTCAGAGTGAGCAGCAAACAAGACTTTGATGGACATTGAAGACTACCTCGGTCGATGCACGTGAGCGCTTTGCATGAGCCCAAAAGCCAGCATCAAGACGAGCATTGCGGACCCACCATAGCTGACCAGCGGCAGCGGAACACCGACAACCGGTGCCATCCCCATGACCATCGACATATTTACTGCAAAGAATAAAAAGAAATTCAATGCGATGCCGAGAGTCAGGAGCGAGGAAAAGCGATCCTTGTTCATCAGAGCTGACCAGATGCAAAAGATAATGATGAGCGCATAAAGCCCAAGGAGCCAGACACCGCCAAGAAAGCCGAACTCTTCGGCCAGAGTCGTAAAGATAAAATCGGTGTGTTTTTCGGGCAGAAAGTTCAATCGGCTTTGCGTGCCTTGCATGAATCCGCGTCCTGTCCAGCCACCGGATCCAAGTGCGATTTTAGACTGAGTGATGTGATAGCCCGCACCGAGGGGGTCGGTACTGGGGTCGAGAAAGGTATCAATCCGCCGGAACTGATAGTCTTTTATGAGTTGCCATGGCGTCCCGCGAGATTGGAAAACGGTCGTGATCAATCCTATTGCGCTGGCGACGACCGCAGCGAAATAAGCCCAGTGAACCCCAGCCAGAAACATCAGACCGCCACCGGCAGCGAGCAAAAGAATTGATGTTCCAAGGTCAGGTTGGCGCAACACCAGAAATGTGGGGATCAGAATAATCAATACTGGCAACAGCACCCAAAACGGATGTGAGGTACGTTTTGCTGGTAACCAGTCGTAGTAGGCGGCCAGAAACATCACCAGTGTGATTTTCATCAACTCGGATGGTTGCAGGCGCATGAACCCCAGATCAATCCAGCGCTGCGCGCCCATGCCGACCGTTCCAAACAGTTCTACGGCCACCAACAATGCCAGCGTGCCCAAATACGCGAGGCCGGACAGCGAGCGCCAGAACCAGATGGGTACCATCGCGACGCATATCATCAGAGTAAAGCCCATGGCAAAACGCTTCATCTGCGGTTCGGCCCAAGGGGTGAATGATCCGCCTGCCACGGAATAAAGCATCAAGAAGCCGGCCCCGGAAACAGACGCGAGCAGCAAGGCGACGGGCCAGTTCAGATAGAATATCTTGCGCAAACCCGAAGGTGCGGATTTTACGGCATATTCAAGATAGCTCATGCCTGATCCCGCCCTGAAAACGCCGCCTGTGGTTGCATGGCCCGCAGTTTTTCCTGTTGTAACTCGATTTTTTCGCGATCTTTTGCGGGATAGGCTTCTAGCGGAGGCGCACCGCCAGCCATCGCCTGAAGAGTAATGTCACGCGCAATCGGCGCGGCGGCTTTCGACCCACCACCACCATGCTCCACAACGACGGCAACGGCGTATTTAGGATTTTCAACAGGTGCGAAATTAACAAACAGTGCATGATCTCTCCGCTCCCACGGCAGATCCTCGTTTCTGATGACCCCGGCGCGGCGTTCAGCGGCCGTAATGTTGCGCACCTGGCTGGTTCCGGTTTTGCCGGCCATGCGCATGGTATCATCGATGATGCGCGAACCATACGCAGTGCCCCGACGATCATTGACCACCGCGTTCATGGCGCGCCGCATTTTGCGCAAGTTGTTCTCGTTCATACCCATGCTCTCGCCACCCCGTTGGGGGGTTTCAACGCCATCAATGGATTTGATCAGCCTTGGTTCAACAGCGCGACCCGTCGCAAGCCGTGCTGTCATGATCGCCAGTTGCATAGGAGACGCCAGCATAAATCCTTGCCCAATTGAGACATTGACCGTGTCGCCGACACGCCAGTTTTGCCCGTAAGTCGAAGATTTCCAGTCCATCGTCGGTGCGAGGCCCTGAGCAACGGCGGACATCGGCACATCGTGTTTGACGCCCAAACCAAACCGCTTGGCCATGGCGGAGATTTTCTCAATGCCAATCTTGACCGCCAGATCATAATAATAGACGTCGCAGGACCGTTTCAACGAGGTCTGTAAATCAACCCAGCCATGCCCCGCACGCTTCCAACAATGGAAGCGCCGCCCCGATACTGTCAGATGACCGGGGCAATAGACAGTCTCATCGGGGCCAATCATGCCGGCTTCAAGGGCGGCCATGGCTGTCATCATCTTGAAAGTTGAGCCCGGTGGGTAGAGGCCCTGTACGGTTTTACTTGCCAGGGGCCGATATTTATTACCTGTCAGTGCGTTGTAATCCTTAACAGAAATACCGCGCACAAAGAGATTTGGATCGTAGGTCGGCGCAGAAGAGCACGCAACGACGTCGCCATTGTCGCAATCAATGACAACCGCGCTGGCGCTTTCCTCGCTCAACCGCGCCTGAACATATCCCTGTAAAGTGGCATCAATGGTGAGTTGTAAGTCTGACCCGGGAGTCCCCTCGACCCGGTCCAATTCGCGCATCACCCGACCTGCTGCGTTTACCTCAACGCGCTTTGCGCCTGCCTTGCCGCGCAACATAGGTTCCAGTTTTGTTTCAACCCCGACCTTGCCAATCTGAAAGCGAGGAATGCGTAAAACAGGTTCCGGATCATCGATTTTTTCCAGGTCATAGTCTGATACTGGTCCGACATATCCCAAGACATGAGCAAAATCAGATCCTTGCGGATAAATTCTGCTGAGCCCGACTTCTGGCGTTACACCGGGCAGAGCCGGCGCGTTGACGGAAACACGGCTAATATCGTCCCAGCTGACATCCTCGGCGATCGTCACCGGCAAAAAGGATGGGGACCGTTTCAACTCCAGTTTGGTCCGCTCAAGGGTTTCCGCATCCAAGGCGACTATCGTTGACAGGCGGTCCAGAACAGCGTCCGTGTCGCCCGCATCCTCGCGCACAATCACGATACGATACGACGGTGCGTTTTGCGCCAGACGGATGCCATTTCGATCAAAAACTTCGCCACGCGAGGGTGGGATCAGCCGCACGTTGATCCGGTTTTCTTCTGCCAGAAGGCGAAACTGATCCGCCTGGTCGACCTGCAAAAACCGCATTCGGGCGGCAAGGCCCCCGATAAACAGCAACTGTGCCCCACCCAACAACGCAGCCCGCCGCGAAATAAGGCGGTGACTAAAGTCTGTTTCAGCGCGCGTTTTCTTCATCTTTCAACCTTCTGAAGCGTACTGGGACCAGCTCATGATCGACTTCCGGACGGTTCCAGATCGCCTGGTGTTGCTTTGCGTACTCTCATTATTCCATGCGTAACTGGGACAATCACAGGGTAGAACAACATTGTCATAAGCGTTTCGAAAAGGGTCAAGCTAAACTGTGGCAAATCAACTGCAGTGACCATCAAAACAACGCGATATCCCATGGCGATCGCTGCAATTAAAATACAAACACTCAACCACTCTGCGGCAAAGTTGGCGTCCCGCAGACCTCGCGCGCGCGCCTTGAGATGTTCGCATGCCAACAGGGCGAGCATTGCCCAAAGCCCGGGTGGCCGCTGCATTAAGAGGTCGGCCAACAAAAACAGACCGGCCAGCGCGAGGGCAGGCACGTATTCGGGACGTCGTGAAGACCAGGCAAAAGCAAAAGCGAGGAGCAGATCAGGGCCGACCCAGCGCTGCGGCGTAGTCTGTAAAGGCAGCAGGTGAAAGAACAGAATGACGCAAACCAACAGCGCAAAACCAAGCCGCATCGTCCACAACCGTGTCAGAGGCAGTTCCGTCATTGGTTGACCTGTTCTTGTGCGACTATTGGCGGCTGGGGCAATTGTGGTCCGATAATATTGGCCGTATCGGAAACCGGATCGGTGCCATGGTGTCGCAACACGCGTAGAAATTCCAGGCGCTGATAATCGGCTGCCAGTCTGACGCGTAGCTTACCCGTCGGGTCCGCCGCAACCTGGCCAATCAGAAGCCCGGCAGGGAACACGCCACCATCGCCTGAACTGATCACGCGGTGTCCGGGGCGCACCACATCACTGTCTTCCAGAAACTCAATCGGCGGTGCCGCAGAGTTATCACCAGAGACGATTACACGTTGACCGGATGGTTGAATGAGCGCAGGAATGCGACTGGATGCATCCGTCAGCAAGATAACCCGAGAAGTATTTTCGCCTACGCCGGAAATGCGTCCAACGACGCCGATCCCATCCATCGTTGCCCAGCCATCAATAATGCCGTCACGTGCGCCAACGTTCAGCAACACTGACTGGCGAAATGGCGAGCCACTGTCAGCCAGAACAACCCCGGTGATATAGGTCAGGCGCGGATCCAGACGCACCTTGTTGAGATCAAGCAACCGCGCGTTTTCCTGCTCAAGTTGCAGCGCGGCTTCTTTCCATGCTTGCATACGGCGCAATTCGGAACGCAGCTCGCCGTTTTGCTCAGCCAGACGCTGATAGCTTTGAAAATCCTTGAGCAGGTTGATGATGCCGGTAACAGGGGACATGGCCCAATCAAGGCCCGGGACAAAGCGGTCCGTAACCTGCGCGCGAAAGCGTTCCACGCGAGGGCTGTCGATCCGCCACACCAGAAACGTGCTTAATAAACAAAGAACAAGAACAGCAATCAGCAGCCGGCGTACCGGGCCGGTATATTCGCTGCCATTTGTTTGTTCTTTTGCCATGTTTTGGTCGTCTCCTGACCTGAACAGGCAGGGCAAACCTGCCGCTGACGGGATCGTTAACTATGCCATTTCAGCTATCATAATCGATCGCATGACGTAGTTGTTTTTCGAATTCCAAAGCCTTGCCGGTCCCAAGAGCCACGCAATTAAGCGATTCATCCGCAATCGAAACGGCAAGGCCGGTCTGTTCTCGCAGAGCTAGATCCAGATCACCCAGCAAAGCACCACCTCCCGTCAACATAACGCCTCTGTCGACAATGTCAGCCGCAAGGTCCGGTGGGGTTGTTTCCAGTGCGGTCATAACGGCTTCGCAAATCTGCTGAACCGGTTCTGCCAGAGCTTCGGCGATTTGGGCTTGGGTGACCTCAATTTCCTTGGGGACACCGTTCAACAGATCCCGGCCACGTATTTGCATGGAGGTGCCACGCCCATCATCGGGCATCCTTGCAGTACCGATAGACGTCTTGATCCGTTCGGCGGTCGTTTCACCGACCAAGAGGTTTTGTTGGCGTCGCAAATAACTGATGATGGCTTCGTCCATCCGATCACCACCAACCCGCACAGAGCGCGCATAAACAATATCGCCAAGGCTCAATACGGCGACCTCTGTGGTCCCGCCACCAATATCAACCACCATATTACCTGTCGGATCCGTAATTGGCATGCCCGCCCCAATGGCCGCGGCAATGGGTTCTGCAATCAGGCCCGCTCGACGCGCACCCGCGCTCAGAACAGATTGACGAATGGCGCGTTTTTCGACGGGGGTTGCACCATGCGGGACACAGACGATGATCTTGGGTTTGGAAAAAGTCGAACGTTTGTGCACTTTGCGAATGAAGTGTTTGATCATCTCTTCGGCGGTATCAAAATCCGCGATGACCCCTTCCCGCATAGGGCGGATGGCTTCGATGCTGCCTGGGGTTCGTCCGAGCATGAGTTTTGCGTCCTCGCCCACCGCGAGAACTTTTTTCACCCCGTCCTTGATGTGATAGGCAACGACTGAAGGTTCGGAAAGAACCACACCTTTGCCTTTTACATAGACCAATGTGTTCGCTGTGCCGAGGTCGATGGCCATATCGGATGAGAACATCCCGCGAATTTTGTCAAACATTGCAATTAACCTTGCCCGATTTTGTATTAGCCCGCACTTTTTCAAGGCGGGCTTTGCTCATGTTATATGCTTAGGCGTGGAATGGTGAAAGGGGCGTTAACGATGATCTCAGCATGATGTTGCGCGTCGTGTTAATTTTGCTGACCTGAGACGAATCACCTGCCCACCCAATTGCCAAACCGCATCAGGGAAGGGTAGGCGACAATAAAAACAAGGCCTCCAGAGCGCCACCGGCTTCGGCGCCGGGCAGAGCTTTTTCAAAAGCCCGCGCCATAGAGCCATCAAGAAAAAGCTCTGAAAGCACAGTATCCACTGCCAATCGGAAGTCCGTGTCGCCCCGCGCCATCGCAAAACCATGCTTTTCTACGGTCAGAATGCCGTCGAAGACTTTGAACTGATCTTGTTTCTCGCTCGCCAGAAGCAGATTGATCAGGATGGACTGGTCCGCAAAATAGCCATCTATCTCGCGGTTCTCCATCGCTGTGATGGCGTCTGCGTGATCGTCATATGTCACCACTTCGGCATCAATCCCGTCTGCCGCCAAAGAGTTGTTGAGCGCTTCTTCAGTAGTTGTATTTCCTCTGACGCCCACTTTCTTGCCAGAAAGCTCTGCCAAACTCGAAACACCATCGCGCTGCAGCAACACTGTGGTGCCGTCCACGTAGGTCGGCACCGAAAAGTCGACAAGTTCGCGACGGCTTAGCGTTATCGTTGCGGCACCGCATAGCAAATCGATCTCTCCACTCGCGACTTTGTCGAAGCGGTTTGACGTATCGACCCGTTCAAACACGATATCGAGTTCTTCCAGGCCCAGTTCAGCCCCCAACCGCTCCGCCATGGCGAAGCAGACAATCGGCGAATACCCCTGCGGGCGGCCTGCGTCATTCTCAAACGACAGTGGTGCGGCATCGGTGCGATAGCCGAATTTGATTTCGCCAGATGATTTGATGCGCTCGAGGGTCTGGGCCTGTAGCGCCAACGGCATGATCAAAGCAGCAATGAGTATGAGTAGAAACGAACGCATTTTGGGTTCCCTATCGTTTTGCATCGGTCAAGTCTTGGATAGAGTCTAGCAGAGTTATTGTCTCACGCCGCCCCTAAATTCGCATGTTTTCGCCGGATTGTTTCGCGCGGGTCATGTGGGTAAAAGGACCCGCGCGGTTTTTGATCAACCGACGTCTTTGTAGCTGATTTCGCGCTTGTCGGTACCGGCTTTTTCCCGCCGGACCAAAAGTCGGTTCAGCGCATGTATATAGGCAAGTGCTGAAGCAACCACCGTATCGGTATTGGCCGATTGCCCGGTCACGATCCGCCCATCCTCTTCCATACGCACGGAAACGGTGGCCTGTGCGTCCGTGCCCTCAGTCACCGCATGCACCTGATAGAGCTGCAGCCTCGCGTCATGCGGCACCAGCGCCTTGATCGCATTGAAGGACGCATCCACGGGGCCATCACCGGTCTGGGTGGTCTGCTGCTCCTGCCCGTCAATCTCCATGGTCAGATCGGCCTGTTGCGGCCCGTCCGTGCCACAGACCACCCTCAGAGATGTCAGTTTGAGCCGGTCATTTTCCGCATCAGATGAGGTGCGCATCAAGGCGATCAGGTCATCGTCGTAGATTTCCTTTTTCCGATCCGCCAACTCCTTGAACCGCACAAACACATCCTTGAGCTGGTTATCGCCCAATTCAAAGCCAAGATCCTCAAGCTTGGAGCGCAGCGCCGCACGTCCGGAGTGTTTGCCCATTACAATATTGGTCTCTGACAAACCCACATCTTCGGGGCGCATGATCTCGAAGGTTTCGGCGTTTTTCAGCATCCCATCCTGATGAATACCACTTTCATGCGCAAAGGCGTTCTTGCCCACAATCGCCTTGTTGAACTGCACCGGAAAGCCGGAAACGGTCGCAACGCGGCGCGAGATGTTCATGATTTTGGTGCTGTCCACACCTGTTTGGAAAGGCATGATGTCATTGCGCACCTTGAGGGCCATGACGACCTCTTCGAGGGCTGTATTGCCGGCACGTTCGCCCAAGCCGTTGATTGTGCACTCGATCTGGCGCGCGCCAGCCTCGACGGCCGCCAGACTGTTGGCGGTCGCCATGCCAAGATCATTGTGGCAATGGGTGGCGAAAATGATCTCATCCGCGCCCGGCACCCGTTCCAGCAGCATCGCGATCAGGGCGGCGGATTCGCGCGGTGCCGTATAGCCCACGGTGTCGGGAATGTTGATCGTTGTCGCCCCGGATTTGATCGCGATTTCCACCACGCGGCACAGGTAATCCTCCTCTGTGCGGGTGGCATCCATGGGGGACCATTGCACGTTGTCACACAAGTTACGGGCATGGGTGACGGTCTGTTCAATCCGTTCGGCCATCTGATCCATATCGAGGTTTGGGATGGCGCGGTGCAGCGGGGACGTGCCGATAAACGTGTGAATACGCGGATGTTTTGCGTGTTTCACCGCATCCCAGCAACGGTCGATATCCCCCAGTTGCGCGCGCGCCAAGCCGCAGATGATGGAGGTTTTCGCAAGCTTTGCTATTTCGGAAACGGCGGCAAAATCGCCCTCTGAGGCGATGGGAAATCCGGCCTCGATAATGTCCACACCCATCTCATCCAGAAGCCCGGCGATTTCGAGTTTTTCGGCATGGGTCATGGTGGCCCCGGGGGATTGTTCGCCGTCCCGCAAGGTGGTGTCAAATATCAGGACACGGTCCTGTTTGGCTTGATCTGTCATGTCTGGTTCTTTCGATTATCTGCTGATTTTCTTGGCGCGCTGCACATTCCCCTGAGCGGGCGCGCCGGAAGGCACGCTCAGAGGCGGGTTAGCAGCAGCAGAGCGGCGGCAGGGCGCAATGGGGTGCGCGGAACGGGATTATGTAGTGCCTGGGCCATGAGAGCAGTTATACCGCGCCGCGCACAAATGGAAAGACAGTTTTTGCGACAATTGTTATCGGTGGCTTGAAGCACGGTTTTGTGCGGCTAGATCGCTGGCGATGAAAAGAGTTTTGATATTGGGGGCTTCGGGAGGTGTCGGCGTTGCGGTTGCGGCCGCATGCCGTGCCCGAGGCGATGACGTGGTGGGCCTGTCACGCAGCGCAGATGGGTTCGAGATCACCGATGAGGCCAGTGTTGCCGCGCATCTGGGCGGTTTGGAGGGTGTGTTCGATCTGGTGTTTGTGGCCACTGGTGCGTTGGAGATTGACGGTGCGGAACCGGAGAAATCCATCAAGGCGGTCAGCGCCAAAGCGATGATGGATCAGTTCGCAGTGAATGCGCTTGGGCCTGCGCTTGTGCTGCGTCACGCGGGTGATTTGTTGCCGCGCGACAGGCCTGCGTGCATTGCCGTCTTGTCGGCCCGTGTGGGCTCCATCGGGGACAATCGGATTGGCGGTTGGGTGAGCTACCGAAGTGCCAAGGCCGCTGTGAATCAGATCGTGCATACCACGGCGATTGAACTGGCGCGTACGCATAAGCAATCCACCTGCGTGGCGCTGCATCCGGGCACCGTTGCCACGCCCTTTACAAAGAAGTACCTGGGGCGGCATCCGGCGGTTCCCGCACATGAGGCGGCTGATAATTTGTTGAACGTAATGAGCGATTTAACCCCGGATCAA
This sequence comes from Paracoccaceae bacterium, assembly GCA_033344815.1. Lineage (NCBI taxonomy): Bacteria > Pseudomonadati > Pseudomonadota > Alphaproteobacteria > Rhodobacterales > Paracoccaceae > Paracoccaceae bacterium. Next base: position 2,028,136 of record JAWPMR010000001.1, on the reverse strand, counting down.
ACCGGCGGGTTCTTTGACTGGGCGGGCAAGGAGGTGGTGTGGTGAGCCGTCTTGTTCTGGTGCTGGGTGATCAGTTGAGCGAAGCGCTTTCAGCACTGCGCGAAGCGGATAAGGACCGCGACATCGTGGTCATGGCGGAGGTGGTGGAGGAAGCCACCTATGTCACTCACCACCCCAAGAAAATCGCGCTGGTGCTGGCGGCCATGCGCCAGTTCGCAACACGCCTGTCATGCGCGGGTTGGGACGTGCGGTATGCCCAGTTGGATGACACCGAAAACGCAGGATCCATCGTGGGTGAATTGCTGCGCCGTGCGGAGGAAACCGGCGCCTCTGAGGTGCTGGCGACAGAGCCGGGTGAATGGCGTTTGATCAACAAACTCAAACACGCGCCGATGAAAGTGCACATCCTGCCCGATGACAGATTTATCGCGTCACATCAAGAGTTTGAGGATTGGGCTGAGGGGCGCAAGCAGCTGCGCATGGAGTATTTCTATCGCGAGATGCGGCGCAAGACTGGTCTGCTGATGGAGGACGATAAACCCACCGGCGACAAGTGGAATTTCGATCACGATAACCGCAAGCCCGCGCCGGATGATATCGCCTTTGAGGGTCCCCTGCGCTTTGAGCCGGATGAGACGGTGCAGCAGGTGCTGGCGCTGGTGCAAGCGCGCTTTGGCGATCACTTTGGCACGCTTGATCCGTTCTGGTTTGCGACCACGCGGAGCCAGGCGCTTGACGCCCTGGAACACTTTGTTTCCAACGCCTTGGCCAAGTTCGGGGACTATCAGGACGCGATGCTGTCGGACAACCGGTTCCTCTATCACGCGGTGGTTTCGGCCTATATCAACATCGGTTTGCTCGACCCGCTGGAAGTCTGCGAGAAGGTCGCTGAGGCCCACGCGGCAGGCGACGTGCCGATCAATGCCGCCGAGGGGTTCATCCGTCAGATCATCGGTTGGCGGGAATACATGCGCGGCATCTATTTCCTGGAAGGGCCTGAGTATCCGGAGCGCAATGCGCTGGGCCATACGCGCGATCTGCCGGATCTGTTCTGGGGTGGTGACACAGATATGCGGTGCCTGTCCAAAGCGGTCGAACAGACCCAGCAAGAGGCCTATGCGCATCACATCCAACGTCTTATGATCACAGGGAATTTCGCGCTGTTGGCGGGGATCGACCCGACCGCTGTGCATCAATGGTATCTCGCCGTGTACATGGATGCGTTTGAATGGGTCGAGGCCCCGAATACAGTGGGGATGAGCCAGTTTGCCGATGGCGGGATCATCGCCTCCAAACCCTATGTGTCCTCGGGCGCCTACATCAATCGGATGTCGGATTACTGCAAGGGCTGCGCCTATAAGGTGAGCAAGAAGACGGGCGAGGGGGCCTGTCCGTTCAACCTGCTCTATTGGCACTTTCTGGACCGGCATCGCGAGCGGTTCAAAAGCAATGCGCGCATGGGCAACATGTACCGCACCTGGGACCGGATGGATGGGGACAAACGCGAAACCGTTTTGTCCGAGGCGCAGGATTTCCTCGACCGGCTGGAGGCGGGCGAGAGGGTCTGACGCCCGCAGCACAGACGCCAAAAACCGCGCTTTGACGCTCAAAAGGTTAACGCTCTTAAAAACAGGGCGATTCGCGATGCACCACCCGTACACAAGCTGTACACACCCCGTACACCGACCGTGCACCCCGGCGCAGGATGAACAGGGCGTGCGGTGCTCCGGATTAACTTGACGCGCGGGTCGGTCATCGCGGGGTAACGCGGGCGAGGGGCGCGGAACCGGGCGACGACACGCCAGACGGCCGGGCAGAAAATGCCGATGCGACGCCGTTACGAGCGCGGTTTTGGCCACTTGCAGTTGTTACTCGTCACGAAACCCGTCAAGGTGACAGCAGGCAGGTCACAACAGGGCACATCAAGATGGTCAAAACACAGCAGTCAGCAGTCTTCGTTCAGAAGGTGGGTCTTTTTATCGGGCTCGTTCTTATCGCCGTCACCTTTGGTTTTGCCGTGCTCGCCCAGCAAGCCACGCCCGCCGCGCCCAAGGTTCTGATCGCCGCCGCCTATAGCGAGGAAATCACGCTGGAAACCACCTTTGTGGGACGCGGTGAAGCTTCGGCCAAAACGGATCTGGTGGCTCAGGTGACCGGGACCGTGACGGAAATTACTGTGGAGGATGGCACAAGCGTCGCCGCAGGTGACCTGATTTACCGAATTGATCCGGACAGTTACGCCGCGTCCGTTGCCGCGCAGCAAGCGTCAGTCAGTCGTGCCGAAGCCAACCTGACACTGGCCCATATCGAGCGGGACCGTAAACAGCAACTGTTGGACCGCGGCGCCATTGCGGAATCCGAACTCGACATCGCGGTGGCCAATGCCGAGGTCGCGGAGGCGGATATGGGGGCTGCCAAAGCGGCCCTGCAAAGCGCGGAACTGGATCTGGAACGCACCGAAATCCGCGCGCCTTTTGACGGGCGCATCGGTAAATCCAACATCAGCCTCGGCACGGTGGTCGGGCCCACCACGGGCGCGCTTTCAACGCTGGTGCGCCAGTCGCCGATGTATGTGACGTTTTCGCTGTCTGAACCGCAGTTGCTGCGCGTTCTGGAACGGCTTGATGCGGGGATGACCGAGCTGATCGAAAACGACAACACGCCCAATGTGTTTGTCAGCCTGCCCAGCGGCACGATGTTGGAAGAGCCCGGCAAAATCGTGTTTCTGGACAACCGCATTGATCCCTCAACCGGGACAATTTCGGTACGGGCCGAATTTGAAAACACCCGCCAGATGATCCTGGATGGCAGCTTTGTGTCCGTGGTGATCGAAGCGCTGGAACCGACCTTGAGTGTGCTTATCCCGCAAAACGCGGTGCAACGGGATCAGCGCGGCGATTTCGTTCTGGTGGTCACGGATCAGCAGTTGGTGGAGCAGCGTTACGTTGTACTGGGCGCGCAGATTGAAACGGCGGTGATTGTCACGGACGGGCTGCGCGCGGGGGAAAGTGTGATCGTGGAAGGGCTTCAGAAGGTGCGCCCCGGCGTCGAGGTTGATGCCGTTCTGGCCGGCACGGCTGAGGGGAATTAAGCGATGCTCTCCAGCGTCTTTATCAACCGCCCGAAAATGGCCATCGTCATTTCCACTGTTCTGACCCTGATGGGTCTGATCGGTTATCTGGCTTTGCCGGTAGAGCAATTTCCAAACATCACGCCGCCGGTTGTGAATGTGACGGCCACCTACACCGGGGCGGATGCAGAAACGGTTGAGAAAACCGTCGCCGCCCCGATTGAGGCGGAAGTGAACGGCGTGGAGGATATGATTTACATGTCCTCGGACAGTTCGGATTCGGGCAATTATACTTTGTCGGTCACGTTTGACGTGGGCACGGACCCGACCATCGCCACGGTGAACGTGCAAAACCGGGTGACGCAGGCCACATCCGGATTGCCCGTGGAGGTCACATCGACCGGGGTTGTCACCGAGAAATCATCGACCAGCATGTTGATGGTGATGACGCTGTTTTCGCCCGAGGGTACCTATGACGAGGTGTTTCTGTCGAACTATGCCTCGATAAACCTCAAGGACGCGCTGGCGCGGGTGCCGGGCGTGGGCAAGGCCGATGTCATGACCGATTTCGCCTATGCGATGCGGTTGTGGATGGATCCGGACCGGATGACCGGGCTGGGGGTGACACCGACGGATGTGATCAACGCCATTCAGCAGCAAAACGTGACGGTATCCGCCGGTCAGATCGGCGCACCGCCCTCGCCAACCGGGCAGCAGTTTCAGTATTCCGTGACCGCGCAGGGCCGTCTGGCAAGCGTTGAGGAGTTCGAAAACATCATCGTGCGCACCGGCGAGTCTGGCAGTGTATTGCGCGTGCGCGACGTGGCGCGGGTCGAGTTGGGGTCGAGTTATTACGGGGTGTCCGGGCGTTATGAAGGCAATCCGGCAACGGTGCTGGCGGTCTATCAGGCGCCGGGTGAAAACGCGCTGGCCGTGGCCGCGGGTGTTTATGCGGAACTGGAACGTTTGTCGCGCGCCTTTCCACAGGACGTGACCTATGAGGTGCCCTTTGACAGTACGGATTTCGTGCAGCAGTCGCTGAACGATGTGGTCTCGACGCTTATTCTGACGTTCATTCTGGTGATCTCGGTTGTCTTTGTATTCTTGGGGAATTTCCGCGCCACGCTGATCCCGGCGGTGGCGATCCCGGTCTCCCTGATCGGGACATTTGCGTTCTTGCTGCTGATGGGTATGACGCTGAACACGATCTCGCTGTTTGCGCTGGTACTGGCCATCGGGATTGTGGTGGATGACGCGATTGTGGTGGTGGAAAACGTTGAACGGCTGATCGCGGATGAGGGGCTTGATCCGCGCGAGGCGACCGCCAAGGCGATGACGCAGATCACCACACCGGTCATTGCCACCACGCTGGTGTTGCTGGCGGTGTTTGTGCCCGTGACCTTCATGCCGGGCATATCCGGCCAGTTGTTTTCGCAATTTGCGGTGACGATTTCGGTGGCCGTGGTGATTTCGTCCGTAAACGCTTTGACCTTGTCGCCTGCTTTATGCGCGATTGTGCTCAAGCCACGCTCCGGCCCGCCCAAAGGGTTGCTGGCCGCCTTTGAGAAAGTCATCGGTGGGACGCGCGATGCTTACGCGGGCATTGTTGGCCGCCTGATCAGCCTGCCGATCCTGGGCTTTGTGATCCTGATCGTGCTGGGAATTGCGTCGGGGTCGATGATGGGCTCGCTGCCCAAAGGGTTCCTGCCGCTGGAAGACAACGGCTATCTTTTTGTGGACATTCAACTGCCTGATGCCGCGGCGCTGGAGCGCACGGAGGTTGTGTCGGATCGCGTCAATGAACAGATCCGCGCGCTGCCCGGTGTGGCTAATACGGTGCAGGTCAACGGGTATGGTCTGTTGAACGGACAGGGGTCCAATTCGGCCATGATCATCGTCAATCTGGACAATTGGGAAGAACGCAACACGCCCGAATTGAGCGCGGATGGCATTCTGGCACAGATTTTCGGCATCGCCGGTCAGGAAGTGTCAGCCAAGGTGATCTCGTTCAGCCCACCGCCCATCACCGGGCTGGGCACCAGTGCCGGGGTTGAAATGAAGGTACAGCAAACCGGGGGCGGGGAGGCCTCTGACCTCTCTGCCGCGGTTGGATCGCTTGTCTTTGCCGCCAATCAGCGCCCCGAGATTGCGCAGGCCTACACCACCTTCAGCGCCAATGTGCCCAAGGTTTTTGTCGATCTGGACCGCGAGAAATCACAGACGCTGGGCATTCCGGTAAGTGATGTTTTCCAGACATTGCAAGCGCATCTGGGCTCGATTTATGTCAATGACCTCAATCTTTTTGGCAAAGTCTACCGCGTAATGATCCAGGCCGAGGGCGATTACCGTGACAGCATTGATGACATCGGGCGGCTCTATGTGCGCAGCGGGGACGGTGAGATGGTGCCCTTGTCCACCTTGATTGACGTGCAAACGGTGCTGGGTCCGGTGCTGCTCAACCGCTTCAATCTGTTCCGCTCGGCTACGGTCACGGCTGTTCCGGCACCGGGGTTTTCCACCGGTGATGCGATCAATGTGTTGCAAGAGGAGGCCGTCACCGCCCTGCCGCCCGGCTATGCCTATGAATGGACCGGCACCGCGCAACAGCAGTTGAGCGCGGGCAATACGGTGATTTTCGTGCTCGCCGCTGCGGTGATCTTTGGTTACCTGTTTCTGGTGGCACAATATGAAAGCTGGACCATGCCGGTGGGCATTTTGTTGTCCGTGACGGTGGCGCTTTTCGGGGCGTTGGCGGCGGTCATGGTCACGGCCGGGGATGTGAACCTCTATACACAGATCGGGATGATCATGCTGATCGGGCTGGCCTCGAAAAACGCGATCCTGATTGTCGAATTCGCCATGGAGCAACGCGCTCAGGGGGCGAGCATCCGCGAGGCCGCGCTGGAAGCGGCGCGCCAGAGGTTCCGCGCGGTGATGATGACCGCGCTGTCGTTCCTTCTGGGGGTTGTGCCGCTGATTGCCGCCTCCGGTGCGGGGGCGGCCAGCCAAAAGGCCATCGGGATCGCGGTCTTTGGCGGCATGCTCTGCGCCACAGTGATCGGGGTGATCATCGTGCCGGTGCTTTATGTGCTGCTGCAAGGGTTGCGCGAACGGGTCAAGGGTGGCTTTGGCAAGGACCCGGCGCAGGTGGGGTGACAGACCCGCCCACGCAAGCGCACGGTGTTTTTTTTGGACGGCAACAGGTCGCGCGCATTCCGGATCATGTCCGAACGCGACCCTGTTTCCCGTATATGGTGGGCGTAGCGCGGTTGCGGCACGGCAGAGCCCGGCATCTGCACCGCGCGGGTTTGCTTATTGTGACTGATCCCGCCCGGCCGCATGTCTGGACTGTGCGAAGATTTTTGCGGCTGACCTTCAGAGGTAAAGCGGTGTCGTTTCACGTGGATTTGGCGACGTAACGGGCAAAATGTGCGATGCTTCACCATCAAGGAGCGTCCGGTTCTCACGGTAGGGGGAGCGCCCTGATAGAGGGGAGTGGACCATGAATCCGTTCCCGTCAAAATCCCGAGATACCGGGCAGTGTCCCCATGTCCGCCGCGCGCGGTTCTGATTGCGAACCGTCACATGAGTGACCCGCTGTGCGTGCTGCGCCGGGCCATAGCCTGCGGCGGGACATGGGCGGTCGGCAGCCGTTTCGGTGCCAGTACCGCCCAAATCAAGACCTCGGCGACCAACAGGTTGATGCCCCAGGCAAATACCATCAGGACGTCACGCGGAATTCCTGTGGCCTGTTCCCCGTGGAGGATCATCCATCCCATGCCGAGGAAGGTTTGCGTGGATGCGCCCTGAGCGATTGCATAGGCACGCAGCATAAAAGCGCTGTGCCGAAAGACATTCCGGGCTCGGATGGCAAGCACGGATCTGAGGATAAACGCGATCATCAGACAGCCGAGGATCATCCGCGCGCCATACAGCATGTTCCCCTGGAGGCTTGTCGGAAAGCTGTAGAAATGAGCCATCCACACCCCGCTTCCTGCAGAAAGGCAACCCGCGACCGCAACCATGCGCCCCATGATGCGGTGCGCGCGGGGATGGTTTCGCCTGAGGCTTGGCAGGAACTGGAGCGCGCCGAGGAGGCAAAACAGGAAACTGCAAAGGATGTGCAGAACAATCGGGAACGGCATAGCCGTCGCGCGTGGATTGTCTGGCGCGATTGTCGGTCCGCCGGCCAATTCCAGCACGCGGAACAGGCCGCCAAAGGTCGGTATGAAGCTGTAAACAAGGAGGCCGACAAGGATCACCCACTCGGATTTGCGCAGGGTTTTCACGACAGGACCCCCTCTAAGGCCGTTGCGGTTCCGGGTTCGGGTGCATGTGCCGCCTCGCCCTGTCGCCGCGCCCAGAATGCGGTGCTGGCATGCCCCGCGCAGGATCCAAGACGGATTGTCTGGAATTCAGGATGTTCCAGATGGCAGGCCTTCAGCCAGGCGAGGCCTTGCTGTTCGGTCACCGCCCACGTCCGCCAGCGCATCTGGATCAAGGCGCCAAAACCGGAGCGGCGGACCAAACAGACAAAGAGCATCCCCCCCGGTTTCAGCACCCGCACCATCTCTTTCAATGCGCGTTGCGGTTCGGCCAGATGTTCAAGGACGTGGGCGGCCATCACAACATCAAAGGAGGCATCCGCGTAGGGTATCGAAAGAACATCCGCGCGCTTCAGTTCCGGTGTCACCCCGGCCTGGCGCAGTTCAGCATCCGCCCGGACCAACATCTCAGGCGACAGATCAATGCCGCAGAACGCGGGGGTTTTCGGGAAACTCCGCTGCAGCGCAACCGCAAGGGCGCCATTCCCGATGCCGCAATCCAGAACCCTGGCCGCGGGTCCGGCCTGTTCAAGTATCGCGCCCATGCCCGATGCCAGCAAAGGTCGTCGGTATGCAGCGTCCAGCCCGTAACGCCGCGCCACTTTCTGCCACTTGCGCGAGGCTGCATCGTATTGATCCGTCAAGTCCTGTGCCGTTCTTGGGTGCCGGCTGATCGCAACCTGCCATGAGCCAAAACGATAATTGGACATCGGAATTGTCGGCTGATGTGATAGATCAACCGACGCGCCCGGCGACGGCTTGAGGATATGCATTTTGACCGAACCCTTGAGTGTTGCGTCTTGTTCGCGCCCTTCTAATCGGTCGGTTGGCATTGCAAAATTGCATATTTCCGTATTTTTGGTATGCGTAAATAATGGAGTGGAAAAGATCAGCTTTTGACTGGAATCAGGCGCGGGCCTTTCTTGCCACGGCGGAAGAAGGGTCGCTTTCTGCTGCTGCGCGCGCGCTTGGGCTCACGCAGCCGACCCTGAGCCGACAGGTTGCCGGTCTTGAAGAAACGCTGGGTGTGACGCTGTTTGAAAGAACCTCACGCGCGCTGCTGCTGACCCAGGCCGGCACGCAGTTGCTTGAGCACTTTCAAAGCATGGGGGAGGCGGCCAACCGTGTTTCCATTGCAGCCACAGGGCAATCCGAAGCGGTGACGGGACATGTGGCAATCGCCTGTACCAATGCCATGGCGACGTATTTCCTCCCCGAGATTCTCAAGAAACTGCAGCTTGCAGCACCAGATCTTCAGATCGAAATCATCGCGTCCAACGCCTTGAGCGATTTGCGACGGCGGGAAGCGGATATTGCGATCCGGCACGCGCGCCCGCAGGATGCAAATCTTTTCGCCAAACGCCTGAGAGACACCACGGCGCATCTTTTTGCCGCCTCAGACTATCTCGATGCCGTTGGCCGCCCTACCGATCCGGCGGATATTGCAAAGCTGCAGTTTATCGGGGCTGAGTTCCCCGAGCGCATGCTGGGGCTCATGGCATCGCGCGGCCTTGATCTGACGGTCGCGCAGTTCAACTATTCCACGGCAAGTGTGACCATGTCCGTGGAACTCATGCGCAAGGGGTTGGGGATTGGCATCCTGCCCATCGAGGTCGGTGCCGCCTATCCCGAACTGGAGAACCCCTATCCGGATTTTGAACCCATGAGAATCGAATCCTGGCTCGTCGCGCACCGGGAACTGAAGACAAACCTCAGAATTCGGTTGGTGTTCGACCTCTTGGCGGACTGTCTTGGCACACCGCAGCCCGCGCCATAATCCCGGTTCAGTGCGAGGCCACTGCAAGATTTGATCGCAGGCCACGCACCAGCATGAATGCGAGAAAACCGGCTGGTCCAAACAGGAAGGTCAGGGGCAAGCACGGCAAAACCAGCCAAAAAGGGATCCCCTGACGCCGCGCGGCGCGACAGATCCAGGCCCCTACAACAAGGTCAAAAGCCAGAAAGTGGATCCATCCCGCCATAAGGGCGCTCGCGCTGTTGAACAGCATCTGAACCTCCGCGAAGCTGCCAAAGCCGCCGCTTTCTGCCGGGAAAAACAGCAAAAGCACGGCGTATCCAAGTGCCAGAAGCGACGGGAGCAAGATGCCGGCGATGCGATCAGACCAGAGCGGCGCCCAGGGTGAGATCACCAGAAAGCCCCAGCCGACAAATGCTGTCATTCCGGCAAGAGAAAAAATTAGTTCGAAATCCATGATGGCTCCAATAGCAGAAGGGCGGTTTTGCGTGGCATGACGCATATTGCTTGCACATGCAAGCGATTCGGTTCATAACTGCAGCATGAATGATATATCCAGTATAAATGCCTTGCGGCTTCTGCAGTCCGCTGACGCATTCCGCGCCCGTCTGTCAGGGGAATTTGCCGCCGTGCACGGCTTGTCGGTGAATGAATTTCTGCTGCTGATGCATCTTGATCATGCAGAAAACGCCCGGTTGGCCCGCGTTGAACTGGCCAGACGCATGCATGTCAGCGCCTCCACCGTCACACGGATGGTGGCGCCCATGGAAAAAACCGGCCTCGTGCGCCGCGAGGTGGATGGTCGCGACGCCCGGTTCGCTTTCGTTGTGATCTCGAAGGCCGGACAGACAAAGCTTCAGGAAACCCGCGCGACTTTTCAAAAGCAGGCTGGAACTCTTTTCCAGGACCGCTGGAGCGCGGAGGAACTGGAGAGCCTGTCCAGGCTGCTGAACCGGCTGGTGGTGGGCAGCGCGTCGAACCTGACCTAGCCAAGCGATACCCTTGAACCTGCATGCTCGGCTGGGCTGAGGCGAAACATGCGCCGGTTGCCTGCCGGACAAGTGGTTCCATGCGATTATTGCGCCAGCGCATAATCTTCTGCTGCAATCGCTGCCTGAACGGGTCAAGGGCGGTATGGGCAAGGGTAGCCCACCACTGGCGGGGATCAGTCCAACCGCGCGACGGGCATCAGATGACCTGGACCGGGCTGTACCTGTTGCGATTTGAGGACATGACAGAAGGACGTTTCTTTTCGCTGAACGCAAATTGCCGACCCAGATCCGTGGAAAACGGCATGGCTGATGTGCGCGAACGTCAGCCATGCGTCGATTTTTGTCGAAAAACCTGTACCTTCGGATTTCGGGATTTTTCGGCAGATTGTCCAATGTCGCAGGACGTAAGTTGAGACCTTTCATGAAGCGCCAAGAGTTTGCGGATGAACGGCGCGCAGCCAATTTAACCAAACCCCTGACCATCAAAATCCGGCCGCGCTCTACGGCGAAGAACGTTGCTGATCCCGCTCAGGAACGGAGCTTTCCAATACAAGCCGCCCAAAGCTGGCGGTGCATGTCGAACATTCCGCCGTATAGTTTTCGCTTTGCTCTGAGTGTCTGTGCGGGCTAGGCTAAGCCATTAACACGATTTGAAACCAGTTTTTCCGCACCGGGTATTTTGACAGCATGCCGGCGACTGAAAACTGGTTTTACGTCAAGCGTGAGTATGTTCTCGGATAGCAAAACATGCTCAGACCCAAAGGAACTGACATGAAACACTACCTGGTTTCCACCGCGAGCGCCGTTTTGATCGCCGGATCGGCTTATGCCACCGATGGCGTTCCCAGCGAGGAAGCCGCCGAAGGCACATTCAAGACCGCCCCCTTTTCGCCCTACGCCAACCGAACCATTCCAGAACGGCCCTTGTGGGGTGACTCGCATCTTCACACCGGTCTTTCACTGGACGCGGGCGCTTTTGGCAACACGCTTTTGCCCGACACGGCATGGCGCTTTGCAAAAGGCGAGCAGGTGATTTCATCGACAGGGCAGCCTGTGCGCCTTGCGCGGCCGCTTGATTGGATGGTGCTGACAGATCACACGGATCTCATGGGGTTTGCGCCTGATCTGCAAGCGGGCAAGCCGGGTGTTCTGGCCGACCCCAAAGGCCGTGAATGGTATGAAGGCTATTCCAAGGGCGGAGAAGCGGCTGGCAAATCCGCCTTTGATCTGATCTCCAACTTTTCGCAGATGACGCTGCCCGAGCTTTTGCTTGAATCCTACAGTCCGGGTGCGGATGCCTATGCATTCACCTGGGAACACATCGTTGACGCCGCCGAGCAGCATAACGATCCCGGTGTCTTCACGGCCTTCATCGGCTTTGAATGGACGTCCGTGCCCAAGGGATTTAACCTGCACCGCAATGTGATGCTGCGCGACGGCGGTGTGCGCGCCAAACAGATTGTGCCCCCGGTAACGCAACCGCCCTACGGCAGCACCGACCCCAACTCTCTGTATGACTGGTTGGAATTATACGAGGAAAAAACCGGCGGGCGGGCCGTGGCGTTTGCCCATAACGGCAACCTGTCCAATGGATGGATGTTTCCCACAGATGACACATACCACGGTGGCAAGGTTGATCAGGAATATGTCGAGCGCCGGGCCAAATGGGAGCCGCATTACGAGGTCACCCAGATCAAGGGCGACGGTGAGGCACATCCTGCGCTGAGCCCGGATGACGCCTTTGCGGATTATGAAAACTGGGACGTGGGCAACCTTGATATTTCGGAGCTCAAGACCGAGGAGATGCTGGCGGGAGAATACGCACGTGAGGCGCTGAAGCTGGGCCTGATGCTGGAGGAAAAATTCGGCGTGAACCCGTACAAGTTCGGCATGGGGGGCGCGACGGACAGCCACACGTCGCTGACGACTGCCGAAGAAGAAAACTTCTTCAGCAAATCGGTGAGTGTTGAACCATCCCCGACAAGGATCGAACATCCTTTCGTCAAGAGTGAGCTTGGCGAGATTCCCGGCCATATGATCGTGGCCTCGGGCTATACTGCCGTCTGGGCAACGGAAAACTCGCGCGCCGCAATTTTCGACGCCTTCAAGCGGCGGGAAACCTATGCCACCACCGGGCCGCGCATGGGGGTGCGTTTCTTTGGCGGCTGGGAGTTCTCGGAGGATGATCTGCGCACCCGGATGCCAGCTGAGGCCGGATATGCCAAAGGCGTGCCGATGGGCGGCGACCTGCGCCCGCGAGACGGCGATGCGGCACCCTCCTTCATGATCTACGCGCTCAGGGACCCGATCGGGGCGAATCTCGACCGCATTCAGGTGGTCAAAGGGTGGCTCGACACTGAAGGTGACCTGCAGGAAAAGGTTTATGATGTGGCATGGTCCGATGACCGCGAAGCCGATGCAAACGGTGCAGTGCCGGCGGTGGGCAATACGGTTGATCCGGAAACCGCCAGTTGGACCAATACGATCGGCGCATCCGAACTGACAACGGTTTGGACCGATCCTGATTTCGACGCCGCCGAACGTGCGTTCTACTACGCGCGGGTGCTTGAAATCCCGACGCCGCGCTGGGTGCTCTATGACAAGCTGCGGTTCGGTATCGACCTGCCGGCAGAGGCGCAACTGACCCATCAGGAACGCGCCTATACCTCGCCGATCTGGTACACGCCTGAGCCCTGATTGAAACACACCCTGCGACGTTGGCAATGATGCACGCCTTGTCTCCGGGCATTTTATGCGCGGGTTTGGCATGGGTCGGTTTATCAAAGCGTCGGCAACAGCCGGTGTAGCTGCCGGGCTTTCTGGATGATTGAATCAATGCGTAAACGTCTGGGCGAGTGATCCTGTCGTTGACGGTGATAGTCTGGCGGGGGCCGGGTTTGTGGCGGACTCCAGCGGCGATGGGTTGGCCCGATATCATTCCGGGGCAGATGCTGGGGAAGTCTCTTGGTGGCTCTCTCGAGCGGCCGCCGTCATCGCCGCGGTTGCAGCGCGCGAGCGGTCGCAATCTGGCACGCTTTTGGCAGGCGGCCCGATTGTAGCCCGACGTCAAAACCCTCGCCGATTTGCACAAGATCTGCCGATAGTGCGTCGCCCCGTGCCGTTGATTGCCGCCTCCGGTGCGGGGGCGGCGCGCCAAAAGGCCACCGTGATCGGCGAGATCATCGAACCGGTGCCTTACGTGCTGCTGCAATCGCTGCGCGAACGGGTCAAGGGCAGGTTTGGCCGGGACGACACACTGCTGGAGTGAGTTTTGGGTTGTGAACCTCGAGCCGTGTTGCGGTTCCGGTGACCTTAGGTCACCGCGCACATGACGTGATGCGCTGTTTCATGGGCACCGCATTTTTGGGCGTATTGCGTTTTCCAACGGGTTGTTTGTGCGGCGCTGCATATGGTTCCATATTTTATAACCATTTGTTATGTGTCTGTTTTCGAAAAATTTCTTTAGGGGTTTTTGGAGCGTTGCCGATTTGGCAACAGTTTGTATCCGGCATCTGTCGGTTGTGCCGTTGACGCCGAAGCGCATCAGATATTAACCAACAAAGAACCTTAAAGAGAGAGTAATAAGTATGGGAATTTTTGATCTGCGCGGCGTCCTGTCTGCGGCGGCTGTGTCGGTCGTAATGGGGGCAAGTGCGGCTTCGGCGGCAGTGGTGGATTTGTACCAGATCACCGTGAAGGGGACGTTTCTAAGAGAGGTGGAATTTCTCGATCCGTTCAATCCCGGACCTTGGGGACCGGCTTTGGGCAAAAGTTTTGAACTAACCTTTTCGATGCCTGAAACACGTCCGCCTGAACCGGGAAATCCATATTTCCCTTTTTATATCGGCGATGTGGAAACCAAGTACGACGGAATGATTTTGAAATCTGGGGATCCAAAAAATGAAGGCAGTCTGTTGTTAACTCGGGCTTCAAGCAGTCGTTCGGTACAGATTTTCAGCTCTTTGGCGAGTGATGCTTTCGGGTTCCGTACCTTCGACCAGAATATCTCAGTTAATGTTATCTTCTCTGATGCAGACGCCGTGGGAGTGGACAGACCGAACGATCTGAGCCGGTCCATTTTCGAAACGCAGTTCATTTCATTGAGAGGGACAAATGAGGAGCCGGGCGGTGGTACGCGAGACTTTTTCGGCCGGGTCCGCATCGATAACGTGAGCGTAGACATCATTTCACCTTCACCCGTGCCGCTGCCTGCGTCGGCGTTGCTGCTTGGGGTGGGGCTTGCTGGATTGGGCGCTTTGCGGCGGCGCGAGCGCGCCGCCTGAGCCTGACTTGAAAACCCAAGATCGATCGAAACCCCCGCCAACCCATGTGTTGGTGGGGGTTTTCTTATCATGCTCGTGCAATCGCTGTTTGAATGCCTAAGGGGCGGCGGTGGCAGGGACGACACGCTTTTGAGTGAGCGCTCTCATTGCGCCGGTCGTGTTTGTGTTGACCAAGGGCATTGCAAACTCATCTGACAGCATCGCCGCGCGGCGCACCATTGTGTGAGTAGGTCAGGTGATAGCGACGTTCACGCGAAGAGCTGAAGCAATTGCGCGAAAATCACACGGTTGCTGTTCACCCAAACTGCGGCGCAGGTCTCCAAAGAGCTCATTTTACCAATGCTGCGTTTCGTATGAATGTCCGCACTTCAAGGTGAGGTCCAAAACATGATAAATTCATATTAGGTTTTGTTACAGGCTTGCTGCGCAAGCCTTTTCGATAGTTTTGACCAAGAGGCGGCCAGTCAAAAAGCGGACCGCTTTCGAAAATCCGTTTGTAACGGGGTCTATGGTACGGGCGAGGAAAACTGACTTCAATTGGGCTGTTTTTCCGTCTTTGCTCTTCGCAACATTTGCAAAGGTCTTGTTGTTTCCCATTTCTTAACCCGCTCAAATGAAGTGTAAAAATTCGTATCGCCTGATCACTCTGGATAGCCGCAGTCATCGCGATCCAAAATTCTATCGGGGGCAATTGATCCCAAGGTATCTAAAAAATCCAGCGCAAGACATTTGATTGGCGCACTAGGGACAGCAGACCTATTATAAAAGACAAATCTCACATCATTGCCGTTCGCAGTCGTCGTGTAAGTCGCTTTTTGCGCGGCATCTTCAGTGTTCTTGACGTCTCGATAAATTGGTTCCAGTTCTTTTTGCCACGGCGCAAAACCTACATCGCCCCAACCTTCCAACAGATAGACAAATACATCTGCCTTGTGCAGATCTGTTACAAAACCTTGGGGGGCAATTAGGTTATCTGCATCATTTTCCACCAAGTGATCTACAAACGCTTCCCGAGCGTCTTTTTTTCCAAATACAAATAGTGCTGCTGGGTGGTTTAAAATTTCCGAAAATGAATGCGTCTCTTCAGCCATAACAAGCGATCCGGTCGCCATAAGCCCACTTACAAGTGCCGCGCAGGAAGGTTTCACGAAAGAAAAGCCGCGCATTGTCATAACTCCACAGTCATTCAACAAAAAAAGGAAACAATCCGGACGGATGGGCAAATTTTGTTCAGTCCCAAAGACAGTTCGAACCTTATAAAATAGCTACATGACATCGTGGGAATTGGTCAAGCAAGTACGCCGGGAAGGAATGTGTACTCGAATAGCCACCTGTTTAACCCCAGGAACTGCGATACTATGACTCCACGCATTTCCAAATGCGCCGAAGCGGCCGTTGGCGCAACTGCAGCGAAAGCTAAAAAGGTCCGCACTACAGTCCTTAGGTCGTATCGTCACGAAGCTTCAATTGGAATTCACGGCAAGCGCCTCAGCCGCCGTCGGTCAGGGCGCCGTTTTGCCAGTCCCCAGTGGCTTCTTCGCCGGTGGCATAGCGCATGGTGCCGGTGCCCTGGCGTTTGCCCGCCTTGAAGGTGCCTTCATAGACGTCGCCATTGGCATAGGTGGCCAGACCCTGTCCTTCGATCTCGCCGTTTTGCCAGTCCCCTTCATATATGAAGCCGCTGGGCATGGTGATTTTACCGGTCCCATGACGCTGGCCCGCCTCAAATGATCCCACATAGACGGTGCCATCGGGATAGGTCGCGGTGCCTTGCCCTTGTCGCTGGCCGTCCACCCAATTGCCATCGTATTTATACCCATCGGCATAGGTCATGACGCCCGCACCGTGGTTGCGCGCATTCTTGAACCCGCCCTGATAGACCACACCATTGGTGTAGGTTGCCTTACCCGTGCCGTCGATCACACCGGCCTTCCAGCCGCCTTCATAGGTGGAGCCATCCGGATAGGTGATCAGCCCTTCGCCATCCGCCAGACCGGCCGCGAAGGCCCCGACATAGATCGAGCCATCCGGATAGGTCACGCGGCCCTGACCCGCGATTTCGCCAGCCACCCACGAGCCGACATAGGTATAGCCGTCCTGTGCCGTGAAAGTGCCCTGACCTTCGCGCAGGTCATTAACGAACTGACCCTCATAGATGTCGCCATTGGCATAGATCACCTTGCCCATGCCTGCCCGGCGTCCGCTGGCAAGTTCGCCCTCATAGACATCGCCATTGGACTGGGTGAGTTTGCCGGTGCCGTCGATCTGACCGTCTTTCCACAGACCCACATAAACGAGGCCATCGGGCATAGTCAAAACGCCTTCGCCTGAGCGTTTGCCGCCCCGGATTGCGCCCTCATAGACCGCGCCGTCCGGGTAGGTGATGACCCCGGCGCCCTCTTTGACGCCATCGACCCAGTCGCCTTTGTATTCATAGCCGCCCGGGCTTTGCATGGTGCCCTTGCCGTGGTGATTGGCGTTGCGGAACTGGCCTTCATAGCGCACCCCATTGGCATAAAGTGCGATGCCCGTGCCCATGATCGCGCCGCTTTTCCATTCGCCTTCATAGGTGCCGCCATCGGCAAAGGTGATCTTGCCAAAACCATCCGGCTTGCCCTTGGAGAACTGGCCCTCATAGACCGATCCATTGGGAAAGCGCGCGATGCCGTCGCCTTTGATTTCGCCGTCGACCCATTCACCGGTATATTCATAGCCATTGGGCAACTTGTAGGTGCCGGTGCCATGCTGGACCCCGCCGCGGAACGTGCCCTCATAGACGCCGCCATCATCATATTGTTTGGTCAGTACCTCGCCGCCCTGCGCCAACAGAGGCGTTGGGAGTAAAGCGAGGCAAAAGATCAGGCGACGAATGGACATGATGACCTCTGGACGTGGCTAAAGAGCAAGACCTGCGGCAGCGCGCCGTAGCCTTTGGCAGAACTTATGCAATGGGCGCGTCAGGAGCAACGCTCTTTTGCGACGCTGCGGCAGGATGCGCGTTTTGTGCGCGTCCGGTGTTATGTTCCCGTGGGGCGTCAGTGCGGTGATGCCCTGCGGGGCCTTCGAGGAGCGGACGCCCTTTTCACCCCCGCCCAATCTGCTACATGACGGATTAACATGTAAAAGGGCTGGGCATATGTCGGATCGTTTTCGGGTCACATTGGCGCAAATCAACCCCACCGTGGGGGACCTGACGGGCAACGCAGCGCTGGCACGCAAGGCGTGGGAGGCCGGGCGCGACGCGGGCGCTGATCTTGTCGCGCTTCCGGAGATGTTCATCGCCGGCTATAACGCACAGGATCTGGTGATGCGTCAGGCGTTTCATCTGGATGCAGCCCGCGTGGTCGAAGAACTGGCGGTTGCCTGCGCGGATGGACCAGCGCTCGCCGTGGGCACGCCCTGGGTTGAAGGCACCAAGCTTTACAACGCTTATCTGATCCTCAAGGGCGGCAAGATCGCCAGCCACAACCTGAAACATCACCTGCCCAATGAAACGGTTTTCGACGAGGTGCGGATTTTTGATTCCGGACCTTTGGGCGGCCCGTATTCCGTGGGCAATTCACGTGTTGGCAGCCCGATTTGCGAGGACGCCTGGCACGAAGATGTGGCCGAAACATTGGCTGAGACAGGGGCGGAGTTCCTGTTGGTGCCCAATGGATCGCCCTATTATCGTGGCAAGTTCGAAACCCGCCTGAACCATATGGTCGCGCGGGTCGTCGAGACGGAATTGCCGTTGATCTATCTCAACATGGTCGGTGGACAGGATGATCAGGTGTTTGATGGTGCGTCTTTTGCGCTGAACCCCGGGGGCGAATTGGCGGTGCAGATGCCGTGTTTCGAAGAGGCCATCGCCCATGTTGATCTGGAACGCACGGCCGAGGGTTGGCGCGTTGTGCCCGGTGAGAAAGCCCCGCATCCCGACGTGTGGGAGCAGGATTACCGCGTCATGGTGCAAAGTGTGCGCGATTATTGCCGCAAGACCGGTTTTGGCAAAGTGCTGCTGGGCCTGTCGGGCGGCGTGGACAGCGCCATTGTTGCAGCCATTGCGGTGGATGCGCTGGGCGCGGAGAACGTGCGCTGCGTCATGCTGCCCTCTGAGTATACCTCGGCTGAGTCGCTGGAGGATGCTGAGGCCGTCGCCAAGGCACTGGGCTGCCGGTATGATTACGTACCCATCTCGGAGGGACGCGCGGCGATCACCAACACACTGGCCCCCCTGTTTGAAGGGCTGGCGCCGGGTCTGGCGGAGGAAAACATCCAATCGCGCCTGCGTGGGCTGTTGCTCATGGCGCTGTCCAATAAGTTCGGCGAAATGCTGCTGACCACGGGCAATAAATCCGAGGTCGCGGTGGGCTATGCCACGATCTACGGCGATATGGCGGGCGGGTATAACCCGATCAAGGACCTTTATAAGACCCGCGTGTTCGAGACGTGCCGGTGGCGCAACGCCAATCACCGCGACTGGATGATGGGGCCAAAAGGCGAGGTCATCGTGCCGCGCGTAATCGACAAACCGCCCTCGGCGGAGCTGCGCGAGGATCAGAAAGACAGCGACAGCCTGCCGGATTATCCCGATCTGGACGCGATGCTGGAGATTCTGGTGGACCGCGCCGGATCCATTGAGGATTGCGTTGCCGCCGGGTTCGCGCGCGACGTGGCCAAGAAGGTCGAGCACCTGATCTATTTTTCGGAATACAAACGCTTCCAATCTGCCCCCGGCGCGCGCCTGACCAAAGGCGCGTTCTGGCTGGACCGCCGCTATCCGATTGTGAACGGCTGGCGCGATCCGTCCGGATAATTGGGTTTGGAACCATCGCCCCAGTCTGAGCGCATGGCGGCGCCCGTAATCTATCGGTCTTCGCGCGGGTCCTATGCGCTGTGGGGCGTTGGCTTTGGGTTTTTCACCGCCGTGGCGATTGTCGTGACGAGCGTTGAGGTGCAGGCCGGGCGATCCCCTGACAATCTGATCTACTATGTCATCGGCCTGTTTGTTTTTGCGGTTTTCTCAGGCGCAATGCTGTTTCGCGCCCTGCGCCCGCGCGTCGAATTTCGCCTTGATGTAAAGGGTTTGAGCCACCGAGGGGCCGCACCGGTGCCATGGCACGCGATCGCGGGTGCCACCGTCGGATATAGCGATGGGGCCGAGCTTGTGATTCTGCACCTGAAACAGGAACCCGTGGATGAAACCACGCTGTCCGCTGCCGCGCGCACCCAACGCGAGGCCGAACGCATCTTGTCCCTGACGCGCAGCCTGAAGACGCAGATGACAGAGGCCTCCCCGGATACGCTGGCGCGACAGATCAATGAATGGCTCGGCTAGATGGATGTGTATCCTCGAAAACGCGGATGTGATTTGTCCCCATGGTCAACACAGGCCAAAGTCCGCCAAAACATCGAAGGGAAAATTCATGCGAGTATCAGCGGTGGTTGCTTTGATCACGGGGGTGGCCGCGACGCCCGCCCTTGCCTGTGGCCCGGACACAGATTGCGTGCTGGGCGAGCGGCATTACCGGATCGCAATGCCCGAGAGTCATGACGGTGCGATGCCGGTGCCGGCCATCGTCTTTGCGCATGGCTATCGCGGCTCGGCACAGGGCGTGATGCGCAATGGCTCGCTGCGTCGCATGGTGTCGGATCTGGGGGCTGCACTGATCGCGGTCAAATCTGAGGAGGATGACTGGGTGATCCCCAATGCGCCGCGCCACATGGACAGTGATGGGGCGGAGGAATTCGCCTATTTCGACGCGGTGCTTGAGGATGCGGCCGCGCGTTTCGACATTGATACCAGCCGCGTAATGGCCACAGGGTTCAGCGCGGGCGGCATGATGGTGTGGAATCTTGCTTGTGCGCGCAGCGACAGCTTTGCGGCTTTTGCACCGATCTCGGGAACCTTCTGGCTGAAACCGCCTGAAACCTGCGCAGGGCCGGTCGCCAACATCATCCACATCCACGGCGATGACGATAGCACTGTTCCCCTCACTGGCCGCCCGATCGGCCCCACCAAACAGGGCGAGGTCGCAGAAGCGCTTGATATGTATGTGCAATACGGGGAGTTCGGGCCGACCACTGCCACTACGCATGATACGCTAAGTTGTCAGGAGCGGCGCAATGGGCAGGCTGATATTCTGGATTTCTGCCTGTTTGAAGGTGGCCATTCCTTCCGCACTGAATACGTGCGCTTTGCCTGGGAACGGTTCAAAGATGCGGGGCGGCTCTGAGGAAACGCCCGTAGGGTGGGCTTTCAGGCCACCGCCCCGCAAATCGTTACAGCATCAGCTGATAGCTATGGGGCGCATAGGCAAACCCGTCGCCACGCTTTTCAACATAGCCGACACCGGGCCACGGCATGTGATACCCGATAAAGGCCATCTTGTCGGTTGCCATCATGTCCAGAATCCGGCGGCGCGTGATCGCGGCGGCGGGCTTGTCCATGTCGAACTTCACTTCCCAATCCGGATGGGCCAGTGACCACACATAGTGATTGGCGAAATCAGCACCGATCACCAGCTGCGTGCCGCCATCCTCAACCATATACGTCATGTGACCCGGGGTATGACCAAAGGCCGCCATGGCTGTCAGCCCTGATGCCACATCTGCGCCATCCTCAAGGAAGGCGAATTGGTCCGCAAAGGGCGCGATCTTAGCTTTGAAATTGTCATTGTCCGCTTTGGACCAAGCGTCAAATTCCGCACGACCCGTCACAAGACGCGCATTGGCATAGGTCAGCGAACCGTCTTCGGTTGTCATGCCGCCAATGTGATCGCCGTGCATGTGCGTGATCACCACCGCGTCGATCTGGTCCGCAGTATAGCCGGCGGCCTCAAGCGCTGAGGTGGTACCTGCGGCGGACAGACCAGTGTCAAACAACACCAGTTCGGAACCGGTATTCACCACGGTGGGCGTGAAGAAGAACTGGGAGACATCCGTGGGCAGGTTCGCCTCGGCGGAAACGGCGGCAAAAGTGTCCGCATCCACGTTCAGGCCGAAAATATTATGCGGCCCTTCAACGGCGCGGGTCCCGGCCAGCAATGTGGTGACTTCAAAACCCCCGACCTTGACGCGGTTGAACGGGCTCATCGCCACGCCTTTCATCTCGGCACCCGCGCGGGCAACGCCAGAACTGGCAGCGACTAGGGGCAGGGCGGCGGCACCGGCAAGGGCTGCGCGTCGGGAGATGTTGATCTGATCTGACATGATCATTTTCCTTTTGTGTTGGACATGAGGTCAAATAGCATGATGGTGCGCGCTGCCCATTTTATTCTGATACAATGTCATCATATTTCTGCGAGGAGCGGTGAGGATGAGTGATGAACCGGTGGTTATGGATTTCCTGAACAGCATTTCCCCTGCGCGTCGCGCCGAGGAAGCAAAGGTCCTGAACGCGCTGTTTCAGGATCTGACGGGCTGGCACCCAAAGCTCTGGCGCGGCAATATTCTGGGCTATGGCAGCTATGACTACACCTATAAGTCCGGTCGCTCGGGCACGTATCTGGCAACGGGGTTTGCGCCGCGCAAAGCCAAGCTGTCGGTCTATATCATGCCCGGATACGCCAATTTCAGCGATATCCTGACAGCTCTGGGCAAGCACAAGATCGGGAAATCCTGTCTTTATATCAATAAGCTGCAAGACGTCGATCTGGGCGTTCTGAAAACCCTGATCTGCGCCGGTCTGGACGATCTCGCGACGCGCTGGCCGATCCACCCCACGTGATCGCTTTGCTGGACAATTGCGCTGCCCTGTGACACGACGCGCCCCAACAGGAGACACACATGACCACCACGCGTTTCGCCCCCTCGCCCACCGGCTATATCCACATCGGCAACCTGCGCACAGCGCTGATGAATTACCTCATTGCGCGCAAGGCGGGCGGGACGTTCATCTTGCGGATCGATGATACCGATCCAGAGCGTTCCAAAGAAGAATATGTCGATGGGATCAAGCAGGACCTGGAGTGGTTGGGCCTGCACTGGGACCGCGTCGAGCGGCAATCCGAACGGCTTGATCGCTATCACGCGGCGGCGGATGCGCTGCGCGACATGGGTCGGTTTTATGAGGCCTTTGAAAGCCCCACCGAGCTTGACCTCAAACGCAAAAAACAGCTGAACATGGGCAAACCCCCGGTCTATGACCGCGCGGCACTGGCGCTGTCGGAGGCTGAAAAAACCGCCTTGCGCGCCGAGCGCGGCGACGGCGTGTGGCGCTTCAAACTCGATCAACAGCGGATTGAGTGGCAAGACGGGATCCTCGGGGATATCTCGATTGATGCCGCCTCCGTGTCGGATCCGGTGCTCATTCGCGGGGACGGACAGGTGTTATACACGCTGGCCAGCGTCGTGGATGACACTGAAATGGGTGTCACGAATGTGGTGCGCGGGTCCGATCATGTGACCAATACCGCGACACAAATCCAGATTATTCAAGCGCTTGGCGGCACCGTTCCAGCCTTTGCACATCACTCATTGCTGACCGGTCCCAAGGGCGAGGCGCTGTCCAAACGGCTTGGCACGCTGGCGTTGCGCGATCTGCGTGAGCGGGGCATTGAGCCGATGGCGCTGTTGAGCATGATGGCACGGCTGGGCTCGTCTGATCCGGTGGAACTGCGCGGCGATATGGCGGAATTGATCGAAGGGTTCGACATCGAACGATTTGGTTCTGCGCCAACGAAATTTGACGTTGAGGATCTGATGCCGCTGACCGCGCGGCATCTGGCGAGCTTGCCGCTTGAGACTGTGGCGGACACGCTGGAAGCGGTCGGCGTGCCGCAGGATAAGGCCGCGCAGTTCTGGGACGTCACCCGCGAAAACATCACCACGCTCAAGGATATCGCGCCCTGGTGGGATATGATGCGGGACGGAGCCGACCCGGTGATTGACGCCGAAGACACGGAATTTGTCGCCCAGGCCATGTTGCTGCTGCCCGAAGGCCCGTTTGACGATCAGACATGGGGCACCTGGACCGCCGCCGTCAAAGAAGCGACGGGGCGCAAAGGGCGCGGATTGTTCATGCCGCTGCGCAAGGCGCTGACCGGGCAGGCGCACGGGCCGGATATGTCCGCGCTGATGCCGCTGTTGCAGGTGGTCAAGGCGCGCGGATGATGCGCGCAGCCTTCAGGTTGGGTCATGGCTGACGCTCAGGCAAAATTCCTGAGCGGGAACCTGTTCCGCCACGTATCGGTGATGTCACTGACCTCTTCTGTGGGCCTGATGGCGATCTTCCTTGTCGATTTTGTCGACATGATTTTCATCGCCATGCTGGGCGAGGCCGAATTGGCCGCCGCCGTCGGCTATGCCGCAACCATCCTGTTTTTCACCACCTCTTTTGGCATCGGTATGTCGATTGCCGCGGGCGCCTTGGTGGCGCGGGCCTTGGGTGCGGGTGATGCGTCATTGGCCGAAGAACGCAAAACCCATTCGCTGATCTATGGGTTTGTTTTTGGTGCTGTTTTTGCCGTGGCCGTCTGGTTGAACCTAGAGGTTTTAGTGTCCCTATTGGGTGCGCAAGACGCGATTGCGGATCTCGCTGTGTCCTATTTGAAGATCATTGTGCCCAGCCTGCCATTCCTGATGATCGGCATGATGGGCGGTGCGATCCTGCGCGCCCATGGGGACGCCAAACGCGCCATGATGGCGACCATCTATGGCGGTGGCGTCAATGCGGTGCTGGACCCGATTTTGATCTTTGGTCTGGGGCTGGATCTGACCGGCGCGGCGCTGGCCTCTGTGGCGGCGCGGCTGGTGATCGCCTATGCGGCGCTTGTGCCGTTGATCCAGCATTATGGCGGCGTTGGACGCCCGCGCGCCGCCGGGATGCTGCGTGATATTTTACCCATCGCGACAATTGCCTTGCCCGCCATCCTGACCCAATTGGCGACCCCGGTGGGGCAGGCCATTGTGACCCGCGCCATGGCCGATTTCGGTGAGGCCGCCGTGGCCGGCATGGCGATCGTGGGGCGGCTGTCTATGGTTGCCTTTGGGGTGATTTTCGCGCTCTCCGGCGCAGTCGGGCCTATTTTGGGCCAGAATTTCGGGGCTGGGGACGGCGCGCGGGTGCAGGCCGGGTTCCGCGCGGCGGTGCTGTTTAATGGCATCGTGATTGTGTTGGTATCCGCGCTGCTCTTTGCCCTGCGCGCGCCCATCGCCGATCTGTTTTCGGCCACCGGGATCACACGCGAATTGGTGTTTCTGTTTTGCGGGCCGCTGTCGCTTTTGTTCTTTTTCAACGGCATTTTGTTCATCGCCAATGCGGCTTTCAATAATATGGGGCATCCGTTTTATTCCACCTTCCTCAACTGGGGGCGCAATACCATCGGGATGGTGCCTCTGGTGTTGCTGGGCGCGGGTGTTTTGGGCGCGCAAGGCGTGTTGATCGGGCAGGCCGCAGCGGGCGTGATCTTTGGCGCATTGGCCTGGGGGCTGGCGCGCCGGGTGATGGCAAAGACCCCGGTGCAGGACGCGCCGCCTTTAGAATTCGCGCGGCAGGGGCGCCTCATGGCGTTGCTTCACCGGCACAGATAAACGCGTCAGATGATCGTCCACAAGCGCGGTTTGAGCCGTGCTCAGGACCTGATGCCGCGGATAAAGCGGTTCTGCGCGATCATTCAGAATAGGCGTGTCCCATCCATCCGTGGTGTCGAAAAACGCCTGCACGCCGGCTGTGCCAAAGACCTCGTCAAATCCTTGCACCACCACATCAAGATAGCTGAGCAGGATCATATGGTCTTCCCGCTGCAGGTGGTTTTCCGGGGCCACCGCATAGACCGCGATGTCGGGATCATGCGGGTGGTCGTGATCCACCGCGTGACGCGCAGGCAGACGGGCATAGCCGCCCTCGCGTGCATCCAGCGCCTCCCAATCCGCATCTGGGACCGCAGCGATCAGCCCCTGAATGCTGTGACCAGGCGCGGGCACCCCCGTCAAAAGTACCACACCGAATCGCGGTGTAGTGACCCAGGCCCTGCGCCAGCCGTTCAATGTGGCGGGCCGGGCGTCCGGATAGCTGTGGCTTTTGGTGTTCACAAGGCTGCCATAGCCAAAGAAATAAGGGTCGCTCATCATCGCTCCGCATGAAGTTTAGGCGCAGTCAAACATTATGCAGATTGAGGCACAAGGGACCTTGACCCATCCGCATACGCTGGCATACCGTCACGCCAATCTCGCCCGGGAGAACCAGCCGCACAGCTGGTGCCGAAGGAGCAACCGCCCCGGAAACTCTCAGGCCACCGGACCGTGCGGGATTGCAAAACTCTGGAGAGAGGTGCCATCGCGCATCCGCCGAAGGGATAACGATCTCAGGCGAAAAGACAGAGGGGGCATCAGGGCGTGCAAGTGCGCGTCTGGGATGCCGGTGGTTTGATCACACGCAACCGGCGCAAGGGGAGAGGCCGGATGAGCTTGTTGAAAACACCGCTGCATGCATTGCACGTGGCATTGGGCGCAAAGATGGTGCCGTTTGCGGGCTACGACATGCCCGTGCAATACCCGATGGGCGTGATGCAGGAGCATAACCATACGCGTACGTATGCAGGGCTGTTTGATGTCAGTCATATGGGTCAGGTGATCCTGTCGGGTCCATCCTGGGAGGCTGTGGCGCTGGCGTTTGAGGCTCTGGTGCCGATGGACGTGCTGGGGCTGGGCGATGGACGCCAACGCTACGGGTTGTTCACAAATGACGCGGGCGGGATCGAGGATGATCTGATGTTCGCGCGGCGCGGCGATGATTTGTTTGTGGTGGTGAATGCGGCCTGCAAAACGGCGGATGTGGCGCGGATGCGCGCCGCTCTGCCACAGGAGATTACCTTGACCGAACTGACGGATCGCGCGCTGATCGCCCTGCAAGGGCCGGGCGCAGAAGCGGCGTTGGCTTCTTTGGACGCGCGCGCGGCTGACATGCGGTTCATGGATGTGACCGATCTAAGCCTGGGTGGTGCTGCCGTCTGGGCATCGCGTTCGGGCTATACCGGCGAGGACGGATACGAGATTTCGGTGGCCGCCTCAGACGCTGAGGGATTGGCGCAAACCTTGCTGGCGCTGGAAGGCGTCGCCCCGATTGGTTTGGGCGCGCGGGATTCACTGCGGCTGGAGGCGGGGCTTTGCCTTTATGGCAATGACATAGATGCAGGCACTGACCCGGTTTCTGCGGGTCTGAGCTGGGCCATTCAAAAGCTGCGCCGCGCAGGCGGCGCGCGTGAAGGCGGCTTTCCCGGCGCGGGTCCGATTTTGGATGCTTTTGCGACGGCTCCCGCCAAACGGCGCGTTGGCCTGAAACCCGACGGCCGTGCGCCGATGCGCAGCGGCGTCGCGATTTATGACCAAGCCGAGGGCGGCGCGCAGATTGGGACCGTGACATCCGGGGGCTTTGGCCCATCTGTCGAGGGGCCGGTGGCGATGGGATATGTTGATGCCCCGAACGCCACGCCCGGCACCGCATTATTCGGCGAAGTGCGCGGCAAAAGGCTGCCTTTGCACGTGGTCAAACTGCCCTTCACCCCCGCCAATTTCAAACGATAACACATAGGAGAAAAACACATGAAATTCACCGAAGAGCACGAATGGCTGCGTGAAGAAGACGGCGTCATGGTCGTAGGCATCACCATCCACGCCGCTGAACAGCTGGGCGATGTGGTGTTTGTGGAACTGCCTGAAGAAGGCACCACGGTCAGCAAGGACGATGAGGTCGTTGTGATCGAGTCCGTCAAGGCCGCCAGCGATATTCTGGCTCCGGTGGATGGGGAAATCGTCGAGGTGAATTCCACGCTCGCGGATAATCCGGGCATGGTGAATGAGGATCCCCAGGGCGAGGCGTGGTTTTTCAAATTGCAGGTCTCTGACGCCAGCCAGATGGACGAATTCATGGATGAAGCTGGCTATCAGAAATTCATCGCCTGATCTCTGAAGCCCCTCTTAAGGAAGCATACAATGGTCTATAAACCCACCGATTATCTGCCCTATGATTTCGCCAACAGACGGCACATTGGACCTTCGCCCCGCGAGATGACTGCGATGTTGGGCGTTGTTGGCGCCGAGACGCTGGAGGCGCTGATTGATGACACGCTGCCTGCGGCGATCCGCCAGAAAGAGCGCTTGGACTTTGGCCGGGCGATGTCAGAGCGCGAGGTGCTGGAGCATCTGCGCAAGGTGGGGGCGCAAAACAAGGTGCTGACCTCGCTTATCGGGCAGGGGTATCACGGGACGGTCACACCGCCCGCGATCCAGCGCAATATCTTGGAAAACCCGGCGTGGTACACGGCCTATACGCCCTATCAACCGGAAATTTCGCAAGGGCGTCTGGAAGCGTTGTTGAACTTCCAGACCATGGTGTCGGATTTGACGGGCCTTGAAATTGCCAATGCCTCGCTGTTGGATGAGGCGACAGCTTGCGCAGAGGCGATGACCATGGCGCAGCGTGTTTCAAAATCCAAAGCCCACGCGTTCTTTGTGGACCGTGATTGCCATCCACAGAACATCGCGGTGATGAAGACGCGGGCCGCGCCGCTAGGGATCGAAGTGATTGTCGGCAACCCGGCCAAGATGGATGCAAGTGCGGTGTTTGGCGCGATTTTCCAATACCCCGGCACCTATGGGCACGTGAATGATTTCACTGACCATATGGCTGCGCTGCATGAACATAAGGCCATTGGTATCGTCTCGGCGGACCCTCTGGCGCTGACCCTGCTCAAGGAACCGGGCGCGATGGGGGCCGATATCGCTGTGGGCTCAACACAACGTTTTGGTGTGCCCGAAGGATATGGTGGACCACATGCGGCCTATATGGCGTGCCGCGATGCCTATAAGCGCGCGATGCCGGGGCGGATTGTGGGCGTGTCTGTGGACAGCCATGGCAACCGGGCGTATCGCTTGTCGTTGCAGACCCGCGAGCAGCACATCCGCCGCGAAAAGGCGACATCGAATGTGTGCACAGCACAAGCGTTGTTGGCCGTGATGGCCTCGATGTATGCGGTGTTTCACGGGCCCGAAGGGTTGCGCGCCATTGCACAGCGCATTCACCGCAAGACCGTGCGTTTGGCCAAGGGTTTGGAAGCGGCAGGGTTCAAGGTGGATCCAAAAGCCTGTTTTGACACGATCACGGTAGATGTGGGCCCCTTGCAGGCGGCGGTGATGAAATCAGCGGTGGATGAGGGTATCAACCTGCGCGCTGTGGGGGAAACCCGTGTCGGGATCACGCTGGATGAGCGTTGCAAACCGGCGACTTTGGAGGCGGTCTGGCGCGCGTTCGGGATTGTGCGGGAGGACAAGGATTTCAAGCCGGATTACCGGTTTCCGGAGGAAATGCTGCGCAGCTCTGATTATCTGACCCATCCGATTTTTCACATGAACCGGGCCGAGACCGAAATGATGCGCTACATGCGGCGTCTTGCGGATCGCGATCTGGCGCTGGACCGGGCGATGATCCCGCTTGGCTCCTGTACGATGAAACTGAATTCCGCCGCTGAAATGATGCCGGTGAGCTGGCGCGAATTCTCGCTGATCCATCCCTATGTGCCCGCCGATCAGGCGCAGGGATACACCCATATGATTGAGGATCTGAGCGTGAAACTCTGTGATATTACCGGGTATGACGCCATTTCGATGCAGCCCAATTCGGGCGCGCAGGGCGAATATGCGGGCCTGTTGAGCATCGCGCGTTATCATCGCAGTCGGGGTGAGGATGCGCGCAACATCTGCCTTATTCCGATGAGCGCGCATGGCACCAATCCGGCCTCGGCACAGATGGTCGGCTGGAAGGTCGTGGTGATCAAATCGGCGGAAAACGGTGATATCGATCTGGAGGATTTCCGCACCAAAGCCGAAGCGGCGGGCGACAATCTGGCGGCCTGCATGATCACCTATCCCTCGACCCATGGGGTGTTTGAGGAGACCGTGACCGAGGTGACGCGGATCACGCATGAGTACGGTGGTCAGGTCTATATCGATGGGGCCAATATGAACGCGATGGTGGGGTTGAGCCGCCCGGGCGATCTGGGCGGGGATGTGAGCCATCTCAACCTGCACAAGACGTTTTGTATCCCGCATGGCGGGGGTGGTCCCGGTATGGGCCCGATTGGCGTCAAAGCGCATCTGGTGCCGCATCTGCCGGGGTCGCCCACCGACGGCGAAGGCGCTGTGTCAGCTGCGCCCTTTGGCTCGCCCTCCTTGCTTCCGATCTCCTGGGCCTATTGCTTGATGATGGGTGGGGATGGCCTCACACAGGCGACGCGGGTGGCGATTTTGAACGCCAACTACATCGCAAAGCGGTTGGAGGGCGCGTTTGACGTGCTTTATAAAGGGCCAACGGGGCGGATTGCGCATGAGTGCATTCTGGATGTGCGACCCTTTGAGGCCAGTGCGCATGTGAGTGTCGAGGATATCGCCAAGCGTTTGATTGATTGCGGTTTTCATGCGCCAACCATGAGCTGGCCTGTGGCCGGAACCTTGATGGTGGAACCAACGGAAAGCGAAACCAAAGCTGAGTTGGACCGGTTCTGCGACGCGATGCTGGCCATCCGCGCAGAGATTGCGGCGATCGAGGCGGGGCAGGTTGATCCAGAGAACAACCCGCTCAAGAATGCGCCGCACACGGTTGAGGATCTGGTTGGTGACTGGGAGCGGCCCTATTCCCGCGAGCAGGGGTGTTTCCCACCTGGTGCCTTTCGTGTGGACAAATATTGGCCGCCGGTGAACCGGGTCGATAACGTCTATGGTGATCGGCATCTGATCTGCACCTGTCCGCCAATGGAGGATTATGCCGAAGCTGCTGAGTGACGTCGGAATTTTCCTGTACCACCAAGCCCGCAATCTTCCTTTTGAGAGTATTTTTGGCCAAAAGAAGCAAGCTCTTGTTAACCTCGACTGAGATATCATGCTTCCGCGGTACAGGCGGGAGCGCCGATGACCGTGCCAGAAGAAGCAGGAAACTGATTTCTTTGCGGGGTGGTCGAAGGGTCACCCCGTTTCTTTTGGTCTCAAATACTCCCGCCGGAGGCACTAAGTCCTATTCACGGGCCCTTAAAACCCGCGCTGGCGTGGTGTTTACCGGCCCCCATGCAAAAGCGAGGCTGGCCAGAAGAGTTGCGAGAATGCCGCCGCCGATAATGGCGAAGGCATAGGGCCAGATCACGGTGAAGTCGGTTTCCATGATGAATGTGCTGACAGCCCAGCCTCCGCCAATTCCGGCCGCCAGCGCGACCGATCCGGCCAGTAAGCCAAGAAGGGCGGAGCGCAGGGCGAAGCTTAAAAAGATGCTGCGCCGGGTGACGCCCAGGGTTTTGAGTACAGCAGCCTCGTAGCTGCGCGCGGTGGTCCCGGCAGAAGCCGCGCCAAACAGGACCAGCAAGCCAGTCAGCAGGGTCGCGCCGGCGCCATAGGACGTGGCCGCCGCCAGCCCACTGAGCACATCGGCGACACGGTCGATGGCATCTCGCACGCGGATTGCGGTGATGTTGGGGTAACGGGTGCTGAGATCGCGCAGAATCCGGGCTTCGGAATCAGGGGATGCATAGACGGTCGAGATGAAGCTATGCGGCGCGCCCGAGAGCGCCGAAGGGTTCATCGTCAGTATGAATCCGATACCTGCAGTTGAAAAATCCACCTCACGGAAACTGGCGATTGTGCCCGTAATGTCGCGTCCCAGGACGTTGAGTGTGATCGTGTCGCCCAGCGACAGACCCATTTCCTCGCCCTCTTCTGCGGCGAAGCTGATCAGCGGCGGACCAGTGTAGTCTTCTTCCCACCATGTGCCTTCTGTCAGACGGGTATTTTCCGGTAGGGCGGCTGCATAGGTGACACCGCGATCCCCGCGAACCACCCAGTGATCGCCTGCAACTTCACGCGCAGGTTTGCCGTTGATCTGTGTCACCACACCGCGCAGCATTGGCGCGGATTGGATGTCGGTGACTGCCTGATCACTGCGCAAGCGCTCGGTATAACCGTCGATCTGATCTTTCTGGATGTCGACGAAGAAATAGGAGGGAGCGATGTCGGGCAGGTTCCCTGAAATTGCATTGCGCAGGTTTCCGTCAATCTGGCCAACGGCCGCAAGAACGGAAAGGCCCAGACCCAGTGACAGGACAACAGAGGCGGCGCCCTCGCGCGGGTCGGCAATGGCGGCAAGCGCCCAGCGAAGGCGCGGTGCACCACGGGCCAGTCTGCCGCCTCGTCGTGAGAGGATACGGATGAGGAAAGCTGCACCAGAGAGCAGCAACAAGGCTCCTGTGATGCCGCCTGCGGTCCAGAGTGTGAGCCACCATGAGCCAGAGAACCAGCCCGCCACGGCGAGCAAGAGCGCCAATGCGGCGGCGGTCACCAAAAGATATCGCGTGGCAGGCAGCCGCCGTCCTGCGGTGAGCGCATCACGAAAAAGGGTGGCGGCACGGATGTCACCAGCCCGCGCCAATGGCCAGAGTGTGAACAAGAAAGCGGTCAGCAGCCCATAGATAACGGCCTCGATCAGCGGGGCAGGGTAGATTGCGAATTGGGCCGGGATCGGTAGCCGCGATTCAAGCAATGGCCCGAAAACAATAGGGATGGTGCCTCCCAACAGGACGCCGAGACCAACGCCGAGAAGCGACAGGACCCCGATTTGCAGGAAATAAGTCTGAAAAATTGTGCTGCGTTCGGCTCCGAGGGTCCTGAGTGTTGCGATCACATTGGTTTTGCTGGCCATATAGGACCGGACAGCAGAGGACACGCCTACCCCTCCCACGGCCAGACCGGACAGCCCAACCAGCACCAGAAAGGACCCGAGGCGTTCAACAAATCGGGACACACCGGGCGCGCCGTTGCGCGAATCCCGCCAGCGCGCACCCGTGCCTTCAAATCGGGCGCGGACTTCGGCTGCCAGCGCGTCGAGGTCCGTATTTTCAGGCAGTTTCAGCCGATATTCTGACTCAAAGATAGATCCTGATGCCAGCAGAGAAGAGTTTTCAAGGCTGGGTGTGCGCACGATGGTGCGGGGGCCAAGGGCAAACCCACCCGCCGCACTGTCCGGTTCACGAGTGAGAACGGCGGAGAGGTGGAAAGCCTGTGTGCCCAGCCGGAAGGTATCGCCAATGCTCAGACCGAGGCGATCCACCAGCACGCGTTCCATGACCGATCCGGGCAAACCATCTTGATCCGCCAATGCCTGATCCAGCGGCATTTCAGGCTCGAGCAAGACCGTGCCGACCAGCGGATAGGCGTCATCGACAGCCTTGATCTGGGTCAGAGCGCGTTCGGATGTCTCGCCCTCACCAACCACCGCCATGGACCGGAAATCCGCAATTTCGGAGACCGCGAGGGCGGTGTCCTCCATCCATGCTCGTTCTTCTTCGGTGGCGAAACGGTAGGTGAAATCCAGCTCTGCATCGCCGCCCAATAAGGCTGCGCCTTCGCGGGCCAGACCTGCTTCGATGCTGGCGCGTACTGAACCGACAATAGCAATTGCCGCCACGCCAAGCGCAAGACAAGCAAGGAAAATGCGAAAGCCGCGCAGGCCACCGCGTAACTCCCGCCGGGCAAATTTCACCGCGATACCAAGGCTCATTCGGCGGCTTGCTCCATTGGGGCGATGCGCCCGTCACGCAGGCGGATGACGCGGTCACAGCGCGCCGCAAGGCTTTGGCTGTGGGTGACCAGAACCAGCGTCGCGCCGTGGCGATCACGCAGGCCGAACAACAAATCAATAATGGCATCCCCATTGGCCCCATCAAGGTTCCCGGTCGGTTCATCCGCCAGCAGGATATCAGGGCGCGGCGCGGAGGCGCGTGCAAGCGCGACGCGTTGTTGTTCTCCTCCAGACATTTGCGACGGGTAATGATCGGCACGGTGGGCCAGTCCAACCTCGGCCAGTTCGGCCTCAGCCTTGGCAAAGGCCTGTTTCTCTCCGGCCAGTTCAAGAGGGGTTGCAACGTTTTCCAACGCAGTCATGGTCGGGATCAGGTGAAACGATTGGAAAACCACGCCCATGTGATCGCGGCGGAACCGGGCCAAAGCGTCCTCTGACATGTTGGTCAGATCATGGCCCAGAGCCATCACCGTGCCGCCCGTTGCACGCTCAAGGCCACCCATGAGCATCAAGAGCGATGATTTGCCGGAGCCAGAGGGCCCGATCAGG
This sequence comes from Paracoccaceae bacterium, assembly GCA_033344815.1. NCBI lineage: Bacteria > Pseudomonadati > Pseudomonadota > Alphaproteobacteria > Rhodobacterales > Paracoccaceae > Paracoccaceae bacterium. The sequence goes on along the minus strand of JAWPMR010000001.1, from coordinate 1,994,623 downwards.
CCCAAACTCTCGCCCTGATGAACCTGCATCGAAATACCATGCAGGATATCGACACGCCCGGCATTGCCATCCAGCGATAAAGCCGCATCATTAAGAGAGAAAACAGGATCGGTCATGGGTGTGGTGCCTTTAACGGGTTACGTGTGGCATATGGAGGCTGGATCACTATGCGCAAGGTTTTGATGGGAATTGCTTTTCTTTGGCCGGGGGTCTTGAGCGCTCAAGAGGTCGTGATTGCGGCCCTCGGGGACAGTTTGACACAGGGTTATGGGTTGGTAACGGAAGATGGGTTCGTGCCGCAACTGCAGGCTTGGCTTGAGGCACAAGGTGCAGAGGCGCGATTGATCAACGCCGGTGTGTCTGGAGATACCACAGCAGGGGGGTTATCACGTGCCGCCTGGACGCTGACGCCGGAGGTGGATGCGATGATTGTTGCCTTGGGGGGGAATGATTTGTTGCGCGGGATCGACCCAAGTGTCAGCCGATCAAACCTTGATGGGATCCTGCAGGCTGCGTCGGAGGCAGAGGTCGAGGTGTTGCTCGTTGGCATGCAGGCGCCGGGAAATTATGGACCGGACTATAAAGCGGCGTTTGATGCAATATATCCGGAACTGGCGGGTATATATGATGTGCTGCTTGCGCCCAGTTTCTTTGCAGGCATTAGCGCTCAAAACGATCCCGCAGAAGCGCGCGCCTACATGCAACCCGACGGTATCCATCCCAACGCGTCAGGTGTGATCAAAATCGTTGCTGCACTGGGTCCGGATGTGCTGGACTTGATTGAACGCGCACAGGAATAGCATCCGGATTTCAGATTCCTGCGGCGGTCTTGTCCGGGTCCAGATTCTTCGCGTTGACCGCCAGCATCAGGCCACGCCCGGCGTTGCGATCTCGTAGGCTATCACGCAAATGGAACAGGCTATTTCGCCTTGAAACGGGCACAAGGCGCCCGTTTTCAGTAATCATGTTTGCGGGTTACGCTAGTGCGATATTGCCCGCGCTCTCGCGCCCGTCGCGCCCGGCTTCGATGTCGAAGGTCACTTTCTGATTGTCTGCCAGACCGGTGAGGCCCGCGCGTTCTACGGCAGAAATATGTACAAAAATGTCTTTGCCACCGCCATCAGGGGCGATAAATCCATACCCTTTGGTGGTGTTAAACCATTTCACGGTGCCTGTGGCCATTCCCGTGCTCTCCTGTCTTGTGCTGCCCGCAGAATGCGGCAGCCTGGCGCGCTTGATTGCAGATCGATTGACTGGCCAGCAGTAGGAGCAGTGGTCGATAGTTCGTCGCGGTGCGTTTTGGATATTGAAGCAGGGCTGGGCAAAATCAAGTTAAATTCTGATGACATTATTGCACAGGTTTGCATCGGCAATTTCCCGCCAGCCGTGTATCGCATGGAATTTAAGCAATTCCGGCATCGGTATGTTGCAAATTAAATTTTACCAGTTGATAAAAAAATAAAACCGTGAGAGCGTTTCACGAGTGAAGTAGCCAGATTGGGAAAAGCCATGTCCAGCGACACATTTACACCCGGGATTGTGCCAGGCCGGTTGGGCCAGGGGTCGTATTCGGAGCAGTTTTCAGATTTGCATCCCCGTCTGGAGCCGCATGAGGCGTTGGTGGCGGCGGACAGATGCTATTTCTGCCATGATGCGCCCTGTATCACAGCCTGCCCGACGGATATCGATATTCCCCTTTTCATCCGTCAGATTGCGACCGGCACACCGGATGCGGCGGCCAAAACAATTCTGAGTCAGAACATTATGGGTGGGATGTGCGCGCGGGTCTGTCCCACGGAACAGTTGTGCGAGGAGGCGTGCGTGCGGGAGGCGGCGGAAGGCAAGCCTGTCTTGATCGGGCAATTGCAGCGCTATGCGACGGATCATTTGCAGGAACAGGGCATCCATCCATTTACCCGCGCGGCTGTCACTGGAAAGAGCGTGGCCGTTGTCGGCGCAGGGCCTGCAGGGCTGTCTTGTGCGCACCGTCTGGCGATGTTGGGGCATGATGTGGTTGTTTTTGATGCGCGTCCGAAACCGGGCGGGCTCAATGAATACGGCATTGCGACCTATAAAACGGTTGATGGCTATGCGCAGTCCGAGGTTGATTGGTTGTTGCAGATCGGAGGCATCCAGATCGAAACCGGCAAAGCGCTGGGCCGAGAAGAGACGCTCGAGGGCTTACGTGCGGGTTTTGATGCGGTGTTTCTCGGCATGGGTCTGGGCGGCGTGAATGCCTTGCAGGCAGAGGGGTCGGAGAAAGAGGGCGTATTGGACGCGGTCGATTTTATTGCCGATCTGAGGCAGGCGTCAGATGTGGCGCAGGTGCCTGTGGGCCGTGATGTCGTGGTCATTGGCGGGGGTATGACAGCGATTGATGCGGCTGTTCAGGCGAGGCTGCTGGGGGCGCTGAATGTGACGCTAGTTTATCGGCGTGGGCGTGAGCGGATGAACGCCAGTGTGTACGAACAGGATTTGGCGGCCAGCAAAGGCGTGCGAATTGTGACCCATGCAACACCACGGGCGGTCATTGGCAATGGGGCGGTGCGCGAAATCGAGTTTGATTATGTGAATGCCGATATGAGCCCCACGGGACAAGTACTGCGTTTGTCGGCGGATCAGGTTTATCGCGCGATTGGTCAGACATTGGAAGGGGACGGATTGCCAGCATTGGATGGCGGTAAGATCGCCGTCACAGGAGCTGGACGGACGTCGATGGAGGGCGTGTGGGCCGGTGGTGATTGTGCGTCCGGCGGTGATGATCTGACAGTTACGGCGGTGGCCGAAGGACGCGATGCTGCGATGGATATTCATGACGCGCTGATGGGCGCGGTGGCCTGAAAGCCCACCCTACGGAGGATTTGAAAAATGGCTGATCTTAGAAGTGAATTCGTGGGCATCAAAAGCCCGAACCCGTTCTGGCTGGCCTCGGCCCCGCCGACGGATAAGGAATACAACGTCCGCCGCGCCTTTGATGCCGGTTGGGGGGGTGTGGTTTGGAAGACCCTCGGTCTGGATCCGCATGTGGTGAATGTGAACGGACCTCGGTACGGCGCGATTTACGGCGCGGATCGTCGGTTGTTGGGCCTCAACAACATAGAACTGATTACCGATCGTCCGCTGCAAACCAATCTGGATGAGATCAAAGCAGTCAAGCGTGACTACCCGGACCGCGCGATGGTTGTTTCCTTGATGGTGCCTTGTGAGGAAGAGCCGTGGAAATACATCCTGCCGTTGGTTGAAGACACGGGCGCAGATGGGGTTGAGCTGAACTTTGGCTGCCCGCATGGGATGTCAGAGCGGGGTATGGGGTCTGCCGTGGGGCAGGTGCCGGAGTATATTGAAATGGTCACGCGCTGGGTCAAGGCCAACACCCGCATGCCCGTGATCGTGAAACTCACGCCCAACATCACGGATGTGCGCAAACCCGCCGAGGCCGCGCTCAAGGGGGGCGCGGATGCGGTGTCGCTGATCAATACGATCAATTCCATCACATCGGTGGATCTGGACCTCTTTGCGCCGGAACCGACGATTGATGGAAAGGGCGCGCATGGCGGCTATTGTGGGCCTGCGGTCAAGCCCATTGCGTTGAACATGGTCGCCGAGATCGCGCGTGATCCGGCATTGGCCAAACTCCCAATTTCCGGCATTGGTGGTGTAACCACATGGCGTGATGCGGCGGAGTTCATGGCGCTGGGGGCAGGCAACGTGCAGGTCTGCACTGCCGCAATGACATACGGGTTCAAGATCGTGCAGGAAATGATTTCGGGCCTTAGCGATTACATGGACAGCAAAGATCTGACCTCTGTGGATCAGATCGTGCGACGTGCGGTGCCAAACGTGACCGATTGGCAGTATCTGAACCTGAACTATGTGGCCAAGGCCAAGATTGATCAGGACCTGTGCATCTCTTGCGGGCGTTGTTTCGCTGCCTGCGAAGATACCTCGCATCAGGCAATTGCCATGTCAGAGGACCGCACCTTCACCGTGATCGACGAGGAATGCGTGGCCTGTAATCTTTGCGTCAATGTTTGCCCGGTCGAGGCGTGCATCACTATGGAAGCGATAGCGCCGGGACTTGTGGACCCGCGCACCGGTAAAGTGGTGGAGCCAGATTACGCAAACTGGACGACCCATCCCAACAATCCCGGCGCCGCGGCCGCCGAATAAAATCACGCGTTATTGGCCTCCAGGATCGGCGCGGTCGGCAACGGATTTGGCAGATTAAATTGTGGTTCTGCAGCTTTGCGCGCGGCTTCAGCGGCAGCAGCAGCGCGATCGGCAGCCTTGTCAGCAGCGCGTGCCTCCTGAAGAGCGCTTGATTCCGCACGCAATTGTGCCTGCCGCTGGAGAAATTCCGCACTTGGCCCCTCCTTTGCCTGAGCCTCGATCACAGATTTTGGGGCTGCCTCCACTGGCAGCATTGCCGCGCGTCCCTGCTTGAGCAAGGCTGCCAAATGACCGCCACCGGTACCCGTTCCATTACCCGCACCCTGACCGGAATGGTCTGACGTCATGTTTGACGCATTTCCCGATGCAGATTGCGCAATTGGCTGACTGGCCTGACTGCCGGCAACCTGTGGATCAGCTTGCGCCGTCGCCACTGGTTGGGGCGCGTAAGGCGCGTTAAAAGATATTGCACTCATGGTTAGCTCCAATCCAAAAGATCTTACTGAAGCCGCCACCCGTAACCATTAATGCAAAGTGAACATTAACGAGGGGTTAATATACGATTTGATTCGGGAAGTTGGTTAACGCTTTGTGGCTCGGGGTCATCGAGGGGTCAGAAGGCGGGTGAAAAGGGTTTTAAGGAAAGCCCCCGCCTGTGCATGCCCGGCCGGGTCATCCTTGAGCAGGAGCTGAACCTGCGATGCGAAATCCGCATAATGCTGGGTCGTGGCCCAGATCGAGAAAATCAAATGGCGCGGGTCAACCGCATTCATGTGCCCTTCATCCATCCAGCTCTGAATCACCGCACATTTCTCTTCAAACAGCGGCTGAAGACCGGCTTCGAGATGGGGCGCCATCCGCGGGGCACCTTGCAGGATTTCTCCGGCAAACAGCCTGCTTTCGCGCGGCAGATCCCGCGCCATATCCAGCTTGCGCTGCACATATCCCAGAATTTCGTTGAGCGGATCGCCATCCGATTTCAATGCTACCAGGGGATCGAGCCAGGATTCCATCAGTTGATTAAGCAGCGTGACGTGGATTTCTTCCTTGCCCTCAAAATAATAGAGGATGTTGGGTTTGCTCAGGCCGGCTGCATCGGCGATCTGATCCAGTGTGGTGCCCCGATACCCATGCTGTGAAAAGACCTCCAGTGCAGCATCGAGGATACGGCTGCGGTTGCGCTGTTGGATGCGACTGGGTTTCTTTACTGCGCCGTCAGGCATTGGTGGCTCTGTCCAATCCGTTTGCTCGAATTACGGGCATCTGATGTCGTGCATGCAACCTCCCATGGGAAGGGCGCAAAAGGAAGCCTTGACTTGCATCAGGCTAATGGCAATCGTAGCTTTACCAAATGGTAAAAATTACTAATGGTCAAGATAACGCACCGCCAGGAAGGACCCCAGCCATGCCCGCGCCCGGACAGAACCTGAAGATCAATCCAGACCGACTTTGGGACAGTCTCATGGAGATGGCCAAGATCGGTCCCGGCGTGGCAGGTGGCAACAACCGCCAGACGCTGACGGATGAGGACGGTGAAGGCCGCGCGCTGTTCCAAAGCTGGTGTGAGGCATCGGGCTGCACCATGGGCCTCGATCAGATGGGCAATATGTTTGCACGCCGCGAAGGAACCGACCCTGACGCGCTGCCGGTCTATGTGGGTTCGCATTTGGATACCCAGCCGACGGGTGGTAAATATGATGGCGTTTTGGGGGTCTTGAGCGGCTTGGAGATCATCCGAACGCTCAACGATCTGGGCGTGCGCACAAAACACCCGATTGTGGTGACGAATTTCACCAATGAGGAAGGCACGCGATATGCGCCTGCGATGCTGTCCTCTGGTGTTTTTGCCGGTATTCATACGCAGGATTGGGCGTACGGGCGCGTCGATGCCGAGGGTAAATCATTTGGGGATGAGCTGAAACGCATCGGTTGGCGCGGAGAAGAAGAAGTGGGCGCACGCAAGATGCATGCATTCTTCGAGTTGCACATCGAACAGGGCCCCATTTTGGAAGCCGAGGACAAGGATATTGGTGTCGTCACCCACGGCCAGGGGCTGTCCTGGACGCAAGTGACGATCACCGGTAAAGACAGCCACACAGGCTCTACGCCGATGCCGATGCGCAAAAACGCAGGGCTTGGCATGGCGCGTGTGCTCGAAAAAGTCGATGAGATCGCATGGTCGCATAAACCCCATGCAGTCGGTGCAGCGGGACATATCGACGTCTATCCGAATTCGCGCAATGTGATCCCCGGACGCGTGGTGTTCACGGTCGATTTTCGCTCGCCAGACCTGAGTGTGATTGAGGACATGGAGGCACGCTTGCGCGTTGAGGCGCAAAAGATTGCCGATGATATGGGTCTGGAGATCGAATTTGAAAAAGTCGGCGGGTTTGATCCGGTCACCTTTGATGAGGGCTGCGTCAGTGCCGTGCGTGCAGCGGCGGAGCGGTTGGGTTACAGCCACATGAACCTGATTTCAGGGGCAGGGCATGATGCCTGCTGGATCAACCGCGTGGCCCCGACGGCCATGGTCATGTGCCCCTGCGTCGATGGGCTTTCGCACAATGAGGCCGAAGAGATTTCCAAGGATTGGGCCATGGCGGGCACCGATGTGCTGCTGCACGCGGTGGTTGAGACGGCGGAGATCATGGGATAGCATGACGGTCATGCGCCCTTGCCGACTCGTGGCTTTGTGGCTTCCGGCCGCTTTCGTTTTGATGTTGGCTGGATGTGCAGCGGTTGATGCACCGGAACCGGACCTTGGAACGTCTTCTGAGCAAGCCAAGACCGACGCCATCAAAGCCCAGGTGGCCTGTATGCGGACACAGACGACCAGATTGGACGACGGAGTTTCGAAAGCTGGGAAGATTGGTCGCGCTGTCGCGCGGGCCTGTCAAAGCGAATCGGACCGCGCGGCAAAAGTATTCGTGGCCGGAAAGAGCGCCGAGGCTCAGTCGGAGTTCTTCAGATCAGCCCCTGCAGCAGAAGCAGAAATGGCAACACGCGTCGTGCGCCATATGCGATCAGGACAACCTTAGAGGAGTGCAAAAGTCATGACCAAAGTAATCAAGGGCGGCATGGTCTGTACGGCGGACCGGACATGGAAAGCGGATGTGCTGATCGAAGGCGAGACGATCAGCCAAATCGGTGAAGACCTCAAAGGCGATGAATATATCGACGCTGAAGGGGCCTATGTGATCCCCGGCGGGATTGACCCGCATACCCATCTGGAAATGCCCTTCATGGGGACAACAGCGGCGGAAACGTTCGAGTCCGGCACTTGGGCGGCGGCAGCCGGCGGCACCACGATGGTCGTGGATTTCTGCCTGCCGGGCGAAGACGGCAGCATCAAGAATGCGATCAACGAATGGCACCGCAAATCCGCACCGCAGATCTGTTCGGATGTCGGCTACCACATGGCGATCACCGGTTGGGACGAGACCGTTTTCAACGAGATGAAAGACGCCGTCGACATGGGCGTGAACAGCTTCAAACACTTCATGGCCTACAAGGGCGCTTTGATGATAGAGGATGACGAAATGTTCGCCTCTTTCAAGCGCTGCGCCGAACTGGGTGCTTTGCCGATGGTGCACGCTGAAAACGGCGATCTGGTCGCCGAGATGCAGCAGAAATATTTCGATCAGGGGATCACCGGGCCAGAGGGTCACGCCTATTCGCGCCCGCCTGAATTTGAAGGCGAAGCCGCCAATCGCGCGATTACCATTGCCGATGCGGCGGGGGTGCCTTTGTATGTGGTGCATGTGTCCTGTGAACAGGCGCATGAAGCGATCCGGCGCGCACGTCAAAAGGGCATGCGGGTTTATGGGGAGCCGTTGATCCAGTTCCTGACGCTGGACGAGTCTGAGTATTTCAACAAGGATTGGGACCACGCGGCCCGCCGGGTGATGTCGCCGCCGTTTCGTTCCAAGGACCATCAGGACAGCCTCTGGGCCGGGCTGCAGGCCGGGTCCTTGCAGGTAGTGGCCACGGATCATGCAGCGTTTAACACGGAGCAAAAACGCGCAGGCCGTGATGATTTCCGGATCATCCCCAATGGGTCAAACGGGCTGGAAGAACGCCTCGCCGTGCTCTGGACCGAAGGGGTTGAGACAGGCCGCCTGACGCCCAACGAGTTTGTCGCCGCAACCTCGACCAATGTGGCGAAGATCCTGAACATCTACCCGCGCAAAGGCGCGATTGTAGAGGGCGCGGATGCCGATATCGTTGTGTGGGACCCCAAGATCACCAAGACGATTTCACCTTCAAACCATCATTCCGTTTTGGATTACAACGTCTTTGAGGGGTTCGAAGTCAAAGCGCAAAGCCGTTATACGCTGAACCGGGGCGAAATCATCTGGGCCTGGGGCCAGAACTCACAGCCCAACCCGGGCCGTGGCCGGTTCATCCCCCGCCCTGCGTTTTCATCTGCCTCTGAGGCCCTGAGCAAATGGAAGGCGTTGACCGCGCCCAAGATGATCAAACGCGATCCGCTGAATATTCCGGCGGGGATTTGATGGATGAGCACACTTTGGTGACGGAGGCGGAGATCGAAACCGCATATTCGAAGAGTTCCAACACCATTGGGTGGCGTCTGTTATGCAGCCCGAGCGAAACATTGCGAGGATCAAAGGTAGCCTTCATCGGTCTCAATCCGGGCGGGCGCACCGATCCGTTGGGGCATCCGCGTTTTGCTACGCCACACGGGAGTGCATATGAGACCGAGAGCTGGGCAAATGCGTCGCCCGGTCAAAATGCACTGCAACGACAGGTGCGTGGTTTGTTCCAGCGTCTGAATGTTCAGGCAGAACAGGTTTTGGCCGGCAACTTGGTGCCGTTTCGTTCACCTTCCTGGGCTGATCTTCCGGATCAGAAGAGCGCATTGGCATTTGGAAGGGAGCTTTGGACACGCATTCTCATGCTGGCACAACCAAAGCTGATTGTCAGTATGGGCCGCGAGGTCAATGTTCAGCTCCGAAAGGTTTTGTCTGCCAGCGCTGAAACAAGAATTCCCGTTGCGTGGGGCAGGGTCACCGGATCGAGGGCAGAATTCAACGGCGGCGTTTTGGTCGGCTTGCCGCATTTGTCGCGGTTTCCAATTATCGGGCGTGCGGCGTCAGAGCCAGGCCTGTCAGCACTCTTCCGGGCAGATTGGCGCAAATGACTGTGATTTCTGCCCAAAACCTATCGCTCACATTTGTGACGAATGATGGTCCTGTAGATGCGCTCAAGGACGTTTCATTAGACATCGAAAAGGGCGAGTTTGTCAGTTTCATCGGGCCTTCTGGCTGTGGCAAGACCACGTTTTTGCGCTGTATGGCGGATTTGGAACACCCAACGGGCGGCGCGATTACCGTGAATGGCGTCAGCGCGGAAGAGGCCCGCAAAGCGCGCGCCTATGGCTATGTGTTTCAGGCGGCAGGCCTTTACCCATGGCGTTCGATTGGCGGCAACATTCGCTTGCCGCTAGAGATCATGGGCTATTCGAAATCGGATATGGATGCGCGGGTAAGCAGAGTGCTGGAACTGGTCGAACTGGCCGGGTTTGAGCGCAAATTTCCCTGGCAATTGTCAGGCGGCATGCAGCAGCGTGCCTCGATTGCTCGCGCTCTGGCTTTTGATGCAGATATCCTGCTGATGGATGAACCTTTCGGGGCGCTTGACGAAATCGTACGAGATCACCTGAATGAACAATTGCTCAAGCTTTGGGAACGTACGGAGAAGACAATTGCCTTTGTCACCCATTCGATCCCCGAGGCAGTGTATCTGAGCACCAAGGTCGTGGTGATGTCGCCCCGCCCCGGACGGATCACGGATGTCATCGACAGCCCCCTCCCCAAAGAACGCCCGCTGGATATTCGCGACACGCCTGAATTCCTCGAAGTGGCACATCGTGTACGCGAAGGGTTGCGCGCGGGGCATTTGGATGAATGAGCGTTTAAAATCGGCCCAGACTACACCCTCATTCGGGTACAGCCCGGGTCCGATCCGCCATTTGTTTGGGGAGGCGAGGTCCCCTTTCATCGTTCACGGTCATCGGCATGCCTGCCTGTACCGTGCTATGATCACATCACCTGTTTCTTTCATTGTTCTTAAAATATGCAAAAATTTTCACCCGGTTTACATGTTTGAATATGCATATTTGGCGAACAATGAAAACAGAGCTCACCTATGACCCGAAACGTTTTGCCTGTGATGACTGTTGTTTGCGCTATCTTTGCGCTGTGGTATGGCGCGGCGATCTGGCTGAATGCGCCTTGGGCCTATGATAAGGCGACGCGCACAGGTGAGGTGCTCACGACGCAGACATTGATCGCCGACACGTGGAGCCAGAAGAAACCCAAACTGCCCGCGCCGCATCAGGTCGCCAGTGAAATCTGGGACACCACGGTTGAGAAAAAGATCACCTCAAAACGCTCGCTGATTTACCACAGTTGGATCACTCTGAGTGCGACGCTTTTGGGCTTTGCACTTGGGACCGGGCTCGGCATCGCGCTGGCGGTGGGGATCGTTTACAACCGGACGATGGATATGTCGGTGATGCCCTGGGTGATCGCCAGCCAGACCATTCCCATCCTTGCCATCGCGCCAATGATCATTGTCGTGCTGAATGCCGTCGGTATTTCCGGGTTGTTGCCCAAGGCGATGATTTCCATGTATTTATCGTTCTTCCCGGTCGTCGTCGGTATGGTCAAAGGATTGCGGAGCCCCGATGCCATGCAGCTGGATCAGATGCGCACATGGAACGCGTCGCCCACCCAGACTTTCTGGCGCTTGCGTCTGCCGTCCTCGATGCCTTATCTCTTTACCTCGCTGAAAATCGGCATGGCGGCGTCACTGGTTGGGGCTATTGTAGGTGAATTGCCAACCGGGGCGATTGCGGGTCTTGGCGCGCGGCTGCTGGCGGGCAGTTATTATGGTCAAACCATTCAGATTTGGTCGGCGCTGATCATGGCGGCGGCTTTGGCGGCGAGCCTTGTGGCGATCATCGGGTTGATCCAGCGGGTGACGCTGAAACGGATGGGCATGGCATGATGTGGCTGTTTTTTGCCTTTGGAATTTGGGCGCTTGGATGGTGGGCCAACACGCGGCTGGCCGCGCTGCCGCGTACGCGCGTAACTGCATTGGCCGTGCCAGTTATTTTCGGTCTGACGCTGATCGCGGTCTGGGAAGGGATTGTACGCGGGTTTGAGATTAGCGCTATTTTGCTGCCTGCTCCCTCGATGATCGCAGTCCGGTTTGCCGCCTCCACGGCGATCTTGTGGGAAGATTTTGTACAGACCGTGATCAAGGGCGCGCTCAGCGGCTATGTCATCGGCTGTGGGTCGGCTTTTCTGGTGGCGATCCTGGTCGACAGGTTTGATTTCCTGCGCCGTGGGTTGCTGCCTGTTGGCAATTTCGTTGCTGCCCTGCCGGTGATCGGAATGGCACCCATTCTGGTGATGTGGTTCGGATTTGACTGGCACTCCAAAGCCGCCGTTGTTGTGGTGATGGTGTTCTTTCCGATGCTGGTAAATACGGTGCAGGGGTTGGCGGACAGTTCCGCGATGCAGCGCGACTTGATGCGCACGTACGCGGCTGGCTATTGGACGACGCTGCTCAAACTGCGCTTGCCTGCGGCGATGCCATTCATTTTCAACGGGCTGAAAATTGCCAGTACGCTCGCATTGATTGGGGCCATTGTTGCCGAATTTTTTGGCTCGCCGATCCGTGGGATGGGATTTCGGATTTCCACGTCTGTGGGACAGCTTGCGCTTGATCTGGTTTGGGCGGAGATTGTCGTTGCTGCGATCGCGGGGTCGGCATTTTACGGCGTTGTGGCCCTGATCGAACGCGCGGTAACCTTCTGGCACCCATCTCAACGCAACTAACAAACAAAAAGAAGACATCACCAAAGGAGAGTATGATGAGTAAATTGACAACACTGGCCGCGGGCGCGGCACTGGGGCTCTGGGGGGCAGCAGCACAGGCAGCGGATGATGTAACGCTACAGTTAAAGTGGGTCACACAAGCCCAGTTCGCCGGGTATTATGTGGCCTTGGACAAAGGGTTTTACGAGGAAGAAGACCTGAATGTGACCATCAAACCGGGTGGTCCTGACATTGCACCGACGCAGGTTCTTGCGGGCGGTGGCGCGGACGTGACCGTGGAGTGGATGCCGGCAGCCCTTGCGGCGCGCGAAAAAGGTCTGGGGATGGTGAACATCGCGCAGCCGTTCAAGTCGTCAGGCATGATGCTGACCTGTCGCAAGGACGCAGGTGTCACCAGCACGGATGATTTTGCGGGCAAAACACTGGGCGTTTGGTTTTTTGGTAATGAATTCCCGTTTCTCAGCTGGATGAGCAAACTGGAAATCCCGACGGACGGCAGCGATGCCGGGGTGACGGTCTTGAAGCAAGGGTTCAATGTGGATCCGTTGCTCCAGGGGCAGGCCGCTTGCGTGTCGACCATGACCTACAATGAATACTGGCAGGTGATCGATGCTGGTCTGACACCGGAGGACCTGACCGTGTTCAAATACGAAGACCAGGGCGTGGCTACCTTGGAGGACGGTCTTTACGTTCTGGAAGAAAATCTGGCGGATCCCGCGTTTGAGGACAGAATGGTCCGTTTTGTACGCGCATCGATGAAGGGTTGGAAATACGCTGAGGCGAATCCGGATGAGGCGGCAGACATTGTTCTCGACAATGATGCCAGCGGCGCTCAAACCGAAGAGCACCAGCAGCGCATGATGGGTGAGATCGCAAAACTGACTGCTGGGAGCAACGGTGCACTTGATCCGGCTGATTATGAGCGCACGGTTGCGTCGCTTTTATCCGGTGGATCGGATCCGGTGATCACTGCAACACCAGAAGGCGCGTGGACACATGTCATTACCGACAAGGCGCTTAACTGAGCGGTAACCCATAATATTACATAATCAGGCCGGTGGGCGGCACCGGCCTTTTTTGTTTGGCAACATCTAGACTTTGGTTTTTAACGCCCCATCTTCTGAATTTGGTGATGGGAGTAGACGAGACAATGAGCAATATGGAAAACCTGGACAGCCAGTTGAGTGAAAAAGAACGCCAAAGACTGGTGAATGAAAAGGCGCTGTCCTCTATTCGTGCGGATGAGGTCAGACAGGAAGCGCGTGGATACGCCGTCATGGCCAGTTTTCTGGGATACGGAGAGGGGGCACTTGGTCAAGGTGTTTTTGGCAAAGTCAGCCACGTTGCCAAATTGTTTTGCATTCTGTTTGCAATGCTTGCGCCGAGTTTGCTGATCTGGAGTGTTCTGCTCTGAATTCTTCATAAGCTGCAGAACATGACAATCAAAAAAAACCGGCCCAATGGAGCCGGTTTTTCTAATTCATCTTACCAATCGGCTTATGCCAATGCGATGTTTGTCGCGCTTTCGCGGCCATCACGGCCAGCTTCGATGTCGAAAGTCACTTTTTGGTTGTCGGCCAGACCTGTGAGGCCTGCGCGTTCAACGGCAGAGATATGTACGAATACGTCTTTGCTGCCGCCATCGGGTGCGATAAAGCCGAAGCCTTTTGTAGTGTTGAACCATTTCACGGTGCCTGTGGCCATTTCCGTGGTCTCCTATTTAGATGCTATCCGCGTCGTTGCGATAGCCTGGCGTGGTCGGTCTGGATCGAAGACTGACCGTCCATAAGAGACAGCAGGTCGAAAAAGAAAAACGTTAGCGAGGCGGTTAATGACAGATCTCCGCTGTTTTGACAAGGAAAAGCTTTAACCTATGGTAGCGTTGACACCTAAAATCAGCCGATGTTCGCCGCCATGATTTGCACTTCGCATCCTGGGAACCGCTCCGAGAAATACTCGCATAGGTTGGCGGGGCGATGACTTTTCGCAAGCAAGAATCATTGAAACAAGATTGCGGAGATTTTTTTGCGCAAGGGATCGCGTTTGCGGTTTATGGCGTTCGCACGGAAGTGTTGCGACCCTCGGTAAGGCTTTTTTTGGAGGTCTAATCGGTTGATCGTATCACTCCAAGCGCCCAAGGTTGAGGCGTTTCTGACAGGGTCGCAGCACAGTTTCGCATCCCTTCTTACCATGAAACAGGTTGTTCTCCACCGATCGCTTGGGGCGGCGCGACCCTATCAAAGCGGGTGAGGCGTTGCGGTCTAATTTTTCAACGGACTGGGTTCTCATTCGGTTATCGGGCTCGAGAAGCCCATTCAAGGACTGGTCTGTCCGACTACAAACGCGTGGCGAAGCTTTGTGCAGCGATTTCAAACCGGGAGGCACACACGCAGCTTGCTTCGAGTTGATTGTGGCTCGGTAAGTTTTGCGCCAACGGCATGGCCGCAGGAGCGGAGGATTTCTCGAGGCCTTATGAGAAAGTTAAAAAATATTTAACGAGTGTGATCCTCTTCACATACCCAAGGGCCTCAATGGTGTTGATTGGTCTTGTGAGCCGGGGATGATTGTCCTCCTCGGAAGTGGAGTAACGATTGTGACTTTGTACCCTGATTTTGATGACGACCCCCGGGACATTATCCCGGAAACCTCCCCGGTTCCGCGCACCTCTTCCTGGCGTGCAATCGGGCGCAGCCCAGTCAACCCTCGTCCAGGTCCGAAATGCCCTTCTACATGGCGTTTCACAGACTGGGCTGCCCTTTAAGTCCGACAACGCAGTTTTCTCCCCCTGCCTTGTCGTTTTCCTTCGGGCCGGTCTTGTACCGGCCCGTTTTTTTGCGCTTTACTGCGGGGTCTGTTGCACATCGATCAACAGGTTTGTGTTGTAACCATTACTGCTCAGAACCTCTTCGGCGCGCTCGCGCCTTTGATCATCAATTGCGCGGGTGCGCGCCAATATCCAGCCGGCACGTCCGTTGGGTACACCGACAACCGCTGTTTCATACCCTTCATCGACCCAGAGCACCCAATAAGGCGCGGCTATGAAGGGTATATTGTCAAAACGTACCTTGAGTTGTCCCGGCCCCGCAATTTCAGCCGTGCCGGTGATGCTACGTAGGGCACCCTTCGGAGTGTTCTGTCGACAGGTGTTTGTGACGCTGATGGTGTCATCGTCTATTGCACCATAATCAGCGGTTGTTGCGGTGCATCCTTGTTGGAAAGACACTGGAAAGCGCGCGATTTCATACCAACGCCCCAGATACCGTTCTGCGTCAAAATCCACCTGTGATGTGATGGGCAGATTGGTGTCCCGGTACGGGGCTGCACAGGCCGACAACAAGAGCAACCATGGGATCAAGACCAGACGCATGGAACACCTCCTCGGCTGACTATAAGCCCGAAAACACGCACGTGATACGCGCTATTCGAGCGGTATTGTTTGTTTTCAAGGCAGCCAACGTTTAGCTGTTATGACCATCCGATCACTTTGTTGAAAAGGACAAAACCTAGGCCTTGTTCAAAATCGCCGAAATCTCGTCTTTGATCCTCATCCGACGCTTGCGCAATTCGGCTTCATTCAGGGAATCAGTTGGCTCGATGTTTGTTTCAGCCCGGTGTACCGCGCGATTGGCTTCGTGATAGGCGTCGGACAACTTGCGAAAATGTGCGTCACTCTCGCGTAACTCGTGAATACGGGCGGTGTGTTGGGGGAAATCATCGGCTAGTTCGTGCGGCGTGTGGGACATATTGTGCTCCTCTGGTGATGTAGAGTTCACTGTGACATGGGGCAGGGGATGAGGGCTTTGATTTGGGTCAACACCATCGTCTTTCTGTGCCGCTCAGTGCTGGCAAAAGCAGGGGCAACATGGCACGGTTACTCGGGTAAATGCACAGGGGGAACATTCGGGTGAATGATGTGTTGATGACGGGTGCCCTGATGGGGTTGATCGCGACGCTGGCGATGGATTGTTGGGTTGTGCTGATCAATCGGACGCTGGGTTTGCCGCCCCCCAGTTGGGACCTGCCCGGGCGTTGGGTGGCGCATATGCCACGGGGCCGCATGTTTCACGATGATATCGCGGCGGCAGCCCCGGTTGCGCAAGAACGCGCGATCGGTTGGGCGTTCCATTACGCTGTGGGGATCGCCTATGGTGTGGCGCTGGCTGTGATCATGGGGCCTGCTTGGCTGGCTGCACCGACGTTTCTGCCTGCGCTGATCTTTGCACTGGCGACCATCGGTTTTGGCTGGTTCCTGATGCAACCGGGCATGGGCCTTGGTGTGGCCGCTTCCAGCACGCCGAACCCTTGGCGCGCCCGGGCGCTGGGACTGGCGGCACATACTGTCTTTGGCATCGGGCTTTGGGTTGGCGCGTCACTCTGAGGCGCGGGTCAACTCATAGACCCAAGCGATGTAATCGGCATTCGCTCCGTCCACATTGACGCGAATGATCGGCGGCACCTCATAGGGGTGCAGCGCGCGCACCGCTTCCTCCACGGCATCGCCCAACGCGACCCGCGTTTTTAGCAAGAGCGGATGTTCCTCTTCGTGTTCAACCTTGCCGTTCCAGAAATAGGCGCTCTGGATCGCGGGGTAGCGGTTTGAGCAGGCGACAAGGCGGCTTTCGATCAGAGCCGCGCTGATGGTGTCGGCCGTTTCGATGGAGGGGCAGTTCACCCAGATGTCGATGATGCGCATGGTTCGGAGGTTATGCGTGTAGTGCTAAGGTTTCAATGATGCACCGCGGAAACGCCACGCGTTTTCGCCGCCCCCGACCGCCCCTATGGGAGGCGACGTCGTCTCCGCCGAGGCTATCGCTTTCTACGGCCTCAATCGCTCAATTGGAGCGATTGCAAGACGGCCTCCGACCCACGGTCTGGTGTTATTGCTGCGGTGCTTCCAAGCGCAACCGAAATCTTAATTCGTTTAGGTTGCCTTCGACATATCGTTGAAGGATTCCGTGCGCTACTGTCTTGGCAAAACTTGCATGATCTCCTTCAAACTCAATTGCACTGCCGTTTTTCCCCTCATGCGAAAAGTAATCAGTCTCTCCAAACCAAACGCCAGAATTAATGTTTCCATGCAAGAATTTGTTTCGAAAACTGTATGTCTCACGAAATAGCCCGGTCATCACGTCAGGCCGCTCAGGCTTCAGAATTATTTTTAGTCGCTCAATTAACTGATCTTGATTTAGTCTTTCATTTGGTGCGCCAAGCAATGCTTCAATTGCAGAAAGATACCATACAATTTGTAACAGATTTGAAGATTCAGATTTTAAACCGTTGATAAAATATGCCATGCCGCGTGTGAATTGATCGTACTTCGCGCTTTTTCGTGCCAACAACATGTCAGCAAAGAATTGGAAGGTAGCAGCGAGTGAAAGATTCTGCAGCTGAAAGCCGGATTCTGTCAGTAGTGGAGGTTCGTGAGAAGCAACAAATCGATGATACAACGAGGGACGGCTAGTTGCCCAAGTCTGCAGCCCTGCAGTTGAAAAATATGGACCATTTGCGACTAGATTTGCCAAGGCGGCGACGCATGCAAAACGATCTAGTCCCCTTGATATTGCGCTCGAAACCAATACGGACCTGGCCGAACCTTCGGAGCTTGTTCGAAGACGCATCGCATTGCCGTCGCCAGCAAATTTGTCTTCGATGAATTCGTTGGTAGCTTCTTCCGTAAAACGCCCAAAGCTTTCACGCGAAAAGCGAACAGAAAGGTGAAGTACGTTATTATAATCAATCGGTTTCGAAATACGAGATCCCGCCAATTTGCTTACTTCGGAGGCGGTCGCTCGCCTAATCGCAACAGGCAAGTAGCTTCGCCCTCCGAGCCCGACTTGTCCGTCATATGACAGGATACCACTAGCGTCATTGGCCTCACTGCGTAGAGGAACCGCGCCAGACGCAAGCAAAGTATACGGTTTTCTGAGAATGCGTTCATTCCTCACCTAACGAATTTCTTGTGTTTCAGTCGTTTGGGTTCGAGGGCATCCGCGCCTAAGCGGCGTTTTTTGTCTTCTTCGTAATCGGTAAAGCCGCCTTCGAACCATTCCACGTGGGCTTCGCCTTCGAACGCGAGAATATGCGTGCAGATCCGGTCCAAAAAGAACCGGTCGTGGCTAATCACCACGGCGCAGCCGGCGAAATCGACCAGCGCGTCTTCCAACGCGCGCAGGGTTTCCACGTCCAGATCGTTGGTCGGCTCATCGAGCAGCAGGACGTTGCCGCCGTCTTTCAGCAGCCGCGCCATGTGCACGCGGTTGCGCTCCCCGCCCGAGAGCAGCCCGACCTTTTTCTGCTGATCGCCGCCCTTGAAGTTGAAGGACGAACAATAAGCGCGCGAATTGACCTCGGCGTCGCCCAGTTGGATCAACTCGGCCCCACCGCTGATCGCCTGCCAGACGTTTTCATCCGCGGCCAGATCATCGCGGCTCTGATCCACATAGGATAAATCCACCGTGTCGCCGTATTCAATTGTGCCTGCATCCGGATCCAATTGCCCGGTAAGCATTTTGAAGAGGGTCGATTTACCCGCGCCGTTGGGACCGATCACACCAACGATCCCGCCCGGCGGCAGGGAGAAATCGAGCCCCTCAACCAATTGCTTGTCGCCCATGTGTTTGGCAAGCCCCGCAACCTCGATCACCTTGTTGCCCAGACGTGGGCCATTGGGGATGACGATCTGCGCGCGCGACAGCTTTTCGCGCTCGGAGACCTCTGCCATCTCGTTATAGGCGTTGATCCGCGCTTTGGATTTGGCTTGTCGCGCCTTGGCGCCCTGCCGCATCCATTCCAATTCGCGCTCGAGCGTTTTCTGGCGGGATTTATCCTCGCGGGCTTCCTGCGACAGACGTTTGGCTTTCTGCTCCAGCCATGAGGAATAGTTACCTTCCCAAGGCACGCCCTTGCCGCGGTCCAATTCCAGAATCCAGCTGGTGATGTCATCAAGGAAATACCGGTCATGGGTGACGATCAGGATTGTTCCTTTGTAATCAATCAGATGCTGTTGCAGCCAAGCGATGGTCTCCGCGTCCAAATGGTTGGTCGGCTCATCGAGCAACAACATGTCCGGCGCTTCCAGCAGCAGTTTGCACAGGGCAACACGGCGCGCCTCCCCACCCGACAAATCGGAGATTTTGGCATCATCAGGGGGGCAACGCAGAGCCTCCATGGACACGTCAATCTGTGAATCCAGATCCCAGAGGTTGTCCGCATCAATCTGGTCCTGCAGGGCGGCCATTTCATCGGCCGTCTCATCGGAATAGTTCATCGCCAATTCGTTGTAACGGTCGAGAATTGCCTTTTTGTCAGCAACGGCGAGCATGACGTTTTCACGCACCGACAGGGAGTCATCGAGCTTGGGTTCCTGTGGCAAATATCCGACGGTCGCACCCTCAGCATGCCAGGCCTCGCCAGAAAATTCCGTGTCCAAACCGGCCATGATTTTCATCAATGTGGATTTACCGGCACCGTTGACGCCGACGACGCCGATTTTTACGCCGGGCAGGAAATTCAGATGGATGTTTTCAAAGCACTTCTTGCCGCCGGGATAAGTCTTGGAAACACCGGACATATGGTAAACGTATTGATAGGCAGCCATGGAAAACCTCGTTCATGTGAGTTGCAGGTGTCTTAGACATTGGGGCGGGGGAGAGCAATGCATTGCGCTAATGCAACTGGCGAGACTGCGGATATTCCCTCAGGACTGACGTGCGAAAATGCCGCAGTGCGCGGACAATCACCAGCTGGTCAGATTGTGATTTTGGAATGTCCTTGCGTCATGTTAGCGGTGTTCAGTGGATGAACCAATGGAGCAAGCATGGCGCGGGTGATCACAATTATGGCGCTCGCATTATGTTGCCTTGCCGGTTGCGTTCCGCGCGATGTGTTGCTGGCACCGCCTCCAAACATCTATTTGCGCAGCCAGAATTATCCCGCCGATCAGGTCCCTTCTGTTCTTCAGACCGTAGCACCGCAGATATTTTACGTGACGGATCGTGCTGCTCTGACGGATCAGGCTGGTAAGCTGACTTACACCTCCTCGCGGTCCAATTCTATGGCACTAGGCGCCGCGCGCGTGCGATTTGGTGCGCAAGACTGGGAGGATCTGGTGGCGCGTACTTCGCGGGACGGCGGGCGGCGAATTTCCAGTCTCGATGTAGAGGACACCGCCGAAATTGTTCGCTTTGAGGACGTTCCGTTACCGACCCGGCGCGAAGACGGTAAACTGATTTTTGAACCTGACGATCTGGTGGAATATGAACGGGGCGCGCGCGCCTTCCAGCAGGCCATCCGCGATGAAATTTCGCGCACTGGCAACAGGCGCATTTTGATATTTACCCATGGGGTGGCCAATGACTTCGACAGGGCGATGGACACGCTGGCCAACCTTTGGCACTTCACAGGGCGCGACAGCATCCCGATTGCATTCACATGGCCTGCGGGAAATGGCGGAGTTTTGGGGTATTTCCGGGATCGGGAAGCCGGTGATTTCAGTGTCTATCACGCAAAGGAATTCTTGCGACTGTTGGCTGAAATTGACGAAGTCGAGGATATCGACATCGTGGCACACTCCAGGGGCACAGACGTCATGAGCAAGTCACTGCGCGAATTGGTGATTTATCACCGAGGGCGCGGTGTGCCCCCCAAAACCGCAATGAAAACGGGGACATTGATCCTTGCTGCGGCTGATTTGGACACTGGTGTGGTGGAACAAAGACTTCAGGCAGAAAGGTTTTCAGAGGCATTTGAACAGATCAATGTCTACATTAATCCCGGCGACGGGGCGCTGCGACTAGCGTCTTATCTGACTGACTCTCCGCGTCTTGGTTCGGCGACATCAGATACATTGAGTGTCGGGGAACTTGAGCGGTTGAGGAAAGCTGAACTGGTGCATTTTATCCGGGTGGAGAACGTGGTGGGGCGTGGGCATTCCTACTTTCGCGATAATCAGGCGGTCCTTTCGGATATCGTTCTGGCGCTGCGCACGCGGGCTTTTCCCGGCGGGACCCTGCGCCCCTTGGAATTGGGGGAGGACGGATTTTGGCAATTGCATCCCAACTATCCTCTGGAGCGCTTGCCCGAACTTGAAAATGTTTCTGGAATTGATCGTTAAAGCTAAGATATTGCAAAATATTCATGAATTGATTGCAAGGCACGCACAAAACGGCACCGTAAGTTGGATCGGTGTGCGATCCCAGCGCCGTGCTGCTGTATTGCCAGTGTCACGGGTCGAGGTCACGCGAAATGGCCTTGCGGGAGATCATGGCGCTTCGGAAAAACGCGCAGTGACGATGATGCAGCGCGAACATTTGGCAGCGATTGGTGCCATGCTGGGGCGCGGCGAGGTCGCGGCCGCTGATTTGCGCCGCAATCTCGTGATCGAGCGTATCAATCTGGCCGCTCTCAAAGGCAAACGGGTGCAGATCGGCGATGTCGTTCTGGAATTGACCGGGATTTGTGCGCCGTGCAGCCGTATGGAGGAGATTCTGGGACACGGCGGCTATTCCGCCATGCGTGGTCACGGCGGTTGGTGCGCGCGCGTTCTTGAACCTGGGTATCTAGACGTGGGCGACATGGTGGTACCGCTCTAATCGGTCCATGTTGACAAATTTGCTGCGCACCCGTTCAAAGAGGTGCCAGAGTTGCGGAGTACTTTTCAAGTGAAACAAGGGTTTCCTATCGCCCGCACCGGTGAGGTGATTGGTCTTTTGGGCGGGTCCTTTGATCCCGCGCATTCTGGCCACGTGCATATTTCAAAGGAAGCGCTGAAACGATTTGGCCTGACCCGTTTATGGTGGCTTGTCAGTCCCGCAAATCCAATCAAAACTCAGGGACCGGCGCCTCTGGTGCAGCGCATGAAGCGTGCCAGCGCGATCATGCAGGACCCGCGCGTGCGGATCACCGACATTGAGGCACGCCTTGGCACCCGATACACCGCGCAGACACTGAAAGCCTTGCAATCTATGTATCCGGGCGTAAGGTTTGTGTGGCTGATGGGGGCGGACAACCTAGCGCAACTGCATCAATGGCAGGACTGGCGCCAGATCATGTGCTCTGTGCCAATTGGCGTACTAGCCCGCCCGGGAGACCGGATTTCCGCAAGAATGAGCCCAGCTGCCCGACAGTTTGCAGCCTCCCGAATTGCGGGAACGGCCTCAAACCTTTTGGGGCGTTCCAGAGCGCCCGCATGGTGTTTTGTCAATGTGCCGATGGTGGCGCAATCGTCTTCTGCCATTCGTGCGGCGGGGCATTGGCAAGGGTGAGGCAAGCACGTCACGAAATATTCAGGAATTGCGGCGAGGGTCGCGGTTGTTTCGCTGAGCGCACTGAGGTTTACTCGCTGATATGACACGACGTTCTTCATCGCAATTCTCTCGCCGCGCTGTATTGGGGGCAATTTTGGCAAGCGCGGCCAGTCCCGTGATGGCAGCGGCACCAGCTGTGTCACTGCGGCCAAAACTGCGGGGCGCGAAGCTTGTTCAATCCAACGGTTTCAGCGAACTCTTGCGCGCTTCACGGGTCACGGGCGACATTGTCTTCGCGGTGGCAGATGCCAATTCCGGAGATATTCTGGAGGCCCACAACGAAGCCCTCGGATCTGCCCCGGCCAGCGTTGCGAAATCGATAACAGCGCTTTATGCACTTGATGTGCTGGGACCCACGCACCGATTTGAAACTACAGTTGTGGCGCATGGCGAGATAGCGGATGGCGTTCTGGAGGGTGATTTGCTGTTGGTGGGTGGATGTGATCCAACCCTAGATACCAAAGCGCTGGCTGAGCTTGCTTCACAACTCAAAGCGTCTGGATTGCGCGAAATCCGCGGCAAGTTCCTGGTCTTTGAAAACATGCTCAGACCTTTGCACTCGATTGATCCGGGTCAGCCGGATCATTTGGGGTATAGCCCGGCAGTGTCTGGCATTGCCCTGAATTACAATCGGGTCCATTTCGAATGGAAACGTGTGGCCGGGAAATACACAGTTACGATGGATGCGCGCGCCGCACCTTACCGTCCAGATGTCACAATGGCGCAGATGCAGGTCGTGGATCGATCAGCGCCGGTCTATACCTATGAAAACAATGGTGATGCAGATCACTGGAGCGTGGCCAAAGGCGCTCTTGGGAACGCGGGCTCGCGGTGGCTACCGGTACGGCATCCGGGTCTTTACGCGGGAGATGTGTTTGCGACCCTTGCGCGCGCGCACGGCATTGTTCTTTCAGCGCCAGAACTGGCCGAAAACATGCCTGAGGGTCAAATGCTTGCGTCAGTGCAGAGCCCGCCACTTCGTGAAATTCTGAAGGGAATGTTGAAGTATTCCAACAATCTAACAGCGGAGATGGTAGGACTTGCGACGACGCGTCATCACGCGGACCGGCCACAAACACTGGCCGCATCGGCGCGTCAAATGAACCTCTGGGCGATGGACAATTTGCGCATGACCAACCCTGCGTTCGTGGATCATTCCGGGCTGGGTTCAGCAAGCCGCGTCAACGCAAAGGATATGGTCCGCGCATTGAGCGCGGTGCACAGCGATGCCGTTTTGCACCCACTTTTGAAACAGGTGCGCCTGCTGGATAAAAACGGTCGAACGACCCATAAACACCCGGTTAAGGCCGTGGCCAAGACAGGCACGCTTAACTATGTTTCCGGTCTGGCGGGATACATCACTGCGCCAGGGGGGCGCGAGTTGGTTTTTGCGATTTTCTGCGCGAATGAGGATATCCGCGCTACCATCACCCGCGCCAATCGCGAACGCCCACAAGGTGCGCGCTCCTGGGCAACGCGCGCACGGCGTTTGCAACGCAAATTGATAGCACGGTGGGGGACGGCCTACGGCGCATGATTGACGCTAACCGATGGGACTTGGTTCGCTGTTGAACCGGCTCATGGGTTTTGAATTGCCGCCTTTGGGAGTGACATGGACGTTACTCTTGTGCGAGCCAATCATGGCAATGAAGTTCCTGTTGCACTCCCATTGATTCCCTCGACTCTTCCAGTAGATTTTGGCCTCCTGATTGCCCGGGTTTTCAAATTTCCCGAAAACCTTTGTCTGCTTGTTTGTAGCTTGGTAAAGTCTGTACCATTGGCTGTGCGCTTCCATGATATCATTTGCCGGGAATTTCTGCGTGACGCTCGCGGTGGCACCGCTTCCCAAAGTGTGAGCGTCCAACACCTCCAGCAAAACGGCGCCGGCGCCTGCACCGCAATTATTGCCGACCCATGTGGTCAGGATCAGCTTGTCGGCATCGAAATTCTGGCGCATCTGCTGCTGCGCAAGTTGCTCTTTTTGGTGCTCAGCTTCGGAAGCCAATCTGTTGGAAATCGAAAGAATCTCATCTTGATATCTGGTCTGTGCCCCGTTTCGAATTTTGGTTTGCTTCGGTTTTTGTGTTTTTGAGATGCTTGAACTAGCCAGCTTATCATTGGCACGATCAATCGTGTCTTGCAGTTCAACCAGCAACGCAAATTCCTCCGGCAAAAGCGTTGCTTTGGACAGCCCTTTCTGAGAGAGATCCGTTTCCACGTGAAGCTGCGCGGCACTTATCGCGGGCATAGTCACCGGTTGCGGCGCTTCGGCTCCGCCGGTGATTGAGGTCGGCCCTTCCTTCCTGTCCGCGGTCAAGTCAAACGGCAGCTCCATCTCAGCAGGATCGGTTTCTTCTTCTGGAAAAAACAGGTCATTCTCTTTCAGTTTCAACATGGCGCTGACCCATCCAGACAACCAGTCCTTGCCTTCGCGAACATCATCAAGGCTCAACGCTGTTTCGAGGATTTCCTCTTTTTCGTCTGCCGTCATCTTCAGGTCTGTATTGATGCTGTCAAAAAACTCGGCCAATTCGGGGAGGTCGCCGGGATTGCGTTGAATAACCGACACCGACATCGCATCGGCCAGACCTTGAAGCCTCGATAACCTGGCGAAACCGGCGCTTTCTTCGGCTGCTGCGCGCAATCGTGTCAGATCGCCAGAACTTTCAATAGCACGGTACTGATGGGCTGCATCAGGTTTGCGCGGCGCAGTTTGTGTCAATTTGGACCGTTGCATCCGAAGTTTTGTCCATTTCCCTTCCCACCAAAGGTTCATCTTTCAGTGCAGAAAGCAACGCTGAACAATCCGGCGTCAGGTCAGATGTCGTGCCCGTGCACCCCGTTCGATGGCTGCCGCATGTAGCCGATCAAGATCCAATTCGTAGCGAATTTCTTCCAAAAGACGCAATTCGGCTTCATCCAATGTGCCATCTGCAGCTGCAACATCGCAGGCCAGCGCGTAGGCGGTCTCGAAAAGCCGTTCCGGTAGGGATTCGCGGATCAGACCAAAGAGCGCATCTAATCCGTCTTCCTGTTCGAAAAGGTCAAATACGATCTGACTTGTTACGCCCAAACGGTCCTCATCATACCCCGCAAAAACGGGTAACATCTGCACGGCAGCTTGTATTTTTACAAGTTCCGCCGTCCGGATGTCTTCGTCCGAAGCGGATACCGCGATCATAAGGGCGACAAGGCTGTCTTGTGCAGAAAACGCGTGGGCGGGATCATCAGGCACGAGGGTGTTCTTTCACTAAGGGCAATGGAAGCAGATTATTGACGCCAATGCTGCAACGCAATAGGGACCTGTCAATCCCGGCGCATAGGGCGCAGGATGAGCGAGGCACAGGTGAGACATGTCCGAGATACGCGACGCCGCAATGACAAGCAAAGCATGGCCTTTTGAAGAAGCACGCCGAATTCTCAAGCGTTATCAAAAGGGACCACCCCAAAAGGGGCATGTGCTGTTTGAGACGGGTTACGGACCCAGCGGTTTGCCGCATATCGGAACTTTTGGCGAGGTATTGCGCACGACGATGGTACGCCGGGCTTTCGAGCAGATCTCGGATATTCCGACGCGGTTGGTTTGCTTTTCTGATGACCTTGATGGAATGCGAAAAGTGCCCGGCAATGTTCCGCAACAGGACATGCTGGCAGACCATATGCACAAGCCTTTGACCTCGGTACCGGACCCGTTTGGCACACACGAAAGCTTTGGCCACCATAACAATGCAATGCTGCGACGATTTCTGGATACCTTTGGGTTTGATTACGAATTTTATTCCGCGCGCGAATTCTACAAAAGCGGCCAGTTCGATGACATCCTCCGCCGGGCGGTTGAACGCTATGACGATGTGATGAAGGTGATGTTGAAGTCGCTCCGTGAAGAACGCCAGCAGACTTATTCCATCTTTTTGCCGATTCATCCCGAAACTGGTCGCGTTTTGTATGTACCGATGAAGCAGGTCGACGCGCAAAATCACACTGTGACTTTCGACGATGATGATGGGCGCGAGTGGACGCTGCCCGTGACAGGCGGCAACGTCAAACTGCAATGGAAGCCTGATTTTGGTGCGCGATGGGCGGCCTTGGACGTAGATTTTGAGATGTACGGCAAGGAACATGCAACCAATACCGCTATTTATGACCGTATTTGCGAAATTCTGGGTGGCAGAAAACCGGAACACTTCAGCTATGAGCTGTTTCTGGATGAAAACGGCCAGAAGATTTCAAAATCCTCCGGCAATGGCATCTCAATTGATCAGTGGCTTAGCTATGCCAGTACGGAAAGCCTGTCGTATTTTATGTACCTCAAGCCGAAAACGGCGAAGCGCATGTATTTTGATGTCATCCCGAAAGCCGTGGACGAATACCATCAACAGCTACGCGCCTATGAATCGCAGGATATCGTTCAGCGGTTGAACAATCCGGTTTGGCACATTCATGGCGGCGATGTGCCCAAGTCGAATATGCTGGTTCCGTTTTCTATGCTGCTCAATCTGGCGAGCGTGTCCGCGGCTGAAGACAAATCACAGCTCTGGGGTTTCATTCAGCGCTACGCACCTGAAACCGACGCGGAGAACAATCCGGATCTGGATGCCGCTGCCGGCTTTGCCGTACGATATTACAATGATTTCGTGAAACCAAAGAAAGTATATCGCGCCCCCAGTGATCTGGAACGGGAAGCTTTGCGAGACTTGCGTAATCAACTTAGAGCCTACGAAGGTCCGGTAGAAGATGAGGCGCTGCAGTCCATCGTCTATGCCTGTGGGCGCGAGCGGTTTGATCCACTGCGCGGGTGGTTCACGGCGTTGTACGAAGTCTTGCTTGGCGCCAGTCAGGGACCTCGATTTGGCGGTTTTATTGCGCTCTACGGAATTGATGAGACCATTGCATTGATTGATAAAGCGATGGCTGGCGCGTTGACCTCAACCAGCTAAGAGCGTTGGGAAGGGTGACCAACTGAAAGGATCGGTAGGGTCGCATTGTGTCTTGCACGCCCAAAGTGGGGTGCATCCGTTGGGCGGCGGCGGGTGATCGGGCGTGAATGTCTTTCCGCTAAAGGTGAAAGATTGTCAGACCGCATGGGTAATAAACTGGTCACTGGTCGGTTTGGTTGACTGCTCGACTTCGAGAGCTTCCGACAAATCGCAATATCTCAGCACAAAACCCGTTTACCAAATCGCTAAATTGGTCAGAAACAAAAACGTCCCTTTTTTGCTCGATCCGGCGAATTGAACATGATCGAAGCTGTTGGATTGTTTTGGGTCCCGAGACACCGGCGAGAGTTTTCGGATGAGTGCGTTTCATTCCGCAGCAGATGCGAACAATTTCGTGGTGCGCATAAATTCTTTAAGCGCGTGATGGAAGCAGCCCACAGAAAAGCTAGGTTATCAAAGGACGACGAGTTGTCACTTGCGGAAAAACGGTGACACAACAAGTTTGATTCACTGGGAACAGGGAGGCGCACCATGCGCAATTTGGTATTTGGGCTCGTAATCTGGCTCGGATTTGGCGCTGCGGTGCAAGCGCAGGAGGCCGATATTCAGGCCACCATCGAGGCCCAGCTGGAGGCATTTCAACAAGATGACTTTGCAGCTGCCTTTGAGTTTGCCAGCCCCAACCTACAGAGACTGTTTCAAACACCAAAGAACTTTGAGCAGATGGTTACGCGGGGCTATCCAATGGTCTGGCGGCCAGGGAGCGTGCGGTATCTGGAGATGCGGGAGCAGGGTGGCGTGTTTTGGCAGCGTGTGATGATCACGGATCAATCAGGACGTGCGCATGTCTTGGATTATCGAATGCTGGAAACAGGAGACGGCTGGCGCATAAACGGTGTGCAAATTCTGGACAGCTCTGACCTGAGTGCATGATACTTGCAGTCATTCGAGTATGACGGGCTCATAAGTCGATTGGATGGCGTCTAAAAGAACAAGATGCTTGGAAGGCAAGTGCTCCAGTCCCCAAAATCGTGCGGGAACGCAAGAACGCACAACACTGTCCCAAACAAACAGGCGTTTTGATCAAAACTCGCGCCAGATCCCAATCTTGAAAGCTGTATCGCCACCGCCGCGCGTTGGGATTTCAGCACCGATCTGAAAGGTGTAGCTGCCTTTACCGGGAAGGATCAAAATGGATGGTGCGGCCTTCGTGAACAACTCATCTCCCTGAAATGTCATGAAAATCTGCATCATGCCCTTAAGGTGATTTGTAAAGCCCAGACCAACCGTGCCATCGAGTTTGATCCGCGTTTCCAGTTCCGATCCGGGAATATTGATGCTGCTATCGATGACCGCCCAACCGTAGCGTTCGCCGACTTTGATGCCACGACCCCAGGACAATCCAGCCTCGATGGCAGGTTCGATGATCAGGTTTTGTGAGCGTGCCCCAATCCCGAAATGCATCGCCCATTTATGGGTGGCATCGGGTGCGCTGAGCGGAAAACGCGCGAAAATAATACCTGAACCGGATTGTTGGAGTGTTCGGTCGATGCCATAAAAAATGTCGGCACCAATGGTGAGATTATCAAACAGCCCGTATTCGGCATAAACACTGCCAGACGTGTCTTTTTCCTTCGTGACATTTCCGGACCCGGCGTAAAAGCCCGTGCCCTTTTCACGCAGCCAAGGCCCAGCCTGCGCCACAGACGCGCCCATGAAAACCACAAAAAAGGCAAATATACTCGGACGCATCATACCGATCTCCCGAGCGGCATCATGGTTAATGGTGGTTAAGATAGTGTTACGTCTGAGGGTGGATCAAGCGCCAGCCGAAACTTCGCAACGGCGAAACGCATCAACCGGATCTGCCGCACCAATCAATGGGATTTCAACTGTCACATTACCAAGAATTACACGAGCGGTATGATTAAACTGCAGCCCGTCCAGTACATTGCCAAATCCTGTATCGGTCACGGTAAGTCGTGTGCCACTTGCCCCAAGCGCATGGCGTTCCGTTGAAATGGCAAGACTGGCTGGCCCATCGAAGCGCATTTCAAAAATACCTGCCTGGGGCCAGGCCTGTGTCTTGGTGAGGGAGATCGAGTACAGTGGTTGCGTCGGATCATAAGTCAATTCCAAGGAGACCTCTGACGTTTGGTGCGTCAGACGACAAGGCAGGCCCGCAGTGAACTCCCAAGCATAGGCGCTGTTGGGGATCATCAGGATCAAAACAATAAATCTCATGAGGATAAGGTAGACGCCAAGAATGCGTTGGCCAGCAGCAAAGCTGCACTAATACGCATACGCAGTTATACGGATGACATCGAGCAAGCCCTGCCTATGTTGTGGACAGGAGTTAAGTTGCAGGAGAGACGCATATGAAATGCCCGATAGATGGATCGACACTGGTGATTGCGGATCGCAGTGGGGTTGAGATTGATTATTGCCCGCAATGCCGGGGTGTTTGGTTGGACCGGGGTGAATTGGACAAGATTATTGATCGCAGTAGTGCGTCAGCTCCACCCCCACCTCCCCAGCAGCGGGGCTATGATGATCGCGGCGGGTACAAAAAGAAAAAGCGGGGCAGTTTTCTGGAAGATATATTTGACTTCTAAACGCGGTTAGATGCCATTGCTTTTAGGCTGACACAGCGGCACTTTGAGAGTGTGGCGCTCAAAACGCCTTTGTGTTCCGGCGCGCCGTATTTCTTTGCAAACCTCTTTGTGGTCAAATTGCTCTGAAACAATGTTTCCACAAAGTTGGTACGCGCACCCAATTTCCAGCACAGTGGGGTGTTTTTGGGCGGCGTTACCGGACACCTGGCGAGCAATACTTCGTAAATGCCAAACCTGTTCTGGTTGGGTCTCTTCGCGTCATCTGTCGGTCGTTTGCCGAGCTTCACGTCCAAGGGCCCCGCACAATACGGGGCCCGTTTATATCACTACATCGAAAGTGACATCGCTTTAGTTGAGTTGATCAACGTTGCAATCACGGGCCATTGCAATAGCTTTTTTCGTGCCGGTCAGATCAATGGTAAAGGCGTAGTCAGTCTCCGGGAAAACAACCATCTCGAATTGCTGTTCGATGTCTTTTACGAATTGTGGATTGTCGCTGAGAACGTATCCGCCAGAATACCCTTTTGTGATATTGCCGCGCATGCCGGTCGCCTCACCAAGATAAATATTCTCACCGATCAGAATGGCCACGGCCTCTTCTTCGCCCTGTTTGATTTTGGTTTCGCCTTTGGTGAATACGCCAAGGTATCCAACGCTGCGGTCTTCGGTAAGACCCATTTGCACGACGTTCTCAAGGTCATCGACGGCTTCAATCAGGCAGGTTTGCTTTTGCTCGTCGATAAACACTTTCCAGCCGTCGACTTCGCCGTATTTCAAAAACGTATCAGCGAAGGCTGTGGTCGCAAGTGCTGTCGTGACGAATGCCGCAGCGACAAGGCGCGTTGAATTAAACATGATGCAGATCTCCATTTCATTCGGGATAAATATTACAGGTCTTGCAACTTATACGATAGCGTCAAAGCAGCAAGTAGAGAGTTATACGTGATTTTTGCCTTCAGATGCGCGTAGCCCCAATTGTTCGGAACACAGGTCGGGAATGGATGTGTTTTTATACCATGATCCGTTCCAATTTTGAAACGCAGGTATCCAATCGTTCATAAACGTTTGTTTCAGAAAACCTTTTGTGTCGGTGGTACGCCGAACTCGCGACAATTCGTTTCACCAATTCCTATGACCGCAAAACAATCCGCTGCAACCAAGCAACCTCGATAATCCAAGACGTTGATTTAAAATAGAGAAATTCGTTTCTCCAGGAAAGCAAAAGAAACAGGTCCCGCGTTTTTTGATCTTCACAATCTTCAAATTTTTTGGTATCGTTACACTCAGATCGCCGGGCAGTGCTTTGAGCATTTCTCTTAGGTTCAGCACGAACAATGGGCACGGGTAGACAGGATCAATGTATTCGGGCTGCTTTCTTTGCGCTTGTGTCTCCGCATTCCTTGAGCGCTCATTGTGATGTTTTCGCAGTTTCCGTTCAGAACCCTTGTTCAAAGCGCCAGAACCATCAGTACGGGTCAAGATCGCCACGCAAGCGCTAGTAAGTGCTGCGTGGCAGCCAACAATGATTTGATTCCAAAGCAACGGATTGCTGCTGAGGGCGTCCAAACAGATATCTACATTAGCGAGGGATGCCTCAACGTCGATAAACTCATCGAATTCGATGTAAAGTGTATCGCTCAACGCCCTCGTTTCCGCTTGACGCCGCCGCGCATCCCACCGCGGCCCAATGTGCTACGGCCAGATGCTTTTTGCGCATCAACTACGGCTTTTTCCACCGCATATTGGCGCGCCATTGGATCGTCTGCAATGGCCAGGTCGACGGCTTCAAGCCGCTTGACTTCATCCCGCAACCGGGCGGCTTCTTCGAATTCCAGATTCTCGGCCGCTTTGCGCATGTCCGTTCGTAGCCCATCCAGCACGGCTTGCAAATTGCCACCTGCCAACGGGTTCTCGATCTTGGCCGTGACGCGGGATTGATCTGTATCTCCTTTGTAGAGCCCGGCCAGGATATCCTCGACGTTTTTCTTCACCGTTGTTGGCGTGATCCCATGCTCTTCGTTGTAGGCCAGTTGTTTGGCCCGCCGCCGATCCGTCTCGCCAATGGCCCGCTCCATCGACCCGGTGATGCGATCCGCGTACATGATGACACGCCCGTCAGCGTTGCGCGCCGCGCGACCAATGGTCTGGATCAATGAGGTTTCCGAGCGCAAGAAACCTTCCTTATCAGCGTCCAAAATCGCGACCAGACCGCATTCGGGGATGTCGAGCCCTTCGCGCAACAGGTTAATTCCGATCAAAACGTCAAAAGCGCCTAACCGCAGGTCGCGCAGAATTTCGATACGTTCGATCGTGTCAATGTCGCTGTGCATGTAGCGCACGCGGATGCCCTGTTCGTGCATGTACTCTGTCAGATCCTCAGCCATGCGTTTGGTCAAGGTCGTGCAGAGCGTTCGGTACCCATCCTCGGCGACCTTGCGTACCTCGTCCAACAGATCATCGACCTGCATCTCAACCGGGCGGATTTCGACCTGTGGGTCGATCAGGCCGGTCGGGCGGATAATCTGTTCCGTGAAAACACCGCCGGTTTGCTCTATCTCCCAATTGGCCGGTGTGGCCGAAACAAACACCGATTGCGGGCGCATCGCATCCCATTCCTCAAACTTGAGTGGCCTGTTATCCATACAGGATGGCAGGCGAAAACCATGTTCGGCCAGCGTGAATTTACGCCGATAGTCACCTTTGTACATACCGCCAATTTGCGGAACCGAAACATGGGATTCATCGGCAAAAACGATGGCATGATCAGGAATGAACTCAAACAGGGTGGGGGGTGGCTCGCCGGGGGCACGCCCGGTCAGATACCGGGAATAATTCTCAATTCCGTTGCAAACACCAGTGGCTTCAAGCATTTCCAGATCGAAGTTGGTGCGCTGCTCTAACCTTTGGGCTTCGAGAAGCTTGCCATCGTTAACCAGTTGGTCCAGCCGGATTTTCAACTCTTTTTTGATCCCGATCAAGGCTTGCTGCATGGTGGGTTTTGGCGTCACATAGTGGCTGTTAGCATAAACGCGAATTTGCTCGAATTTATCGGTTTTTTCACCGGTCAGAGGGTCAAATTCGGTGATAGATTCCAATTCTTCGCCGAAAAAAGACAAGCGCCAGGCGCGGTCTTCCAGGTGCGCGGGGAAGATTTCCAGAGAATCGCCGCGGACGCGAAAGGAACCGCGCTGAAATGCTTGATCGTTGCGTTTGTATTGCTGTGCCACCAGATCCGCCATCACCTGACGCTGATCGTAATTTGATCCGACTTTCAGGTCTTGCGTCATGGCGCCATAAGTTTCGACCGATCCGATCCCATAGATGCAGGACACAGAAGCCACGATGATCACATCGTCGCGTTCCAGCAGCGCGCGCGTCGCGGAGTGGCGCATGCGGTCGATCTGTTCATTGATCTGGCTTTCTTTCTCGATATAGGTATCGGAGCGCGCCACATAGGCTTCGGGCTGGTAATAGTCATAAAAGCTGACGAAATATTCGACCGCGTTATCGGGAAAGAACCCCTTGAATTCACCATACAATTGCGCGGCCAGCGTCTTGTTTGGTGCCAGAACAATCGCGGGGCGTTGGGTTTCCTCTATGACCTTGGCGATGGTGAATGTTTTACCGGTGCCCGTTGCGCCCAGCAGGACCTGATTACGCTCTCCAGAGGTAACCCCTTCGCTTAGTTCCGCGATTGCTGACGGTTGGTCTCCGGCGGGGTCAAACTCCGTTGACAACACAAAGGCTTTACCGCCCTCAAGTTTGGGGCGGCTGCGCACATCAGGCGCGGGATTTCCCATGACGGCGGGAGCTTCAGAAGAATCTGTCTGGGCGTAGGGCATGATCTATCCTTGGAGGTTACCTCCAAAGTGTCATGATTCAGGACAGGTTCAAGAGCGCGTTGACGCCTCGTGACAAAAATTGGCAGCAGGCTCTCCGCAGTGCATCACAAAAGTCCAAGGCTTTGAAAAGAGCTTTCTGCGGTTTTGCCGATTATCACGTGGTCATGTACGCGCACGTCAATTGCCTGGCACGCCATCAGAATATTGTCCGTCATGCTGATGTCGGCCTGGCTGGGCGAGGGATCGCCGGACGGATGATTGTGTACCAGAATAAGTGCGGAGGCGTTGAGTTCCAGCGCGCGTTTAACGACCTCGCGGGGGTAGACGGGAACATGATTGACCGTGCCGCGCGCTTGTTCCTCATCGGCGATGACCACATTTTTGTTGTCCAGAAACAGAATCCGGAATTGTTCCGTGTCACGATGCGCCATGGTGGTGCGGCAATAATCAATCAAGTCATCCCAACACGACAGCGCGCAGTGTTCCAACACCTTGGCCTGCGCCATACGTTGTGCGAAAGCCTCGACCATTTTTAGCTGAACATACACTTTCTTGGTGGTGCCGCGGACCTGTAGCAGTCGGTGCTCGGAGGCGGCAATGACTCCGTTGAGATCGCCAAATGTGGACAACAGCTTTTTGGCCAAGGGCTTCACGTCAATGCGTTCGATGGCATTGAACAACAGCAATTCCAGCAATTCGTACTCGGGCATGGCGCTGTGGCCACCGGTCAGGAACCGGATGCGTAACCGTTCGCGATGCCCGACATAATGCGGCGACGGGCCGCCGCCAGGCCCGGCGTATTCGTCTTTGTTCAACGGTTTGGTTTCGACGCCGCTGGGGATACGACGATCCAGTTCTTCAAGCCCGCGCAACGCTGCTTCAGAAAACCCATGTCTCATAGTGGCACGCATTCACCTAATTTCATTCGCATGAGTCGGATGTTTGCGGAATTACGGTTAGCGAAGTCTTAATCGCCATTGTTTTGCGACAAATTTTTTGCATCTACTGTATAATCGCGCAGTTCTGGTGCAAAACGTGTCTTGCTCCAGCGCATCAAATCACCGATAAAATGCAGCAAGAAGCCGGCAGGAGTTTCCTCATGCGTGCACGCATCTATCAGCCCACAAAAACGGCCATGCAATCGGGCACGGCCAAAACCCATGCCTGGGTATTGGATTTTGCACCTGACTCGGCGCGTGAGGTTGACCCTTTGATGGGTTGGACGTCTTCCGATGATATGCAAAGTCAGGTACGGTTGCGGTTCGACACGAAAGAAGCAGCCATCGAATATGCGCGTGAAAACGGTATTGAGGCCGATGTCCAAGAACCCAAGAAGCGGCGTGCGAATATCCGCCCGGGTGGTTACGGAGACAATTTTGCCACGGGACGGCGCGGTGCCTGGACGCATTGAGCGTGTATGAAATTGCCGCCGCAGATGCATCAGAGGGCGATGTCGCAGCGCTTTTGAGAAAACACTTTGACCTGATGCGGTCGCAGTCTCCCGCCGAAAGCTGTCACGTCCTGCCTGCTGACGCGCTTACCGCTTCCGACATACATATGTTTGCATTGCGTGAAACGGGTACGGTCTACGCCATTGGGGCGCTGAAAATTTGTGACACTTGGGCGGAAGTAAAGTCTATGCATACCGTTGAGCAGGCGCGCGGGCGTGGGTATGGGCGCGCCATGCTCGCCACTTTGATTGACGAAGCGGAATCTCTGAAACTGCAAAGCCTGAAACTTGAGACTGGATCCGGGGGTGAGCACAAAGCCGCGCGGCAGCTTTATGAGCAAGCAGGTTTTGTGACTTGCCCCCCATTTGGTGACTACCGCGCAGACCCATTGAGCATATTCATGTGTCGTGATCTGCAGCAGTTGGACGCATAAGATCCGGTTCGTGGGTTAAATGGAAAGCCGCAAATTACTCTCGAACTCCAAATACCTGAAAACGCATGGGTTTTGATTAGATCTCAAGAAAGAATGCGCGCTGAGAGAACGGAATACCTGTCGAAACCGCATTGTTGGAATGGCTGAACTGACACTATGCGTCCAAGCAACCTGTCACCGAGCTTTCTTGACTTTCACACTTGAAGTTGTGCCGTGAAAAGGCGATTGGAAACAGATCGATAGGGGATGAGTGAAGCGTTGCCAACTTATTTTCGAACAGCTATCGTGCATTAAGGTCCCGTAGCTCAACTGGATAGAGCACCTGACTTCTAATCAGGATGTTGGGGGTTCGAGTCCTCCCGGGATCGCCACCTTTTTACTTATTTAAATCAATTGTCTACAGGTGTTCAGTGGAGGCGTAGACTATCTTGCTTAGTCGAACCCTGGTTGCTCTTGTTCGACATAGTTACCACGGTGTTTTGTAGCCTTTTTGTGAAAGCGTATTTTCTGGCTTAGCAGATATCGTGATTTTGAGCCTCCCATGCAATCTGGATATTCCAAACTTGCACAAGGTGCTCTTCCAATTAGTGCGTAAAATCATCAATAGTTGCGAACGCGCAATGACAACACTGCGCAATAGCGGACTTTGTATGGTCTGGGCCGTTCCCCGACGGCGGACCTTCAAGCTCAGTGGGGCTTGTGGTAGTTAAAAGCCTATTGTGTACACTAAATTGTTTTACCTCACGCGCTCGCAAACGGAGCAATGCGGCTGATGTAGAAACTCCGATCTTACTGCGCAGCGACGAAAACGGTCCTATTTTCAATCTGCGGCGTGCACACAAACCTCAGCACGCATGGTGCAACATTCATGCGTCTAAAGGTGATTGGCAAAGACCTGTTTGCAGCTCGGCGCACATGTTTCAAACAAACGAGGTAAGCTTCGTAGGTAGTACGATAGCCGGATCATGGCGCTGTCACATGGATCCAGAATGAAACGACATGGTTTCGGCCATTTTCTCTTAGGGGTGGATTTTCGGTTTCTAAGAACGCGTCCGAGCAGTGTTTCTAGGTGCCAGTCGAGGACTTTGGATTAACGTTTAAGATACGAGCACTATCTGAGGTTGAAACACAAACCCAAACTATTGACGCATTGGAAACAAAGAAAGCAATTTGGAGGCATTGTTAACAAAGGATTAAAATAAATGGCGACTCCAACGGAATGGCTTTCTGAAACTCAAGTCAACTCAGCCCCGATTGCTGCTGGGTTTGACGCGCAACCCAAAATACTTGGCCTTGCAACCGGCGGCTATGTTGTTGCTTGGGTGGAAGGCTCCCCAGGCGCGATCGAAACCGAACCTGGCTCAGCGATCATTGCAAAGATTTATGATGCCGAAGGAAACGTCGTACGCGATAGTTTCAGGTTGAGTGGCATAAGCGAGGATGATGAGAGCGACTTCGACCTCGCGGCGACGCATGACGGCTTTGCCATCACCTACATTGATGAATCCTCTGTATTTCCAGATTTCACGAGGGTTCGCTATGAGCGCTACGATCTTGATGGCGACCAGATATTTTCTGATATCATCAAGACCGAAAATGTTTCACCTGACTACTTACGGGACCCACAATTAGCGATCAACTTGACGCCCAGTAACGACGACGCCTTCATTGCATACGAAGAGTTCTCTGCTGGAGATATCGACATCAATGCCCGTGTGATCGGTCAGGACAACAACCTGAATCCAGAGTTTGGAGCCGCTGAAAACAGTTCGGATTTCGACCGGCTGGGGGACGTCGCTGTTTTGAGCAACGGCAATTTTGTAACCGTTTTTCAAGAAAACGACTTCGGTGGAACAAGCGTTGATTTCTCGATCAGGACTTCCACTGGTGTCAATATTGTCTCTTTTCAGACGGTTGCAGCCTCAGGTGACGATGTGCAGGTATCCAGTCTGGACGGCGGCGGTTTCGTCGTGGTGTATGAAGACAACGACGACATATTTGCCAAAACCTTCGACAATGCCGGAACGCAGATCGGTGGATTGATCACGGTGGCTTCGGCCGGGGCCGACAAGAGTGAGCCTGTCGTCAGGGCACTCCCGGATGATGGTTTTGTGGTTATGTGGAAGGTCGAAAGCCAGGACAAGATTGTGGCACGTCGCTACGATAGCGATGGTACGGCCAATGGAACGACCTTTACCGTTGCCAACGTCGCACCAAGCCGCCCTGTCGATATCGATGTGAGCGCGGATGGGCGTATCCTATTTGCGTGGAACAGCCCGGCAGGTGATGTTTTCACATCGATCTGGGACCCTCGGGACTCTGTGCTCAACACGGATGACTACAACGGTGAATTCGCTAGCAAAGCCAATTTTTTGGAAACAGATATGGTAACAACCGGCACTGGCAACACGACTGTGTTTGGCGGTGTAAAGAAGGATACCGTATTGGGTCAGGCTGGGGATGACCGCATTCTTGGCTTTGGCGGTGACGACA
Source organism: Paracoccaceae bacterium (assembly GCA_033344815.1). Classification (NCBI taxonomy): domain Bacteria; kingdom Pseudomonadati; phylum Pseudomonadota; class Alphaproteobacteria; order Rhodobacterales; family Paracoccaceae; species Paracoccaceae bacterium. The sequence goes on along the minus strand of JAWPMR010000001.1, from coordinate 1,956,510 downwards.
ATTTGTCAGGCGGCGCCGGGAATGACACGCTGAATGGCGGGGACGGTAACGATACGATCAATGCCGGAGATGGCGATGATCGGGTGTTTGCCGAAGCGGGAGATGACATCGTCAATGGCGGTGCCGGTAATGACGTGCTCGCTGGGCAGGTCGGCGATGACACGCTTAATGGTGGCGACGGAAATGACATCCTGCGCGGTTCTGACGGGGAGGACTTGATCATTGGTGGCGACGGCGATGACATTGCTTTTGGCGGCAATGGCAAAGACAGGCTCGGCGGCGGTGATGGCAACGACATGCTCGACGGCAGCGGTGGCGATGATGTGATATTTGGCGCTGATGGCGACGATACACTGATTGGTGAAACTGGCGATGATGATCTGAACGGCGGTGATGGCAATGACATCCTGCGCGGCGGCGGCGGTGATGACGTTCTGGACGGCGGTGAAGGTGATGATCTGATGTTTGGCTCTGCAGGTGAGGACAAGCTTTTTGGAGGCGATGGTGACGACATTCTCGAGGGCAATACGCAAGCCGATGAACTCTTTGGAAACGACGGCAACGACATCTTGCGCGGCGGCGACGGTTTCGACCGATTGGAAGGTGGTCTTGACGATGATATCCTGAATGGAGGTAACGGCGAGGATATCCTAAACGGAGGTCTCGGCGTCGATATTCTGCGTGGCAATGCACAAAATGATACTTTTGTCTTCGAAAACACGCAGGATTCAACCTTTGCGGCATCTGATCTAATACAAGGGATCGACGGAATAGGAGCCGCCGGGGGCGACATGATCGATGTCTCTGACATAGACGCAATAGTAGGAAACTTCTCTAATTCGGATAGCTTCACATTTCTGGGTCTTCAGACAACTGCAAATGCCCTCAGCTTCGGTGCGGGCGCTCTCTGGGTCGAAGACGTAGGCATCCAAACCCGGCTATACGGAAACACAGACGGTGACAATGACATCGAATTTGCCGTTCGAATTCAGGATGGTGCCGTGGTCTCAGCGGCCGACTATATGGCGGGAGACTTTCTGCTCTAGCGAGATCACTCTCACATTGTGGTGCTTGATACATCGCCGATTTTTTGCTGATGTTTTGTTTTATGCACATCCAAGCAAGTGCGGCGGTGTATCGAAAAAAGCGACTCTGTGCTTCATTTCGCTTGCTCTGACCTCTCTTTTTGCGCCGATGCCGTAGACACCCCCTGCCAGCCCAAACTCAAGAGCCGCTTCGATGACACCAGATGCATCGCGCTGGCGTGCATTAAGCGCCTGCGCAGAAATGCTCTGCAACTACAGACGGGTCTGCTCCGCATCTTGATGATCAATCCCTATTGCAGCGATAAGGCGGTTTGAGATCGTAGGTGTTAATGACAGGTTTGGTGACATCGAACCCAATACCGCGATGAACCCTATCCGACTGCGAGCGGAGTCCGCATTAGCAATTGACGCGGTTGAACAAGGCCGCTTCGCGCGCAATTTCACTGATCGTGCGTTGAAAGTCAGCTATGCGAATTTCAAACCGGCAGAGACGCTTCCATTTTGGGCTGCCGGTCACTCAACGGAGGAGGATCAAGGAAAGGATTAGCTCAGAGCATTTTGATGTCTGTTTTCAGCCTTCTCGCGCATGTTTCAGTGCGCGTTTGTTTGCAAATGTATGATGAGTATCCACCTAAAAACTTCTGTGTAAGCTATTGATGCCTGTTGGCGAAGGGTTCTGTTGAAATCGCAAAAACCCCTCAGAATCAACGAAACTCGTAGTTCTTCGGGGATCGCTACCAGGCTATTAACTTGAAACGTTTTCGGTGGCGGTCGTGACAGCTGATCGCGATTTGTACCGGTTAAAACTGTGACTGTAGGTGCTGTTCTCTCTGAGCATGCGACAACGTCAGAGGCAGCGTTGTCGTCTCACTTGCGGAAGCGCCTCTTCAAGGACAGTGAATTCAAGATAGCAGAACAAGCAGGTGAACTTTAGAAATTGAATTTGGATGTAACTGCCTGTCTAACGGCAGCATTCATGGTTTCTTGAGTTTCGGGATTTTTTCGAAGCTGGCGGCTTTCGATAGCGTTACAAGCCGAGATCTAACGCAAAATGTAAACTTTCATTGACAGATCGGCGGAACGAAATCTAACATCCTTGCACGGTGTGTATTTTCTGAAATTGGGAATCTGAGGTTTTGCAACCCTGGGGGCGGTCGTGCCGTTGACAAAACAAAAATTCGAGCAGTTCTCTCCTGAGACTTACTTGAGGACACAGACGGACGTTCTGGAGTTAAAATCAAAACTCCCCAAGGACGCTGTGGGTGTCATAATTGACGAAGTGCTCACTCGCGTCAGAGCGATCGGTTCAACCAGTAGTTATGATATTGACCATCCACCACAACGTGTAGTGGACAACCTGTGCTATGCGCTGATCTCACCCGAAGCAGATGAAGGTGCGGAATTCATCGATGAGTTGCGCCAAGACGGTGCAACATTGGAGGCGATCTATCTGGCTTACCTCGCCGAAGCTGCACGCACATTGGGTGATTGGTGGAACGAGGATCACGTAACATTCGTTGAAGTGTCCATTGGCACGAGTCGAATCTATTCGATTATGCGGAGCTTGAGCTATCTGTTTGTGCCGAATCGTCCTGTCGTCAAGAAATCGGCTGTTTTTGCTTCTGTGCCGGAAGAAACTCATATCGTGGGCGTGCGTATGGCAGCGGATTTACTTGGCAAAGAAGGCTGGGAAATTGATTTACAGGTTGGTCTAACGCATGACGAACTTGTGGAAACCATTTCACAAAGTGCTTGCCGCGTCATTGGTCTGTCGGCAGGCGGCGGTCATACGGCGTCGAACTTAGCGCGCCTTGTCATTGCTTTGCGGATTAGAATGCCAGCGGCACTCATCTTTGTCAGCGGTCAGATTTCCCAAGAGGCACCGGATCTGGTTGGGTTGATGGGGGTGGATGGTGTCGCAAGCGACATTGACACCGCCCTCGCATTGATGAACCGGTTTTGGGCTCAAACCTCCTCATCGATCGCTTAGGAATGCCTGGCTGGGAACCTTTTCGCTGATCCGGACTGGTGGAGAGTTATCGCGCTTCTTCCGTCGATCGGGGGTTCGACCTCAGAGATCGGGTTCGATCTGAAGCGAGTCGGGCCCAAACGTGGCAAAGATCGGCGAAATAAAATTTGCACATCAGATCAGGTTTTCGTTTTCAGTCTCAATCCGAGGGTCAAGCCAGAAAACATACCAGTCTGAGCGGCCTGCTAGGATCCGGTTTCCGATGCCTCGGCTCATGGTTCGCAGCGCAGCGGCCTGCCCAAGCACATGGATTGACATGAAATATCCACAAACACCGACAAGCTAGATGCCCAGTTAGTGCTGGCCTGGCAGACGGTCCCGACGTCCACGAAACGCACACCACATAGTAGGCCATCAACAAGGCCGCGCCGATCGAGAAAGTTTGAAACCGGGTCGCGGATCACTGGGTTCAGACAGTTGGCCGCCAATCCAAAAAACGACATCACCATACGCCAACATGCCTGCAAGATTAAGGGTCTTGGTGATCGGGCGGTGTAGCGGGATGATCCTCTCGGTGTCACCTCCATCACGGTGAAGTAGCATTCTTGGATGTCAGGTCACCGGCGCATCGTTGCTCAAGTGAACCAAAAGTCAGCGTTGCGCGTAGGACATTCAATAAGGGAGAGTAGGATGTTTCGGATCGCATTTGGCATTATTTTCGCCGTTTTGCTCTCAGGATGCGTGGCCAAGCCGTCGCTGCAAGATGAAAACCTGTCCGCAGGAAAGCTTGATCTGGAAGACTTCTTTGATGGTCGGGTGATTGCCTATGGTCAGTTTCAGGATGTATTTGGCACTGTAAGACGCAGATTTGACGTTGATATCAATGGGACCTGGGATGGTCAGACGCTGACGCTAATAGAGGATTTCGTCTATGAAGACAGCAGTACCGAGCAACGTGTCTGGACGCTTGAAAAAACCGGGCCGGATACATGGCGGGGTACGGCGCCAGGGGTGATTGGAGAAGCCATAGGGGAAGAGCGCGGTGACACGTTCAACTGGCGCTATGCTATTGATCTGCCGGTGCCGGACGGGACCCTGCGAGTGCGGTTTGACGACTGGATGTGGAGGCTCAGCGATACGCGTGTTTTGAACAGAGCCTACATGAAAAAGTACGGCCTGGACATCGGCGAGGTCATCATAACCTTTGAAAAACAAAGCTGATCGCGCGATCAGTCTTTGGGCACCGGATCATAGCCATCACTGCCCCACGGGTGGCATCGCAACAAACGCTTGAGTGTCAGGAGCCCGCCTTTCACACCACCGTGCTTTTGCAAAGCTTCAAGCGCATAAGCGCTGCACGTGGGTTGATAGCGGCAATTATGTCCGACCCATGGGCTGAAAAATAAACGATAGGCATAAACAGGAATGCTCAGGACGCGGGCGAGCAAGGTCATTTTCGACTGCTATGCAGCTTGGTGATTGCCGTGTGCAGGTCAGTTTGCAATTGGTGGAACGGCAGTGTCGCTGTCATCTTGTGTCGACCAATCAGGACGTAATCATTCCCATCCTGCCCGAGGGGCCGCAAGACCAATCGCGCGATTTCGCGCAACCGACGTTTGGCGCGATTGCGCGCAACGGCATTGCCTACTTTTTTAGAACAGGTGAACCCTATGCGAATGCCGTTTATCTCGCCCGCTCGTCGTTCGCACATTTGCAAGATGAATCCGGGCATTACCACACGTGGGCCCCGCGATGCGCGCTGGAAATCAGCGCGCCGCTTGAGGGTCGACGAACATAACAAAACCGCCGGAAGCCTATCCCCGGCGGGTACGCCTGTCGGATAAGCTTGCGACGGTGTCATGACGTCTGAACCAGTCAAAAGCGCAGTTACGCGCTCAACGACTTCCGGCCTTGGGCGCGGCGCGCGTTGATGATCTTGCGGCCGGCTTTCGTGGCCATGCGCGCGCGGAAACCATGGCGCCGTTTGCGCACGAGGTTTGAGGGTTGAAAGGTGCGTTTCATCGCTCCGTCTCCATGTCTGCTGACTGGTCTCGAGGAATCGCCGACCGTCAGATGTTATCAGAAGCTCGTCCTCTAAAGTGCCGGGGAAGCCAAGTCAAACCCTGCGACCGGTTAATTGCGACGGTTTGCAACAATTTCACCGGGAAAAGTGTATGAATCGTCAACTTGTTTCAATTACCTGCGCTTTGGATGGCCTGAAGTGCGCAATCTGTCACGACGGATCAAGCACACGTGATCGCCCTATCGCCATGGACGTAAAGCGATCATCTACCTAAGGAATTGAAACTCACGGCCCAAAAGGACAAGAGATGTCAGATATGACAGAAGACCCGAAATCCGGCCCAATGCGGCATCTGCCCATGATGATAATCCTCGGCGTTGCTGTGCTGGGTGCTTTCACCCTGCGGGAGTACCTGAGTTTTGACGCACTGCGCGACAATCGCGATGCGCTGATTGGATTTCGCGATGCGCATTACCTGCTGACTGTTCTCGGCTTTGTACTGGCCTATGTGGTCATCGTTGGTTTTTCACTGCCGGGCGCATTGGTCGCCACTCTGACTGGTGGGTTCCTGTTTGGCACGTTGGCAGGGTCGCTGTTCAGCGTCACCGGTGCGACGCTTGGGGCGGCCATTATTTTTCTGGCGGCGCGCCATGGTCTTGGTGACAAGCTCAAAGAGCGCATGGATGCATCGCAAGGCGCTGTCAACAAGATCAAAAAGGGGCTGGATGAAAATCAATGGTCGATGCTGTTTTTCATACGGCTTGTCCCTGCGGTACCGTTTTTCGTTGCAAACCTTATTCCGGCCTTTTTGGCAGTACCACTTCACCGGTTTGCCATCTCAACCTTTCTGGGAATTATTCCCGGATCGTTAGTGTACTCGTCCGTGGGCGCAGGTCTTGGTGAGGTTTTTGAACGCGGCGAAAGCCCAAATCTTGGCTTGATCTTTGAGCCGCATATCCTGATCCCGATTTTGGGGCTGAGCGCGTTGTCTCTGCTGCCGATATTCGTCAAGGCCCTGACTGGCAAGAAAGATTTGAGCAAGTGAAACGCATCAAGACGGATATTTTGATCATCGGGGCCGGGTCTGGCGGGCTCTCAGTTGCTGCCGGTGCGGCGCAGATGGGGGCCAAAGTGGTGCTGTTGGAAGGGCACAAAATGGGCGGGGACTGCCTGAACTACGGTTGTGTTCCTTCCAAAGCGCTGTTGGCCAGTGGCAAGGCCGCCGCCGCGCAGCAACACAGCGCATCTTTCGGGGTGACCGATGCGCCGGGCAAGGCCGATTACGCCGCCGCCAAGGATCATGTGGCAGATGTTATCGTACAGATTGCCCCGGTGGACAGCCAGGAACGTTTCGAGGGTTTTGGGGTCAAGGTGATCCGCGAGTTTGGCCACTTTGTTTCGCCGACTGAAGTAAAGGCTGGCGAGATCGTTATTTCGGCGCGTCGCATCGTCATCGCTACCGGGTCATCACCTCTGGTCCCGCCAATTCCCGGTCTGGAAAAAGTGCCGTTTGAGACCAACGAAACGCTGTTTGATCTGCGCGACGCGCCCAAACACTTGCTGATCATCGGCGGAGGTCCGATTGGTATGGAAATGGCACAGGCGCACATCCGCCTGGGGAGCAAGGTGACAGTTATTGAGGGGGCAAAGGCGATGGGTAAAGATGATCCAGAGCTTGCAGAGGTGGTTCTAGATGCGTTGCGCGACGAGGGCGTGGTGATCGAAGAAGATGCCAAGGCCTCAGAAATCAAGGGCAAAGCTGGCGCGATTGAGATCGTGACCGAAGATGGCCGATCCATAAAGGGCACGCATCTGCTGATGGCTGTGGGCCGCAAAAGTAACATCGACAAGCTGAACCTGAGCGTCGCTGGAATTGAAACAACACGGACCGGCGTCAAGGTCGATGCAAGCCTGCGCAGTACCAACCGGCGTGTTTATGCCATTGGCGATGTGGCAGGGGGGCTGCAGTTCACGCACGTGGCGGGTTATCATGCGGGCGTTATCATCCGCTCTATGTTGTTTGCGTTGCCCTCCAGGGCCAAGACAACCCACATCCCCTGGGCGACCTATACCGATCCGGAACTTGCGCACGTCGGGCTGACTGAGGCGCAGGCCAAAAAAGAGCATGGTACCAATCTCGAAGTGGTCCGTTTCCCCTATCACCACAACGACCGCGCGATTGCCGAGCGCAAGACCACGGGTTTTATCAAGGTTATGGTCGTTAAAGGTCGCCCTGTCGGTGCGTCGATCGTAGGGTATCAGGCTGGTGAGTTGATCAGTCTTTGGGCGCTGGCGTTGGCGAACAAGATGAAAATGAGCCAGATTGCTGCCATGGTCGCGCCCTATCCCACAATCGGAGAAGTCAACAAACGCGCCGCGGGTGCTTATTTCAGTCCACGTCTTTTTGACAGTCCGGCCGTTAAAAGGGTCGTGGGGCTTGTCCAACGCTTCGTGCCGTGAAACCCTGCGCAAACCATGTTTAATTCGCTTTCAGGACGACTGGTTGTACTGACCACCATCTTTGTGATGTTGGCAGAAGTGCTGATTTTTGTGCCCTCGATCGCGCGGTTTCGAGAAGACTATCTTATGAACCGGCTGGAGCGGGCGCAGATTGCGTCGCTGGCTTTGTTGGCGGATGATATGATTGACCGTGAGTTGGAGGCTGAACTACTTGAAAATGCAGGTGTTTTCAATGTGGTGCTGCGGCGCGATCAGGTGCGGCAATTGATGCTTGCCTCCAACTTGCCGCAGCCTATTTCACAGACGTTCGATATGCGTGACAACAGCGCAATTGTTCTGATCAGGGACGCATTGACCCGATTTGTGGCCGCCGAAAATGAAGTGATCCGGGTGATTGGCGCGCCTGTTCGCGACGCGGGATTGCTGATCGAAATCACAATGGAAACTGAGCCCCTGCGCGCCGCGATGATTGATTACGGCATTCGCATTCTGATCCTGTCGGCCGTCATATCCATTTTTACGGCTTTTCTGCTGTTTCTGGCCATGCGGGCACTGTTACTCAAGCCAATCAAGGGTGTTGTTGGGCATATGCAAAACTATGCGGCAGCCCCAGAAGACGCGCGCCGTATCATCACACCCTCAGCGGGCGTCACCGAGTTGCGCGAGGCAGAAGAAGCCTTGCAAAAACTGGAAACGGATCTGACGCAGGCGTTGCGGCAAAAAGACCGTCTGGCGCAATTGGGAAGCGCTGTGAGCAAAATCAGCCACGATCTGCGCAACATACTGACCACGGCGCAGCTGTTCACTGACCGGATCGAAATGAGCGAAGATCCAACGGTCAAGCGTATGGCGCCCAAATTGGTTGGATCCATAACCCGCGCAGTGCATTTGTGCGAAAGCACGCTGGCTTTCGGCAAAGCAGAAGAACCCAGCCCGACGCTGACCATGCTGCCGCTGGTCAGCCTGGTTGATGAAGTCATAGAAAGTGAACGGCTGGCGGTTGGGGATTTTGATCTTTCCTTTGCTTGCGATGTGCCGCGAGAGATGAGCGTGCGCGCGGATCCCGAGCAATTATACCGGGTATTGGCCAACCTCATTCGCAATGCGCGGCAAGCGTTGATTGCGGCAAATACGCCCGGTGAAATCAGTGTGAACGGCCGTGAAGACGAAAACGCATGGTGGATCGACGTGGTTGATACCGGTCCAGGTCTACCGCCAAAAGCGCAGGAGCATCTTTTTACACCTTTTCAAGGCGGCGCGTCCAAAGGCGGGTCTGGTCTGGGCCTTGCGATTTCGGCGGAACTTATAAAAGGGCACGGCGGCACTTTGGAACTGACGCGAACCGGCGTCCAAGGCACATGTTTCTCGATATGTTTGCCAAAGGGAGATGGGACCTTGAAGGCAGGATCGCTTGCAGAACGCGACCCTCACTTCCTCACTTGAGATCAATATTTTTTCTTCTGCGCGGCACTGAAATGACATCTCTTCCGATCAAAAAATTCGCCTGATTGGGCTTGCAAACCAGGGCCAGCCCAACTAAACCCCGCGTCAGTGGACCGATAGCTCAGCTGGATAGAGTACTTGACTACGAATCAAGGGGTCGGGGGTTCGAATCCTCCTCGGTCCGCCACTAAACTGATCGTATGTGTCAGTTCTTTTCAAGAAAACTCAATGAAATCAACGTGCGCACGCCGCGTTTACGCGTTTTACCCAGCATATCCCTCATAAAATCCCGCATGGATTCCCGCATAGGTGGGGCGGCGGTGATGGAGGATTTTGCATGGGACTGACTTTGGATCGGGGGCGCTATTATTTTGTGATGAATGTGCCCAACCGTCTCTTTGGGCACGTGTTAGGCAAGGCGGGGCAGCCGGTGCGGCAAGTGCGGCAGGCGTTGCGAACGGCGTACCTGAGTATGGCCAAGCGCAAGGCATTCGAGCTGGAAGAGCTGAAACGTTCGGAATGGCATATGCTAGAAATGGGGGAAGACGCACTTGCCCACAAGAAATTTGCTGCTGCCAAACTCATGGCGGAAAGCCGCGGCTTCGACTATGTGCCAAGCACCGTGCTGTTGCGGAAATCGTTTCAGGAAGATCTACCGCGCTTGCTTGCAGCGGCGGGAACCACGTCTCAACCCACCTCGCCGGATGTGGCGGACGCCATATTGTGCGGCGCTGCGGTTGCGCTTCCTCCGCTGCGCAGTGTTCTTGAGGAGTTCATCACTCTCACTAAAACAAAACAGATCCGCAAATCTGACCGTCAGCGGCATCTATGGTGGTTACCCCGCGCGCGCGCCGTGTCGAACTTCGAGCAAGCTGTGCCGAAGCGTTCCAAGGCGGGTATCGACAAGATATCGCGGGAAGATGCGCTTGCCTTTCGGGGCTGGTGGGCGCAGCGGATCGAGACGGGAGAGACGCGGGCTTAGACCGCAAACGAGGACTTTGGTCACCTGGCGCAGATCCTTCGGCAATGGTGTGAGTTCAAAGGTCATGCCAATCTGGAGAACCCCCTCGCAAGGCTCCGGTTTGACAAGGCGGTGGATCCCATAGTCACGCGCCCGCCATTCTCGCCAAAGTGGGTGAAAGAACGGTTGTTGGCACCTGGCGCTCTGGGCGGGCTCAACGTCGAGGCTGCAGATGCGTTTCTTGTGCTCGTCAACACAGGGCTCAGGCCATCTGAGGTGCTGTCCTGCCCGCTGGAAGATTTCTGTCTAGATCAGCCTATTCCCTATTTGCGCGTGGCTCCGCATGGTCGGGAGCTCAAACAACATCACACGGCGCGCGACATCCCACTTTTAAGGGTCTCGCTTGCCGCGGCACAACGGTTCGTGACACGGGGCGGAATCCAGCGGTACTGCGACAAGGCAAATGGATGGTCGAGCCTGGCCAACAAGTACCTCGAGACGAATGGCTTGAAGGAAACACCCGCGCACGTGGCCTATAGTCTGCGGCACTATGTCGAGGATGCGCTGCTCACCGCTGGAATTGATGATCGCGTGCGCGCGGATATTCTAGGTCACAAGTACAAGCGGCCTGTTTATGGGGCTGGCGGTGGGCTGACCATGCGACGCGAGGCACTAGCCAAGATCGCACAGTAGTTCTACCAGGTTTAAAAGTTAAAAAAATTAACCAGGAATGCCTCTAGTTCGCAGTGATATGAATCTTTATCGTATTTAAATCAATAATTTATCTATCTTCGAGGTGTTGCGCCTCCGACTGATGGCGCGCGCACAATACAAAAGAAGTTTAACCTTTAGATGCGCTTTTGTTTGGTGCGAGGCGCACAGTCTCGCAAAAAAAGAACATCATGCAGCACTGCACGCGTGCCCGGTTCATCCTTGATCCGGCACGCGCCGCGCAGGCTCTTTCGCGTGCGGTGAAAACGAACCCGTACAAGCTTGAATGTTACCATTCAGGTCATGGAGGAGCTATTTCTAAAACGGAGGTTTCAAACATCATGGCCAAAGATTTCAACGCATCTCCCGACACAACACCACCAGAGCCGCTGATCAGAGCGCGACCAGAGGGTCACCCTTTTCCACTGGAACACCTGGGGCCACTTTGTGCTCCAACAGAGGCCCTGGCGACGCTGACCCAGGCGCCCGAAGAGATTGGCTTTCAGTCTTTGCTTGCAGTCGCTTCGCTGGCCACGCAGCCGATTGCAGATGTTGAAGCAATAGCTGGGAAAACTCCGTTGAGCCTCTTCTTTCTCACTGTCGCAGCTTCGGGCGAGCGCAAGTCGTCGTGTGACAAACTGGCCATGGCATCGGTTCAGGCGTGGGAAGAGGCCAGTCTCAATGACTACCTTCAATGCCGAAAATCTTTTGATCTTGAACAAGAGATATTTGAAAGCATGAATCGCAAGCATGTTAAAGCGCGCAGCGACGGTGAAGATGTGGTGGAGAGTGATGCCCCGCAGGCGCCGCAAGCGCCCTTGATGCCGCGAAAAATCTTGTCGGATGTTACCTTTGAAGGGCTGCTGCACCACTTCGAAGAGGGCGACCCTTCGGTTGGTATTTTCTCCGATGAAGGCGGCCAACTCTTTGGCGGGCATGCCATGAGCAAGGACAATCAGCTCAAAACGGTGGCGGGTCTTTCAAAACTGTGGGATGCGGCGTCCTTGAACCGGACGCGCGCGGGTCAATCGCTGGCCACCTTTCGACATCGTCGCGGGTGCCTGCATTTAATGTTGCAAAGCGGGGTTGCCGAAAGCGTGTTTTCCAATGAGGTTTTGCGGGATCAGGGCTTTCTGTCCCGCTGTCTCATCGCCTGGCCCGCAAGCCGTATTGGCAGCCGTATCATCTCTGAAACTGACGCGGACGCTAGACGGCAAGCTGCAGCGCAGGTAACGCTCGCACGGCATCATAGCAAAATTACCAGCTTGCTTTCACTGTCGCCGGAAACCACTGCGGACCCGCGCGAGCTTGCTCCATCGACGGTGAGACTGTCGCCCGAGGCGCGGTCCTGTTTGATCCGCTTTGCCAATGAAGTCGAACGCCTGCAGGGCGATGGTGGCGATTTTGTCCATATACGAGGCTTTGCATCAAAGGCTGCGGAACAGGCTGCGCGGATTGCTGGGGTGTTCACGCTTCTGGAAGACCAAACCGCCCGCACCGTGACCCAACCCGTGTTGTTGGACGCCATTGGCCTCACGAGTTGGTACCTGTCTGAGGCGCAAAGGACGCTCGATGCCGGGCACGTTGACCCGACACTGCAGATGGCCGAACTGCTGGGGGGCTGGCTGCGGGAGAGATTTCCTCTTGAGCCCTTCGACAAACGCACGATTGTGCGTCGCGGCCCCGGTGCAGTGCGCGACACCAAGACCGTGGAGATCTTGCTGAAGCTACTGGATCAACATCATTGGATCACGCCCTGCCCGGGGGCGCAGATCGATGGCCGGACAGTTGCAAAAGCGTGGAGGGTCCGCACCAGTGTATAAGTTGTTTACGTATACCGACGAAACAGTTGCCGCGGCATCGATCACAAGTTCGCCCACAATATTTGCGACAACGCCTGAGAAAGCGCGCATGCAAACGACACCTAAGCCTCTGGCCAAGATAGAAAAACTTAAAGTGTCGCAAATGTCGCTGGTCGCAAAGTTCATGGCGCTGGATCCAATCGCGCGCGACGCTTTCGAAGAACGCGCCGCAATCCTCGAATATGACGCAGGCCTGACACGCGCAGAGGCCGAGCGTCAGGCGTTCATCTTGGTCATGGAAGCCTACGGGGACGGCTGAACGGGCTTAGGTTCTTTGCCGACTTTACAACATGAGGGTAATTCGCACCGCGTTTCGCTGAAAAGTTCTGTCCACCTTGTAACTTCAAGTTTGGGTTGTGGTTGTTGTCGAAGTCAAGCTTGACCTCAAAAATACGTGCGCCGCACAGTCAATCGCGAAGAACAAAAGGACGGTAGTTACGTTGCGCATGATACCGCCAAAAGTCATCGCTACGGCAATTCACAAAACTGAGAAGGAAGGTCGAGGTGCTCTTTGCCCACCTCAAATGCATCCTTGGCTTGGGCAGGCTGCGATTGCGAGGCCCATGCGGCGCAAATGACGAATTCCTACTCGCCGCCACCGCCTAAAATCTAGGCAAATTGGCCAAGATCTTTCCTGCATCGCAGCATACACGCAAAGCCTGATAGGAAGGGCGCTTGCGCCCAGATTAGAGGGCTACTTTCTGCGTCAGCAAAACGCTGTTTTCCACAGAAAGGGCGGAAAGTGTGAATTCGCCGCTTTGCGGCGAGAACTTTGAGATACCGCAAAAGCAGACCTTCAATGCCGAGCGGTCTGATCGGTCTTCTTTCGGTATGGTTCTTCAGGGAAGCTGACCTTCGCTGCGGAAGCAACCTGGATCGGGGGCATGGCAGAAGCAGACGTTAACTGAGATGCAATCGGCAATGGTGGTCCGCGATGAATTTTTGGAGGGGGTCACACAGGGGTGGCATCTATAAGAATCCCGCGCGCATGATAGACTATAGCCGGAAGATTCATTAGATATGCGAAGGGTCAAACGTTAGCAGCTGAGTTATTATGCCTGAAGTAAAATCAACAAAAGAGTTCTTTGAATACGATTACTTCAGCGCTCTTTTCCCGATGGAATCCTGCCGTTTCTTGATCGAAAATGGTGAGAAAAAGATACGAGAACACATCAAGAAATGCTTGAATGACAAGCCTGAAGACACGGCATTTCAATTTATGGCACAGACAAGAGTTTACGCATCTAAGCCCAAAAACCATCTACGTCGGACTGTAAAGCTCGACCCGGTTTCGGAATTTTTCCTCTATGATGTAGTTTATCAAAATCGATCTAGGTTCAGGAAACCATTCAAAGACGACAAAAAGCACTTTGGTTACCGCTTCGAAGCAGGCGAACCTCTTTCCGCCTCGTCATCATATAAAGGTTTCAAACAGGCCCAATCTGCTTATGAAGCTCTATATGATCACTCTCTAAGTTTCGATGTCGCGTCTTACTTTAATGGGATTTACCACCACGATATCGTGTCTTGGTTCGCAAATGCTGGTGCGTCCGCTAAAGACGTCAACTCGCTTGGTACGTTCTTGCGTCAGATAAACTCCGGGCGAAGCATCGACTGTTGGCCGCAGGGAATCTACCCGGCGAAAATGGTAGGAAATGATTTCCTGCGGTTTGTTGAACAGCATCATGCGATCAAGTCATCTGCGATTGTCAGATTTATGGATGACTTTTGTTTATAGTCTGACGACCCGGAAGCGCTTACCATCGACTTTCACTCGATCCAAAAGCTGCTCGGACAAAAAGGGTTATCGGTCAACCCAAGTAAGACCAAGATCGGTGCAAAAGATGGTACAAAAATCGAAGAAGAAGTTGACGATGTCAAAGCAAGTTTGCTTGCTAAGCGTCGCATTGCAGAGAAGCATGCTTATCTCGATGATTTTGAAGCCGCGCTCGAAGCGCTCCAACTGACCGAAGAAGAGCTCCAATACATTCGAAATCTGTTGCAGGCTGAACATCTTGAAGAGGAAGATGCAGAGCTCATATTGAGTGTCTTCAGAGATCATACAGAAGAGGTACGTCCCCACTTAGCTGGCTTCGCGCAGGCGTTCCCACACTTAGCCAAGAATATCTGGTCGTTCTGCAAACATTTGGATGACAATGACTTTATAGGTGAGTTTTTGGAGGAATCCGCCGACAACAGTGGACTGCAAGAGTACCAACTGTTCTGGTTTGCATGGATATTGCAGGATTTTCTCATGGATACAGAGTTTGCACCGCGCATTATTGGAAAACTCTATGATCACAAGAATGCGACAGACATCTCAAAAGCAAAAATCCTTGAGATACCCGACAACAGATATGGGTTGCTTGAGATGAGGGATGGTCATTTGGTGGCCGGGCGTTCGGATTGGTTGGCCTGGGCGAGTGCAGTTGGACATCGCAAACTCCTTCCGATTTCTCGCAACCACAAACTTGAATATTTTGGCAATTCATCTCAGATGAATTTCTTGATCAAATCAATTGTTACGGATGCCTGACTCAGTTTGGTAATTAAGCCATCCCTACCACATAGTGTGCAAGACCTTGTACGTTTCTTGCAGCATCCTTGGAGAAATCCCATTTCGGCAGATGGTAGTAATCTCTTACGGTCGATTGAAAAGTCGCGCCATCTTGCGTTGCCACCAATCAGGTGTAGGTTGTTCGCCTGAAACCAAGTCCACGGCTTGAAGGATTGCCCACCAAAGACGCGGCAAATCATGAAGGTCATTGTAGAGGTAGCTAGTCCCATCCTCGGTCAAATTCAGAACTGCAAAACCGGGCGGACTATGCTCGCTTGCCTCATCGTATCTCAGCCCAAGTTCGCCACCTTTCCAGCGAAGTTCGCGATGGTCGCCATGTTTTGTAGTATTCGCTACATCAACACAGAGCCCCTGATGAGGTATCATACGTTCCAGTAAATCATTGAAGTCCTTATCCTGTGCTTTGATTTTATTCTTTCGACGTTGCCTCTTCCATTCCGTCAAAGACCAACTCTCTAAAGAAGAAGCCGCAATACAAGCATTCCATGCTAAGTAGGCTAGAGGTTCTTGTTCTTCCGGGAATGATCGTTGGGCATCTCCGAAGAGGTCTACGTCCCAATACATCTTCTCCCAAGCCGCGCGAATGTCGCCGATGATGAGAGTATGAAGTGTCGGATGCTTGGACGAGCGGCTAATTCTCTTTTTCATTGATGGAGAGTTCCAAAAGGAGTCCACGGATTTCGTTTACGTCATCGCTAAGATATCCTCAGCCAGTGCCTCGTCAATCTCGGAAAGCGTGGAACCGCACATGACTTGCGTCGCTCCATGGCATGCCCGCGGCGCATAGTCTCGGAATATCGTCCGCCGATGACACGTGCAGCCTAGTAAATGCCATCCTGCTATACTCTTATGGAGACATCCATAGCCGAAGAGTTTGTTTATGCAGATTAGAGAAGTAACCGTTCAGAATTTCAAGGGTATTGCATCTTTATATTGGAAGCCACAAGCGCCGTTCTGTTGCTTGATTGGCTCCGGTGACATAGGAAAAACAAGCCTGCTAGACGCAATCGAAGCGACGCTTTCGCCTAGATGGATCACCTTCATGGAAGCTGATTTCTTGGACTGTGATACGTCCAACCTTATCCAAATCGATGTGACCATAGGCGAGCTATCTAACGATCTCAAATCGGACGAACGATTTGGCACTTTTGTTAGAGGCTGTTGTCCGTCGTCAGGGTTTTTGGCACCAAAGGCGGCCTAAGCTAAGAGAGAGTTTGGCTCATCTGGTTGGTTTGATTATGCGGCGTGCTGGCGGTGATGCAAGCGTCGCGCTTCGAGTGTCTTTCGTTTGATCTTTTCGCGTTGTTTTAGAATGGCTTTGTCACGCCCGAAGTAGACGTCAGCAGGTGTGACGTTGTTGATGCTCTCGTGATATCGCTGATGATTGTAATGATCGACGAAGGCTTCGATTTGCGCTTCGAGGTCACCTGGCAGGAAGTAGTTTTCCAGCAAGATGCGGTTCTTCAGGGTTTGATGCCACCGCTCGATCTTGCCTTGGGTTTGCGGATGATAGGGGGCTCCGCGCGAGTGCTTCATGCCTTTGTCTTTCAACCATTCCGCCAGATCCCCGGAGACGTAGCTTGATCCGTTATCGCTGAGCAGACGTGGCTTGTGAACGACATGGACCTGATCACAGCCAGACGCTTGCAACGCGAGGTCCAGTGTATCGGTCACGTCTTCGGCCCGCATGTTCGTGCAGAGTTTCCAGGAGACGATGTAGCGACTGTAGTCGTCCAGAACCGTACTGAGATAGAACCAGCCCCAACCAAGGACCTTGATGTAGGTGAAGTCGGTCTGCCAAAGCTGATTGATGGCCGTGGTTTTGTCTTTGAACTCGCTGGCGGCTTTCATGACGATGAAGGCTGGGCTGGTGATCAGATCATGCGCTTTGAGCACGCGATAGACAGTGGATTCTGACACAAAGTAGCGCTCTTGATCCGTGAACGTCACTGCCAGTTCGCGCGGTGACAGCTCTGTCTCTTTCAAGGCGAAGTCGACAACCTTGCGCTTCACGTCGTCAGGCACGCGGTTCCAGACATGCTTTGGCTTGGGCGATTGGTCCTGCAGACCAGCCTCACCGCGTTGAAGATACCGGCCGTACCAGCGATAGAACGTGGTGCGCGGAATGCCGAGCTTGGCTAATGTCAGACGGGCCGACAGATGCGACCCCTCGACCAGCCGGATGATCTCAAGCTTCTCAGATGCGGGGTACCTCATTCGTGGTCGCCCCCATCTATTACCCGGCAGGTGAATGTCTTGCATTCACTGAGAGGGCCCGAGCATGCTTTTTTTGAGAAGACGCAGTTCGAGCGTTTGTTCTGCCACCACCTCTTTGAGCTCCTTGGCTTCGCGGCGCAGTTCCTTGACCTCATCAGTGTTCGCAGCGCGTGCTGTGTCCCCAGCTAGCCGCTTCTTTCCGGCCTCCATGAAGTCTTTCGACCATTTGTAGTAGATGCCCTGCGATATCCCTTCACGGCGGCACAGCTCAGCAATGCTGTTTTCACCACGCAGACCATCCAACACGATCCTGATCTTCTCTTCAGATGAATAGTGCTTGCGCGTTGCACGTTTAATATCTTTGACGATCTTCTCGCCAGGGCTCTTCGCTGTCTTTCTCATCGTCCACTCCTCGGTGGTTACGATGAGCAACAAACACTCCCTTAGCAAATAACCCTATTTGGATCCATAAGCGCTGACGTCAGACATTGCGCTCTTGCGGCGGGTTGTTGCCTCAATGCAAGCCGAGGCCCAGAAAGCGGGTGTGCAGATCGTGACCGGAGATACTAAAGTTGTTGAACGCGGCTCTGCGGATCAGGTCTTTGTCACCACCTCCGGCGTCGGCGTGATACCGGCGGGGCGCCACCTTGCGGCAGATATGATCCAACCCAACGATGTGGCGATTGTAAACGGAGTGCTGGGAGATCATGGCGCAGCCATTCTTGCGGCACGCGGTGATATGGCGCTTTTTACTGATCTGGAGTCGGACTGCCAGAGCCTCAATGGCCTGATCGAACATGTCCTGCAAGCCGCGCCCAATGTCCGCGCCGCACGTGATGCGACCCGCGGTGGGGTCGCCTCGTGTCTAAACGAAATGGCGGAAGCTGCAGGCGTGAGCATCGAAATTGATGAAATCACTTTGCCACTTAGAACCGAGGTGAAGGGCGTCTGCGAGGTGCTGGGTCTTGATCCGCTGTACCTCGCGAACGAAGGCACGCTCGTGATGTTTGTACCGGAGGCTGAAGCACCGGCGGCCCTTTCAGCCATGCGGGCGTTGCCAGAGGGGCGAGAAGCCACAATAATTGGACGCGCAAAAGTTGGGCATCCCGGGCGCGTCACAATGAAAACGCTCTTCGGTGGTCAGCGTCTCGTTGATACGTTGGTGGGCGAACAGCTCCCGCGCATTTGCTAAAAATCAGCTACCACAAGAAGGAATACTTGGAGTTCCGTGTAACGGTTCAGATTATCAGCTTCTTTCCCCGTAAAGCCCGGGGCGTAACAGCTACAATCAGCACAGATTTCACAAAAAATTTGTGTGGATTTCCCGGATACTGAGAGTGAATTCAAGATTTTGGAACGGCTGATCAGATCCTGTGATGTGTCCAGCCTCTAGAGTGCCGTTACAATGACCACGGGCCTTTATGGAGACATGAGGCGCGGTTCCAAATCAGATTAACCGCCTCGAGGGCCACCATCTTGCATTGGTTTTTCCGCCGCCGATCCCATGATCGTATTGTTCGGTAACTCTTCTTTTGTCCTTTCAGTCCCGCCGGTATCCTGACCGCGCGATTAGGCCACGACCCGAATTCCGTAATTTTGTTCTTTGGCTATCGTTGCCTAAAGTCGTCGAGCCATTCGGGTCGCCAGAGCGACCGCAACGACCATATGTGATCTCTTCTCAAACGTCAGCGCGCGCCATGCATCTTCGCAATGTCCTTTCCGTTCACGGTCACTTTTGACCGACACTGCGCCATAAATCAGTGGTTTACGAACATCTCGCTGCCCCATCCTTGTCATTCTCCCAAGCTGATCTCAGCCTCCTGTGGCCTGTTGTGGCGGGACCAAACTGAGCCAGGCAGCAAAATCGCGGTTTTTCCGAAAGGTCTGAAGGGGGCAGAAGGCCTGAATGGCCATGACGCACATTGAGCCGACACCTAATATAGTCTGTAATCGTCTGGCTTCAGAATTCCAAAGAACGCTCTTCTTAACATAGATGTCGAGCTCCACAACGTCGTGGTCAATGGTCTCGATCTATCTGAGGTAAATCTCAACCATTGAATTGACGATTTCGGGGGCGTTGATGAACTTTGAACTGCAACGCTTCCCCAAAAGCCTCCCCTTTCGTCGCTGCTGCGGCAAGACTATGCCAAATTCTGTCAAATGCTCCCGGACAAAATTGATTAGCTGAGTGCGCTGCCGAACAAACATCTCACGTGTCAGGAGCAAAATTGCTTGAGTTTGCGGATTCTCGGTTTCACAGCAACAGTTTGCGTGGAAGGCCGCGAAATAATCTCCACTAATTGGCTTAACATCGATTGCACCATTCTTTTGGCGTCTGACGAATGCTTTGACGTACTGTGCTGGGATAGCCTGACTTCATGGCCTGCAACTTGAGCAACGCGACCACAGTGATGGGCAGAGCCGCAAGCGTCCATTCCGATGATGCAGGGAGAAAGGGTCCGGTCAGACGAACTCGAACCCGTTTCAGTTTTCCGCAGTAAACGAGAAGCTATCCGGAACCAAACTGACGCCGCCCGGCAAGGGCGGCGGTGCGCGTCAGCTTTAAGGTTTGACGGCTGGTAAGAGATCTCTCTTGTTTAACTGTGGGCTTTTTAGTGACTTGTCAAACACCTGGACAGCCGGGCCGTTCCCGATGCGGATCATGGCGCTTTTGGGATGATGACCCGTTTTTTGTCGACAAGGTCAAACGTCATCCAGTCATCCTCTGCCCGATAGGGGCCGACGTCACAAACGACTTCGGCACCCATCACGTCATGGAAGAACGCAAGGGCGTCGTCCAGTTTCGGGACCGTCATCCCGAAGTGTTCGGTGCCGCGCGGGCCGGGGATCGCTGTGGTCAATTTGATGCGTCACGCAGGTTGTGGATGAGGATGTCAGTCTGGCGCGTGTTCAAACGACCTGATGTCCCAGTCCGCAAGCTGGCCAGCATTCTGATAGACACTTTCGAGGAAAGCCAAGAGATCGTCAGCCGGATTTTTGGCTTGTCTGAATGCGTCGTATTCCAGTACAGCCAGCGCGCCTCCGTTTCTTTCGACCCACTGCGCGGCACCGGGCGCAAGGGGTGTGGCGTTCAATCCTGCCGGTTCGGGGTAGGCGTAGCCATAGAAGGCGGCTTTGGGAAAGGTATCGTCGCCCGGCCAGAAACCGATTGAGATCACCTCATGCGAATAGGCTTCACGATCCGATGGCGTGCCCCCCTGCAACGCGTGTGCCCTGCCAGAGAACCGTGTCACCACCAAATCGAAGGAATGCCAGTAAAGATGAACGGGGGTCTGCTTGCCGTTGAAACGCGTGCGGAACACTTCGAATGTGCTGGCGATCTGACAGAGCGCTTTCCGGTAGTCGGTGACAGCCGCTTTGTCATAGGCGCGTAGCGCGGTGTCATCCGGGAAGGGAACGGTTGATTTGTTTTCATAGGGGACGGGATGAATTTTGACAGTGATGCCAAGATCGTCCAGACTCTTCATCGTCGCATTGTAGAATTCAGCCACTGTCCGACCGGCTGCGTCAAATCGCGTGTGCCGCCCGTCGTTGCGGCTGACCATCACGTAGTGGTAGATCATATTATAGGTGATCTCAAAGCCTATGTCGCCGTAGGGTATGCGGCCAGTCGTGACCCCGTGCACGTAGGGATACAGTGTGACGTGCCACCAATGGTTTAGTTTGGGGTGCGATTTGAGGCGGATCTTGCCGATGATTTGCAGGAAAAGATGCAAGGTGTCGCGGGTTCCGACCCAATCTGCATAGGGCAGCGGCGGCGGGGCGGTGTCGGTCATTATGGCTTTCCTCGTTGTTAGGGGAGATCGAAGAGCAGCAGCTCCGCATCGCTTTTTGCTGTGATCGTGCACCCAGAACGGTTTTCAAATTGCAGGGCATCGCCGGTTGAGAGCGTTTCACCATCAATGTCGATTTGTCCGCTGATGACGTGCAGAAAACCCGCATGGGAGTCGTCAAAATTATGCGTGATACTGTGCTGGTCCGTCAGGCGGGTCAAATAGATGCGTGTGTTTGACAGAAGCTGCACACTATCAGGCTCCTTGTCAGGTCCGGCGACCAAGGCAAACCTGTTGGTGGACGCATCACCATCGACTGTCACGCTTTCATAGGTTGGGGTGTCAATTTGCTGGTCCGGAATGATCCAGATTTGCAGGAAGTGCACCGGCTCCAAGTCTGAGGCATTCATTTCGGAATGGGTCACGCCGGACCCGGCAGACATCAGCTGGACTTCTCCGGGCTTGATGACAGCGCTGTTGCCCATCGAGTCTTCGTGCTTCAGTGCGCCCGACAGAACATATGTCAAGATATCCATCTGTGCGTGGGAGTGTTTGCCAAATCCGCCGCCGGGTATCACGCGATCCTCGTTGATAACGCGCAGGTTGCGCACGCCCATTCGCGTGGGATCAGTAAACCCGCCGAAAGAAAACGTGTGAAAGCTGTCGAGCCATCCCATTTGGGTGCGGCCCCTGTTCATACGTTCGTGGATCAGGGCCATGATTTAACCCTCCGGCGCCGGGGTGAATTCATCGCGGTCATCCGGAGGAAGCTGGAAGCGCCCGTGCTCCCAATCGCCCGCGCGCCATGCTTCTTTGGCGGCGTCAATCTTGTCTTGGGACGACGCCACAAAATTCCACCACAGATACCGTGATTGGCCCAGTGTTTCACCACCCAGTAGCATCAGGCGGGCCCCACGCTCACCTGCCTTCAAAGTGATCGCGTCGCCGGGGCGGAACACCATCATTTGACCTGCTTCAAAGTTATCTCCCGCAACGGTGATGCTGCCTGCAGTCACATAGACACCGCGGTCCTCGTGATTGTCGGGCATCGGGATCATGGCGCCCGGTTGCAGGACGGCATCCGCATAAAACATCTCTGAGAAGGTCTTGGTGGGGGCGCGTTCCCCCCATGCGTTACCGATGATTAGTCGGACTTCCTTGCCTTCGCCCTCAATGAACGGCAGCGCTTCCTCGGCATGATGCTCGAACCCAGCGTTGGTTTCCTCGTCTTTCTCGGGCAAAGCGACCCAGGTTTGAATGCCAAACAGGCTGCTTTCACCCTTGCGCGTGTCCAGGCTTGTCCGCTCGGAATGCGTAACGCCGTTCCCTGCGATCATCCAGTTAACCTCCCCCGGATAGATCATCTGGTTGGTCCCAAGGCTGTCGCGATGCTGGAACTCGCCTTTATACAGGTATGTGACCGTCGCCAGACCGATGTGGGGATGCGGGCGCACGTCGATGCCGTGATCGGTCAGAAACTCCACCGGCCCCATTTGATCAAAGAAGATAAATGGCCCCACCATCTGACGCTTGGGCGCGGGCAAGGCCCGGCGTACTTCAAAACCGCCCAGATCGCGGGCGCGGGGAATGATGATTGTTTCAATGGCATCAAGATCGCCTGCATTTGGGCAATGCGGTTCAATCGCGGGATTCCAGCTCATGTGTTTGGTGCTCCTGAGGTTTCGGACATGGGTTCGGGTTTGATCGTCGCCAGCAAATCAGCGCGGCTTGGGTCTTTGGGCGCTTTTGCGGTTTGCGCAACAAGGCGTTTTTCATCGGCATCTTTGGTCGCCGTGATGATGCTTTCAATCTCACTTTCAGGTAAACCGTGGCCCTGCAAAACAAGGCGGCTCATCTCAAACGCGCTGGCCTGCGTTTCGCGCACACATCCATCCACAGGACCAAGCGTGATCGCGTGCAGCCGGTCAAAGACGCGCACGAACAGGCGCAGATGCGCAAAGTCGCGCCGCAATAGGGCGACAATCTCATTTGTGTGCTTTGGATCGTCCGTTGCGACAATGGCTATGCGCGCCTTGGTGGCACCGGCCGCGCGCAGAATATCGCGCCTTCGTCCGTCACCGAAATGGACGTTCGAGCCGAAACTGCGCGCTTCTTCCACGCGGTCCGCGTTGTTGTCGAGGATCGTCAGTTGCATTCCTGCCGCGAGAAGGGGTTGGGCCGTCAGTTGCCCAAACCGCCCGAACCCGATCAAGAGGGTGTCACAACCTGCGCCTGCAAAATCTTCGTCAAGGTGGCGCGCGGCTGGCGTTCTGCGGCTCATCACTTTGTCCACAATTGAGGATGCCGCCATCGACAGCGTCACAATGGACACAAGGATCGATCCAACGGCCACGTCAAAAAGCGAGGCGGAGGCCGCG
The DNA here is from genome assembly GCA_033344815.1 of Paracoccaceae bacterium. Lineage (NCBI taxonomy): Bacteria > Pseudomonadati > Pseudomonadota > Alphaproteobacteria > Rhodobacterales > Paracoccaceae > Paracoccaceae bacterium. The sequence continues at coordinate 1,933,068 of JAWPMR010000001.1, read as the reverse complement.
GCGGCAAAGAGTACATAGCCGAACTCCCCATGCTGAGACAACGCCAGTGCAGTACGTGATGCCGCTGCGTGATCGGTTTTGAATATCCGGCCTGTTGCGTAGATAGCCGTAGCTTTCAGAGCCATGAGCAAGGGAACGGCACACAAAATGATAAGCCAATTTTCCGCAACGACTGACAGGTTCAGTGATAAGCCGACAGCGATGAAGAAAAGGCCGAGAAATAGTCCTCTGAACGGCTCAATGTCGGCTTCGACCTCATGGCGAAACCTGGAACTGGCCAGCATTACACCCGCGATGAACGAACCCATTGCGTAAGACAGGCCGACCAGATCCATCAGCATCGCGCCTGCGATGACGACACCCAATGCACCTGCTGTCATCACCTCCTGCACGCCTGTACGCGCCAAAATGGTAAACATCGGATTGAGCAGAAACCGGCCCGCGAGGATCAAAAAAACAATCATCCCAATCGCCCATCCAATGCTGGCAAGGTTCTGGCCCATCGTCGTCCCGGCCCCCTGGGTCGGGGCCAGGAAGGCGACCAGTAAGAGAAGTGGGACAATCGCGAGGTCTTCAAATATCAGGACCGAAATGGCCGATTGACCGTGTTCGCTGTTGCGATCGCCGGCTTCCTCCAAGGCTTGCATTACCAGGGCGGTTGAAGAGAGCGCGAGGCCAAGTCCGATGATCAGGCTTGCCTGCCAGTTCAGACCAAAAAGAAGCGGTGGGACAGACAGAACGGCACCGCACATCAGGACCTGCACCAATCCGCGGCCAAAGATTGTCCCGCGCAATTCCCAAAGTTCCGTGGGGCGAAACTCCAGCCCGATCACGAAGAGAAACAGCACGACGCCAAATTCGGCAAAGTGCAGCAGTTCTTCTGGATGAGCCTCAAAACTCAGCGATAAAGCCAGTGTCGCGGCCACACCGGACAGCAAATAGCCAATGATTGTGCCAAGGCCCAGTTTGCGCGAAAGCGGCACAAAGATGCAGGCCAGCACAATGATGGCGAGCGCCTCCCAAAAGTAGAGTTCCAGATGGGAGGGCTCAAAGGTGGGCATTACGCATCCTTCTGATTATGAAGCGTTTTTGAGGAAACTCGACAGAGCGTCGACTTCGACTTGCAGTATCTCATGGCCCCCTTCATGCCAAATCACAGACAGCGCAGAATGCTGTTTTGCGACATAATCGGCCAGTGACTGCGTGAGCGGGGCCGGACAGATTGGATCTCGCCGACCAGCAGAGATCAGGATCTCCTTTCCCGCCAACCCAGGTTGGGGCGCGGGATCCCAAGGGATCAACGGATGTAGCCAAGCGGCCCGGTCAAAAAGATCGGGATGTTTCAGCATGACGGCTGCCAAAATGTTCGCCCCGTTGGAATAGCCAAGTCCCGCAACGGTTGGTGAACCTGTGCGTTCTTTTTGGTCCGCGATGAAGGCTGCCATAGTCTCTGTGCGCTGTGCCAGGTCGTCCATATCATAGACACCTTCGCCAGTGCGCTTGAAGAACCGGTTGGCCCCGTGTTCGGACACGTCCCCGCGTGGTGAGATCACATGCGCATCCGGCCTGATCTGTCCTGCAAATCCGTGAAACTGCTGTTCGTCGCCCCCTGTGCCGTGGAAGGTGAAGATCATTGGTGCCCCCGCAGGGGCACCTTTCTCGGCAAAATGATAACTCATGGTCTTATCCCTTCCTCGAAACTCAATCGTGGATTGGCTTCAGGGTTTCTTCGATCCGGCCGCGCAGCGGTTCGTGCTGTGTTGGCAGTTTCAAAGCTTCGCCCAGATGCGCCGTGTCTTCGTCCCGGTCAAAACCGGGCTCATTGGTGGCCACCTCGAACAGCACACCGCCCGGCGTGCGAAAGTAAATCGCCCAGAAGTAGTCCCGGTCGATGACAGGCGTGACCTGATACCCGGTATCCAGAAGCGCGCGACGCACCTCTAGCTGTTTTGCGCGGTCCTCGACTGCGAAGGCGATGTGGTGCACCGATCCCGCGCCCTGGCCTGCGTAATCGGTGTCGGGCAGAGTCTCTAGGTCGATGATATTGGCTTCGTTGCCGCCGTTGATCGCAAAGCGGGTCACGTTGCCATCGGTTTCGAGTTTGTCATAGCCCATGAATTTCAAAAGCTCTGATGTTGCGCCGCCATCGCGAAGGCGCATGGACGCCGAATGGAACCCACGAATCGCATGATCCCCGGAGACACCGTTACCGGTCCACCCGGGACGCGTATCCCCTGCGGCCTCGATTAGTGAAAATTGCTCTACATCCGGTCCAGCGAATTGAAGTGTTTGTGCACCAAAGGTGGTATCTTCCTTTAACCCGGAAACGCCGCGATCTGCGAGACGCTCTTTCCAGTACCCCAGCGAACCCTCGGGCACGGCATACCCGGTGACACCCACCTCTCCCGTACCATGACGGCCTTTGGGCATGTTGGGAAACGGAAAGTAGGTCATCACAGAGCCGGGCGTGCCAACCTCATCACCGTAGTAGAGGTGGTAGACGTCGGGCGCGTCGAAGTTCACGGTTTTCTTTACGCGGCGCAGTCCAAGGGTTTTGGTAAAGAAGTCATTGTTGATTTGTGCATCACCCGCCATCGAGGTTACGTGGTGCAGGCCTTTGATGTCCGTGATCATTTTTTATGTCCTTTCAAATTACGCTGCAGCGTTTGTCTGAAGAGGAACATAGCCATTCCGATATATATGATAATACAATTAATCAGCAGAGTATTATTGCGTAAATCACGGAGATGGAATGAGCGGTCAAATCGAATACATCCGAAGCTTTCTGGAGGTTGCCTCCGAGGGCGGGTTTTCGCGCGCAGCTCGCGTGCTGGGTTTGTCGCCGACAATTGTCACACGTCACGTGGCCGAGCTGGAAGCGCAGCTTGGGGTGCAGTTGTTTACCCGCACCACCCGAAAAGTCGATCTGACGGATGCCGGGCGGCAATACCGCGAGACCGTGTCAGGGCTGGTAGCGCAACTGGATCAGGCCAATGCAGAGGTCCGCAAGCGGCAGGTTGGTCTGAGCGGGCCGCTGCGCATCAGCGCGCCGTTGTCGTTTGGTATCCGGTTTCTGCCCGATATCATCGCTCAGTTTCGCATCCTTCATCCGGCGGTAGATGTGCAGATGGAGCTGACTGATCGCTTTGTCGATATCGCCGGCGAAGGGTTCGACCTTGCCCTGCGCATCTCCGAGGCCCCCAGGGATCAGACGACCATCTGGCGCAAGATATGTGTCATCCCGCGCCTGCTTGTCGCCGCGCCCAGTTATCTGTCGGTGCGGGGGACGCCGGATGTGCCAGGCGCGCTGAAGGATCATCAATGTCTGCACTATGGGCATCGCAACGCAGCACGAATATGGACGCTGACCAATGGCGAGGCATCCCATCGCATCACTTTGCCCGCCTGTTTCAGCAGCAATAACGGCGACCTGATCGCCCAGCTCGCGATCCGTAACGAAGGTATTGCCCTTTTGCCAGAGTTCATTGTGAAAGCCGCTCTGAACGATACCGCGCTTCAGCCCGTGCTGAGCGATTGGAACCCACCTGAGATTTGGCTGACAACAACAGTGCCACCTTATGACAGGCTGCCCGCCAAGGTCGCGGCGTTCATTGATTTTGTAGAGGCGCATATGAAGGAATGTGCTTGACACAGGGCGCACCAAGCGTCGCTCGAAGGGTTGCTTTTGATCAAGCGAACACCAGCAAGTTGCAGGTTGCCGTTCCCTTTCCAAACAGATACTGACCGAGCTTCAGCTGCCGCGGTTCCCATGCGGCAAGGGCAGCGTCGACGTCGCTCTTGGCCTCAAGCGCCTCGCCCAGGCCAAGGCCTTCCACGCAGCATTGAACCTGCACGGCATCCTGGCGGAGAGTGTCACGGCGCCTGAAACCCACAATGCTGCCTTTGCAAAATCATCCGTAACCCCGGCAGAGCAGCAGATCATCTTTCTCGCCATCAACCGCGTGAACGAATGTGGATATGGTATATCCGGGCACAGTTTGCTGGCGCAAAACGCGGGCGTTGATGCTCCGGCGGTCGAGGGCTCGCGCGAAAGCACCGCAATTCCGGACACCCAAATCGCAGCCTTGCGAGATTTTGTGACTGCGGTTGTGGATCAGAAGGGGCATGTGGGCGACGCGGTTGTGAAGCGTTCCTCAACGCCGGGGTCACCCCCAGCACGTGCTTGATTTTGTGCTGGCAGTAGCAACCAAGGAGATCTCGAGCTATTCTAATCACTTGGTTGCAAATCCCAACGATCGTTCATGAAAAAACCACGTGGACTGCGCCGTCGCGCCGCTAAGAGGCAGCCCAGGAATCTCAGCAGGTTCTGCCTTGGGCGGGCCTGCAATTCACTTAAGGTGGGCCTTGCTTTAAGGCCAAGAGTGCCCACCACGCGAGCTCCCACCCGAAAGCGTCAGCATACTACACCAACTAGGTGTTCGGCCCATTGCGCATAGCGTGACGGATTAAACCGTAATCAGATGTGGCTTTGCTTGAATGACCACGTTGGTAAACCGGAATTCTCGAAATATTCCACCCGCTGTGCGAGAGCTGAGGTTCAATTGGACGAACGCCAACTCATACTGAACTTACTGGCAACGGCCTGATTTGAGTTTAGGCATTGCGCTGCTCCCAAAACTTCGAACAGTGCTTGTGGTGATCATGAACTTGAGACAACAGTCAGTGCTTAAACACGCTCACCTCCCCAGATTTCAGGCGACGCTGATCCAGAATGAAATAGTAGGCGTCTGCTGACGGAAGGCGATGATTAAAGAGAGATTTCGAGGCGTTCGAATGTAAGAAATAGGCCCGCCGAAATTTCATCCACATGGCAATACCGACACCGCGCGTTGCGGCGTCCAAACACAAGGCTGTCTGGCCGTAGATGCGCCCTTGTTCGGGATTAAAGGGTGTTGACGCGATGACGGCGCGAATTGCAGACCACCAATGTGTCATTTGATCGTGGACATTCACATCGGCGGGGCAAGGAGCGCGGCCCCAATCGGCGAAAAAGCCGGGATCGACGACTGGAAAAACCATGTTTGTCATGGGCGGTGTGTAATTTTGATCATGCCACGTCGCGCACCGCCAAATGACCGCGCACGCGAACTCTGTGTTAGGGGGATGACTGAGGCCGATAACAGGTCCGATCGACAGACGAATATATGGTTTTTCGTTTCGAAGGGCGGCTGGCGCGGCATCATCCATAGCTGCGCAAAGCCGGCGTCGTATCTGAACAGACCGCTTCCCAGTCCATGATGCGGATCCATCGCGAAGAGCAAAGAACGCAGCGCTTGCCTGATCTGCAACCTCACCCATTGGTGTCAACGTGATACGACGATGCGTCCGAACGAACAGCGACTGCCCCAACTTTGCTTTGAGGGTTGCGACTTGCTTGTTGACTGCGGACTGGCTGACACGCAGCGCGGTCGTGGCTTCGGTAAAGCTTCCCAGACACGCGGTTGTCTCAACCGCGCGCAGAGAACTCAAATTGAAGTTCGATAGCATATTTGCCATTCCGAAATCTCATGCGGGCCATTCTGTTTTCGAGTTTGACAAATTTATAGGAATTTTCCGGAAATTTGGAATATGGAAGCTGGCGAGAGGAAGGTTCCATGAAGGTGACCGTTGCGGCGACACAGATGGCCTGCACCAAAGATTATGAGGAGAACATGGCAAATGCAGAGGAGCTGGTGCGCAAATCATCTTGCTGCAGGAAATGTTCTCCATGCACGAATTCCAGTTCATGGAGATGGGGCCAGAGCCATTTGAAGGTGCCGAATGCCTGGGCGGAAAGACCGTTCGCCGTGTGCTTGCCCTTGCCAAGGGCCTCGGGGTTGTTTTCCCGGTGAACATCTTCGCAAAAGCCAATACCGCCTAGGAAAATACCGACACCTTCATAAACGCGAACGGTCAGGTACTGGGGTGTTGTCGCAAGTCACACATTCCCTTTGATCTGCTCGGTTGCTATGAAATGGTGTATTTTAATTCTGGCGACACGGGCTTTCTGGCATTCCGGACAGTCTTTCGCAAAATCTGCGTAGGAGTTGCTGGGATCAATGGTTCCCAGAATCAGCGCGGACCATGGCGCTGGAAAGGGCCGAGTTATTGTTTTTCACCTCTGCGATCGGGTCTGACTGTCACGATCATTGGGAGACGGTCATGCGAGGGCCTGCGGCGGCCAATATCATGCCGCTCGTCTGCTCAAACAGAGTGGGCGTCGAAGTGGGAACACCTGGTCAGGTGACCTTCTTTGGGCAGGCCTTCATTTCGGGTCCCCGTGGTGACATCCCTGAGCGGGGCGACACGTCATCCACAACTAGCATTTGCCACACCTTTAATCTCGACGAAGTTAGTGAAATGCGGGTGCACTGGGGGTTGTTTCGGGATCGTCGGCCGGACCTGTATGGGCCTCTTCTCACGATGGATGGTGTGACCCGGCTGCCATCATGGGCGTGCATTCTTCCTATTCGCTGACCCCTTAGTCGCGGAGCGTGAGCCACCTTTGCAAATGCTCTACGGCGATGAACACGCGCGATGGAAATCAATGGCAAAACCTATCTGGGCGCCGTCTCGGGCCTTTGGCGTGCATCGCTGGGGCTAAATCCCGAACGTCTGCAACGCGAGGCGGCAATGCAGATCGGGTCTTGGGGGCACTACCACAGTTTCATAGGCCGCACCTTAAGCCCCACGGTCGACCTAGCGGCGCGACTGGTTGAGAAATTGCCTGCCAGACTTGATCATTTTCTTTTGGAACCTCTGGGTCCGAGGCTGTGAACAATGCGGTCAAGTTCGCCCGGTACTACCAGATCAGCAAAGAACGATCTGTAAACGTACGGGTTTTTGCGCGTGAAAGTGCCTGTCATGTTTCTGGAGCAATCAGTGCCGCGCTGACGGGAATGTCCGATGATCACGATGGATACCATCTGCCCAAGAACGAGGTTTTGCGCACCGGACGGGCGCATTATTTTGTTGATTCACGATCAGGCGAAAGTGAACCGGCGTTTTCAAAGCGGCGCGCCGGCGAGCTTGAGGTACTGGATGAGGACGCAAGCGCTGACACCATATGCGCATTTACTTCCAGGCTGCTGATGGTTTCGGGCGGCGTCTTCATACCGCCAAAAGGATACTGGGCGAAGAAACAGGAGGTCCTAGGGCGTCATGACATCCTTCTTGTCGTAGATGAAGTCACCTCCCGGTTTCGTCGTTGTGGAACTTGGACTGGCTGCGAGGCTTTCGGAATCGAACCGGATATGATGACTTTGGCTAAGAAGATGACGGGTGCGATCTTTCCAATGTCTGCCGTTGCAATGTCGGACAAAGTGCACGCTGGTATTGCAAAACAAGCGCATGCACTTGGCGCATTGGATCATGGCGTGACATATGAAGGCCAACCAATAGGCGGCGCCATCGCAGTTGAAACGTTGAGCAACTAAGAAAAAATGGATTTGCCGACCCAAGTTGCTCGATTGGGTCGCTTGCTGTCTGAAGGGTTGGCAACACCTCGAACCCATCCCGAAATCGGAGAGGTCTGATCAATTGCTTTTGTCGCTTCGATTGCTTTCCAAGACGCTCGTGCAGCGGGGGTTTTCAGATCATAGATATCGTGGTGGCCGTCAGCGCGCCGTATATCTGTATGGACGCGGATGTTCAGATGATAGTTGGCACTATGGATGCCGCGATCCGGACTGTCCTCGATGAATAGCTGTCGACGCCCTGCAGGTTCTTACTGGGCAAAGTTAGGGGCTTTTGCATTAACTTCCTAAATTGTCACTATCTTCATCAAGCAGCTACTTATTGGGTCCTCAGCGAGCGCAGAAGGCCAAGAACAACGCTGCGGGAAATACTAACCATCTGGTAAAGAATCATAATTACCACCTTTTTCCGATGACTTGTAACGATAGAAACGCTGGAATTATCGAAGAGTTGAAGATCACCAGGAACGGTGCAGCAGCTTGAAAGTTTCCGAAAGCATCGGGTTGTCCTTGCGACGGTCCAGCGTAATGAAACACAGACACGCAGGCACCGAAACCGCATCGGCGACGGCCAGGCCGAAAGTCTGTTTCTGATGCAGCGCGATGGAATCGCGGCATAGGCAGAGGCCGATACCCGACCGGACCATCGCCAGCATAGAAGGCTCCTGATCGACCAGGGCAACCACGTTCGGGCGACTACCCCGATCCTCAAAAATCGATGCCAAAAGCCGGTGATGGACGGATGTTTCCGGGGTGCCGATCCAGGGGAGCGCGGCCAGCGATACCCAATCAGCGTTTTCCACCTGCGCTTGCCAGCCGACGGGGGCGATTACCCGGTAGGAAAAGTTAGCCAGCTTGATCGCGTGTACCGTTTCTTCGTTGTCGGCCCCTGCGCCGGGCAGGTCATCCGGGCCGCACAGATAAAAACCTGCGTCGATCCGGCCTTGTCTGAGCCATTTCAGGATATCTCCGCTAACCCCATGCACAAGTTCCGTCTCGATATCGGGATGTTCGGCACGCAGCTGCGCCAGCAGGCGTCCCAGCCGAATGAACTCCGGATCAACGATCGTACCGATCTTCAGCTTGCCGCTGACACGCGCGGCACGGGTGCTGGCATGTCGGCGAAACTCGGCCATGGCTTGCAACACCTGCTCCGCTTTTTCAAGCATCTCGCTTCCGTCAGGGGTGATCTTCAATCCGGTTGCCGAGCGGGCAAACAGCGTGATTCCGGTCTCCTCGCTCAGCCGCTTGATCTGATGGCTGATCGCTGGCTGAGTCAGGTTCAGCACTTCTGCCGCGCGCGAAACGCTGCCCTCGCGGGCCACGGTCACAAAGGCCATGATGTTGTTAATATTGGAAATACGGTCCATATTAAAAATACTAATATCGTAGTGTGAAATTTGTCATTAGGTTTTTTCCTGCCTTTACCTCATGAGGCACCAGTCAGACGGCTAAATGATAAATAATGGGGGCTCACATGACGGACGGCAGGACCAGCTTCGACTATATCGTGATCGGCGGCGGCTCGGCCGGGTGCCTGATGGCCAATCGGTTGAGTGCTGATCCAAAGAACCGGGTGCTGCTGCTGGAGGCGGGCAAACCAGACAAATATCACTGGATCCACATTCCCGTCGGCTATCTGTATTGCATTGGCAATCCACGCGCGGACTGGATGTACAAGACGCAAGCTACTAAGGGTCTGAACGGGCGCAGCCTGCTGTATCCGCGCGGCAAAACGCTGGGCGGCTGTTCGTCGATCAATGGCATGATCTACATGCGTGGTCAGGCGCGCGATTATGACAAATGGGCTGACCTTTCGGGTGACGAAGCCTGGAACTGGGAAAACTCGCTTTCCGATTTCAAAGCCCATGAGGACCATTACAAGCTGGATGACGGTGCCGACCCATCCACCGGTGACAACAGCCGGTTTTCAGACATGCACGGGCACGGCGGCGAATGGCGGATCGAAAAGCAGCGCTTGCGGTGGGACGTTTTGGACAGCTTTGCTGACGCCGCGGCCGAGGCCGGTGTTGAGAAGACCGATGACTTCAATTCGGGTGACAATGCAGGGGTTGGCTACTTCGATGTAAACCAGCGATCCGGCTGGCGATGGAATACCTCCAAGGCGTTCCTGCGCCCGGCCAAATCGCGTGGAAACCTGACCATTTGGACCGAGGCGCAGGTGGAAAAACTGACCTTCGACAAGGGTGCAGACGGGCAGTTGCGCTGCACTGGCGCGGTAGTACAACGCGCGGGCAAGCCCATTCCTGTTAGTGCAACCAAAGAAGTTGTGCTGTCCGCAGGCGCGGTGAATTCACCGCAAATCCTGCAATTGTCCGGGATCGGCCCTTCGGCGCTGTTGAAAGAACACGGCATTGAGGTTGTGAAGGACGCACCACACGTCGGAGAGAACTTGCAAGATCATCTCCAGATCCGTGCGGTTTTCAAGGTCAAGGGCACCAAAACACTGAACACGCTGGCGAATTCTTTGGTTGGCAAGGCCAAGATCGGACTGGAATACGTCCTGAAACGCTCTGGTCCGATGAGCATGTCGCCCAGTCAGTTGGGGGCCTTTACCCGGTCTTCACCTGATCGCACGCACGCCAATCTGCAATATCACGTCCAGCCGCTCAGCCTTGAGGCTTTTGGCGATGATCTGCATGAATTCCCAGCGATGACTGTCAGCGTCTGCAATCTGAACCCGACCAGCCGGGGCCATGTGCGTATCGCTTCTAACAACTTCCGCGATGCACCAGACATTTCGCCCAACTATCTGGACACGGATGATGATCGCAAAGTTGCGGCCGAAAGTCTGCGCCAGGTGCGTGAGATTATGGCGCAGCCTGCGCTGAAAGCCTACGAGCCCGAGGAATACAAACCCGGCATCCAGTACCAGACCGACGCAGAACTGGCCAAGCTGGCCGGTGACATTGCCAGCACGATCTTTCACCCCGTCGGTACGGTAAAAATGGGCCGCGAGGATGACGAGACCGCCGTGCTGGACCCGCACTTGCGCTTGAAAGGCGTGAAAGGTTTGCGCGTGGTTGATGCTTCGGTCATGCCGGAAATCACCAGCGGCAATACAAATTCGCCCACAATCATGATCGCTGAAAAAGCGGCGGGCTGGATTCTGGCGGGCCAGTAAGCTCTGCTGTCCATAATTAAAGATAAGGCTGCGGGAGATCCTATGCGCAATTCATTTTCCATGCTACCGCTGACAGGCGTGAAGGTCGTTGATTTCGGTCAGTATATCGCCGGACCTGCTGTTGCGATGTTGCTGGGCGATCTTGGGGCGACGGTGGTGCGTATCGACCCGCCAGACGGCCCGATGTGGGACAGCCCCGCCAATGCCACGCTGAACCGCAACAAGGTGATCGTGAACCTGAACCTCAAGACCGATGACGGGCTTGAAAAGGCGCACGCGCTCTGCGCTGAGGCCGATATCATCGTAGAGAACTTTCGCCCCGGAAAGCTGGCAGCGCTCGGTATCAATTTCGCCGAGATGCGGGCCGCCCGCCCCGAACTGATCACCATCTCACTGCCCGGCTTCGCCTCCAATGACGCGGAAAAGCGCGAGCAGCGCGCTTTTGAAAGCATCATCGCGGCCAGTTCAGGCGTCTTTACCGATATGGGGTTGAACCGCGTGTTGATGGGGCTCAACCCGTCATTTTCACCGCTACCACTGGCGTCGGCCTATGCCTCGCAGATCGCTGCATCCGCCACGGTTCTGGCGCTGCAATCGCGGCAGATCACGGGCCTTGGTGACCAGATCGAGGTGCCGCTGGCTGCTGCTGTCATGGAAGGGCTGTGCTATAATTCGATCAAGGTCGAAAACATGCCCGAACGCTATCTGACCCAGCGCGAGGTCGAGATCGAGCGCCGCCGTGTCGAGGGTTTGCCGATGAACCTGAGCTATGAGGATCTACAAGAGCTGCTGGATCCGTTCTTTCGCAGCTACATGTGCAAAGATGGGCGGATGTTCTATGTCGTCTGCCCCAGCCACAAACACCATGCGCGGCGCTGTCTTGAGGTGCTGGGCATCTATGATGAGCTCGTCGAGGACGGGCTGACCTCGGAAGACGATACCTACAAGCCGTGGTCCGAGTGGGAGCACAGGACATCGCTGGGCGTTTACCCGATGCCGAAAGACTGGGCCGACAAGATTTCCGCGCGGATGAAAGAGGTGTTCATGACCCGCACCTCGCATGAGTGGAAAAAGATGTTTGGGCGCGGACATATTCCCGGTGCCGCTCAACGCTGGTTACAGGAGTGGGTGCATGATGAATTCGCCGAGACATCCGGCCTGATGATCGACGTCAACGATCCGGTCTACGGCGACATGACCCAGCCCGGCCCGGTGGTCTGGATGGAAGAAAGCGGGGAAGAAGCGTTAGCACCTGAACCACGCCGTTGGGTCGAATTCGACGAGGCGCTCAAGATCCTTAGGAAAATCCGCACCGAAATTCCTGAACCGCAGGATGCAACGACACAAGAGGGCTGGCTTTCCGGTGTGCGGGTGTTGGATCTGTGCAATGTGATTGCAGGGCCGCATTCAGCCAGTTATCTGGCGCGGTTCGGGGCCGAAGTGATCAAGTTGGACCCGTCACAGCCGATGTATGATAGCTGGAACACCGTGATCTACGGACTCAGCCAGATGCGTGGCAAACGGTCGATCCTGGCCGACATCACTTCCCGCCATGGGCGGCAGGTCTTCGAAGATCTGGTGAAATCTGTCGACGTGATCGTTTGGAACGCACCCGACAATCAGATCAAGAAAATGGGATTGGATACAGAGAACCTGCGCAAGATCAATCCTGATGCGCTATTCTGCAAGCTCGATTGTTTTAGCGGCGTGCGCCGGGGCACGCGCACCGATTACATAGGCTATGACGATCTTGTACAGGCGACGACGGGTATCATGCTGCGGTTTGGTGGCGGGATGGACAGGCCAGAAGAGCACGCCCACGTTGGCACAATCGACGTGATGTGTGGATTTGGGGGTGCGCTCGGTGTGGCGGCAGCACTCTATCAGAAATACCGTCATGGCCGCATTGGGCGGGGCCGCACCTCGCTCAACGCCAACAGTGGCTTGCTGCAGGTGCCGTTTGCCTTCGACTTCAAGGCGCGTGGGCTTTACGATGAACCCTCAGGCCCGGAAACCAACGGATATGATGCGCTCACGCGGTTCTACAGTACGGCATCGGGGCGCCACATCCTGCTTAGTGCTTACGAGGCGGATCTGCCACGGTTCCGCAATGTCGAAGGGCTGGAAGAATTGCCCGATCTGCCCGCAGAAGATCGCGCCGCTTATCTTGCAACGGCGTTCCAGGGCCAGCGTGCCGCTGAATGGGTCGAACGATTGCGCGCAGCAGATATCGGCGGCGCAGTCTGCGAGTTCCTCGATGCGATCAGGGCAGAGAACTCGCGCGAAGCGGACGGTACGCCCGGAACGGAAAACGGTAGCTATTCGTTTTCTGTCTACCCCGATCACCCCAGCGGGCACGAAGTCACCCAGCTGGACCCTTACGCTGTGCGCACAGTGCGTGGTGCTGTTACTGCGGTTCGCCCGGCAGAGAAATTCGGCACATCGACCCGAACCATTTTAAAAGAGCTTGGATACGCTGATCAAGCTATTGAGGCGATGATCAAATCCGGCGGCGTCAGTGAATCCTGGAGCGAAGAATACTTGCCAAGTTAAGGCAATTATCAAGTTGCAAGAGGTCTGCGGCCCTACCGCCCGAGCTTGACGACACATGCCAACGCAAATTCGTGGCAATAGGAGACAGGTGAGCCGTGTCCGATACTCTGACGCCACTTAGGAGGAAACCTGCCCAAAACCTCCATTGATGGACTGACCCATCAAAACCGCAGATCGCGGATTTTACACTGTTTTCAGCAAAGACGTTGCGATCACATCCAAAACCTTATTTGCGGCTCTGATCGTTTGGGCCATTGCGGTCGTAGGATCGACCGCAAAAACCCATGGTGATCTGAACGACCCGTTGCTGGGAGCTTTCTCAAGATGGTTGGTTTAAGTTGTTGCGGAGTTTTACATTATATGGGTGGTTCTCTCACTTATCCAAATCACTGGACGATTGAAGCTTGATCTCGACGGCGATGTGCCGGGATTCCAAACTTCTCTTGGTTCTCGGTGATGTTCGATGCCGGGATCGGCATCAGAATGTTGTTCTTTGCAACAGTCGAGCCAATGTATCGCTTTGCAACAAATCCGAAGGGGACCATAGGAAAGCGAGAGTATTTTCCGCTGCTAACGTCAACAACGCGTAGCTGTGTTCGCTTCTGCACTGAGTTTTTACAACATGGGCTTGCTACCCGATTGTCGGCCTGTCACGCGTCCGCTTCTCGTATCGTAGCAACCTACCATTGGCCATCTGATCTGCGTTGGCGTCGATCTTTGGGGACAGCTCTAAGGCGTCTCGGGCCACATCGTAGCCGTTGTTGCGACTATTCTTGGCGTGGCCTAAATCCTGAGTTTTGGTGTTCAGCAAATTGTATCTGGTCAGCACCGGCCTGAGTTTCTCCTTGCTCCTCATTTCTTGCTGTTCGGGTCCGCTTTCTTCGGTTTGAGCGCGCTGTCTCAGGGCCTGATTGCCTATAGCGTTCAACTGCCCCAATTCCTCTTTGTCGTTTGAACGAACAACGATGTTGAAGGCAGCTAAGCCGCGCAATTGCTGAGCTGGCAGGGTGGTTGGTTGTCTTCAATTTGGCCCAGTGGGTCGAATTTTCACCATTCTTGCGCGTATTTCCCGCCGTCGCTTCGTGCACGAAGATATCCTGGGGGCGATCATCATCTCATCCCTGACGCGTTTTGTCTGGCTCACGATCGTAGGTGGAATAGCAATTGATCTGATATCGAACGGCGGCGTAGGTAATGCGATCTCTGGCACAGGTCAGCAGAACCAGTTGTTCGCGATGGTCTACTTCATCCCCGGTTCCGGTTTGGCGTGGTTTATGGCTGCGATCGTTTTTGTTTTGTTACTCACATACCTTGTGAAAGCGGCAGACTGCTCGATCTTGATTGTAACCACGATCAATGCAGCAATCGCTGAAAAGCCATCCGCGCGTGCCCATCCACTTGTCTGGGGTGCGGCTCTCTCGTCGGTTTGTTGGTGGTCTGCTGATCGCTGGGCGTGTCGGTGCAATTCAGTCCGCTGTGGGTATCGGCGCATTGCCGTTCTCATTTGTGATGGTTCTGATCTGTGCGCAAAGAACGCTGTGCAGGCCGTTCACGTCGCCGAATGGTCTTTTAAAGGGGGCCGTGCGCGCACTGTCGTTCGGCTGAGATCAAAATCCGGGCGAAAACAGCCTGCGATCCTGACGCACGGTGTCGATAATGAAGCGCGTCGTGGCGGAGATATGCGGGATCGCATCCATCGCCTCATGCCAGACCACCCAATAGCTGCGTTCAGCTTTCGTCTCAGGAAAGAGCGCGACGAGTTCAGGGTCCTCGCGCGCGACAAAATCATGCAAGACCCCGATCCCGGCACCGGCGCGCACCGCAGTCACTTGAGCCAGCGCGCTGGAGATCTCAATTTGCGACTTCCAACCCGGCCAGAAGCCCTTGTTGAAGTCAAGTTCGGGCGTATAGATCAGATCGTCCACATACCCCACGCGTTCATGTTCACTGAGGTTGTCGATGGCAGCAGGTACGCCTCGTTCGGCCAGATAGGATTTCGCGGCATAAAGCCCGAGCGAATAGTCCGTCAGTTTGGTTGCCTTAAGCCGCCCTTTCTGGGGACGCCCGATGACAATGGCGATGTCCGCTTCGCGCTGAGACAATGAAAACGAGCGCGGCGCGGGAACAAGCTGCACCTTCAGATCCGGATAGAGCGCCCGCAGCTTGGGAAGATGCGCTGCGAGATAGCCCGCTCCAAAACCATCCGGCGCGCCGATGCGCACAGTCCCTTTGACACTGCCTGCGCCATCCGCATCGCGGCGCGTTCGCAATCGAAGCATCGCCTCTTCTGCTGCCAGCGCATTTGGCATTAAGGCACGCCCTGCCTGTGTCAGGCTGCACCCAACGGTGCGGCGGTCAAACAGCTTGTCTCCGATCGCTTCTTCAAACTGGGTGATCCTGCGATTGACCCGCGCTTGTGAGGTGCCGAGTCTTTGGGCTGCGCGCAGGATCTGCCCTTCGCGGGACACGGCCAGAAAGAAACGCAGATCATCCCAGTTCATCCATTACATCCAAATTCGAATAACAGTTCATCAGTATTGTGTATGTTTTTGGTGATAGCAAGACTGTAGAGCGGGGCCATAATTTCAGGAGCAAGCCATGACCGAACTTACACATTACATTGGCGCCTCGCATGTGCAGGGCACATCAGGTCGCACACAACCCGTTTTCAACCCTGCCATTGGCGCGTCCGAACGCTCTGTACCACTGGCCTCGACCGTCGAAGTCGACGCCGCCATCGCCGCCGCCAAAGCCGCGTTCCCCACATGGTCAAAAACTCCGGTCCTGCGCCGTGCGCGCATTCTGGATAAATTCAAGAACATCCTGTGGGACCGCGCAGATGAGCTGGCGGGCATCCTCGCATCCGAGCATGGCAAAACCCATGACGACGCTGTAGGCGAAGTCACCCGCGGTCTCGAAGTCGTAGAGTTCGCAATCGGCGCACCAAACTTCATGAAAGGTGAGTTTTCCGAGAATGTGGGCTCAGTCGTCGACAGCCACAACATCCGTCAGGCCCTGGGTGTCTGCGCAGGCATCACACCGTTCAATTTCCCCGCCATGGTGCCGATGTGGATGTTCCCTGTGGCCCTCGTGACTGGCAATACCTTTGTGTTGAAACCCTCCGAGCGCGTTCCATCGGCCTCGCTGAAACTGGCCGAATGGCTGAGCGAAGCTGGTCTGCCCGCAGGCGTGTTCAACGTCGTCAATGGTGACAAAGAAGCCGTCGATGCGCTGTTGTATAGCCCTGATGTCAAGGCCGTGAGCTTTGTCGGCTCCACGCCTATCGCAAAATACATCCACCAGACCGGCACCGCCAACGGGAAGCGCGTGCAAGCACTTGGTGGCGCGAAGAACCACGCCATCATCATGCCCGACGCGGATCTGGAAATGACGGCGAATGCGCTGATGGGGGCGGCATACGGATCAGCCGGCGAGCGCTGCATGGCAATCTCCGTGGCGGTTCCCGTGACCGATGCTGTCGCCGATGCGCTGATTGACATCATGGTGCCCAAGATCAACGCGCTGAAAATCGGCCCGACCACCGACAAGACGTCCGAAATGGGGCCCTTGGTCACTGAACAGCACTTGGCAAAGGTGCGCGGTTATATCGCTACTGGCGAATCTGAGGGTGCCAAAGTCGTCGTTGATGGGCGCGATTTCTCGCAGGATATGCAGGGCTACGAGGGGGGGTATTTCCTTGGCGGCACGCTGTTGGACAATGTCACAGAGGACATGGCCGTCTGGAAAGAAGAAATCTTTGGTCCGGTTCTGTCCGTGGTGCGCAAGAATTCCTATCAGGAAGCGCTCGATCTGGTGCATAGCCACGACTATGCCAATGGGACCGCGATCTTCACCCGTGACGGTGATACCGCGCGCAGCTTCAGTCAGGATGTTGAAGTCGGCATGATCGGCATCAACGTGCCTATCCCCGTTCCAATGGCGTATCACTCATTTGGCGGCTGGAAGTCTTCTATCTTCGGTGAGCATCACATGCATGGGATGGAGGGCGTACGGTTCTATACCCGCATCAAGACCACCACGACGCGTTGGCCATCCGGTCGGCGTTCCGACCCTGAATTCACCATGCCCACTCTGGGTTAAAGGTCCGGTTAGTGGCATCCAAACCATCAACGGCCACTTTTGAACAGCGGCCCGGCATATGCCGGGCCATACCTTGCCGTAACAGTAAAAATCTGAGCGACGAGTCCGGGCGCTCTTCGACGGCGCAATCGTACCATTCCAAAGAGTGCTTCCTAGGCGTTGGCAGAGAAAGCCGACTTGGCAGAGCGATATGTACGGGAATGGCTTGGTGTCATGGTGACATCACGGGTTATCGATTTCGACCCCCGCCACCAAGACGTACACACTGCCTCCTGAGCATGCGGCTTTTCTGACCAGGGTCGCGACACCGGACAACATGGCTGTCACCTGCAAGTGCATTGGCGTCATGGCCTCGGTCGAAGAACAGATGGTTACCCGGTTTCGCGACGGGGCAGGGACGCATTATCAAGACCACTGCCGGTTTTCATGACGTTATAGCCGAAGACAGTGCACAACTCGTGTCAGCTCTGATCTTATGGTGCTGCCCCACTGAAGTGTTCGGCCCCTATGGTTAGGAATCGGAGGGTCAAAGATGGGAATCGAGCGACACAAGCCGGAAGAGATTGTCAGTAAGTTGCGGCAGGTTGAGGTGCTGTGCGGCCAAGGGATGGCGCGCGTAGACGCCATCCGACGTGCAGATCACAGAACAGACCTTCTATCGCTAGCCTAAGCAGTATGGTGGGATGGGAACCGACCAACTGAAAGAGCTAAAGCGGCTTCAGAAGGAGAATGATCGGCTGCGGCGAGCGGTATCGGACCTGACGCTGGACAAGCTGGTCCTGTCGTAGGCCGCACGGGGAAACGACTGAGCTCTTCACGTCGCCGTGCCTGCATTGACCATGTGCGGAGTCAGCTCCACATCTCGGAGCGTCGTGCTTGTCGTGTCCTGGGGCAGCCTCGCTCCACACAGAGGCGGGTGCCCGTTGGCCGCGCCGATGAAGATCGTCTGGTGTCTGACATGATCGAGCTGACGCGCCAATATGGTCGATACGGGTACCGCCGGATCGCGGTTCTGTTGAGAGATGCTGGCTGGCAGATCAACGACAAGCGGGTCGAACGCCTGTGGCGATGTGAAGGGCTCAAAGTGCCCCTGAAACAGCCAAAGAAAGGACGGCTCTGGCTGAAGGATGGTTCCTGTGTTCGGCTGAGGCCTGAATACCGCAACCATGTCTGGAGCTATGACTTCGTTCATCATCGGACCGATGATGGGAAAGCGTTCCGGACGCTCAACATCCTGGATGAACACAGACGGGAGTGCCTCGCGATCCGAGTGAAGAGGAGGCTGAACTCGACCGAGGGTATCGACGCGCTGACCGACTTGTTCATTCTGCGCGGTGTCCCTGCCTACATCCGGTCAGACAACGGCCCAGAGTTCATCGCTCAGGCCGTTCGAGAATGAATCTCAGCAGTCCGTGCCAAGACCGCCTACATCGGGTCCGGCTCGCCCTGGGAGAACCGGTATTGTGAAAGCTTCAATGCAAGGCTTCGGGATGAACTGCTGAACGGAGAGGTCTTCTACTCGCTAAGGGAGGCGCAAATCCTGATCGAACAATGGAGGAAACACTACAACACCAAACGACAACATAGGGCCCCAGGCTACCGCCCACCGGCTCCGGAAACCATCATCCCGATGAAACCCAGGCCAATCATGCACAAACATTCAAAGTGAACCAACCAAGTGGCGCTGATCAGGCTGCTGTTGTTGGAGGTGCTCTGTTCTTTCTTTTTCGAATGTTGCAAACGAGCCTGCTAGCGACGAACTTACCTGAGACTGCCACACCATTTAATCTTCGTTTCAATAGGGCCGGCGCACAAGATTTATCCAAGAATTGTGCGACTTCCTGCAGATCACAGAAACAGGAGAACTTTTCGACAAACCAAGAGGACACTTCTCAAAAACTGAGTAGCCGAATTTCAGCCCTTTCTGGATGGCAAAATTGAAAGCGATTACTGCAAAGGCCGGGAAGAGGTCATTCTTGTATTTTATTGTGATGTAGGTCATTTGCCCCTAAGCGTAGAGGCGTCGGCTTATGAAATACCGCGAAGCCAACACTGCGAAGTACGCATTCAACGGCGAATATCTGATTTGTGATGTCCAACAAGGCGAACTTTTTGGCTGCAATTGAAGATGGCTGCCATTGATCTGATATTGCCAGTTTCCGCCGCGCACCAAGAAACCGGCGGCGTTTCAGGATGGTATCAAAGTCTTCCAGCTCCGTCATTCGCAGAAATTTGTCGATGCCGCAGGGACGATTCGAAAGTGTTCTACTTCGAGGCTTTGCTTGACGAGCGGCTGTCGAAAAAATAGGCAGTACAGAATTTTATTTAATGTTTTTAACGAGTTTCGGGGAGGCGGCACGTAAGTCTCTTGCTGCAATGGAATATTAAGGCATTGTGTCGTGACGAACCAAAAGAACAAGAAGTCTGACATGGAGTTACTTAAATGAATTTTCGGAGATGGGTCGGTGCGGCCCTGTGTGCAATTGGAACGGCCTTTGCCCCTGGGTTGGCTGGCGCGCAAGACGCCGGCGGGACGTTTGTGTATATTGTCCAGCCCGAGCCGCCATCGTTGGCGTCTTATCTTTCGACCTCGGGTCCAATTGGTCTGGTTGCACCCAAGATTTACGATGGTCTGTTTGATTATGACAACGATCTGAACATTGTTCCTGCGCTCGCCGAAAGCTATGCGGTCAGCGAGGACGGCAAGACCGTTACATTCAACCTACGCCAAGGGGTGACTTGGCACGACGGGGAGCCGTTCACTTCCGCCGACGTTCAGTTCACGGTGATGGATGTCCTCAAGCAGGTGCACCCGAGGGGACCGAATTCATTCCGCGAAGTGACATCTATCGATACGCCCGATGAGCACACAGCGGTTTTCAATCTTGCCAATCCGGCGCCCTATATGTTGCGCGCGCTTTCTGGTTACGAAAGCCCGATTGTTCCGAAGCATTTGCTTGAAGGTGAAGATCTGCGGAGCGCCGATCTGGTAAACAACCCTGTAGGCACTGGAGCATTCAAATTCGTTGAGTGGAAAAAAGGTCAGTATATTCGTTTGGACAAAAACGAAAACTACTGGAAACCTGGATTGCCCTATCTCGACCGTGTCGTAGGACGTTTTATTCCTGATGCATCAACCCGTACTGCAGCAATGGAGAATGGTGAAGTTCTTTACGGTGCTTATGGTGCGATCCCGAATATTGACGCCGTTCGCTTGCGTGAGATGGATGGTTTCTCGGTCACGACCGATGGCTACTCAATGATCAACCCAATGGCCTTGATTGAGTTCAACACGACCACCGCACCATTCGACAATCCGGCTATGCGCAAAGCTATTTCGCTGGTGGTGGACCGCGAGTTCCTGATCGAAAACATCTGGTTTGGATATGGCAAATCCGCCACGGCCGCTTTGTCCAGTAACTTTGATGCAACCGGTCTTTATGCCGCTGGCATGCCAAACTATCCGTCCAATGGAGACACAGAAGCGGCGATCGCCGTGCTGGATGAAGCTGGCATCGAACCAAATGCGGACGGTGTGCGCGCATCCTTCACACTGGATCTGATTCCTTACGGGGAAGATTGGCGCCGTGCTGGCGAATACATGAAGCAAGCGTTGCTGCCACTCGGGATCGAAGTTGATCTGCGTTATGAAGATGTGCCGACCTGGATCAAGCGGGTGTATGGAGACTATGATTTCCAAATGAACGTCAACTACTTCTACCAGCTTTCCGATCCGGTGCTGGGTGTTCACCGTCACTATGGTACCGACCAGATCCGTCAGGGGACGGCCTTTGTGAATTCGTCGCGCTACTCGAACTCCGAAATCGATGCCCTCTTGGCTGCCGGTGCGGTCGAGCCGGATGCCGAAAAACGTTCGAAAATCTATGCTGAGATCCAAGGCATTCTCGCCGAAGATCTGCCCGTGGCAAACGTGTTCGAAATGGAGTTCCTGACGGTGTACAATGATAAGCTGAAAGATCATGCCACGTCGGCGCTTGGGGCTTATGGACCGTTCGACAGAGCTTGGATTGAACAGTAATCTGAAATAATCAGCCTCTGGCCCGCGCCGGGCCGGAGGCATCCCCGGGGGATCTCAATCGTGTCACATTTTGCGCGCCGCATGCGGTATGTCGTAAAGCGGCTGCTTCAAGCCATCCCAATCGTTTTGGCGATTATCATTTTGAACTTCCTTCTGTTGCAGTTGGCCGAAGGTGATGCCGTTGATGTTTTGGCGGGAGAGGCAGGGTCGGCAACGCCTGAGTATATGGCTGAATTACGGGCGAAGTTTGGACTAGATCAGCCGCTTCCGGTGCAACTTGCCGTATATCTTAAGAACGTTGTGTTCTTGGATCTTGGATATTCATTCCGGCACGAAATGCCTGTCGGAGAGCTGATTTTCGACCGCCTGTTCGCTACAGTCCTGCTGATGGTATCAACCATTACACTTGCCGTGAGCTTCGGCATTTTCCTGGGTCTTGTTGCGGCCATGGGATTGAATACATGGCGCGATACCGCGATATCGATTTTCGCATTGATTACCTACGCCACGCCGCTTTTCTGGGTCGGATTAATGCTTATCGTCGTGTTCTCTTTGAACCTTGGTTGGTTCCCGACATCGGGTATGGAAAATTTTGCGATGTTTTATGAAGGCTGGGACCGGGTGAAAGATATCGCACACCACCTCGTTCTGCCCACGATCACTTTGGCGTTGTTCTATCTTGCGCTCTACACCCGCCTCATGCGCGCGTCGATGCTCGAACAGGCCGGTCAGGATTACGTGACCACTGCACGTGCCAAAGGGGTGACGGAAAATCGGATCATGTTCGTTCACGTCTTGCGCAACGCCTTGCTGCCAGTGGTGACAATGGCAGGTGTGCAGGTTGGGGCCCTGATTGGCGGATCAGTCATTGTGGAATCTGTTTTTGCCTGGCCCGGGCTGGGCATGCTGGCCTTTGAGGCCTTGTTTTCCCGGGACTTGAACTTGCTCCTTGGGATATTTTTCCTGTCTGCCCTGCTGGTCGTGGCAGTCAATCTTGTTGTCGACATCGTCTATTCGTCGCTCGACCCCCGGATCGAGGTGGACTGAACTATGTCATTCTGGAAACTCTTTGTGCGAAACCGTGGCGCTGTCATTGGTTTGATGATCCTCTTTCTCATGACATTCCTGGCGGCAACGGCTGGTCTGTTCTACCCGGAAGATCCATTCAGTCTGGCGGGCAAACCGATGTCGCCTCCCGGTGAAAACGGCTTTCTTTTGGGCAGCGACAGCCTTGGACGTGATGTGGCTGCCGGGATCGCCCATGGGGCCAAGACATCGCTCTTGATCGGATTACTGGCAACGTTGGTGGCCGTGTTTGTGGGCATCTTGATGGGGGCGTTTGCGGGATACTTTGGGGGGATCATCGACAACCTGCTGATGCGCTTTACCGAGATGTTTCAGACCATCCCCTCTTTTATTTTTGCGATACTCTTGGTGGCCATTATGAAGCCCTCGATCGAGAGTATTGTGATTGCGATCGCGGTTGTGTCCTGGCCCGCGGTCGCGCGATTGGTGCGCGGTGAATTCCTGTCGTTGCGAAACCGGGAATTCGTGCAGGCCTGTCACACTCTGGGCATGTCCGATCTCCGGATCATGCTTGGTGAAATCCTGCCCAATTGTCTCTCCCCTGTTATTGTTATCGGCTCGCTCATGGTGGCAACGGCAATTCTTATCGAAAGTGGTCTTGCTTTCCTCGGCCTTGGTGATCCCAACATCATGAGTTGGGGGTTTCAGATCGGGGCTGGGCGTACGCTTTTGCGATCCGCCTGGTGGGTTTGCACGTTTCCCGGGATCGCAATTCTGGTGACGGTGCTTGCGATCAATCTTGTTGGCGAGGGCATAAATGATGCACTGAACCCGCGGCTGAGGGAACGTACATGAGCCGCCTTCTGGAAATTGCTGATTTGCACGTCTCACTGCCGCCAGAAAGCCAGCGGCCCTTTGCCGTCGAAACCATGAACCTGTCACTCGATCCCAATGAGATACTCTGTGTTGTGGGCGAAAGCGGCTCAGGCAAATCGCTGACTGCGCGGGCGGTTATGGGGCTGCTGCCCAAACCGCACGTGAAAATCTCCAAAGGCAGCGTGGTTTTTGAAGGTGAGGATCTGGCACAGGCGAGCGAGGAACGCTTGCGGGAAATCCGCGGCTCCGAAATCTCAATGATTTTTCAGGAACCGATGACGGCCTTGAATCCTGTCATGACGATTGGAACGCAAATTGACGAGGTTTTTCGGTTTCACGACCGGATGCCGGGCAAGGAAAGGCGCAGTCGAGCGCTGAAACTCTTGCAGGATGTGCAACTGCCGGATCCGGAACAGACACTGAAAGCATATCCGCATGAACTCTCTGGGGGTCAACGCCAGCGGGCCATGATCGCCATGGCGCTTGCTCTGGATCCCAAAATTCTGATTGCAGATGAACCTACTACAGCTTTGGACGTGACCACACAGGCGCAGGTGCTGAAGCTGATCAAGGAGATGCAGGCCGCGCACGGAACGGGCGTTTTGTTCATCACACATGATTTTGGCGTTGTCGCTGATATCGCTGATCGAGTGTGTGTCATGCAAAATGGTCTGGTTGTAGAAACGGGTACAACGGATCAGGTGCTGCGCAACCCCTCTCATCCCTATACCAAGGCTTTGATCAGTGCCGTGCCGGATCTCGTGCCACGTCCGGCACGTCCGAGATCCACGGAGCAGGTGCTCAAGGTAAAGAACCTGGAAAAGACCTACCGAAGTGGCGGCGGGCTGTTTGGGGGTAAAGGCCGGGTTGTGCATGCAGCCGACGATGTCTCCATTGATCTGGCACGCGGTGAAACACTTGGCATTGTCGGTGAAAGCGGCTCTGGCAAGTCCACCGTGGCGCGCTGCATCGTCCGGTTGAACGATGCTGAAGCGGGCCAGATCTTGCTTGGTGATACCGACCTGCGGCCGCTTGGGCGGGCCGCGATGCGTCCCCACCGTTCGAAAATCCAGATGGTTTTTCAGGATCCGTTCGCTTCTTTGAATCCGCGCACGCGCATTGGTAAAATTATCGCGCAAGGACCGATGATGTACGGGGCAAGCGCAAAGGAAGCCAAAGACCGCACGCTGGAATTGCTCGACATTGTTGGTCTGGACGCGCGTGCATATGAACGCTTTCCGCACGAGTTTTCGGGTGGTCAGCGACAGCGTATCGGCATTGCACGGGCTTTGGCGCTTGAACCCGAGATCCTAGTTGCTGATGAACCTGTATCTGCACTGGATGTGTCTATTCAGGCGCAAATCCTGAAACTGTTGGATGAAATCCGAGATCGCATGAATCTTTCAATGATCTTCATCACGCATGATCTGAGAGTCGCTGCTCAGGTCTGCGACAGAATTGCCGTGATGCAACGCGGCAAAGTGATCGAGGTTGGGGCAACATCGGCCATGTTCGCAAACCCGTCGGAATCCTACACCCGGGAACTGCTTGCCGCTGTGCCTGGCAAGGACTGGTTCTCTGAAAAGAATGTTACTGCCACGAAGGTTAACTAGGTGAGTTTGCTGAGTGATGCGCATTATCCGTCCCTGGCAGAAATCACCGATGGTTATGCCAACGGATCACTGCGCCCGTCCGACGTTGTAAAAGCTCATCTTGACCGGATCGAGAGGCTGGATTCCACGATCGGTGCTTTCCAAGCCGTTTACGCGGAAGAGGCCATGTCGCAAGCGGAGGCCGCAGATCAAATGTTGGCGACGGGCGCACGATTGGGGCCTTTTCATGGGATACCATTCGGATTGAAGGATATCTGTGACGTCGAAGGACGTGTAACAACCGGTGGCTCGATGGTCTTCAAAGACCGGGTTTCCCCATCGACCTGTGCTTTGGCGCACCGATTGTTCGAGGCAGGCGGCATCATGATCGGAAAGACAAAAACGGTCGAATTCGCGCTAGGAGGCTGGGGCACAAACCAGAAGATGGGCACGCCACGCAATCCTTGGGATATGAGTGTGCACAGGGTGCCGGGTGGATCCTCCTCCGGAACGGGCGCCGGGACGGCCGCTGGCATGATCGTTTGCGGCGTCGGAACGGACACCGGAGGATCCGTACGTCTTCCTGCAGGATACTGTGGGCTTGTTGGCCTAAAGGTCACCGAAGGCCAACTTCCGACTGAGGGTATTTTGCCGTTGTCGGACACTTTGGACACACCCGGCCCTTTGGCACGATCTGTCGAGGATGCGCTCTTGATGTATCTTTCCATGAAGGGCGCTGAAGGATGGCGTGTTGACCGTCACCGTCGCGATGCCACCGGGCCTTTCGCAGATCTGAAGCGCGGTGTTCAGGGCATGCGACTGGGCGTATTGGATGGAACGGAACGTGCAGTTTGTTCCGTTGACGTTTTGGAGGCCTATGATGCCGCGCTGGACAGACTGCGACATGCTGGTGCCGAACTGGTCGTCTTCTCGGCCCGGCAGCCTTATGCGGATTTGACGGCGACCTGCGGATTGCTGATCGTTGCTGAAGGGTATTTCCATCATGGACATCTTTATGAGCAGGACGACCTTCCTTTGGACGAGGACGTCCGCACTCGAATGCTTGTTGGACGAGATGTTCTGGCGGTCGACTACATCCAACTCCTGAAAGACCGGTTGGCTGCGCAGGATGCGTATTTGAAGCGGATGAAAGGCCTGGATGCGCTTTTGACGCCTACGATGACCTCAACGGCGCCACCGATTGATGTTGTGGATCAGTCCATCGCGCCAAGCCATTTTACAAGGCACGTAAATTATTTTGGTATGTGCGCGCTGTCGATGCCATCAGGGTTGGGAAAGGACGGGCTTCCGACCAGTCTTCAAGTGATCGCGCGGCCCAACGAAGAGGCGACTGTTCTGCGCATCGGTGCGGCTTTTGAGGCACTTCAGCCACCTCTGCCATTGCCGATGCTGTCCTGACTTCGCGCCAATGGGGTTTCATTCGGCGCGCAAATCAAGGCATGTTGGGAAATTAGTAACAAGGCCTGCGGGCAAACAGAGGACCAGAAATGGTGGATAATTCGACGCGAAAGACGAAGGTAACATCGAGCCACTGGGGAGCATTCGAGGTCGACGTCGAGGGAGACCTGATTGTTGCAACGCGCCCGTTCGGGCCCGATCCAGAGCCAAGCTCCATCTCCGATAGTATCCCAGCGGCAGTGCATCATCCGTCGCGCGTTTCGCGCCCGTCGATCCGTCGGGAATGGCTGAAAAATGGGGACCGTTCGGGACGAGGCAGCGACAGTTTTGTCGAAGTTCCCTGGGACGAAGCGCTTGATATTGCCGCGCGCGAAATTGATCGCGTGCGCACATCCCATGGAAACGAAGCGATATATGGCGGTTCATACGGATGGGCGTCAGCCGGACGGTTTCATCACGCCCAGAGTCAAATGCACCGCTTTCTCAATTGTGTCGGTGGGTATGTTGAGTCGTTCGGAAGTTACTCCACAGGATGTGCGCAGGCGATCATGCCACATGTTTTCGGCAAGAAATTCCTGACGATGGGCTACGAACATCAAGATGGATGGCAAACGATTCATGCCCATACACAAACGCTTGTCATGTTCGGGGGTATCAACGCCAAGAATGCGCAGGTTAGCATGGGCGGTATCACTGAGCATGACACGGGCAGTTGGCTGGAACGATGTCTCGCCAAAGGCACGCGCTGCATCAATGTCGGCCCGCAGCGAACAGATGCGCCGGAGGGATGCGAGTGGCTCCCGCTCAAACCCGCCTCAGACACAGCATTGATGCTGGCGCTTGCCTATGTCCTTCAATCTGAAGCGTTGCAAGACCAAGCC